>JBALWH010000078.1:0-10934 GCA_036960175.1 Motiliproteus sp. | reverse complement strand
ACAATGAGTATATCGACCTGCAGTTCGGCGACACCCCTTCCATGTTCGGCCATGGTCCGGAAAACCCAGCCATCAAGGCGGCCGCTGATTCATTAATGAACGTCGGTATCGACCCGATGATGGGAACCGAAGAGCAATCCGTTGCTGCTAAGGAACTGCAGAAGCATTTCCAGCTCCCGGTATGGATGCATGCCCTGACCGCTACCGACGCCAACCGTTACCTGCTCTCCATCGCCCGCTGCATCACCGGCCGTCCCAATATCGCCATCCCCAACTTCACCTACCACGGCACCATTGACGAGACCCAGAAAATGATGCCCGAGCCTGGTGTCATCTCCCGTTACCACGAGATGCCCCTGTATCATAGTGAGGTTGACCATGGCACCAAGATTTTCGTCTGGAACGATCTGGAGTCGCTAGAAGAGTGTCTGAAAGACAAGAGCGTCGCGGTGGTGATCATGGAACCGGTGATGAGCAACTTCGGTTGGGCCTGGCCAGAAGATGACTGGCACCAAGGTGTGCGTGATTTAACCCGCAAGTACGGCACCCTACTCTGCTATGACGAGACCCACACACTGGGACACGCCTGGAACGGCTCCGTGGGTGCACAGGGAATTACAGATTTCGATATGTGGTCTTGTGGTAAGGCTATTTCATCTGGCATCCCCGGTGCCGTATTTGGAATGACCCGAGAGATCGCAGACTATGTCGAGAAGTGGCAGCACGAAGCAGGGTTCTTCTGCGGCGCAGGCCTGGGTTTCCTGGGTAACGCCCTGACTGGCAACACCATGTCCACCACCGCGTTAAGGGTCACTATGCAAGAGGTAATGACTCCGGAGGTATTCGACCCACTGCTGACCAAGGCCGCGTTCGTAAGAGATGGCATGGAGTTGGTATTCAAAAAATACGGTGCACCGTTCAGATCAGAGATGATGGGCAACCGCCTTTGCTTCCACTTTATCAGCGACAAGTGCCACGACCCGCTCACTGGCATCACTCAAATCGGTTTCGGTGGCCTGTTCGAGTTCGCCCACGCCTACCTCTGGGATCACGGACTGCTTATCATGCCGTTCTTTAACATGTTCCTGATCTGCCCTCAACATACTCAAGAGGAGCTAGATAAATTCCTGCAGGTATTTGACGATATGGTCGCTATTATCATGGGACAGAAGCAAGGGTAATTCCCAACGAGATCTGCAGGGGCCTATTAGCAGGGCCCCTATCGCAGGACCTTACAATAAGACGGGCCCGAGTGACGGCTGTGGAGTGCATAGCAAGTGAATTTGTCGATATTAAGATGAAACGTTACTGCTCTGCATGTGATGTTATTACTTGGAATGAATCTCTATTACTCAATTACTCAATTACTCAATTACTCCAGCACAGTAGTTGATCTGAGTTGCGGCCACAAATGCAGAATAAGGATCGATATCAGAGCGCTCGTCTATTTTTTTGTGCAAAACCGACCTGTGTATGCGTCTCTGTTTCTATTATAATATTTATTTAATACAGTAGGTTAGGGATCTTCCTCAAGAATAGTTTCACCTTAAATGTGCAGATTATTTTTTGTCAAAGTGAACCCCCTTCCTAAGCTCTTGAAAACACTAATGCCTCTGTTTCATCGTTAACGTGAAATGACATACAAAAGCGTATACCCACTTACATTGCTGATGCTCTTTCCCTTCTATCTAAAACGACCACGATATCCCCCCATCTGAATCCAGTTTTTACCGCAATTGTTACTAGAGGACGTCGATGCAGTTACTGCTTTTGTTGTTGCATGTTGGACGCTTAAGGCACGACGAAAATCAGTAGCGAGGTTGGGCTTTGGCGCTTAATAAAGCACGTCCTTGAGCTCCAGGTCTTTTCTGTACCTAAGAATTTCGATAATCAGTTGTTAGGAAAAGTTTGTGGCGTGGATTGGCGTGCACAGAACTGCACCGATTTAAATTATTTGGAAGATATGTGATTTCATACGCTCAGCAGCGCAGATATGTAAGCCTATATAGAATAAAATCATCAACAATCATAGCGCGTGCTTTGTCCGCCTATAAGCAGCTACTACTCATACTTAAACATTCAAAGATCAACGCGATTTTATTAACTGTAGTCTTCTGGTAAGAGTAATGTGTATTATCATTTATTTATCGTTACTTGTTGAAAGTATTAATAAAGATAATATTATTTTATATGCCAAGGCTCATTTTTTTGGTGCGAATCTAAAGGCAATGATAGCGTGTTGAACGCATTCAACATGCCTCCGACGCGTGTTGTCCCCATACAAAAAAACATCAACGAGAGTTAACCATTGACGACTTTTAATACCAACTCAACAAAGGCTACTGTAAACGGCATTGAAATAGCCTATCAAAGTTTTGGTGATGAGCAGGCGCCCTGCGTATTGCTCATCATGGGTTTGGGCTCACAGATGCAAACCTGGCACGATCGTTTCTGCATTCGTCTAGCGGCCTGCGGTTACCGGGTTGTACGTTTTGACAATCGCGATTGCGGCCAATCCAGCATTATGAATGCAGCTGGCTTGCCAGACATCGGAGCCATTCTACGAGGTCAACAGCTGCCCTTGCCATATACGCTGAACGATATGGCCATAGATGCAATCGGCTTGTTGGATGTTCTTGGTGTAGACCGAGCCCATGTTGTGGGTGCGTCGATGGGAGGCATGATCGCCCAGCTCATGGCAATCAATTGGCCCAAACGGCTGCGAACATTCTCAGCAATAATGTCATCCACTGGCCGTCCTGGTTTACCACCACCAACAGCAGAGGCTCAGAAAGTCCTATTCACCCCTCCTCCTCTTAACCTCGACGAAAAAACCTTCGTGCCGTTCTTTGTTAATAATTGGCGTACGGTGGCCGGTGACAAACTGCCCTTTGAGGAAGACCGAATTATGGAACTCGCTGTCAGTACCTGGCAAAGAGGCTACCATCCGGCGGGAATCGCCCGGCAATTTGCGGCAATGATTACGGACGGTAATCGCAAACCACGACTAAGCGAGGTGCAGGTGCCTGCGTTGGTACTTCATGGCGACCAAGATCCGTTGATCCCTGTCGACTGTGGGCGCGATATCGCTGATGCCATTCCCGGTGCTGAGTTTCAGGCCATTGAGGGGATGGGCCACGACCTGCCTGAAAGCTGCTGGGATAGTCTAATTGGTAGTTTGGTCGCTCATATGCGCTAATAGTTTCAATTTAAAGAAGCGCGGGGAAACACAGCCCATAAGCCTAGGATCTCAAGCCCGCCAAGTGACTCTCTGCGCATGCGCTAGAACTCAGGTGCTGTATTTTGAATTCGAGATGTTCTCGGTGTGCAGTGTTTTCCGTTTGGCGGCGAGCTCAGAGGGATATAAAACAATACAAAATACGTATTATCGCGAAACAATACAGTTCTGCGGTTTGCGGGTTTACCGGTGTGCCCGAGCCTCCTGAACCTCTTTAAGCGCCTTTCCGTCTTTGCCCGTTCATTCTCTGCGACCATTGGCAGGGTGTCTTATATCACACACCCTGCCTCGAGGTTTTCAACGCGCCAGCATGGCAAAAGTATCGAGTGCTCTCTGCCTGCTGTGCTTAAGATCGACGATCGGTGTGGGATAAGTGGTACCCAGAATGACACCGCATTCTGACAAGACTGATGCCGACGCCTGCCATGGACAGTGGATATATTTGACCGGCAATCTTGCCAGCTCCGGGCAGTAGCGTTTGACATAGAGCCCTTGCGGATCAAATTTCTGCCCCTGTGTGACCGGATTGAATATTCGAAAATAGGGCGCGGCATCGGCACCGCAACCAGCTACCCACTGCCAGCTCGCGCTATTGCTTGCCAGGTCGGCATCAACCAACGTATCCCAGAACCAAGCCTCACCCTGGTGCCAATGAATCCCTAGATTTTTAACCAGAAAAGAACCGACCACCATCCGTACTCGATTATGCATATATCCGGTTTGCCAAAGTTCACGCATCCCGGCATCGACCAAGGGTATCCCGGTCTGACCTTGCTGCCAGGCAACAAGCCCATCTGAATCATGACGCCAGTCAAAGCGATCAAACTTGGTCTGAAAATTTTCTTTAGACAGGTTCGGCCAATGATAGAGCAGGCTCCAGAACGTGTCAGGGTTGTCAAAAGACTGGATCAGCTGGGATCAAGCCTATCCGCCCTCCACCAGCAAGTTAGTGAAAATTGAGATCCAATCCGGACCACTAACACTGGCCTCCTGCTTAATGCATGCTGTTAACGATAATCCTGTGCTTAGGCATTGCTAATGCAAGCTACCTGTACCTACAACTCCGCAAGTTACCCCATTGTTTTTAAGAGACAATGTGTTTGCCATATGGGCGGTAATGCTCGGTCTTCTGGCGGACAAAACCTCTACAGAAATTGCCAAAAATGCAAAACCTTCCCTACCGGGTAATTCAGGGCGAATAACCTAGAGGACGCTGCGTCATTCTGTCTTTGCTTTTATAGAGCTATTACTACTAGTCGTAGTTCTGGGGGTAAAGTGCGCGTCTCGCCTCTTCATCAGTTTCTGATTTGAAACCAACGTCTTTGCCTACTGCCCGGGCTTGAGCAACAGCCGGGCGTGCGTTGACAGCGGCAAACCAGCGTTTCAGGTTTGGGTAATTATTCAGAGCATCGGCATCCAAGACTGGAGTCACTTTATCGATCCAACCCCAAGCGGCAATATCCACAATAGAAAAGCTATTGCCGACAATAAACTCTCGATCTGCCAAACGGTCATCCAAAATCTGATAATGGCGTTCTGCTTCACGTCGGTAGCGATTAATCGCATAAGGGATCTTTTCTGGCGCAGCCCGCTGGAAATGCACAGCTTGTCCAGAGTACGGTCCTAGTCCTGAGGCAATGAACATCAACCAAGAAAGGATCTCACCCCGGTCATTTTCGTTGCCTAGAAACTTCCCCGTTTTCTCTGCCAAATAAAGCAATATCGCGTTGGAATCAAAAACGACTTGCCCATTATCAACTATTGCGGGTACTTTCCCATTTGGATTAATACGTCGGAATTCTGGGGTATGTTGCTCTCCCTTAAGTGTATCTATCGGTACTAACTCATATTCCAATCCAGCTTCTGCCAAAAACAGCGCTACCTTTGTAGGATTAGGGGTGGGATGGAAATAAAACTTTAACATCTCGGTATCCTTTAAATTGGTGTAATTCTGCTTGTTCAAAATTGAATGTAGATAAACTGTTAACTGGCCTTTAACGTTGCTTTTTTGAGGTCAAGCACCTCGTCAATATCAGATGCCTTATGCCGCTCACGAAGAACCTCCCAGGGTTCGCCCCCGGTCCGATTGACGATTCGACCACGCTGCACTGCAGGTCGCTGCAATATGGCATTGGCCCATCGTTTAACGTGTTGATAACTGGTTACATCGAGGAAATCAGCTGCGTCATATAACTCTCCTAATACCAAATTCCCATACCATGGCCAGATCGCTATATCGGCAATGCTGTAGTGGTCACCGGCAATGTACTGGGTTGTTGCCAATTGCTTATCCAGCAGATCCAGCTGACGCTTTATTTCCATGGTAAAACGATTGACGGGGTATTCCATTTTCTCCGGTGCATAGGCATAAAAATGACCAAATCCACCTCCTAAATAAGGTGCAGAACCCTGCAGCCAAAACAGCCAATTGAGCACTTCTGTGCGCTCTGGCGCCTGCTGAGGTAAAAAATGGCCAAACTTCTCTGCCAGATACAGCAATATCCCACCGGACTCGAAAACTCGAACTGGTTTTTCGCCAGAGTGATCATTTAATGCAGGGATCTTTGAATTGGGATTAACATCTACAAACCCAGATGAGAATTGATCGCCCTCACCTATTTGAATTAAATGCGCATCGTACTCAGCGCCCGATTCGCCTAAAGCCAGCAACTCTTCAAGAAGAATAGTGACCTTTTGACCATTAGGTGTAGCCATCGAGTAAAGCTGGATTGGATGAGCGCCTACTGCAAGGTTTGCGTCATGAGTTGCCCCAGACACAGGACGATTTACCTTCGCCCAGGTACCACCGTTTTCGTCGTTATGATTCCAAGTCTTTGGTGGAATATATTTGTTTGTCACTTCTTGCCTCCAATCAGCCAAATCGTCATTGGCTAGCTCTATGCGCATATGAGCCATCGCCCAAACATGAACGTCCGTTCAAGGAAACAACAATACCTTAACTAGAACGATTGTTCAAGCTGTTCTTGACTGACCCTTCGATTATGATTGGAGGACTCGTTTAAAGATAAGGAGGTAAACGGAATCTTCAGGAAGCAATGTTGAAAGCTACTGATCTAGTCTGGCAAAAGTGCCTGCACTCCTGGGTCAATAGGGAACGGGAAGGATCTGTCCCGCAGGGAAAACCCTGGTATTTTGACTATACGTTCAAAAAAAAATAAAAATATTTAGACCCGTTTTCATCCGCCTGTCGTTTACCTATTTAAACAGACGACAGGAGCACCAAAAATGAAAACTCAACGATTCACACTCACCCCTCTAGCCATTGCTGTCAGCGCAGCATTATTGTTTGGCTGCACATCAGACAAAACAGCCCACACCACTGTTGAACCCACACCGTTACCCACTAGATCACCTGCAGCGTTATCCACGACATCACCCACTACGTCTAAAGAAATTAGTGATATTCGGAGCCTCATAGATAAGACTGAAGTCGGTCAGAGTAAGCACAAGGCAAACGAACGTAGAGAACGAGAAAACACTCTGTATCGACACGCGCTCGGGAAGACTGAAACTGTTATTACACCAACCGAAGAATACGTATCAAAACCGCTTGTTCAAGAAACCATAGCAGGGCGCATACAAGCAGAGGTTAAGCGCCAAGCATCGGCAGTGGTTAGTACCGACATGATGGTGGGTACGACATCTCCTGCCCCCTCTTCACCACCACGCCTTGATTACGCTGAACAAACCCAAGATCGCGAACAATACGCACAGTTTCAAAACAACCCGCTTAAATCCACTGCTGTGGACCCCTTAAGTACCTTCGGGGTCGACGTAGACACCGCTTCCTATGCTATCGCTCGACAAGATTTAAACCAAGGCCGTCTACCCCGAGCAGAGAGTGTACGAACAGAAGAATGGTTGAACTACTTCTCTTATGACTACCCGCGCCCAGATAGCCGCAAACAACCTTTTAGCGTCTATACCGAAGCAGCACCCAGCCCATGGGCCGATGACAAACATATCCTGATGGTTGGCCTCAAGGGATACGAGGTTTCAAAGACAGAACTTCCCCCTCTTAACCTCACCTTCCTGATCGATGTCTCAGGTTCGATGTCTTCACAAAACAAATTGCCGTTAGCCAAAACAGCTATGAAGATGCTGACCAAACAACTTCGCCCTCAGGATCGTGTAGCCATTGCGGTCTATGCCGGTGCAGCCGGGCTGGTGCTGGAATCCACTCCAGGAAACCAAAAACACACAATCATAAGCGCCTTAGACCGACTCCATGCCGGCGGTTCGACAGCAGGCGGTGCCGGTATTCAGTTGGCCTATAAAACCGCCCGCAGTCATAGGGAAGAAGGTGCTATTTCTCGCGTTATCTTGCTATCTGATGGGGATTTTAATGTTGGAACCACCAGCACGGATGCGCTTAAAAAGATGGTCGAAAAAGAGCGGCAATCCGGCGTTTCATTATCTGTTCTGACATTTGGACGCGGCAACATCCGGGATGAACTGATGAACAGCCTGGCAGAGATAGGTAACGGCAATGCGGGTTACATTGATTCAGCCCATGAGGCCAAAAAATATCTGGTCGACGAGATGTCTGGTTCTCTAATGACCATTGCCAAAGATGTGAAGTCACAAATTGAATTTAATCCTGCCGTCGTTGCTGAGTACCGGTTGTTGGGATATGAAACCCGTCACCTTGAACATCATGAGTTCAATGATGATAAAAAGGACGCGGGGGAAATAGGCGCAGGACACGAAGTAACAGCCCTCTATGAGCTGACGTTGAAAGGCTCGAAAGCCGCATTAACCCCTCAATTACGCTATGCGCCTAGTGCTGAAACGTCAGCCATTCGATCAACGTTCGACAAACAGGCCCAAGAACTCGCATTCCTGAAGCTTCGCTACAAACAGCCCGATGGTGATACCAGCACTTTGATTACTCAGCCTATTTATATGGACAGTATTCAACCCTCTTATTGGCAAGCAAGTGAGCACTTTCGTTGGTCAGCTGCCGTCGCTGGCGCAGCTCAAAAAGCTCGGGGGATGATTTCACAGTGGAACTACAGTGACTCGGTTAAGCTGGCCAAGAGTGCCATTGGCGATGACTCACACGGCTATCGAGGTGAATTCATCCGACTGATGGAAATGGCGGAGAATTTGGACCAACCGATTCGCATTAGTCATTCTAGCCTGGAGTAAGCGTATCAGGTACTCTGCTCTGCCATGGATGCATTGACGACGGACGAGTCACTGATGCTGGAATATGCGGGTGGTAGTTATGAAGCCTTCGAGGTTTTATACACCCGCCACAAAAGCTCAGTCCTCCGCTTTTACAGACGGCAAATCGGTACGGCAGCGGCTGAAGAGCTGCTGCATGATGCGTTTATGCGTTTGATTAATGCCCGGCAGCGCTATACACCCTCCGCCACGTTCCGGACTTACTTCTGGACCATTGTTCGAAACGTCCTCATTGATCACTACCGCAAGCTTAACCGATCATTGCCGGAATCATACGGCGCAATCGACCCTGAACAATCAATTGCGGATGAAAGCGTCGAACCGGATGTTGGCGCTGATCAAAGCCGACAGATACAAAAGCTCCTAGCGATCGTCAGCACACTGCCCAGTGCACAACGGGAGGCCTTTTTACTAAAGGAAGAAGCAGGACTTACGTTGCCGGAAATTGCTGAAATAGCACAAACGAGCGTAGATACTATAAAGAGCCGATTGCGTTATGCCGTCACCAAAATACGCAATGGGATGGAGGCCATATGAACGACGATGATTTGAACGACTACCTTGAGGGCGGATCAGATTTATCAAGTCTCTATGCGGAGTCCAAAACGGCCCCTGTAGGCACCTCCGAGTCCATCGATCAATCCATTTTGGCCGCCGCCAAGCGATCCGTAGGTAGCCAACCAACATCGGCGAAAGCCTCACCTATCCGGCGCTGGGGTGTTCCAGCTTCGGTCGCTGCCACCGTATTGCTGTCAACGACACTCTATCTAACCAACCAGCAGGAGATTGAATATTCATCACAACCAGAGTCCTATGCGCCTACCGAATCAGCGATCAACGAAGCCAGAAAGAACACCGCTGATAAACGCGAGGCTATCACCGAGACAGAATCACTCTCAGCTGACCGTATCGCTCCACTAGAAAAGAAGAAAGCATACGCAAACTCCCCTGCTCCTGCGACAATTCCGGGGAGTGTTGTGGGCAAAAGCACAATGTCCAGTAAAGAAAATACAGCGCAACTCCGGTACCAGGCCGCGCCTACGGCACCAAGCCGTTCCGATATGACTGAGACGCCCAAGAGGCAAATACAGCATGGGTTAATCGCGCCTGCCGTTACACCGATGAAGACACAGGAAGTCGATGAGACTGAAAACCTGAACCAAGCCTCCGGACGACTCGAGGTCCCTGTTGAAGAACAACTATCTGCAGATTTTCGAACCAGCCCTAAGACTTGGATCAGCTATATCGAGTCATTGCTAGCCAGCGGTGATATCCCTTTCGCGCAGGACGAACTTGAAGCCTTCATTGTCCGTCATCCTGATTTCCAGCTGCCGGCTAATCTGGCCCAGTTAACAGACATCCCTCGCCCCTAAGAGAATTCAGCGTTATACAATCAAAAACCGTTAGAAGCCTCTTAAGGTAAGGGTAAGACCTGCGCCAAAATGCCATTCAGGACAGCAACTTCGAGCATAAAACGGCCTCTCATTACTCTGGATGCAACCGTCTCAGCGTTAAGTTGCCAGGTATTTTTGGTCAGGCTTTCTCTAGAGATAAATAGTGTGCCCATCTGTAAGAAGAATTACGGCTGGTTATCTAGCCAGCCGCAGGCACCGTAATTATTTAACGGTAATAGTAATTTTCTCTGAGATCACGGGTGTGTTGTGAGGAATGTGGGCTTTGTCGCCAAGCACAAGTTGAAGTGTATGCGTGCCGGGAGCAAGCGTTAGCGAGGTTTCAGTTTGACCGCCACCAAAGTGCATTACTTCCTTTTTCATTGGCTGATCTAACGTAGGAAGCTCATTACCGTCTATGAGTAGGTGGTGATGTCCGGTATTGGATTTCTCAGTCCCAGCAGGCGCAACCCCCATGCCGCTTAGCCCAAATTTAACGGCAAAGGTTTGAGGTACTGCTTCCCCATCTGCAGGTGAGATGATGTAAACTTTGGCATTTTCAGCTGAGGGAGTCTGAGGTGCGGCAATAGCATTGGCACTCAACGATGAAGCCAGCCCCAGAGCGATAACTAATTTTTTCATTTGTTTTTATTCCTTTCATTGGCCTCTGCCGCAAAGCGCTTGCAGAGGCAAAAAATCCAACTCGCACAGGCATAGTACCCGAGGGAATGCCTCGGATAAACAATATTGACATATATCAACTTGCTTTCTGGGAAAAGAGATCAGTGCGTCAACAGAGCAGGCAATAATCGCGATTGTCTGCTACGTGGCCGAGGCTGCTGCACATCAATCAAGGCGTAAGCCTCGCCACTATCACCGCATACATTGGCAGGTGGTGGCTCACGGCAATTAACTGGCGGGCGAGTTTTTTTATGCCCTGCTTCGTGGTTTTAATACGGCCAAAATGGGTGATCGGCTGGTCTCTACTATCAGTAGAGTAGCCGACTTCGGTGTTTTCTTTGTGCGTGTCTAAGCCAATAAAAGCCATGCTAGCGCTATTCATGCTAGCCTTCGTTATATGATTCAAAACACAT
>JBALWH010000077.1:0-11498 GCA_036960175.1 Motiliproteus sp. | reverse complement strand
TGAAAAGGTCCAGACATTTCACTGCACGGTCTTTCGCACATCTGGCCATTCTAGAGCCCGCAGAGAACACACTGGACTTATTCGCAGGCTCCCTAATACTCGATATTTAAAAATAATTTTGCGCTGTGTCATTTGTTCGACAGTCGTATTAAACACCTGTCGCAGTATTAAATCAGATCTTTTGATTATATTTAAGTTGATTGTTTTGGTGGTTGCTGCATCCCTTGTATTCAGTTGATTTGTAGTTGTTTTTTAATATATTTTCGGATTGGCAGTTAATTTGCAGTATTGAAGTGACTTTGGCTATTTAAGGGCCCGCTTAATACGACTGGTTAAACATGAGTGTCTAGTGGTTCGAAAGATATATGTATATCTCCCTTAAAAAATGGCACTGAAATATTTCATCAAAATAATTAAGGAAATGTCATTTATGAATGCTCTTACTGCTACCTCACTTAGTATTGCTGTTTTTGGCGCTATCGCCACCTGGATCGCTTTAAGCCCTCTGGCTGGATTTGTTTTAATTTGGGCGATCTTTATTGCCTGGGCCGCTTTCGCTGCTTTAGGCGCAGATAATCAAGCATTGAAAAGTACCGTTATTTGCGGATTGTTCGGTGTTTTTGTTGGCTGGGTCGGCGCCTATGGATTCGTTGCATTACCTTTCGCCGAAACTCTTGGTGTGCCGGTCTGGGCTGCTATTGTTGTTGCTGTGACCGCCTTCGCCGTTGTGTTTGCGTCCAATCTGCCTATCTTTGGTGCCGTTCCAGCTTCTGTTCTTACCTATGCCGCTACATTTGCCTACCTATTGCAGACTGATGGCAAAATGTCCTTGGTTACCCTGACGTCGACTGAATTTGAAAATCCTCTGCTAATCATTTCGGCCTCAGTAATTTTAGGTGCGCTGTTCGGAAAGGTATCAACACTGACAGCGGGTGTGATTGCTAAGGAAGCCTGATTTTCCCCTCCGTGTCGCGATCTCTTACGTGATACAAAGTCTCTTATCCTAATTCACGCTCCCGTCAGGTTAGAAGGCGGTTTGGCCCCAGTTTCTGGGGCCTTTTTTTGGAGTATAGGGTGGGATGGCACAGCGTTTGCTAAATAATCTCTACCTTAGATTAGATGTGAGACAAAAATGAATCCTACAAAAATCAGGTTTTTTATTAACAAATTTTACCGCTTATCAATGGTTAAAAAGCCACTGCTTCGGCTTTCTATTATTGCGCTTAGTTTTGTTTCTGCAGAATCTTACAGTGCCGGTAATTCGGAGCTGCTGGATAAATTCCGAACAGACATAATTGAAGAAATCCACCGTACCCATGGCAAAGAAATTGAAATGTCGACAATTTTGGCCTGGTGTGGAATGGCAGACCTATCTGCGGAAATGGCGTTAACGGGCAGGGCTCTTAAGAGGGCCGTGTATGACTCTTTTATTGTATCTGGTACCCAGAATATTCAGGCGACAGAAATTTCCAGGAAAATGGATGATGATAATTGGGATCGCTTCAGCTCTTCGATATACAGCGGTATCGAACAGTATAAGTTCGGTTTGATCCAAGGGGTTTCCCATGCCGATATAAATAAGGAGAAGTTTTGTAGTAGAGCAGAAGAGAAGGCGTTGAGAGCGATTAGGGTGTTATCTAAAAATAACTAAATTGACCATCAAATATAGGGCTCTTTATCATTTCAGAAAATATTCTGGAACTGTGTAGAGGCTACCTAAAAGTAGGACGGAATGACGGATGAAAAATTTCAATAAGGTACTTTGCTCGGTATTTTTTCTGGGTTCACTCAGTGGCTCAGGGCATGCTGGGGATTTTCAGCTTGAGCCTCTGTGGAATACTGAAGCGGTGTTTCAGCAGCCTGAATCAGTGGTATACGACATCGTTCGCCGCTCAATTTATGTATCTAGTATTAACGGTGCACCTGATGCGGTTGACGGCAACGGTTTCATCTCTCTGGTCGCTAACGACGGTAAAGTTGAGAAGCTGAAATGGGTTGACGGACTAAACGCGCCAAAGGGGTTGGCTTTGCGAGGCAAGCAGCTGTTCGTTTCCGATATCAATGAACTGCTTGTCATTGATGTTGAAACGGCCAAAGTTGTAAAAAGATTTACTGCCTCAGAAAAAAGCTTTCTTAACGATGTTGCTATTGCCAGTGACGGCACCGTCTTCGTGACAGATACGGCAACGAATCGGATCTACTGGCTACATCAAGGTGAATTTGATGTATGGCTAGAAGATAAGCGTCTTGCAGCGCCTAATGGTCTCTATATTGACAATAATAACTTGATGGTTGGCTCCTGGGGCAACCCTACCGACGGTTGGAACACTGATGTTCCCGGACATGTGCTGATGGTATCGCTGGAAGACAAATCGATATCTGATTTTGGCACCACGGATTCCGTAGGCAACCTTGATGGTATTGTTAAATGCGCCGAAAACTCATATCTGTTAACGGACTGGATGAAAGGCTCATTGCTGCAACTGGACGCTGACGGGAGTGTCGAAACCTTACTCGAATTAAAACAAGGGGCGGCCGACATGCTGTTGCTTAGAAGTAAGAAGCTGTTGTTGATTCCACACATGACAGATGGGGTTTTAATGGCTTATCGTTTACAAAAAAATAAATAGCGTTTAATCGGGGCCACCCCTACAGCATCTTGAACTGGGCAGTGAAGTGACGAAGTTGTGGGGGCTCCCAGATAATGCGGCAGCCCTTGAGCTGATCGCGTTTTTTATGAACAGCTTCAAAACACTCTACCACGTAATCGATATGGCTCTGGGTGTAGACCCGGCGTGGAATCGCTAGGCGTACCAGGTCCATCTTAGCTGGCTTTTCGCTGCCGTTCGGCTGACGGCCGAACATTACCGTACCAATTTCGCAGCTGCGAATCCCGCCTGCGCGATAGAGCTCTATGGCCAGAGATTGGCCTGGATACTCCATCACTGGGATCTGAGGCAGCAACGCACGTGCGTCCACATAGACGGCATGCCCACCCACCGGGCGCATGATTGGCACGCCCATTTGAATCAAAGCATGGCCGAGATATTCAGTGGATTTGATACGGTACTGCAGATAGTCCTCCTGAATCACCTCTTCCAAACCCAGTGCTATCGCTTCCAGGTCCCGCCCCGACAGGCCTCCATAGGTGGGGAAACCTTCGGTGAGTATCAGCAGGTTGCGGGCCTGCATCGCCCAGTCATCATCGTTCATTGCCAGCCAGCCGCCCATATTGACCAGGCCATCTTTCTTCGCGCTCATGGTCATGCCGTCAACCAGGGAGAACATTTCCTGCACTATCTCTTTCACCGACCATTCAGCATATGCGGGCTCCCGCAGCTTGATAAAGTAGGCATTTTCCGCGAAGCGACAGGCATCCAGAAATAATGGTTTTTGGTAACGTTTGCAGAGTGCTTTGGTGGCGCGCAGATTGGCCATAGACACCGGCTGGCCACCGCCTGAGTTGTTGGTCACGGTTAGCATGACCAGGGGGACCTGCTCGCTATGTTGTTTCAGACAGTTTTCCAGCTGATCAAGATCGATGTCGCCTTTAAATGGCGCCTCATGTTGCGGGTCTAGCCCTGCCTCAGTGAGAAAATCGAGTGCTTTGGCGCCGGTGGCCTCCACGTTGGCGCGAGTAGTGTCGAAGTGGGTGTTGTTGGGGATGATTACATCAGGGCCGCCGCAGATAGTGAATAGTATTTTTTCGGCCGCTCGCCCCTGATGGGTGGGGATGATGTGCTTGAACGGCATTAGATCACGCACCGCCTGTTCGAAGCGGAAGAAGGAGGGTGATCCGGCATAGCTCTCGTCGCCTTGCATCATGCCAGCCCACTGGCGGCTGCTCATGGCAGAGGTGCCGGAGTCGGTGAGCAGGTCGATCAACACATCGTCGGCATGCAGCGCAAAGAGGTTGTAGTGGACCTGGTTGATCAGCGTTTCCCGTTCCGAGGCGGTGGTCATGCGCAGGGGTTCTACGGATTTGATCCGGAATGGTTCGATAATTGTCTTCATGAGGCTCTGACATCCTTAGGCGGAAAACGCTCGGTCAGAGTAAGTGTAGGTTATGCCGCGCTCGTGCTGGCCATGCTAGCTGCCACTGCGTATCCCTTGACGGACATTCAGGCCACGGCTGAATCAACAGCAGTAATATCAACATATTAAGGGGAAAAATTAACCATAGATTAATTGCGTAACTGCAGGTCGCGGTTATTTATAATCCGCTCAGGCGTGATTTACAGGCAAAAAAAGGGGCATCTAAGAGATGCCCAAAATAAACTTGAAGGTCAACAAACTGCAAAAAGACGTGGCTGAGGAAGGTGCCACGTCATGCTTGCTCTTTAGAAGGTGACAGATGCTTCTGCGATAAAGCCATCCCATTCGGAGCCACCAGCGGCACCGAAGGTAGTTGCACCACCACCAGAGAACTGCTCTTCATTCTGCTTAACGTACTCAGCCTTAAACAGAGTTGCATCGTTCAACCAGTAACCTGCGCCCAGTTGGAAACGATCAGCCTTGTTTGGACCGGAAACGCCAACGCTCTTGTTTTCTGTTTCTGCGTAGCGTGCTGCTAGATAGACGTTTTCAGACAGATCGACTTTACCTTCAATCTGCCAGAACACCATTTTTGATTCTTCTGCAATGTATGCAGTCTGCAGTGATCCTTCACCGGCAGCCCAGCTGAAATCATCTTCTGCTTGGCCATAGAGTGCGTGCACTAAGAAGTTATCGCCTTTGAACTGTACGTCAGCTTGCCATATCAGAGCGTCCACACCAGGAACGATCAGAGGGTGAGTAGCACGTGCGCTAGGGGCTGTGCTGGCGAATTGATAGTTATCACCATCACCGATAGCAATCAGTGAACCGAAGGGCTTACCAGTCACAGCAGACAGTTCATGATCGGTCTTGAATACGCCAGCACCGAAAGACAGGCCGCTTTCGAAGTTGATAGTACCGCGCAGTCCCAGGTTGTAGCCGTGGCCTGGTGTGAAGTCGGTGAAGAAGTCTGGGGTTGCCAGTACCGCATCCCATGTGACACTTGTGCCTCCGTCGAGGTCATGTGCACCATAGAACCACAGGCCTTCTTCAGCAGTAATCATGTCTGCTAGACCGTTACCTACGAACGGGTTGCTCTGAACGGCAGCGCCGTCAGAATAGCGGATAAAGTTCTGAGTGGTGGAAACAACGTTACCCAGACGGATGCCGACGTTGTTAGGGAGGTTAAACTGGATCCAACCCAGATCCTGACTGATAGCAGCGCTGCCGTTGTTCCAGTCGTTTGGCTCTTCTGCAAGCTCTGCGAATACAGAGACATTTTCAGTAACCTGTGCATTGATGTTCAGGGCAAAGCGCATACGCTGGAACGCGGAATCCGCATCAGCGTCTGCAGGGTTTACAGGAGCGCCTTTAACATCGATGCCAGACTGCCAAGCTTGCATCGCTGCGCCACTGAGTTTTACTCTTCCATCCATAAGCTCTACTGCGCTTACAGACGTAGCTGCGCTCATGGCAAGTACTGCCGCTGCAACTCTAATATTAATAAGTTTCCGCTTCATTAATCAGTCTCCCAAACATATTTCTATATGTAGTTTTTATATATCCCGGGTAAGTCCGGGAAAGGTAGATCTATCTAACCTGTAGATCCCTATCGCAATAGCTGTGCCAATAAGTTTTTTGGAAGATATATAGGATTTTATGACTGCATATCTTATTGATATTTATTGGTTATTATTAATATTGAATTGTCCGGTTGTGATTTTTCTGTGGTCCAGATGAAATGATTTTTGGTGAAGCAGTTGTGGCTGATGTGATTCAGTCTTGCGACAAGTGTTTAAAATATGGGCAAAAAAATAGCACCTGATGAGGTGCTATTTATTAGAAATCATCTGATTGATAAATATTAGTGGGAGGCGCTGTTGTCCTCAGGGTTATTCTTGATAGCGATAGATATCTGATAGCTATCTTTGTCCTTGCCAACGAGGTACACAACCGAGTCGTATTCTTCTTTATCATCGCCAGTTGCGTTCTCGAAAAATATTCTCATTAAATGTGTGACCTGCATGTTGGTTTTGTATTTCTTCTGTCCCACGGAAAATTTGTTAAGAAATTCAGTATCCGCTTCTTCAAATTCGCTACCAGCAACCTTGCGGCCGAAATTGTTTTTGGTGTAGACACGGATGATTTTCTTTTTATATTTTCTTACTCCATCCCAGTTGATCAGTGTTGATATTTCATCATAATTTTTCGACTCGTGAGCACTCAGGAACTGAGAAAGAAGGTCTTCTTTTGAAGATGGCAGTTCAACGGCGAGGGCACTCATGCAGGTGAATATGAGTGCAAAAGGAAGGATTTTTTTAATCATTTTAATTACTCCGGTATTTATAGTTTTAGCGGTGCAATGTAATAAGCAGAAGTTGTGCCAGATTTCTTGAATGCAGATTTTAAATATTCTGGGAATGCATGGATGGAGATTAACGCAGAGAGGATTATTAGGGTCTTAAAATTAAGTGACCCATCAGGGAGGAGGGACCGTTATAAAAAAGGCACCATGCCGTGGTCATGGTGCCTTGATGGGGTTATATCATTTGAGATCCATGCTGGATCTTTATTGCCGGATTAATACATTTCGTTGGGTTGCAGGATATTGTATTTTTTCATCTTCCGGTAAACAGTAGAGCGGCAAATACCAAGCTCATCTGAAACCAGGGTTATGTTCCATTTTAGCCTGCGCAGAGACTCTAGCAGGCGACGGCCCTCTTCATCCCCGACAAAATCCGACAGCGATGACAGTTCTTGTTGTTCGATGAACGGTGCTTCCTCCTGAATTGGCGAACCAACGCGTATGTCAACGGGTAAGCAGTTTAGCGTTATATTCTTATTATCCGAAACTGCCAGGGCGTAACGCAGGGCGTTACTGAGCTGACGAATATTGCCAGGCCAGTGATAACTGTTAATGAGTTGCTGCGCCTCTGGAGAAAATTTGACATCTTCTGCGCCGCCAAACTCGTTATTCAGAATGCATTGGACGATATGATCCTTATCGGTCCGCTGGCGCAGCGGCGGAAGCTGTAAGGACATTCCATTTAAGCGATAGAAAAAGTCTTCGCGGAAGAGCTTTTCTCGAATACGTTCGGCCAAATTTTGGTGCGTTGCTGAGATAATCTGTATATCAAGGGATATCGGATCAACGGCGCCCAGGGGTAATATTTCCCGCTCGGCAAGAGCCCGCAATAAGCGCGTTTGCAGCTGGATCGGCATATCGCCAATTTCATCGAGGAAGATAGTGCCTTCATTGGCGAGCTGAAGCTTGCCTTTCATGCCTTTGCGATTAGCGCCGGTAAAGGAGCCACTGCTATAGCCAAAGAGTTCGCTTTCAATCAGTGATTCGGGGATGGCAGCGCAATTCAGCGCGATGAAAGGGCCGTTGGCACGGTCACTGGCATCGTGAATGGCGCGGGCAAAGGCTTCTTTACCGGTGCCTGTTTCCCCCGTGATCAGTACCGGAATATCTTTGTTGAGGATATGCCGAATCTGCTGAACATTCTGGCGAATCTGCGGATCATGGCCGCAGAGTTGGTCAAGAGATGGGTGTTTGTGTTTCTTTGTCGATTTAGTGCTGACTGGTGCGTTGCGAGTAGAGAATTTTGTGGTTGGTATGCGCAGGCTAATCTCAAGCTCGGTCAGGAGCTTTGGGGATTGCTGTCTGATTGCGGTGGCGCCACCATTGGTTTGGGTTAATAGAGAATCTACATTTAAGCCGATAATATCTTCAATTTGGCAACCTAATAGTTGCTGATCCGCTTGTAACAGAGGTTCGTATTCCGCAAAAGATGAGCGATTTCCACCAATAATGACACCGCGTTCATTGATGGCCAGTAACTGCTCATAAGACAAGTCACAGAATTCTCCGACTTCCTTAACCTGCAGCGTGATTTGGCTGCGATAGAGCTGTCGAAAGTAGGCATTTTCAATCATTCTGCCGTACATCATCACCAGTTGTAGAGTGAGGTATTGCTGCTCTTTGGTTCCATTAGAATTAAGGCATGATGCGTTGAGGCAGCCTTTTAAGTTACCCAGTGGGTCAAATATTGGCGTAACCGAACAGCTAAGTGGGTTGTTTCTTGACAGAAAGTGTTCATCCCGGTGGATGATTAAGGATTGCTTTTCATGCAGGCAGGTGCCGATACCGTTAGTTCCATGCTCTTTTTCTGCCCAGCGAGCCCCCACCACCAGTGCTGAACTTATCGCATCATTTTTGGCTCGATCAGGCAGCCTTGAATCCAAGGTCACTCCGCTTTCGTCGGCCAGTAATACCGAAAACCCCACGCTGGAAATCTTTTTATATAACCCCGTTAGGCCGTGTTTGGCTATGTCCAGATAGTCATGGTGGAGGTCAAGTTGGTGGCCGATTTCAGTTGCAGTAAGAATGTCGAGCTCTGGCTTGCTATGGGGGTCAAGCCCGTAAGATGCCAGGCTGCGTTGCCATGATTTTGCAATCATGTCATCGGGTATTAGATTCCTTTCCTGAAAGTTACCAGTTACATAGGCGACGACATCCGTGGTCTCCTTCAATCGAGGGGGGGTTATCACTATATTCTCGCTCCTACCGTGCATATATGCGCAACCTTAGCTTGTTTGATTTGTAATATCGCCAGATCACGCACTAACAACTTATTTTTATATTTTTCATTCTAGTGTAACAACTATCTGTGTTGCCGACCTTGAATCTATTGCACTTAGCGTGCCAGAAGACCTTGGTATAGGTGGCCTGTTCCCTGGGAGAGTCATCCTTTTCGAACTAGAGGTTGCTTTTTGGTGTGGCTGCTAGGGTCTGTCTTCTAATTGGCATCGATATTGAATATTAGAATCTATTGTTCATTTTTTGGTTGCTGTAATGACAAAAATTGACGCTTTTTAACCATTTGATTTATATGTGAATGGTGGCTGTTTAGGCGCTGTAGTTATTAGGGCGATGGCCCAGGTCAATAGATACGCGGCTGTCATGGTTGGGCGTTCAAGTGACTGTAAACAGTGAACTTTAGTAGGTGATGAACATTCCCCAAAATCGCATTGTTCAACTGTCGCTACGAACAGGGGGCATTCGTATCAATAGTGAAACAACTGTGTTTTTTTGCCGGTCCATGGCGGAGGCTGTGTCTTGGCTATCGCGCCAATACGACAACTGTTGCATTAGCGCTACAAGTGTCGCATTGGCGGTGTCGCAGCCTTCAATGCAGCAAATTGGATGATAGAAATTGTGTCTCGATAAAAGCGGAATTAAGGCGGCATCGACCGTATTGGTTCAATTCAATAAAAAAACATAAGTGGTTAATAATAATGAAAATACAAGTGTTAGGTTCAGCTGCTGGTGGTGGTTTTCCGCAGTGGAATTGTAACTGCCGCAACTGTGCCGGGTTTCGTGCCGGTACTATAAATGCCAAGCCCCGCACTCAATCCTCCATTGCCGTCAGCGTTGACGGCGTGCAGTGGATCCTATTTAACACCTCACCGGATGTCCGTGAGCAGCTGGCCAGTTTTGCGGCGATGCAGCCTGCCCGTAAAATCCGTGATACGGGTATTTCCGCCATTGTTTTTATGGATAGTCAGATTGACCATACCACTGGCTTGCTGATGTTGCGTGAAGGCTGCCCTCACAGCATCTGGTGTACCGATATGGTGAAGCAGGATCTGACCACGGGTTTTCCAATTTTTAATATGTTGAGTCACTGGAACGGTGGCAATGACCTCAACCGCATTCCTGTTGGCGAGGATGATAATGGTTTTGTTATTCCGCAACTGCCGCAATTGAAATTAACCGCTGTGCCGTTAATCAGCAGCGCGCCGCCTTATTCTCCACATCGCAACGACCCTCACCCTGGCGATAATATTGGCATTCAGATCGAAGATATCGCAACCGGTAAGACGCTGTTTTATGCCCCAGGCTTGGGGCAGATAGAACCTCATCTGCGTGAGTTTATGGAGGCGGCGGATGTGCTTTTGGTGGATGGCACAATCTGGCAGGAAGATGAACTGATCGTCTCTGGCGTCGGTGACAAGCTTGGTGTTGCCATGGGGCATCTGCCGCAATCAGGAGAAGGCGGCATGATTGAGTATCTAGATACGCTGGATAAGCCGCGCAAGGTGCTTATTCATATCAACAATACCAATCCCATACTGGATGAAGATTCGGACCAGCGCGCTGAGCTGGAAAGCCATGGTATTGAAGTTTCCTATGATGGAATGTCCATAGAGCTTTAAGCCTTAGACAAGTAACAACAAGAGGCAGCATTTACGATGAATTCTCAAGCAGTAGAAACACAACCCATGAGTCGAGAGGCGTTTGAGCAGGCATTGCGTGCAAAAGGTGCCTATTACCACACCCAGCACCCTTATCACGTCGCTATGTATGAGGGCCAGAGTACGCCAGAGCAGATCCGTGGCTGGGTCGCTAACCGTTTTTATTACCAGATCAGTATTCCCGTTAAGGATGCCGCGATCATGGCCAATTGCCCGGATCGCGATGTGCGTCGTCACTGGGTGCAGCGAGTGCTTGACCATGACGGCTATGAGGGGGCTGAAGGTGGCATAGAAGCATGGCTGCGTTTGGGTGAAGCGGTGGGGCTGACCCGTGAAGAAATTTTGTCGCAAGAGCATGTATTGCCGGGGGTACGTTTTGCGGTTGATGCCTATGTGAATTTTGCCCGGCGTGCGCCCTGGCAAGAAGCGGCTAGTTCTTCCCTGACTGAGCTATTTGCGCCGACCATTCATCAGAACCGACTGGATACCTGGCCGGGTCATTATCCGTGGATTAACGCAGATGGATATCAGTATTTCCGTAACCGCCTGACAGAGGCGAGGCGAGATGTTGTGCATGGGCTAGAAATAACGCTGGATTTTTATAAGACACGGGAACAGCAGGAGCGGATGCTGGAAATCCTGCAGTTTAAGCTTGATGTGCTCTGGAGCATGCTGGATGCAATGACGATGGCCTATGAGCTTGAGCGCGCGCCTTTTCACACAGTTACGGATCAGCGCGTATATCACCGTGGTTTGTCGTTGTAAGCGGGATTTGATGCATTTAGGCGTGTCGCACAACTGTTTTGTCCCGGTGCGACAGTTGTCTCACAAGGGCGTTCCGGTCAAATAGTCATCCGTTATGAATGTCATTTTTTTGATTTTCAGGTTTAACCGTAGTGCCAAAACATGGGCTCTTCGGCCCAATTTGGTTAGCTGGCATAAAAAATGCCTTAGTGTTAATGCTGCTCAGTATTGCGGCTAAATCAAATTATATAAAATAAGGAATTTATCATGCAGTGGACTACCCCCGCGTTTTGCGATCTCCGTCTGGGCTTCGAAGTCACCGCTTACGTTTACGTACGCTGATTAGGCCTTCCGGGATTGGTTCCTCCAATCCCGGTTAAACACATCCCCAAAAGATAACTATAAAACAACGGATGTTCATTACTAGGAGCGTCGCAGATGACCTCAAAACATCAAGT
>JBALWH010000076.1:0-11599 GCA_036960175.1 Motiliproteus sp. | reverse complement strand
CGTTCATCCCGTCAGCGGCAGATACCCCCAACGCATGAATACCGTCCTGATCCTGGGTCGTCGAATTTGCTTCAACCTCTTCATCACTTTCAGCAACATGCATGCCGCCGAGGAAATCTTGCGACCACATCACTTCCTTTAAAAGGATGCCGCCTACGGTGGCTGGATTGATATCCTTTGATGTTTCTTTGTTAGTCCAGGCTAGAGATGCATAGTTTCGGTAGTAGGCTGGTGTTTGTGTGTGGATGACCGCTTCTTTGCCGTTGCCATCTAGGTGTTGTATTTCATCGACTCTGAGGACGCGGGTATCTACAGTTTGGGCAAATTCGGGTAAACCTGACTGATAAGGTAGTGAAATAGGATACAGGTTGAGAGGGATCTGTTCGGCAGGGAAGGCGACTGAGTTGGCCATGACTTTAAAGCGAGCCCCCAGGTCTTCCAACGTGCCTCCGCGAGCCTGATTAAGTGGCCCGTTGGCTAGGTGCGGACCGAGTTGTGACTGATAATTCAGCGCATACATGGCTTCTTCTGAGTATTCGTAGCTCTCGATGCCAGCACTGTAGTCGAAGGCTGTAGGTAGGTTCAGTTGATCTGGGTCCAGCACGTCTAAATCCAAGCCAAGGCTTTCGGCTAGGGGTTCACCGGAGAGTTCAAATTCTGTGTACGCAAGCATAGAACCGGCCGGGCGGAACATTTTGTCTATTACTTTGACGCTAATGTTATCTGCCTGTGCCGTTGCACACAGCAGTAGAGTGGTGATCGTGGTGAGGCGCAGTCGTGGGCTTGTCATTGTTTCTCCTTTTTCCGAACGAGGTCATTCCATAGATTCCATGGGAGCTTGTCATTTGATAATGAGAATCAATCCTACTAAATATAAATCTAAATAGAAATACATATCATTTAGATTAAATGATATTGGTCAAGAAGGGCCTCCGGATAGTGACCGGAAATAGTTGAATCAAGGACTATAGGGAGGTCCTTGATTTTATTGGATTATTGCGATGAGCAGTGACGCTTTTTCTAGGCGGGTGGGGTTTTGGTGCAGAATAGTTGATCTGATACAGGCAGGGCGCTGTGTTGCCTGCCTGTATTAGATCGCACTTACATCAGTTGATTAAGGGTTTCTAACTGGTGATAAGCGCTGGAACAAATACAGTGGGATTTGGTCTGCTGGATAGGATTGCTACCCTTGAGCCAAATAAAGTAGGGTTTGGACATGACTGTCCAGCCATTCTCGCGGATATTGTTTTCGCAAAGCTCATTAATGGGCTTTCCACGAAGAGAGTCTGGATCTATCGGACTGCCGGTTCGATCAACAATGCGCAGGCGGCCAACGATGGCAAGCTGGTAAGCATTGGATTCGTTATTATTGGCATGGGCGACCAAAATAACTTCTGAATCGACATCTTCGTTAACACCGAGAATGATTGCTAACTGCAGCGCTTCTATTTTTTCAGTGTGACTGAAGGGAAGCGGGGAGAAAAAATAGCCATCCGTAGATAAGGCTTCAGGTGTATCAGCTAGGTGATGCATCTTTGATCCTTGCTTATTATTTTTTTTATTATGTCCTAGTACAGCAGACTGAACTGTTGACAATCTGCTCCTCCAACTGGGGGGCATCCTATAGAATAACGATTTGATTGTCCATAATTCATGCGGGGGATTTTAACGAAAACAGCACTTTTTTTGATCAACCTTAGATGCGGGTTTTTGATAAGGCCCTTTAAAACCGTGCGATTCCGAAGTGCACAAAAACTGATTTCAGGTGTTATTGGAATTTCTTCATTTCCAGGCGTAAATCCTGTTCAAATTTTTCAGCATCAACCAGTACCGAGTGCCATTCGCGATTGGGAAATACAGAGATCATTATGTCTTGCTGCTTTAACAAGGGCAGCCATTGTTCCAATAAAAATTCGAAGTCGATCTCTTCTTCAAAATTATCTGGGACCAACCGTTTGATTGCATCCTTGGCAAATTCAGGGTGAGGCCAAAGAGAGATATAGTGCTGGCCGTCAGAGGTGGATTGCACCAGCCAGCCCTGCTGATCCCTCGCTCCCCAGAGTTCTTCCCAGTCCGCGACTTTCTCCAAAAAGTGTTGATAGCGATCTGGGGAGGAAAGGCTTAACAGACGAACTAGATCATTGGCTTCCAATCGATAGGGCATAGGTGTATCCGACACAAAAAATGGATTTTCTCATGGCATGAACCCCGATGGCCAATTTTTGTTGAGGCTACTATCATTTTTCAACTACCAGAGCTGGCTGCTGAATCCTTCGCGCCAACAGGAGGAGGGCGTTTCCGGCAGCGTCCCCTTTTTTCTAACCAATGAATCACATTGCCAACCACTACGATTGATCCGGCCACCACAGCCGAAGCAACTGCTGGAATTAGTGCGATAAGACAGCCCTCGTTTTGACAGCGCAATGCGACGCCCCCAATAGCCGCACTTCTTAATACATACTTCCTGTCAACAATCTGACAATCCTCATCGTAGAACTCAACTTCTTGAGGGTAGAAAAAGCCACAGCCGCTGATAACCAGCAACGCCATAAGGGGTAAGTAATATCGAGCACTTTTTCTTGAAATCATGTGAATAGTTGTTCGGACCATGAGGTGGTTGGAGTTCAGTTGACTCGCCACTTATATCGGTACTGTAATAATAGTTTCAACAAAAATAAAATTGTTGAAATAACGTTGTCACAAGACGTTAGCATATTCTAATGTTCCGGGCAGTCCCAGCGCTTATGAGTTAGCGGATTGTATCAACAGGAGCTGTGGATAAGTCTGTGAATCAGTTTTGAGTAAAGTCTTGCAGAGCCTGTAAACAGGGGTATCAACATAGATTGGTTAAAAAATAACCAGTATTTTATTGTTCTTTTTAAACAACGGGTTATGTCTGTCAATAGCCTTTTTTTAAAAAGGTTCCGATTGCTGCGGGTGCGTAGTAAAGACCTTGGATCAATTGCCCTTTTGTTGTGCATAAAGGATCTATAAAACCCCTGTTCATTCGTTTTTAATTGCTTTGATCCTCCAGTGTTGGCCTTTTTTTTGCGCCGTCCAGGAAACTGATTTTTATCGAGTTAATATCATCGTCGGGCTTTTCAACCGTGCTCGGGGTTGTTTATTGGCTTCAGGGTCACCAGGTTTTTGGAAGCAAACATAACCGCAACCACATAACCGCAACTAAGATAAGCCCCATCATAAAACCAATGGCAGGGTGGTTTTTGAGCAAACTGATAAATCAGAGGCAGTTACCCTCAATAAAGCCCGAGATAAATCAATCCTCGGGAAAGCAGGCAGAAGCCATTGATTGAAGTCTGGACTACTCGGGCCGACGCAGCTTGATGATTTCTCCACAGCCCATATATTCAGATGCGCCGAGTCTGGATACCGGATCCAGTTTGTTGATATCCACTTTAACGCGACCTTTAGCGTCTTTGCTTGAAACTTCATCGCCGATATAGAGGCTCTTTATTTCCCCCAATATCATCGATTGCGGAGTATTGCCTATTTCATGGATTTCGTAGCATTCGCAGACAAAGGCGATGTGTGAGTCTTTAATCCTTGGCAGCCTGGATCCTTCCATAGACTCGGTCTCGAGCCCCAGTCTATCCAGCTCCGATACTCCCGCAGGCAAGGTGGCAGAGCTTTCATTCATTTCTGATAGTAATCCCCGGTGGGGGATATGAACGACGAAATCCTTACGTTTCTCGATATTGATACGAGTGTCCTTATGACTGCCGTCAGGCTTTTTGCCGACGGAGATCATCAATAACGGAGGATTGCTGGAGACCGCATTGAAATAAGAGAATGGCGCAAGATTAAAACTACCGTTGCTGTTTTCTGATAACACCCATGCAATAGGCCTGGGAACCAGTGTCTGAATAACATTAAAGTAAATGCCACTGGCGCTGAGTTGGCTGAAATCGATCTGCATGTGTTTTTCCTGTTTAGATGTTGTCACTTAGGGACTGACTGGCATCTTATCGTTACTGATATATCGAATCACCGTTTTATTAGTTAAACGTTTGTTTAGCTGAAAAACGTTCACGTGGTCAAGACTTCCTGCTGCTATGCTTGTTTCAGGGCCTGATGAATTGCCGCTTAGCGCCCAGATTTAGTGGCTTTTTGGCTCTGTTACCAAAGGAATAACTGGGAGGGCTTATGGAGTTCTATGATGTGCAGCTTGGTTACGAAATCGGTGCTCTTAAAGAGGCGATTATCGAACCGGGAAATGAGGGCAACGGTTGGATAATCCAATTCAGGGATGTAGACAACAGCTTGCTTCCTTTAACCAGTGGTGGTCATGAGCGAATTTTTCGTGATTTGGATTTTGCCACGCGATTAGCTAAAGATTTTGGTTTTAATCGGGTATCGGTGATAGAACACTTCTAGTCGCTCTCTGGAACAATCTATCTGATTGTATCCAGAGTGCATTTATCCATCAGCCGCTGCGCCGGTAAGGGCTAGCGGCCCTGCCAGACAGGTTTTCGCTTGTTGATAAAGGCGTCGATTCCTTCCCGCGCATCTTCGGTGTTGAGGTTGCACGTCATCACTTTGCTGCAGTGTTGATAGGCAGATTCCAGGCTTTGATCCAGTTGTTGGTAGAAAGCCTGCTTACCCATTTTCAATACCAGGGAGGACTTTGATGCAATCTTCGTTGCCATTTCAGCGGTCACTGCCTCCAGTTCATTTTCCCCGACGATGCGGTTGATCAGGCCCATCTCGTAGGCTCGCTGGGCGTCAATCATATCTCCCAGCAGCAGCATTTCCATGGCGTGTTTTCTAGACACAGCCCGGGTCAAAGCAACCATTGGGGTCGAGCAGAACAAACCAATATTCACTCCGGGAGTGGCGAAACGGGTGTTCTCGCTGGCGATGGCCAAGTCACAGCTGGCCACTAACTGGCAACCAGCGGCTGTTGCAATACCATGGGCCTGGGCGATGACCGGTTGTGGCAAACGGGTAATGCTTAGCATGAGTTCAGAGCAGGTCTGAAAGGTTTCGTCGTGAAAGGCTTGGGTATCCGTGGACATCATTTCTTTTAGATCGTGGCCGGCACAGAAGCCGCGTCCGGAGCCCCTGATAACTACTGCGCCAATCTGATCGTTTCCAGCAATGCTGTTTAGCTCAGCAATCAAGGCATTCATCAGCGTGACCGAAAGGGCGTTATAAGCATCGGCTCTATTGAGGGTCAGGTAGCTAACCCGATCTTTATCTTCCCGAAGGACAAGTGGCTCTTGTGACATACTTTTTTCCTTGTCGTGGTGGCTCTTATTCGTAGTGCCCTTGAGTCTGGGAAAATTTCAAACAGGGTAACAGGCGACCTTAGTAGCAGGCTATCGGGCGTTTCTGATGGCGCTAATCTATGAGACATATTTTCACCTGAGAAAATTGTTTAGATCAGCTAGAATCCCGCTTCTCAATTCATATCGATTAGGCAGTCTCCCGTTGAAAATTATTCTGGCACCGATGGAAGGGGTTGTAGACCCGATCATGCGTCATCTGCTGACCGGTATTGGCGGCTTGGATCGGTGCGTCACTGAATTTGTCAGGGTCAGTGATCGGGTATTGCCATCTCGGGTATTTTATCGCTTAGCACCGGAGTTATATCAGGGGGGGCGGACGACAGCCGGGGTTCCTGTCTATGTGCAACTGCTCGGCAGTCAACCTGAAGTGATGGCGGAAAATGCTCTGCGTGCTGCCATGCTTGGTGCTCCCGGAATTGACCTTAACTTTGGCTGTCCTGCAAAAACCGTCAACCGCAACAAAGGCGGATCCATCCTGTTAAAGGAACCTGAGTTGGTTCATCAGATCGTTTGCGCCGTACGCAAAGCGGTGCCTGATCATATTCCAGTAACGGCGAAGATGCGCCTCGGTTATGAGGACGACTCTTTATTGCTGGACAATGCCCAGGCCATTGCCAGTGCCGGTGCTGCAGAACTGTGCATTCATGCCCGCACTAAGGTTGAAGGCTATCGTCCACCGGCGCATTGGCATTTGATCGCTAAAGTTAAGGAACAGGTTGCTATTAAAGTCGTTGCCAACGGTGATGTGATGTCGCCAGAGGATTATCATCGCTGCCGTGATATCAGCGGCTGCAGCGACATCATGATTGGCCGGGCTTTATTGCAATGGCCTGACCTAGGCCGGGCGATAATAGCGGATCGAAGCGGCAGTGATTATCAACCGATGCCCTGGTCTGAACTAAGGAATCATATCGGCGGTTATCTTGAAAATGTGCGTACCCAAATAGCGGCGAAACACGGCCCTGGTCGTATCAAACAGTGGTTGGCTTTTTTAAGAAAACGTTACCCTGAGGCCGCGCTGTTGTTTGATGAGGTAAAAAAAGAAACTTGCGTAGAACGGATGCAACAACATTTCCAACAGTTTGAGGACGATGTGGTCACCGTTCCTGCGGCGTTGAAGAAGGCGGGTTAAGGATACTCCGACTTTATTCCTTATCTGCCTTTAGAATCACAAATTTGGCATTGCTAGCCATGGTTTTGCAATTACCGAATAGTTTCTTAAGCTTGTTGTGATAGCCGAGATGACGGTTACCCACCACCCATAGTTCACCACCCTGGCGCAAACAATCGTACGACTGCTGGAACATTAGCCAGGCGATGTGATCACCGACCACCTGTTGTTGGTGAAAGGGAGGGTTATTGAGAATCAGGTCTGCAGAGGCAGGCGGATAGCTATCCAGACAGTTTCCAACTTCGAATTTAGCAACTCGTCCGATCCCAAATGCCTGCTTGAAATTTGTTTCGGCACTGGCCACGGCCATATAGGATTCATCCACAAAATGGACAGTGGCTTGGGGATTTCTTTCTGCCGCAATGAGACCGACGATACCGTTGCCGCAACCTAGATCGATAATATCCTGAGCCTCAGTGTTAGTGGGCAGGTGTTGAAGAAACAGACGGGTACCTATGTCCAGTTTCTCACGGCAAAAAACATTCGCTTGGTTGCAGATTTGGTGCTGGGTCTCGTCCAACTGATAATAACTGGGGTAGGGCGACCCGGTGCTTTGAATAGATGAGTCTGGCTCAGAAAAAATCAGTCGTGCCTTCTTTTTCGCCAGCGAGGTATGGGTCGGGCCGATGATTCTAGTAAATAACTCCAGGGTGGAACGATGAATGTGTTTGACCATGCCTGCGGCGATGATGCGGGTGTCAGGGGTTATATGTGGTTTTAGCTGATGCAGCTGATGTTCCAGCAGTGCTAGGGTTTTGGGTATTTTTATAAGCACTAGGTCTGCCGTTGCTGAAAGTGACGACGTTGACGACAGGCAGAGCGATGGATGGCATTCCAGCTTGTTTAGCAGGTAATTGTTTTGGGTACCCTGATGGCATAAAAATGAGTCAGAGATGGAGATCGGTTGCCACGGGTTTAACGCTGTTGCCAGGGCGCCAAAATTCTCATTAAAAATACACAGTTGCGGTTGGCTCGGTAATTGCGCTTTTATTTCATCGATATGAAAGAGCAATAACTCGTCAGCGGCATCCCAGGCTCTGAGAGACGGGTGGGATTTTTCCGGATACCGGGTTAATTCGAATTGCCCTTGAGGGACTTCTAAGCGTGCCATTAACAGTTTGCCATCCGTTCAAAATTGCCTAGATGAATACGTGAACGGAGTCGGCGAGACAGCGCATCGATCAGCATATTCAGTGCGGCTGTGATCATGATTAAAAATATCGCCCGATCGAAGCGCAGGTCTTCGAACGCGGAATCTATATAGAACCCCAGAGTGTGTATGCCAAGGATACCTAGTATGGCGGTCTCTCGCATAATTACTTCCCATCGGTAAAACAGAAAGGCGAGAAACTGGGGGTAAATCCGGGGTAACACTTCGTAGAAATATAGATTTAATCCGCTGCAGGCATCATCCCTCAATCTTAGAGTATTACTGTATTGGCCAACTAGAAAACCAATAATAGCGCCATTGTGTAGCGACAATGCCAGTATTGCTGGAAGCATTGATGGCCCCAGAATCAAGGTGCAGATAAAGGCCAGTATTAATTCAGGAATAGATCGGAAAACTACGAGGGCTGCCTGTCCCAATCCGCGAGCGGGACGATTACTAAAATGCCTGGAAACTAGAGGGAACATTGTTAGGCTTATGAGGCCGCTGCCAACCAAGGCTATAAGGCTGAGAATTAAGGTATTTAAAATTCCTTCAACGCCTTGTTGACTCAGTAGTGACCAGCACCAGATAGTTACTGTATGCAGTTGCGCTAGCAGCGGTTCCTCGCTCATTCGAAGCGGAGAAGGAATAATATCCTCAGTGATAAAGCGCAGCAATAATGGCCAGGAGAATTCACCTCCAGCGGGTAAAACGTATATGGCAGAGATTAGATATATCGGTGCCAGCTTAAATCGCATCCAATACTTCATGGTGGCGATCAGAATAAAGAAGAGATAAAGCAATGCCGATGCTTGCGAATAATGGCCTTGCTTAAAGGCGGTATCGAGATGGAATCCGAGGGTCGGCAAACCGATAAAACCGAGAATCGCACTGGAACGAATACCGCATTCCAGTCGGTACAGGCAGTAAGATTTAAAATGCGGTAAGGCGATTGGCAGTCGTGTGTAGAAAAATGCGGATACCAAGCTTCGTTGTGGCGGCAAGGCTTGTTGTGGTCGCTGATCGCTTTCTTCCAATATTTCCGCATAGACCTTGGCAAAAATACCACTGTAGGGAATGGCAATTGCCAGAATACCAGTGACTGTTGAGAGGCCAAATATCTGTAAAAAAATCAGCGCCCAAAACAGCTCATGAATCGCTCGGGTGGCGCTGCAGAAATAACGGACTAGAGGCCAGTGAAAAACCAGAGCTAACATAAACCCAAATATATTGGCGATCACCACGCCAACCAGAGCGAAGGCCAGGGTGTTAAATAAGGCTTGCCAGAGGGATTCTGTCGCAAAAAAATTTGGCGTCAATAGCCCCAGGCCAATGCGGCCGAGCTCCAACCAAGGATCTGAACCTGCAATCTCTAGATCGGCAAATAGCAGACAAGCGGCGGCAATACAGATAAACCACAAGCTGGTGCGTTTAAGGCCGCTGGCAGTAGAACCGCCGGTGTGAATTATCAAGAGTTATGCCTGATAAATAGCATTGATATCAGCCTCTGTGACTTGATCAGAGGTTGTGTCTAACACTATGCGGCCTTGGTGCAAGCCGATGATACGGTTGAAGTGACTCTTGGCCAACTGTTGATCGTGGAGGGCGATAACTACCGTGGTATGAGCTTCATTAATAATGTCGATAATTCGCTGGGCTTGGTGGCTATCCACCGATGATACTGGCTCATCTCCCAAAAAAATGTCGGCTTGTTGGTATAACGCACGACCCAAGGCGGTGCGCTGCATCTGTCCACCGGATAAGCGATCTACCGATGTGCTGGTTTTTCCGTCAAGTTCTAATACTGCGCAGAGAGCTTCGATCTGTTTGTGGATTTTCGGATTAGGCTTTATAAGATTAAGCAGGTTGAACCAGCTTGGATGACGATGCAGTGCACCCATATAAATGTTATGAAATACGCTTAGCGATGGCACCAGCCCCAAGTGCTGGGGGCAGATGGCGCAGGCCTTCGGTGCCTGACTGCGCAGTAGTCTTAACAGGGTGGATTTACCGGAACCACTTCTTCCAATCAACGCCACCTTTTCATGCTGGCCAATGGTTAGCGACTCAACCTCTAGCAACGTCTGGTTGCCGTGGCTGATGCGCTGATTGGAAAGCTCGAATATAGCAGGCTTATACATTGATAGTTCCGGTAATCGTATTGGCTTAGTTTAGTCAATCAAACCAATGGAGCGGGCGACTTTTTCGATAGGCATAAAATCACTGTTGGTGGCCTTGACGAAGCTCTGGCGCGGGAAGGAAACCAGTAATTCTGGATCCTTCATCTGCAGTAGAGCCTGCTGTATTTTTGCTTTGAAACCTTCACCCCATTGTTTTTCAACATCGCCGCGCACACTCCACTGATAATCAGGGTAAGTCGGGGTTTTCCAGATAACCTTTACCTTATCAGCTTGGATCTTCCCGGCTTTTAATTCCCGTTCCCAAACTTTGAAATTAACGGCGCCAATTTCATAAGCACCAGATTGTACCAAGGCGATAGTTCTGGAGTGGTCACCACTGAAACCGACCCGGCTAAATATGTCTTCGGGAGCTTGGTTAAAGTGTTCGCGAAGGTAAAACTCTGGCATCAGTCGACCGGAAGTGGAGCCTTTTGAGCCAAAGGTAAAGGTTCGGTCTTTCAGCTGATTGCTTAGATCAGATGACTCGTCTAGACCGGTGCTGTGGTGGGCAATAAAATAAGTCGTAAAAAACTGATCTTCGTAGCCTTGGGCAATGGCCTCTGAACCGGGGACTAGTATTCTGGCGCGAACGCCGGAAAGACCACCAAACCAGGCTAGTTGTACCTGATTATTACGAAATGCTGTAATGGCTGCTGCGTAGGATTTAACCGGCACGTAAGTAACGTCGATCTGCAGCTGTTCAGATAGATAGGCAGCGATCTTGTTAAAACGGGTTTTTAGCAACGTTTCGTCTTGATCAGGAATAGCGGTGAAGGTGAAGGTGAAGGTCTGTGCGCTTACACTCAGACTTGTAGCAAGTATTAATAGCCCGAACAAAAAATGTCTCATTAGATTTCCTATAGGTGTACACCCTTTTAAAGGCCGCCATTTTAACCCGATATCTGCTTCTCGCAAGAAAACTAACCAACGATTACCTATTTACTAGGTTATCTACTCATGTTTTAACCCTATTAACAGGACGTTGTTGAAAGGTCATTCAAAAAAAGACACTTAAAATAGGAGTTTTTCTTAGAGACGTTTTGGTGGGGTTAGATGAAAATGTACCCATCGCGACAAGGACTTAGATGGATCTAACCGCTGCAAGGAGCACAAAGCGGAATGTTGCTGAAAAGGATTTGAAGGCCGTCTTGATGGAATCAATACGGCCTTTTTCATGTCTGAAAATTTATTCTGTTCCTTCTCCTGCTCCTCCTCCTCTATATAGCACTTATCACCAGCGTCTAACTTTGAGCTCCCCATTAAGGGTTTAACTGCGGCCCATTTTGGCCTTTAATCGGGTTCTGTCTAAGCTATTCCCCCAGTGTTTATTTAGGGAAAAAAGCCGTTCTGATTTTGTTCACAGAAGCTGTGGATAACTTTGTTAATATCTTTTGGTCAAATGGCTACAGCCCCCATAAGACGTTGCCCTTCTCAAAATGGCTAAAAATTGGACCGCTAAAAAATACTCCTTTTTAAACAACCACATAGACAAGTCAACAACCTTTGTTTTATTTTCCGTGATGATTATTGAGTGTTGCTCTTTATTGCAGCCTCCCATGTGAATAAGATGCGGCGTGTCAACCGTCTCGCCGCAATAAAAAGAACATTATTGGACTTAAAATGCCGTTGCGTTTTTGGTTTTAAGGTGCATCGTCATAAATGATTGGGGGTTACTGGGGTTTTGCGTTAATTTTTCGGGCGCTGTATTTTTACGGAGGCTATTGGAAGTTTGCTTAGGGAACGTACGAACAAGTCCTCCTTTCTGCGTGAATCAACCAATTGAGGTCGA
>JBALWH010000006.1:61766-149718 GCA_036960175.1 Motiliproteus sp. | reverse complement strand
AACCGCTGACCTCAACACTGCCAGTGTTGCGCTCTCCCAGCTGAGCTAAGGCCCCTCTCAAAACGTGGGCGTATTCTATAGGCAGCCCCATTGCTGAATCAAGGACTTTTTTTGGCTTTTTTACACGATCAGCATGATCCTTTATTGAGCTGAATTTTTGAATCTCACTTTGATCGCCAGACTGCCAAGCCAAGCATCGCTGAAGTGACTCTTTTTGGTTGCACTGGCAGCCAGGTTAATCACCTGGCATCACGCTGCGAACACGCCTAAAGTCCCATTTACCTTTTCTGACGCACCAGAATGCTGGTTGAAATTTCGAGCTAAAAACGCTATAACTGCACCCCATAGCAAATGCTCTTCTCGCAGGTTCTGATAAAAAAATCAGGCTACCCCAAAGCAGTCGAATAATGTTTGCTATTCTCAATACAAGTATGTCGCTAGAACATACCGTCTTATCACAAAGCACAACGAAGAATTATGCCGGGTTAGGGAGCCATTGCCACATGCTTCAGGTTCGTTTGTGCATGTCCTTTACTGCTCCAAAGTGGATATTTCTGACCACTTACTGACCCATCGTGAATAAAAAGACAGAGCAGGGAATACAATCTAATGGCAAGTAATATCGATGAAGAAGCGTTGATTTATCACCGGACAGCACCTGCCGGTAAACTCGCAATCGTCGCCACCAAACCCATGGCCACCCAAAGAGACCTGGCGCTGGCGTACTCACCCGGCGTAGCCGCCGCCTGCATGGAGATCGTCAGAGACCCTACCGAAGCGTCCACCGTCACCGCCAGGGCTAATTTAGTGGGTGTAATCACTAACGGCACGGCGGTTCTTGGTCTTGGCAATATCGGCCCATTGGCCTCAAAACCAGTGATGGAAGGTAAGGCCGTACTATTTAAGAAATTCTCCAACATCGATGTGTTCGATATAGAAATCGACGAAACCGACGCAGAGATGTTTATCGAAACCGTGGCCCGACTGGAGCCCACCTTTGGCGGCATCAACCTCGAAGATATCAAAGCACCTGAGTGTTTCATCATCGAAAAAGCCCTGAAAGAACGAATGAATATTCCGGTCTTCCATGATGATCAGCATGGCACCGCCATCGTTGCGGGAACTGCGGTATATAACGGCCTGCGAGTGGTTAACAAAGACATCTCTGAAATTAAGCTGGTGGCGTCCGGCGCTGGCGCTGCCGCCCTATCCTGCCTTGACCTATTGGTCAATATGGGAGTTCGTAAAGAGAATATCACCGTTACCGATATCGTGGGGGTGGTTTACGAAGGCCGCACAGAGGTGATGGACCCCTATAAAGCCCGCTACGCCCAAGTAACCGATGCCCGCACCCTCGACGATGTTATCGAAGGTGCCGATGTATTTCTGGGGCTGTCGGCTCCCGGCGTGCTGAAACCAGAAATGGTCGCGAAAATGGCTGCTCGACCCATTATTTTGGCGCTGGCCAACCCAACCCCGGAAATCATGCCAGAAGAGGTAAAGGCTGTTCGCCCGGATGCAATCATCGCCACCGGACGTTCCGACTACCCTAATCAGGTTAACAATGTACTCTGCTTTCCCTTTATCTTCCGTGGCGCACTGGATGTCGGTGCGACCACCATTAACGAAGAAATGAAGGTCGCTTGCGTGAAAGCGCTGGCGGATCTGACCATGGCCGAAACCACCGACCGGGTGCAGAAGGCCTACGGCGGCGAGCCCATGAAATTCGGCCCCGAGTACCTGATTCCCAAGCCGTTCGACCCACGCCTGATCAGCACCGTGGCTCCGGCCGTCGCTAAAGCGGCTATGGACTCTGGAGTCGCTACCCGCCCCATCAAAGACTTGGAAGCCTACCGTTACAGCCTGGCTCGCTACGCCTACCGCTCCAGCCCGGTGATGAGTCCCGTACTGGAACGAGCCAAAAAAAGCCCCCGCCGCGTTGTCTTTGCCGAAGGCGAGAGCACCCGGGTCTTGCGGGCGGCCCAACAGTCTGTCGATGAAGGCATCGCCAAGCCAATACTGGTGGGTCGTCACGAGGTGATCGAGGAGATCATCAGCGAGTTGCAGCTGCGCATTCGTGATGGCGTTGATATTGAAATAGTCAGCCCACTAGGTGGCGACTGGTTCGAAGGTTACGTACATGATTATCTTGAAATCATGGGCCGTAAGGGAATTTCCCCTGCCGAAGCGCGGAGCATCATGTCTTCCCAGGGCACAGCCATAGCCTCGGTGATGCTGCAACGGGGCGACGCCGATGCGATGATCTGCGGTGCCTACGGTCGCTTTCAGGTCAACCTGAAGCATGTACGGGAAGTTATCGGCTTAAATGAAGGCATTCACGATCTGTCAACGATCTCGGTATTAAGCCTGCCCACCGGCACCTTCTTTATCTGTGATTCTCATATCACCCCCAACCCCACTACGGAGGAAGTTGTAGAGATGACGGTGCTGGCCGCCGAGGAAGTCCGCCGCTTCGGTGTTACTCCGAAGATAGCCCTGCTATCTAATTCCAACTTCGGCACCAATGACCTGGAATCTGCAGTGAAAATGCGCGCAGCCCGGGCAATACTGAAACAACGTCTGCCGGACCTGCAGATTGAAGGCGAGATGCACGCCGATACTGCGATTTCTGAAGAACTGCGCAAGCGGGTATTGCCTGAATCAGAACTCACTGGTCAAGCCAACTTGCTGATAATGCCCAATGTGGAGGCAGCGCATATCGCCTATGGTCTGCTAAAAACCCTAGGCGGCGGCATCGCTGTCGGGCCGATTCTGGTGGGTGCCAACAAGCCCGTCCATGTACTGACCGCCAGCACTAGCGTCCGTAGCATCTTTAATATGGTGGCGGTCGCCGTCGCCGATGCGCAGATGGCTGATGGCTGATGGCTGATGGCTGATGGCTGATGGCTAAGCAGTTACGGTCATAGCGCCATAACCTCAAGCCCGACCTTTTAAGGGGTCGGGCTTTTTTTATGCCGAGCAATTTACAGTGACTCATTCGCAATTGCTGCTCAGCTCCATTTTTTCTCCATTATCTCTCCCTTCTAGCTCCAATCACTGAGGCGCGATCACTGGTGTAATGAACTCATCAACAAGCTGATGAGGTTACCCAGAATGAAGACCATCGCCACCATTGCATTACTTAGTGCAACGCTGACCACAACGATATTGCCAGCACAGGCCGCTGATCACGATAGATTACTGTCGGAGCGGGAAGCCCCCCAGCAAGCTAAACAAAAACAACTCAAGGGCATTGGCATCGGTGCACTACTGGGCACCTTGTTAGCAGGCCCGGTGGGCACTATCGCCGGATCCGGCATCGGCAGCATCGCCGGTTGGGGTGAGGGGATGGAAGACGCCTACCAGAGCGAGAAACAGGCTACCACCAAAAAACATGAGGACCTTGAACGCAGCCAGCGAGAGTTGAACAGCAACCGCCAATCGCTGCAGCAAAGCAAAAGCAACATTAGCCAGCTACAGCAACTACTGCAGTCTCTGCTGCTGGACATCCATTTCCAGACCAATAGCGCAGTGGTCGAACCCCACTATTACCCTCGCCTGCAGCAACTGGCCAGCAAACTCAACAATTTAGACGGCCTGCACCTTCGCCTTACCGGCTTTGCTGACCACCGTGGCAGCGACCCATACAACCAAACCCTGGCAAAAGCACGAGTCAACGCACTGACCGCTCTGCTAGTTGACCATGGACTGGACCCGCAGCGAATCTGCACTGAAGTACTCGGAGAAAGTACGGCCCTGTCACGTCAGCATAACGGCCTTTTACCCTTTGACCGCCGGGTAGAAATCCGCTTCCTGATCGACTCTCAGAAACAACAATAACGGAGACGACAATGAAATATTTTATTCCTGTCACTGATGAGCAGCTATTCAACGGCAGCAGTGAAGCTATTTTCAGCGTTAGTGATGATGAACTATTCAGCGACAGCGATATGAAGCGCTATCGATTGGTGCCCTACAACCCGGACTTTATTCACATCCGATCTATACACAAACAACCCTGCAAGCTGAAACAGCGTAACCACTCAGGGAGGAATCGTCATGACAACCGTTAGATGGATGCTAGCAATACTGCTGTGCTGGACCAGTTCTCTGGCATTTTCCACCGAAAGGGTTAGCGATGACCTCAAAGAACAGGCCAGGCTGGAGCTGCGCAGCGACAACGGCGCTGGGCGGCAAGCACTGCTGCAGCATACCGATGTACATTTCGACATTACCGGCATGCTGGTCCGCACTCGGGTTATCCAGACTTTCCATAACCAAAGCACAGAATGGGCCGAAGGGATTTACACCTACCCCCTACCGGAAAATTCGGCGGTGGACCAGCTGCGTATGAAAATTGGCGAACGCATTATTGAAGGTCAAATCAAAGAGCGTGAGCAGGCCCGAAAAACCTATGAAAAAGCCAAGCAAAGCGGCCGTCGTGCCAGCCTGATTGAACAGCAGCGCCCCAATATTTTCACCACATCTGTCGCCAACATTGGTCCTGGTGACAGCATTGTCATTGAGATCGAATACCAGCAGCAGGCCCGCTACGACAATGGCCAGTTCAAACTGCGCTTCCCCATGGTAGTGGCACCCCGATATATTCCTGGCAGCCCTCCTAACCTGCCAAAACTGCCACTGCTAACTAACCATGGTGATCTCCCATCCGACGCCCCCCCCGACATCAACTCGGATCAGCAAAACCACAACAGTCCGGCAAGTAGCGCTGCAGCCAGCAGCCAGACCCAATATCAACCACTAGGCGGCAATGCCTTTGGCTGGGCCGCTGCAACCGATCAGGTTCCTGACGCGTCACTGATCACTCCACTGGTGGTTTCACCGGGTGAAAAGCTCCGTAACCGCGTCAGTATCAACGCCATTCTGAAAGCAGGCTTCACCCTGCAACAGGTGATGAGCAGCTACCACTCGGTGGACATCCAGCAACCCTCCAGCACTGAAGCTCATATACGTCTGACCGATACGGAGGTTGCAGCCAACCGCGACTTTGAGCTGGTATGGACCCCGAAATCCAGCGAACTGCCCCAGGCTGCGTTACTGTCTCACCGTATCGCAAACCAGCAATATGGTTTGCTGATGGTGCTGCCCCCCACCGTTGAAAAACCCAACCAATCTTTACCTAAATCAATGACCTTGGTACTAGATATTTCCGGCTCCATGCACGGTGACTCCATCGGCCAGGCAAAACTAAGTCTGCAGCAAGCCATCGACCGACTGCAAACAGATGACCTGTTTAACGTCATTGTTTTCAACAACCGTACTTCCAGTCTTTATCCGCAACCAGTGCTGGCAACCAACAACAACCGCCAGCGAGCGCGAGCCTTTGTTGCCAGCTTAGATGCCAACGGCGGCACCGAGATGGCATCCGCCATCAGCCAGGCCCTGAGCCAACCGCCACAGCAAGGCTATGTCGAACAAATTCTGTTTATTACCGATGGTGCAGTGGGCAACGAAGACGCTTTGTTTCGGCTAATCCAATCACAGTTGGGCAAACAGAGGCTCTATACCGTGAGTATCGGTTCCGCCCCAAACAGTCATTTTATGAGTAAAGCCGCGCAGATGGGCAAAGGCACTTTCACCTATATCGGCGATACCCGCGAGGTGCAGCAGAAAATGGACATTCTGCTCACCAAACTATCTTCACCACAGTTGACCGACATTCAGATCAATAGCATTGAACCCCTACAAATGTATCCAGAGAAAATCCCTGACCTCTATCGCGGTGAGCCGTTGCTACTTAGCTTCCGGGCAGAGAACATGCCAAAGCATCTGGATATTACCGGCTACTTGGGAGAAAGACGCTGGCAGCAGCGCTTCAAGCTGCAAACGAGTATGGAGAACCCCGCGGTATCAGTGTTATGGGGACGCTCAAAAATCGCCTCGCTGACGGATGATTACCGACTGAAAAAGGACCCACAGCTGCGCCAGGAAATACAACAAAATATAGTGGATACCGCGCTATTCCATCACCTGGTATCCAAGTTCACCAGCTTAGTCGCAGTGGATGTCACGCCGGTTCGCCCTGCTTCTGAATCCTTAAAAACACGGGCCGAAAAAACCGAGCTTCCCAAAGGCTGGAGCCACCGCAAAGTTTTCGGCACTGCCAACACGGCGACGCCCGCAGCCCAGCTGATAATCAACGGACTAATAATGCTGGTTCTGGCCCTACTGCTGCTCTGGTTTGGCCGTAGATCAAAGAAAACTCAGTTAGCCACCCATAGTTTCTGAGCAGAGGTTTAAAAATGATTAGGATACTAGTACTAGTGATGGTAATTGCCGGTGGTTGGCAGCTGGCCAGCGGTGGCTGGATCTGGGCGAAAGCCTTGCTGGCCCAGCGGCTGCTGGAACAAAGCTGGAGTCAAATGCAGCTGCAGCATCACAACGGCAATGCTGAAGTGATCAAACCCTGGCCCTGGGCAGACACCCACGCCACTGCCCGGCTAGAGGTGCCGGAGTTAGCCATCAATATGATTGTGCTGCAGGGTGATAGCGGCCGCACTCTGGCCTTTGGCCCTGGCCAAAGTAACGATAGCGTTGCACCCGGGGAGCTTGGTACCACGGTTATCAGCGGCCATCGGGATACCCACTTTTCCTTTATGCGGGATCTGAAAACCAATATGAAGTTGCGCCTGCAAACCCTCGACCGAGAACTGCTTTATCGGGTGCGAGAAGCACGCATTATCGATTCCCGCCAAGGCGGCATTATCGCTCCTGAGGAGGACTATGGCTTACTGCTGGTCACCTGCTATCCCTTTGACAGCATTGAGCCAGGAGGGCCTTTAAGATATTTAGTGTGGGCCGAAGCAGAACCCCAGCCAGATCAGAGAAAACCGCCTTCACCGCTCATAAGCGCGATAAGGGCAAACCCTGCTTCCACACTTAAAATCATTCTATAGTTCGCAAAAACTTGCGTAACAGGGATGTGAGGCACGCCGTATACTCTTCGCCCGCGACCTTGTAAAAACAGCTATTGAGGCGAACTCTCTTTAAGCATTTTGGCGGCCTGCTCGCCGATAATTTTGACGGCACTCTGGACTTCATCACCAGCAACGTCGGTGTAATTAATGCGAAAGCAATTACGGTATTTCCCAGAAGCTGAAAATAGCACCCCAGGGGCGATACCGATGCCCAGCTGCAGCAGTTTTTTATTCAATTTTACTGAATCAAACCCTTCCGGCAGCTCCACCCATAGCAGGAAACCGCCCTGCGGGTAACTAATTCGGGTAGCGGTAGGAAAATAACGCTCGATCCATTCGATCATGCGGTCCCGACCGCGTTGATACTGGGCTCTCATCTTGCGCAGATGCCTTTCGTATCCCCCTTGGGCAATAAACTCCGCGACCGCCCGTTGCGGCAAAGTGGCGGTGCTGGCAGTGGAAACATATTTCATGTGCAACAACAGATCGCCATAACGACCGGGGGCCACCCAGCCAACCCGCAACCCCGGCGCTAAGGTTTTGGAAACGGAGGAACAAAGCATTACTCGGCCATCATCATCGTAAGATTTGATCGTTCTCGGGCGTGGATATTGATAGGCCAGATCGCCGTAGATGTCGTCTTCGATAATGGGCAGATCATACTGCTGCGCCAAGGCAAGCAAGCGCTGCTTGCGATCGTCGGGCATGGTGTAACCCAACGGATTATTGCAGATCGGTGTTACCTGAATGGCCTTCACCGGCCACTGCTCCAGGGCCAGCTCCAGTGCCTCCAGACTAACCCCGGTTTCCGGATGGGTCGGTATCTCTAACGCTTTCAGGCCCAGGGCTTTGATGGTCTGCATCGAACCATAAAAACTGGGAGAATCTACCGCTACCACATCGCCGGGCTGGGTAACCACCCGCATACTGCAGGAAAGCGCCTCCTGGCAGCCGGTGGTAACGACAATATCATCTGGATGCAAACGACAGCCAGAGTCGACGCAAAGCCGTGCGATCTGCAATCGCAGCTCATCAGAGCCGCGCAAATTATCATAGGACAGGCTGCGCAGATCACTGTGACGATTAAGGTCTGACAGGATTTTCAGTAAGGGTTTAAGAGTCGTGGCACTGACATCGGGCATGCCCCTTCCCAAGGCGACCAGCCCTTCTCGCTCATGGCTGTCTAACAGTTCCAGCACCAGCTCCCACTGTGACACTTCTAATGGTCTTTGCACTGGACGGCTGATTTCGGGCAAGGTCGGTGACGCTGTTTTTCGCTGCACGTAATAGCCCGATTTGGGCCGGGACTCTGCCAGCCCATTAGCCTCCAGCAGACGGTAGGCCTCCTGCACCGTGGAAATACTGACTCCGTGCTCCTGACTCATCATACGAATGGAAGGCAGCTTATCCCCTGCCTGATAATAGCCTTGTTGAATACGGCTACTGAGCTCGTTACACAGCTGTTCATACAGTTTCATGACAGACCACCAGTACAGAATAAAAAACAACACAGATCCTGAAAAAACGAACATTACAGTCACGAAACTCTCGATCTGTAATGCTTTAGATAAAACATATTTGAATCTGTAACGCTTACAGAAATAAGCTTAAACTTTTTCTCCAATGACCACCATAGCTCCACGATGGATTGAACGTTTATTAAGACCGGGAGGAAACAACATGCTCAGTATCGAATTAATCCGCCGCCTATTGGCTCTCCTGCAACGACTGTTACGTCGTCACCGCAGCCGTAAACAGCTACTGCAATTAGAGGAACACCTATTAAAGGATATTGGAGTTTCCCGCCATGAAGCACGCCTAGAAGCAGCCAAACATTTTTGGTGTGATTAATAGCTAGACCCTATCCAAAACCACAGAGCATAGGCCGATGAACAGCTTACCAATCCACGAGAACAGCCGCAGCCGCACCAGCCCCGACAGCTCAAACATGCGCATGGGACTGCTACTCGGGCTACTAGCCGTTACTGCTTTTAGTCTGACACTGCCAGTGACAACCATCGCCCTACAGCAGCTGAACCCATGGTTTGTAGGATTCAGTCGCTCCGCGATCGCCGGTTTGCTGGCCGCTGGCGCCCTTTACACAGTGCGCTGCAAGATTCCCAGTCGCGGTCAATTGCGCCAATTGCTAATAGTAGCGGGAGGCGTCGTTCTGGGTTTTCCGTTATGTTCTGCTATGGGTATGGAAACCGTCCCCGCATCTCATGGCGGCATTATGCTGGGAATCTTGCCGCTAATGACTGCGGCTTGCGGCTGCTATATTAATCATGAGCGTAACCGCCTGCTGTTCTGGGTCTGCGGTTTACTAGCGGCACTCGTGGTCATCCTATATGCCAGCGCAGGCGACGCCAGCCAATGGGGAACGGGTGATAGCTGGCTAATTTTCGCCGTCATTTCAGCCGCTTGGGGCTATGCCCTTGGCGGTCGTTTATCAGCACAACTGGGAGGCTGGCAAGTGATTTGCTGGGCGCTGGTACTGAGTATGCCAATCACCCTGCCAATGACACTATTGTTGCAACCTCCGTCCATTGAGACCTTACAGCCAAGCACTTGGATGGCGTTGTTATATCTGGCACTAATCAGCCAGCTATTAGGGTTTTTCGCCTGGAACAAAGCCTTAGTGTTGGGCGGAATCAGCCGCATCAGCCAGGTACAACTGCTGCAACCCTTTATGACAATAGTCGCATCGGCGCTGCTACTGAATGAATATATCGATTCCGGGGCTCTCTTCTGCGGAGCCTTAGTATTGGCCCTCGTAACCATTGGCAACCGCGCCCGAAACAAGCATTCATAAGCTGATATTGAATAGACATCGTCCACCACAAAAACCAACACAAGGACAGAGTTATGCAGTCGCTGCGCTATTTCACCCTAGATGTATTTACTGACACGCCCTTTGCTGGCAACCCGCTGGCGGTATTTCCCGATGCGGAAGGACTGGACAGTCGCCTAATGCAATCCATCGCCCGCGAGCTCAACCTGTCGGAAACCGTGTTTATCGGCCAGGCCACAGCCCCCAATCGTTTTGCCATGCGGATTTTCACACCCAGCCAAGAGATGCCCTTTGCTGGCCACCCCACCGTAGGCACCGCCCTGCTACTTGAGCGACTGGGCATGCTGGACCCTGCCAGCGGCGATAAACATCAGTTGCAACTCATACTGGAACAAGGGATCGGTGATGTTGCAGTCAGTATTGACCTGCAGGCAAAAACGGCACGATTTAAAACCGCGCAACTACCGCAGGTCACTGACTCTCCCCTAAGCAAAGCAGATGCCTCCGAACTACTGGGTCTGCGGTCAGAGCAGGTTCGCAGACAGCCTTTTATCGCATCCTGCGGTTATCCGTTCCATATGATCGAACTAAATGATCTGCAGGCCCTAGCTGCGGCAAAGCTAAATTCTTCTAGCTGGGAAGAAAAACTTTCAACCCAGATAGCCCCTGAAATCTACCTTTACTGCCGACCGGGTGAAAACACCGATATCCGTGCACGGATGTTTGCGCCAGCTGCAGGAATTACCGAAGATCCGGCAACCGGTAGCGCCGCCGCAGCGCTGGTGGGTGCTTTAGGTATGCAGCAACAAGGCGATGGCATCCTGCAACTGGGCATAGAGCAAGGCGTTGAGATGGGCCGTAGCAGCTCTATAAGCAGCAGCGTATGCTTTCAGAACAGCGCTGTCACTGCAGTGTATATTGCCGGTAAAGCGGTGATGGTCAGCGAAGGCGGATTTTTCCACTAGGTTGTCTCTCTTATAATCCGACCATCCGCTTCCTGCGGTTGCGATCATGCCGAATAAATCCCATTATTCGGCTAAGGTGCCTTTTTAAAACCCCTACATACTCTCTGCAGGACGATTGAAATTCTAATAAGGAATGTTTGCACGTCTATACTGTCAGACTCCTGCAATACCAATCAGTGAACGTAACCGGAGAATGCTATGAGTCTCGTTCTTAAAGACCCTACTCTGCTAAAAACCCAGCTCTATATTAATGGTCAATGGTTGGACAGTGCAGACGGCGATACCTTTAACGTCCTAAACCCCGCCACCGGAGAAATAATCACCAAAGTTTCCAGTGCCACTGGTGTAGAAACCCGCCAAGCTATCGATAGCGCTCATCAAGCCCAAACTGAATGGCGCAAGCTGACAGCCAAAACGCGCAGCACTCTGCTGCGTAAATGGTACGACCTGATCATCGCCAACCAAGACGACCTAGCGATGATCATGACCGTAGAACAAGGCAAGCCCCTGGCTGAATCCCGTGGCGAAATTCTCTATGGCGCATCTTTTATTGAGTGGTTTGCCGAAGAAGCGAAACGCGTCTACGGCGATGTGATTCCGACCGTAGCCAATGACCGCCGACTATTGACCATCAAACAACCAGTGGGTGTGGTTGCCGCTATCACTCCCTGGAATTTCCCCAGTGCCATGCTCACCCGCAAAGCAGGCCCTGCCCTTGCTGCTGGCTGTAGCTGCGTGGTCAAACCCGCCGAAGAAACGCCCTTATCAGCGCTGGCATTGGTGGAACTGGCCCATCGCGCTGGCATTCCTCCTGGCGTGCTCAATATCGTTATGGGTAAAAATCCTCCAGCGATTGGCAACGAGATGACATCAAACCCAAAGGTAGCCAAAGTCACCTTCACCGGATCCACCGCCGTCGGCAAGCTACTGATTAAACAATGTGCAGATACCGTTAAAAAAGTGTCCATGGAGTTGGGCGGTAATGCTCCGGTGTTGATATTTGACGATGCTGATCTAGACAGAGCCGTCGCCGGGGCACTGATGTCCAAATATCGAAATTCCGGCCAGACCTGCATCTGCGCCAACCGTATTCTGGTACAGGATGGTATCTATGACCGTTTCGCAGAAAAATTCAGCGAAGAGGTCAAGAAATTTAACCTCGGTAATGGCCAGGACGATACCGTCACTATCGGGCCTTTGATCAATACCCGAGCGGTGGACAATGTCAGTAGCATGGTGAATGATGCTATTGAACAAGGCGCTAAAGCCGTTGTCGGTGGACAAACCTCCGACCTGGGCGCTTGCTTCTATCAGCCAACCGTACTGACCGATGCCACTACCTCAATGCGCGTATTTAAGGAAGAAATTTTCGGCCCGGTGGCACCGCTTTTCCGTTTCAAAGATGAGGCCGAAGCTATAGCCATGGCCAACGATACCGAATACGGACTAGCGGCTTATCTCTTTACCGAGAATATGGGGCGTATCTGGCGCGTCAGTGAAGCCTTGGAATATGGCATGGTTGGCAGCAACGAAGTGGCTATCACCAGCGAGGTCATTCCTTTTGGAGGTATTAAGCAATCAGGCCTGGGTCGGGAAGGATCAAAATACGGTATCGACGAATATCTTGAAATTAAGTATATATGTATCGGTGGCCTCGGCCACTAAGGGATAAAATTACAACGATAAACTAAGGAATAGTCATGACTATCAGTCCCTCTAAACGTCTGCGCCCTTTGATACTGGCGCTTTCGATGGTTTCATTTACCGCTTTCTCAGCCGATTTTTATCAAGACGCACAGCAATATATCGGCAAAGGCGATGACCGTGCAGCGGTTATCCAGCTTAAAAATTTGTTACAGAAATCACCCAAGCATAAAGATGGCCGTGCTTTACTGGGGAAGTTGATGTTCAAGGGGCGTCAATATCCGACGGCCGAGAAAGAGTTACGAATAGCCATAGACCTGGGAGCCGACAAGACTGAATTACTGCCGTTATTGGTTCGCAGCCAGATTCGTCAGGGAAAAACACAACTGGCCTTTGACACTCTGACTGCAGAGTGGGATGAGTCAACCGATCCGGCACAGCGCAAGCATGTTCTGGGTCGTATTTATCTGGGTCGCAACAAGCTAACAGAAGCAGAAAACGCTTTTTATGAATCCCTGCAGCTGCAAAAAAGCCCTGAGCCAACTCTAGGCCTAGCCTTTGTCGCTCGGGCCAGAGGCTCCCTCGAAGAAGCCTTAGGTACCCTAGAACCCATCATTAATGAAGCAGAGGTCCGACTGGAAGCCTTAGCATTAAAAGCTGAGATACTACTCGACCTGCGCCGCGGTGAAGAAGCCGTCGGCATTCTCAGCGAACTCATCGCCGCAGAGCCGAAACAATTCCCGTTAAAGCTGGCACGTAGTCGCGGCTACCTGCTATTAGCCGATTACAAGAAAGCAACAGCGGACTTAGCCTCCCTGCCTGCGCCCTACCAGCAGCTACCCCAAACCTTGTTACTGTCATCTCTGATTGCCATGGGGCAAGAAAAATACGATGAGGCTTATAAGCTGGCGACGGCTGTTCTCCAAGTTGTCCCCAGCAGCCCCAGAGCGATGCTCATCGCTGGCAGCAGCCGCTATATCAGCAAAGATTATCAAATTGCACTTAAGCATCTGATTGAATACGTTGCCTTGATACCCAATGACCCAAACGGCCTGAGGTTGCTGGCCGCAACGCAACAGAGTCTGCATCAATACACGGCCGCACTGAAAACCATTGAGCCCTTGTTACAACAAGCAGAACCTGACGCCCGCTCGGCAGCAATTGCCGGCTACGCCCATATTTCTCTCGGAGAATGGGAAAAAGGTGAGGAACTGCTGGCATTAGCCCTGAAAAAAGAACCACAGTTAGCCAAACTTAAAAATCAACTAGTCCTCAGCCAGATCATGACAGGTCGAAGCGACAGTGCCATTGAGTCTCTTTCTGACGAGGGTACTGATGATTTCCAAGCCGACTCACTGAAAGTCATTGCTTACCTACAACAACAGCAATTCGACAAAGCTCGGGGGTTCTTAAAAAATAGGATTAAAACTCATCCCGATGAGCCTTCCTTTAGGATGCTAGAAGGATTGGTCGGCATTCGCCAAAATGATATTGAAAGCGCCCGCAATAGCTATCAACAAGCGCTCCAGCTTCGTGAGAACTTCGTTCCGGCGATGCTGGCCCTGGCAAGACTCGATATGCAGCAACAGAAATTTGCTGAGGCAGCAAATGCATATCAACAAATCCTGACTATTGAACCCAAGCAATTGGCAGCATTGATGGGCATGGCCCAAGCTAGCGAGGGGCAGAAAAACGAGAAAAAGATGGTGAGGTGGTTAACAAAAGCCAGGGATATCGACCCTGATGCGATACAACCTATCACCTCCATTATTCGCTATCACATCAGTAAACAGGAACTTGAAAAAGCCCGCAAGGAAGCTTATAGCTACTACTCTGAACATCCAACCAAGGCACAAGCTAGCCTACTCTATATTTCCGTACTGAGAGCGTCCGGTTCCTTAGGGGAAGCAACCACTCTGATAGAAAAGCTACTGGAAACCTATCCTGGGCAGGATATCTATCACCGAATAAAAGCGGAAATACTCAGAGATCAGCGTAAGCCTAAAGAAGCGCTGGTATATTCGAAAAAAGCGATAGAAATCCGCCCCGAAGCGCCTGCTAATCAGTTACTCCATCTAGACCTACTGCTACTTAACGGAGAAACAAAAAAAGCTGCTCCGCTGGCGGAACGGCTAAGAGAGAAGTTTAAAAACCCCACCACCGCACGCATGCTGGGTCTGGTTAGACTGACCCAAGGCCGCAACCAGGAGGCGGTAAAATTGCTTGAAGAAGCCAGCAAAGCCGCTACAGATGGTTTACTTGCCAGCGCTTTAGCAAATGCCTATCAGCTGCAAAACCAGCCACTAAAAGGGGTGGACGTGTTGGTGAAGCGTCTAGAACAGGCTCCTGATGAACATAACACCCGCTTCCGCCTCGCTACGCTATACCAGAACAATGCAATGCATACGGAGGCAATCAAAGAATATGAACAACTTCGAGATCTGCAACCGGAAAACCCTATCCCATGGAACAATCTTGCCTGGCTCTATCAGCAGCGGAACGATCCCCGCAGTGCCGATCATGCCAGAGAGGCACTGCGCTTAGCCCCCGGTCGGCCGGACATCAAAGATACACTCGGCTGGATATTGCTCGATCAAGAAGAGCTTGATGAAGCTTTGTCATTGCTAAAGGATGCAGCCAAACAGTTACCTGCCGTCGACGAAGTACAGTATCACTACGCCATGGCACTGGTTAAGAAAGGTCACAATAACGAAGCAAAAGTGATCTTAAAAAGCCTCAGCCAAGGCAAAGGGCCGTTCAAGGCACCAGCGCAGACATTGCTCAACCAAATCGCCGCGAATTAACCCCCACCCCTTCCTCTGGCCTAATCATCCAGGCCAGAGGCCCCCTATGACCATTTCACATCATTTCAGCAGTTTTGTATCCACCTATCGATGCAAAATTCATTAAGTCCAATCGCCCACATCTCCAACAAGCTGAAAACCCTACAAATATCGCAGCGCAACAATCTATACAACTGCCTAACAACAACAAAGCAGCACAATAAACTTTATAAATAAAAATTAAGGAAAAATATTCTTGCAGAACTGAGATAGCATAGAAAATATCAAAACAGCAAAACTCAGGAGAATAAAAAATGCTTATTGGCGTACCTAAAGAGATTAAAAACCACGAATATCGAATCGGCATGACACCTGCTGGAGTTCGCGAACTAACTGCCCGTGGCCACCAAGTCATGATTCAGAATGACGGCGGTAAAGGGATTGGACTCAGCAACGAAATGTATCAAAACGCCGGTGCGGAAATTGTTGATTCTGCCGAAGAAATATTCTCTCGGGCAGATATGATCGTAAAGGTAAAAGAGCCACAGCCTGACGAATGCCGCATGCTGCGCAAGGATCAAGTGCTGTTCACCTACCTTCACCTAGCTCCAGATCCTAAACAGACCGAATTACTGGTTGAATCGAAAGCAATCGCTATCGCTTATGAAACGGTCACCGACGATAGTGGCACCTTGCCGCTTCTGGCTCCGATGAGTGAAGTAGCCGGTCGCATGTCCATTCAAGCGGGTGCTCATGCACTGGAAAAAGCGCAAGGTGGAAATGGTATGTTACTGGGTGGGGTACCCGGCGTCGCAGCGGCTAATGTCATTGTCATCGGCGGCGGTGTTGTCGGCGTTAACGCCGCTCGCATGGCTCTGGGTTTGGGTGCGAATGTCACCATCCTTGACCGCTCACTGATTCGCCTGAAAGAGCTGGACAACCTATATGGACCAGCCCTGAAAACCCTTTATTCTACCGCTGATGCGCTGGAAGAATGTCTGAGCAGCGCTGACCTAGTTATCGGTGCCGTATTGATTCCAGGAGCTGCTGCACCAAAACTGGTTACCCGTGAAATGCTAGGGAAAATGAAACCTGGTGCAGTACTGGTAGACGTAGCCATCGATCAAGGAGGCTGCTTTGAAACCTCCAAAGCCACTACTCACCAGGAACCCACTTATGAAGTGGACGGCATCGTGCATTACTGCGTAGCCAATATGCCTGGCGGCGTCGCGCGTACGTCTACCTTTGCCCTAACCAACGCCACTTTACCTTACGTGTTAGAGCTGGCCGACAAAGGCTACAAGCAAGCACTGAAGGAAAACAAGCACCTGTGCAACGGACTCAACGTTCATCGCGGTCAAGTAACTTACGAGGCAGTTGCTCGTGTTCTGGGCTACAATTACACTCCAGTAGAGCAAATTCTGGCTGAATAGGCTCGACAAGTAACTGACTCTCCCAAGATGGCCAATCAATGGCCAACATTGTAGATAAAAGGAGCGCCCGCAGCGCTCCTTTTTTTATCCCTGAAAATAGTACATCTAGGCTAACAGCTAGGGCTTATCCGCGTTCCCGGATCAACACTTTAAGCTCTTCCAATTGCCGGGACAGATCTTCTATGGTGGGTTTACCTGAGGCCAAATCAGCCTCTGCTTTCTCTTTGGCATGCTCATCTTCAAGTACGCTGACCACAATACCAATAACCATATTTAAAAAAGCAAACGCCGTTAAAAAGATAAACGTCAGATAGTAGAACCAGCTCATCGGATACACTGCCATGGTTTCATACATGACATCAGTCCAGTCTTCAAAGGTCATCACTCTGAACAAGGTCAACATCGATATCGCTATATCACCCCAAAGGGTTGGATTAATGGATACGAAGATGGTGCTACCGATGGCCGCATAGATATAAAAGATGATGAACATCAGTAAGACCACATACCCCAACTGTGGCAGTGCTTTCAATAGTGAATTCAGCAGCATACGCAGCTCGGGAACGATAGACACCATCCGCAGCACCCGGAAGATTCTTACTAGACGACCAACAAACGCCAGCTCACTGTCTTCGATGGGGATCAAACTGATAACCACAATCAAGGTATCGAAAATATTCCATGCCTTGGTAAAAAAGTGTTTTTTCTGTTCCTCGGCAATAAACCGTACGGTGATTTCAAACAGAAAAATAAAGGTTATCAACCAGTCCATATAGGCGATGGCATTGAGTACTGGTTCTGGAATAGCATAAGTCTTGGCGCCGATTAACAGCGCGGAAAAAATAATGACTGCAACCACAAAAAGCTCAAAGAGTTTGTTATTGCGAAGATCTATCGAAAATTGCTGTAGCGTCTGAATATTCATGATGATGTCGAGTTCTTAAGGCAAAACGTTAGGATAAAAAGTTAAGAGGGCAAACAAACTATCCGCTTGACGATGACAGCGTCGAAGCAATATCTAGCGAACTATGAAAGCGCCGTATTTTGACATAGCCCTTGTATGTTGCCAACGGCCTTTGCAGCAACTAGTTACTAACGCCCAAAATGACCATCAATGCCATCATTCCCCTGCTACCAACCCCTGTAAAAACAGCTTTGACTAGGACCTTTATCCCTAGCCAGACTAGGCCGCCGTATGCATTGGACCGAGTTTCACTATGTACTCAGATCAATTCATTAATATTTAATGGGAATATTCCTTAGTCTATGACTGGAAAGGCTGATTAAACTGCGCCAGAATGTCGGGTGTCGGACAGATGTATTCCGTCCAAGTTGTGTATAAAAGGGCATTTGCATGTTTATCAAAATCAAGAAAAATTGCGGCATCCTAATGGAACACAATGGCATAGAGAAAGGTATGGTTATACCGGTCACCAGCCATTTCCTGCTTAACCTCAACGAAGTCGCAGAGATCTCCTTCTACACCATTAAAGAAGATAAGTACCGCGAGAACATTGAACACGGGCAGCTGACTATTCCTAAAAGCACCCGTGTTATTCATCTCACCATGAGCTACCGTTACTCCAGCTATCAGGAAGACCTGCCCGGTTTAGATAATCGAATGGTGAACCAGCGAGCACACTACAAATTATTTTTCCTGCCGGAATGCCCGGGCGAATATGAAATCCTGCGCACTCATATCGAACGGCAGGTATGCAATATCTGATTGATCAGCTAAAAACAGGCCCAATGGTTGTGCAGACAGCAAGAAACTGCTGCCTGAGCTGGGCAGCTATTCACAAGCTGCCCTTGGGCGTCCATCAGCGCTGACCCTCAGTCCAAAGGGAGACTGCATGATGAAGCGCCATAAAACAGTAAACGACAACATCACTTCCAGCGAGCCCAATAACGCTGACTCCACCATACCGAGCGCTAGCCAGCTGTTGGCATTATCGGGTATCTCTGCCGCTGATAATCCCTTTGGTTATGCCACTGCCATACACTGGAAAAGCGATCTCAGCTCCCTTTGGCTGCAAGGTGTCTATCACTGGCAACAATTATTAAAAGACGCGGAAAGCTCCCCTTGGGTCCCTGCTACGCTTTCTCAGGCTTCGGCCATTAGTCATCAGACCATCGATCAGCTACTACTAAACCCAATTCGCAAGAAGATGAGCGAGTCTGCAGCCAACCAGACCCAGCCAGACCCTTTCCGTGATCACAATGACCAGATAGAAAGTCGCTACGCTGTTTTATTAGCAGACCTTTGCCGAATATTTCTAAAACAGGGACAATTTGATCAACAGCATATCCGCGAATGTTTCGGCAGCGCCGACAAGGCACTGCAGATATTCCCCCTTATTCTCGAATTGTCAGTTTTGGAGCACAGCTACCACTCCGCAGGCCTAACCAGGATAGTTGCTTTAAAAGAGCTGTATAAAACGCTGTTAATGGCGATTACCAGCACACCTGTGTCAGGGAAACATCCCTACCGCCGTTATGGGCCGGATAACACGCCACTGGACAGCTTTGACAACTACCTGCAATCGCTGCGCAATCGACTGCAATGCTTGGCAGAAGCTGACGCCTTTGATCTAGTGCGCTTCTCAGAACAACCCTGTGGCGAGATTGGCTGCTGTGAATATCAGCAGATTGACTGCTCAGCCCTGGATTTCGATTTTCATGGCGTCAGCTTACGCTATTACCCAGCCACCACAGATAGCAAAGTCGAAGACACTGTCCTCTATCTCAACAGCCCATTGATTAATCGGCCGGAAATCTACGATCTGGCACCCGGAAAGTCTGTTATCGAAGGCCTAACCAAAGCGGGTTTTGGGGTTTATCTGGTCGATTACAGCGAACTCGACCGCGCCAGTAACTCACTGGGGCTGGATTTCTTTGGCAAACACATCCACGACCATTTCATCGACCTGATTAAACAGCGACACCCTGAGCAGCACCTTAACGTGATGGGCTACTGCATGGGCGGCTGCCTTATCCTTCCCTATCTGGCGCGTCGAGCACAAGAGCTGGAGTTGCAAGGTAAGCCGATGGATATTCAGAAGGTCCTGTTGATGGCGACACCGGTACGTTTCGATGACGAAACCAGCGGCCAGAAACCGATGCGCGAACAGATTCGCACTTGGTATAACGGGGACATGCTGAAAGATCTGCTGGGGGATGAAAAGATTCCACCTCAAATCATCGAATCAGGAATGAATCAGATTCAACCGGGCGTGCGCTACACCCTCACCCGAGGGTTTTTCGAACGAGCAACCAATGTGGATGCCATTCGTGACGCCGCACCCTTTCTTTTCTGGCTCAACCATGGCACCAGTTTTCCTGCCCAGGCCCATCGGGAATGGATCAGCAAATTGTTTATGGGGAATCAGCTGTGGACTGGAAAATATTGCCTGCCATCGACTGAAGCCACGCTGGATAACCAACCCGTCGACATGAGCGCGCTGAAACGCGCTATGGTCAAAATCATGGATTACCGCGGTGAGCGAGATCCCATTTCACCCAAAGGGTCCTGTGTTGCCAGCGAGACCTGGGGGTGCAATAGCCACCATCACGCGACGACTACCACCGGTTTAAACAGAACCATCGAGAAAAACATCGGCCATATTTTTGTGGTCAGTAAGAAACACCTGGGGGACTACCTGAAGATGGCGATCGAATTCTACCGAGATGAGGATTCAACCACCTCTTAGACAATCCCGAGTACTTTTTCCGCGCTCTCATAGTCATACCCAAGAGCCGCGGCCACCGCTGCATGAGTGACCTTACCGCGATAAATATTGAGACCGCTACGCAAGCCCGCGTCAGATCGAAGCGCTGTATCCGCCCCCTGATCCGCAATGGCCAACACATAAGGTAAAGTGGCATTGGTCAGTGCCAGCGTCGCCGTACGAGCCAACGCACCCGGCATATTGGCAACACAATAATGTATGACCCCCTCCTCGACATAGGTAGGATCTGCATGAGTGGTTGCCCTGGTGGTTTCAAAACACCCGCCCTGATCGACGGAGACGTCCACCACCACGGAGCCGTTACGCATCTTTTTCAGCATGTGCCGCGTCACCAGCTTAGGAGCCTCAGCGCCCGGAACCAATACTGCACCGATAACCAGATCTGCGTTGCAAACCAACTCCTCCACCGTTTCATTAGTGGCATAACAGGTCTTCAACTGGGGACCATAGATGCTGTCTAACTCTTTCAGCCGATCAATACTGCGATCGACGACGGTCACATCAGCACCCAGACCCATCGCCATCCGCGCGGCGTTAATACCAACCACACCGCCCCCCAGCACCGCGACTTTGCCAGGGGCAACACCAGGCACGCCGCCGAGCAAGGTGCCGCTGCCTCCCTGAGAGATTTCTAGACAATGGGCGCCGGCCTGCACCGACATACGCCCTGCCACTTCGCTCATGGGTGCGAGCAAAGGTAAGCGGCCGTGACTATCAGTGACCGTCTCATAGGCAATGGCCGTGCATTGACTGGACATCAACCCCCGGGTTTGATCGGGGTCGGGCGCCAAATGCAGATAGGTAAATAAACAGTGCTCTGGCTTTAGGCGCTGGTATTCCTGGGCCTGGGGTTCCTTCACCTTAACGATCAATTCACCCCACTCAAACAGTACCTCCGCATCCGCTTCCACACTGGCGCCAGCCTGCTGATAATCAGCATCGGAGAAGCCAATGGCACTGCCACAATTATGCTCAACCTTAACCTGATGACCATGACCGAGAAGCTCCCGAACACCTGCCGGAGTCAGACCAACCCGGTACTCATGAACCTTAATCTCTTTCGGGATGGCTATTCGCATAAGGACATCTCTTTTTCCACCGCTATTACTGTTAGTGTAGAAAACCAGCCCATGCTTGCCAGCTAATTGCATGAATTTAAAAAATTAACTGGCTGTTCACGGTGCAGATATTGGCCAGCCTCAAGACTCTCAGTTACTGCTCCGATCAAAGTACTGTTTGCGCTTTATCCACACAAAACCATCACCTTTAGAAATCACCGCCACATCCACAGGACCACCAACGGTCTCCGATTCCGTCGACATTTTCTTGCGCAATGATGCCAGCGTTATCAGCGACTCGGCCAGGTGAGACAGCTCATGTTTAGGCAGGAAGGCCACCGCCTCCACCACCGGATCGATATAGGTTTTCTGAGCATAATGACCAAGATTCGTGCTCAGACTTTCACCCTGTCCGGCCGCAAACTGGTCCATAGCAGCAACTATATGTTCTGTCTGTTCAATAGGTATATTTTGTTGCTCAAGAGTGCTGCGTAATTGCTGCTGAAAGCTGTCGCCATAGTGTTTTAGCGACTGCTCAATACGCCTCATTAAGCCGGGATCGATACCCTGAATAAACGTATAAATAGCATCACTTTGGGCGAAAGGGGTAATAAAGGAGCGGCGCTTATCATCAATTCGAACGACCTGATAACGACTGTACTTTAAGCGATCGAACAAAAAACCTTCAAAATTACAGCGTACCATCACCGGATAAAGCTCTGTTTCTCCAAATCCGGCAATGACAATACCGGAGTCATTTTCGGAGAAAAAATAATCTCGGCTAACCGCATCACCCATCAATCCCAATAATTTCTTTTTTTGCACAGAGGTAAACGCGGTGTCATCGAAAATTTCAGACCAGACGCCCTCCAGCCAGTCCTTATTAGTAGCCAGTAACTCTTCAGCCTTATGCCCCGACACATACTCCAGCTGATCCAGGCTTTGCAAAAACTTGCTTATGTCAGCAAGACAAGCAGCTAACCGACCGCGCAGCAACTTGGCACGCTGCTTATCACTCTCAGAGGCCGATCCTGCTTGCTTAAGCGCCTCTTCGACTTGCTGTTGAAAACGTGCTTTAAACCAATTAAGGAATCTGATGATGTGCCATTGTTCGACGAAATTCAGCTCACTGCCGCTACGTTTATTATGGCCACGCAGGTAATCGATAAAACCGATGGCATAGTCTTCCAAACAGGCCTCATCCCGATCACCCAGCTTTTTTCGGTACTCTTTGATCAATGTTTCCCAGGGCATTCTCATAAAGCTGGCGGAACCATAGATCATAATACCCACGGGACGGGACTGAGATAGCATAAAAAGCTTATCCACCGAATGAAATATTTTTGGTGCGACATCAGATGAGACACTGATAGTGACGGCACTATCTGCGGCCAGAGCCACCGCGTGTTTGTTCATGATAGACACTTCGGTAGTCATGCTTGCCCCTTGCTTGGAACTGAGACTGAATTGGGTTAATACCGCTAACTTGAACACTCTTGCCGTTGCTATCTAAGCCTAACAGAGAATCAGAAAAACAATCGGCCCTACCAATCACAACTACACTTATACGCATCTCCCTTTTTTTCCTGGATAATTCAGAGGTCAGCATGACTCAGCTCTATCACTCCATTCTTGATACCATCGGCAACACCCCCCTGGTAAGAATCAATAAGCTCGCCCCTGCTGAGGTGAATCTTTACGTCAAGTTAGAGGCTTTTAATCCCATGGGGTCTGTTAAAGACCGCCTGGCACTGGGTGTCATTGAGGCGGCAGAGCGAGACGGCACCCTGCTTCCGGGTCAAACCGTCATCGAAGCTACCAGCGGTAATACGGGGATAGGCCTAGCCATGGTGTGCGCCTGCAAGGGCTACCCTCTGGTGGTAACCATGGCGGAGAACTTCAGCGTTGAACGGCGTAAAATGATGCGCTTCCTGGGTGCCAAGGTGGTGCTAACCCCGGCCCACGAAAAAGGTAGCGGCATGCTCAACAAAGCCATCGAGCTAGCACGACAGCATGGCTGGTTCCTATGCCGCCAGTTCGAAAACGAAGCCAATGCCGATATGCACTCTAAAACCACCGCCCCGGAAATTCTCTCTGCGTTCAACAAGCAACAACTTGATTATTGGGTTACCGGTTACGGGACCGGAGGCACTCTCAAAGGCGTGGCCCGAGTGCTAAAGCAGCAGTCGCCAGGCACTCGGATAATCGTCTGTGAGCCGGATAATTCGCCGCTACTCGGCAGTGGAATTGAACAGTCTCGCCTGGACAATGGCAGCCCCTCTCAGAGCCACCCCAACTTCCGTCCCCATCTGATGCAAGGCTGGACTCCAGATTTCATTTCCAAACTCACCGCCGATACCCAAAGCGCCAGCAATATTGACGAACTAGTTGCCATTGACGGCAACGACGCCCTCTATTGGTCGAAGCAACTGGCATTACAGGAAGGTATATTTACCGGTATCTCAGGCGGCGCCACTTTTGCGGGTGCCATCAATATTAGTAAACGGGCTCCGGGTGGAGCCAATATCGTCTGCATGCTACCGGATACCGGCGAACGCTATCTCAGCACAGTTCTGTTTGAAGAAGTCTCCGAGGAAATGACAGATGCAGAATTGGAAATATCCAAGTCAACCCCAGGATATCGCTTCGACAAACCCTCTGCGCCTCAACCCGCAGCGACCGCCCCGACGTTGGCGGCAACCCCTGAAGCGATAGAGTTCCTGGATCTCGCTATGTCGGACAGCCAGCACAAGGTAGTGCTATTTGCCTTGGAATGGTGTGAGTTCTGCTGGTCACTGAGGAAACTGTTTGCCAAGTGTGGAATCAATTACCGTTCCATCGACCTAGATTCTGCCGAGTATCAACAACAGGACTGGGGGTTGAAAATAAGAGCCGCATTGAATGAGAAAACAGGGATCAATACTATCCCACAATTGTTTATTGGCGGAGAATTTATCGGTGGCTGCAGTGAAACCTTCGATGCTTTTAACAGCGGGAAGCTGCAGAAAACACTGCAAGAAAATAATGAGCCCTACAACCCCGACGTCAATTTAAACGCTTATGAGCTATTGCCTAAATGGCTACAGCCTCGATAAGGCAGATCCTATGCAGGCCTGGGTCAGTGCTGCAAAAACAGAAACCTTTCGAGAACCCTACGATTAAAAGGGTACTGGCCTGGTGGCGACCAATGAGCTACCTTTCCTTTAGTAAAACATAATATTCGCATATATATTCACGCCAAGGCTCTAATCAGTTCCAGCAGGAGTTCACGGATGATCACTATTGCCAGAGATCGGCAAACTAGTCTGTATAAATTGGGGTCAACCTTGTTGCTTGCGCTCATCTGCTCGCTTACAGCGGGTATATGCTGGTCCGGGAAAAGCCTGGTAATACTTAATTGGCCCGACTATCTCGACCCTGCTCTGGTGTCCCAATTTGAATCCGAAAACCACATACAGATTCGGCAGATCTTCTATAATTCCGATGAGGAACGCACCGAGCGGCTGTTAGAAACTGAAGGTCGCGGTTATGACCTGATGTTGGTGGCAGGTATTGATCTGAAAGCCTATATCAAACACGGCTGGCTGCGTCGATTGCCCCTCAACGCGCTTAAAAACGGCCATCACATAGACCCATACTGGCATAACCGGTTTCCTAGCGCCAAAGGCTATGCGGTTCCCTTTTCCTGGGGAACGCTGGGCATTATCTATCGCACAGACCTGTTGTCAGAACCGATCATTAGCTGGCAGCAATTATTCCAACCCAATGAACAACTTTCCGGCCATATCGGCATGATCTCAACCCCGCGGGATCTGGTAGGGATGGGATTAAAATCCCTGGGATATTCCGCCAACACCGAAAACCCTCTTCAGCTGGAAGAGGCACGTTCCCTGATCAAGCAGCAAGCCCCACATGTAAAAACCTATAACTACTTATCAATAAAAGAGAATTCGGAGATCCTCGGCGGCAACGTCTACGCGGCCATGATGTTCAACGGTGATGCGCTGAAACTACAGCAATTCGATAGCAATTTGCAGTTTGTGCTGCCGGTGGAAGGTGGCAACCTCTGGGTCGATTACCTGGCCATACCGGTCCATGCTAAGGAGCCTACTTTGGCAACGAAATTTATCGATTTTATAAACCGACCAGAGCACGCCTCCCAGCAAGCCAGCTATAGCCACTTTGCACCGCCACATCGAGCAGCTATAGCACTTTTATCCGAAGGTTTTCTAGAGGATGAACGAATATTCCCCCATAGCTCTAACTTTTCCAACTCCGAAATTTACCAGCACATGTCGCCAGAAACCTTGAAACATCGCAACGAAACCGTAGCCCAGATCCGGCATTAAACAGGAGGCAACTCGAGTGAAACTGCATACCAAGCTGCCTCTACTGCTTATCCCTTTGATTATCATTCCGCTGATCATCGTAAATTTTCTGGCCTACGACCACCTTAAAAAAAGCGCCACCAAGGAAGCCTTTTTCTCCGTTAGCAGTTTTCTCGACCAAATCGCAGATAAAAGCGACAACAAGATTGCCGTCGCTACCGCCAACATCAATCTTTTTGCCAACTATCCATTACTGAGATACTACATGCAGGCCCAGGATGCAGAAGAACGCTATGGTCTGATCCAACGCCCAACGATGAAAAAGCTTATGGGAATCCAGAAGGCATACACCGACTATCATGAAATTCGGGTGATGTTGCCGGACGGCAAAGTTGACCTCTACCTCAACAACCGCAAGCAAGAAATTATAGAAAACCGCGGAGCCGTCCGAGAGATTTTGTCAGTGCAAGACAGCAGTAGCGCACAAGCGACCTACCACTACAACAAAAACACTGGCGAGCTGTCCTTATACGCTACGGCTCCGCTGTTCGGCGCCAGCGGTACCTTTAGCTCAGACCTTAATACTGCGGAAGTACTCGGGCATCTCGCAATCACTATCGATACCGATTTTATCACCCAACTAATCCGGGAAATGCCCATCGGTAACAAAGGGGGGTTATTGCTGAGTGATGCCCAAGGGCGAATTCTGGCAGCACCGGACAGCCTGGATCTAGGGAAGATGGGCTTCAATAGTATTCGAAACGCCTATCAGCTTCCTGATGCGATCACTACCCGGCAGCACAATCCTGCCGCCCACATTCCACAGCTTCTAAACCTTAAGGAAGAGAACTTCTATGTAGGTAGTAAACCCCTAAATAGAAACCTGATAGCCCACGTGCTGGTCCCAGAGCACGAACTGCTATTACTGAGTAGCGATATCAGCCTGCTGGTGGGAATTGTGACCACAACGGCCATTCTTCTGGCAGTTCCGTTACTGCTGTTTATGTTACGAACACAAATCCTAACCCCGGTAAAACGCCTTAACCATGCCTTACATCAGCTCGGGCGCGGCAAAGATAATATCGAAATCGAAGCAAGCAACGATGATGAACTCGGTGAGCTGGCCCAGTCATTTAACATCATGAGTCGGGACCTGAGCCAATCCAATGCGAAAATCCGAGCGTTAGCCTACAAAGACACCCTCACCGGTCTATCCAATCGCCATATGTTCGGCCTGACTTTGGATCGGATCATGGAAGAGTGTAAGGAGAACAACAGCAACCTGGCTTTGCTATTCCTGGACCTCGACGATTTTAAGAATATCAATGATACCCTCGGCCATCTGGCGGGAGACAAGCTGCTAAAAAGCACCGCATTACTATTGGAGCAGAACCTGCGAAATGATGATTACGTCGGTCTCGCCAATCCCGTGGTCTACAACAGCATCGCTCGCCTAGGGGGGGATGAATTTATTATTTTGCTGCCCAATATCCGCGGCCGGGAAGAAGTTGATCTGGTGGCCTCACGCATAATTACTGCCATGGACAGTCCGATCCAACTCAACAACCAGGAATTCCACATCGGTGTCAGTATCGGTATCACCCTCTATCCGGAGGACGGCCATACCGCCGAGGACCTCATCAAGAATGCTGACATGGCGATGTATGAAGCTAAAAAACTAGGTAAACATCGCTACCACTATTTCTCCGAATCCATCGGCGCCGAGCAACTGGCACGGGTAAAATTGGAGCAGAAACTGCACAAGGCGATCGAGACGCAAGCCTTTGAGCTTTATTACCAGCCCCAGATTCACAGTCAAACCCAGCAGATCGTTTCCGTCGAAGCCCTGATCCGCTGGCCAGATGAAGAACGAGGACTGATTACTCCAGATGAATTTATTCCCTTGGCCGAAACAACAGGGCTGATTATTCCGATTGGTGAATGGGTACTGGAAACCGCCTGCAAACAGCTAAAAGACTGGCATGATCAAGGACTGCCGTTAATCAGTACTGCGGTCAATGTATCGGGCGTTCAGCTGAACAAGGTCGACCTCTTGGCTCAGGTCGACAAAGCCCTGCGCAGCAGCCAGCTAAATCCTAAATACCTGCATATAGAACTCACTGAAAGCGCCATTTTAAATGGCAGAGAATTGGCCTTCAAAGTATTGAATACGCTGAGGTCCCAAGGCATCTCTATTGCTCTGGATGATTTCGGTACTGGCTACTCATCCCTTAGCTATCTGCGCCAGCTTCCCATTGATATTCTCAAGATCGACCGCAGCTTTATCAGTGAGATTCACCAGCAGCATAGTGCGCCAATTCTTTCCGCCATCATCACTATGGCCCACGCACTGGATCTGAAAGTCGTGGCCGAAGGCGTCGAGGAAGCCTCACAGATCGACTTTATGCGCATGAAAAATTGTGATTTGTTACAGGGCTATTACTATAGCCGGCCAGTACCGGCCTCGGAGCTGGAGGAAATGCTGCGTAACAACAAACCGGCTAATCAACCCAGCTCTCAATACTGGGCCCCTCACTCGGGATAATCCCGGCTCATTTAGCATCAATGACTGCTTAGATCATTAACAGCGGCGCTACTCTCTGCATTAGCGCCGATTCAAAACAGCTGAATCTGTCGACCCGTGAGTTCAGCGAAAGAATCATTCAGAAATGGCAAAACCCCATCGGCCACCGGCTCCAACTGCTTATCCAGATAATGGCCATAGTCAATTGTCGATTTGAGATACCCTAGGGGTTCAGGACCATTGACGGTCATTATATAGGCTACCCTTCCGCCCTGCTTATAAAGTGCTGGCAGGCCTTGTTCATGACGATACCGCTCCTGTAACCGGGCGGCTCTGACATGAGGCGGCTGCGATTTAACGTAGGCATCCAGAGGTTGCCGCAGACGTTTGTGATAGACCAATTGCTCATCCATTTCACCATTTAACAGGGCGGCAACGGTCGCCTTCACATACTCAGCGTAGGGTTCATCATTGAACACACGGCGGTAGAGTTCCTGTTGAAACTGGCGAGCCAAGGGCGTCCAATCACTGCGAACCGATTCCAATCCCTTAAAAACAACCCGCTTTTCACCTGAAGAATTAGAGATCAAACCGGCATAACGTTTTTTACTGCCCTTTTCTGAGCCTCTAATTGTCGGCATCAGAAAGCGCTGATAATGGGTTTCATATTCAATTTCAAGATGGGTTTCGAGACCGAACTCATCGTGCAAACGCTGCTGCCACCACTGATTAAGCCTTTCTGCCAAAGATTGTCCAAGCTGATCAATACCGTCGTTAATTCCATCACAATTGAGCCAAACAAAAATGGAATCTGTATCACCATAAATAACCTGGTAACCCTGCTGTTGGATGTAATCCCGGCTTTCCGTCAGTATTTGATGTCCGCGCAACGTAATTGAACCGGACAGACGTTGATCAAAGAACCGGCACTGCGGTGATCCCAGCACCCCATAGAAAGAATTCATAATGATCTTGATGGCTTGGGATAAAGATTTATTACCGTCTGCTTTGGCCAAATCCCGCTGCTGCCAGAGCGACTCCAACAGGCCGGGCAATATATGTTTATGACGGTGATAGCACGCCTGATTAAAACCGGGAATTTGCTGCTCAGTATCGTTACTGCCCAATCCTTCCACCAATCCCATCGGATCGATCTTGAAGGTCCGGATAATACTGGGATACAGGCTTTTGAAATCCAGCACCAGCACATGCTGATAAAGCCCCGGCAATGAATCCATCACATAGCCACCAGGACTAGCCAGATCACTGCGACCAGAGGCATAGACGGGCGCGACATAACCCTGTCGGTGGAGCTGAGGCAGGTAGAGGTTATCGAAGGCGGCAGAAGAGCCCCCCACCTTATCCAGCGGCAACCCGGTCATATGCGATCTGGCAATCAGATAATGGATCAGGTCTGCCTTTGCAAAAATCTCCAGCACCAATCGGCAGTCTTCCAGATTGTAAGCCGCCAGTGCCGGTTTGTCGGTTCGGAACAGCCGTGTTATCTCTTCACCACGGTGATCCACTGAGTCTATTTTCTTGCCGCGGCCTAGCAACTCCCGAGCAACATTATCCAAGGCGTAGCTTTCGAACTGAAAGGTGGCGCCCTTAAGGCAATCGATACCATCGACCACCACTCGGCCGGGCAGAGTAGCAAAACTGAAATTGCCACTCTCTCGCAGTTGCAGGCGGCCGTTGTGACGACCGATATTCAGGGGAATACTCAGGGTTTCGGCTTTGCGCTGCAAAAACCTCAGGTCAAAGTTAATAACATTCCAACCCACCAGCATATCTGGATCAAAGCCATTGAGCTGATCTATAAAGGCCCGCAGCAACTGGTGTTCGTCGAGAGAGTAGCGCAGAGTTGGAGTGTCTTCTCCCTCGCCTTTCATCAATACCAATTCGAAAGGCTGATAGCCCGGCTTTGATTGCTTGCCGTAATCCACGCCGCTGAGGCCAATGGAATAAAGCTCTTCACCTTTGAGGCTGGTTTCTATGTCAAAGGAGAGTACCCGCAAGCGTGGCGTAAAATCGATAGCACGGGCGCGCGCCTGATCGAATTGAAGCACACCCCGATGCTCTGTCACAGAGCCCTGCAACTGAATGCCACCCTTGATAAAACGCTCCATCAGGAAGCGCTCTCCGGGGCGAACATCTCCCTCGTAGACTGCAATGGCGGCATCATCCAGGCGCGCTATCGCTTCACGATAATCATTGATCTGCCTGAAATAGAGAGCTGATACTGCTTCACTGTGAAAATCTTTAAGGGCTAGGTCGACGCCGCGCCAGGTCTTGAAACCCGTCAACAACGACTGCACCTGCGGCATATCTTGCTGACGAACGAAAAACACCAACTCCTGACCCGTCTGCCGAAACAGTGCTGGGCCTTGGGGACTATGAATCCAGAAATTGAGATCGACACCCTTGTCGCCCTGACGGTAGTGCTGAGTCAGCACAAAACCATCAAGGGTCTGCAAGTCGGTCATGATGAGCCCGGTATTAGGTTACTGAGATTGGCTGGTAAAGGGCTCAATGACTTTCACCTCGGGGAAGGCAGTAGTGATTGCAGATGTTTGGTCCTCGGTAAACAGCAATTTGATATTGGGGCCTGCATCCATGGTGAAATAAACCGCAACGCCCTGTTCCCTTAGCTGCCAGATACGCTGCATGGTAGCCACCGACTCGGGCTGCCAGTAGAGCAACGGCGGCCAGGAGGCAATCATAGTTGCATGCATAGACAGAGCGTTCTGCTCGGCGGTCTCACCGAGACGATGAAAATCCTGATCCATTATTGCCTGGCTTAGTTTTTCCAGATCGACCGCTGCTTGTAATGGCCAACTCTGGTACAGATGCGCAGTTTCCAAGGTGCGTTGCATACCGGCTCTGGAGCCCACGGCCTTTTCTTCCTCGGTCAGGGTCAACAGGCCCAGTCGAAATTCTGGCCAAACGTTTGCCAAAGGTGTAGCAAAACTATCCATGCCATCTTCCCGAACCCCCATGTGCCACTGTACAAACCCTTCATAGACTGACCTGGAAGCACTGCCACTGCCCATCCGCGCAAAGGCGGACATGACAGGCAGTTCAAGGTTATAGCCATATAGCTGATCAATCGCCTTAATCAGCGCCGCAAAGCCGGACGCCGATGACGCCAGACCGGCAGCGGTGGGTATATTGTTTTCAGTATAAACACGCAAGCGGGGAGAATCAGCTGAACGGAACAGATCCAGATATTCGATAATTTTGGCGGCAAAAGGCTCGACGGAAGCGACTTCACGGCCGTTCAATAGAACCTGATCAACACCCCCTTCAATAGGTTGAAGGCGGGTACGGGTACCCAGTTTGTCAAGGCTAATGGAAAGGCTGGCGTTGATGGGCAAATTCAGCTCTTTGTCTCGCTTTCCCCAATACTTGCATAGGGCAATATTGCTGGGAGCAAAGGCTTCAACAGAATCTTTCGGTACCGGTGTTATAGCCGGCAAAAAGGATTTAATGACATCTATTTTTTGCATAGCAATCTGCTCTGAATGCTGTTGTTATCGATCACTGTTTAAGCGCAGCTATCAGTCACCAAGGATACCTTAACCCCTTCGGGTGCCACCTGGATCGGAATCTCATCAAAACCAACTGAAGTGAGGGGACGCCCAAGACTGATCACACAATCGCCAAGGCCAGATCCTGATATCTTGGCACCATAAACGCCTTGATCACGCAGCCCATAAACCATTTCTGCCAGTTTTCGGTCACTGACTCCCAACGCGTCCATGAGCCCCTGGTAATAATTCATCAGCTGACCCAGTTGCGTCCAATCCCGTTGCTGGGCCGCCTTGAGGGCTTGTTCGGAGGCCTTCCCCATCAACCGATAGAGTTGCTCATAAAGCTCAGGAAAACGCTGACTTTCGTCGGCCACTAGAGACAGGACTTCCGGTGTTGGGGTCTTATAACCGCTATAGAACAGGGCGATATCGGGAACGCATTGCAGTGGAGTAATATCTAACGGATCAGCCCTATAAGCGATGAGCGCACCGTAGGTTGAAGCGGCTAAATCCGTACCCGAGCCTCGCCCCTGTACTTTTAGCATCACCGCCCTCGCCTCATCAAATACCTGGCGGCGGTCAATCTTTGCCTGCACGAGTTGCTGTAATGCTGCCACGGTGGCGACACTCACAGCAGCGGAGGAACCTAATCCAACCTGATGGGAGAACTCTGCTTCTATCGTCAGTTTTACACCACCGGAGATTTCAGCGACCTTTGATCTGACCGCCTGCAGCACAAAGCGCAGCCGCTTATCATCTTTAAGACTATCCAATCGATCCTGATAATTGCCCAGCGCCGACTCAATTACCAACACAGGTTCATCAAGCGTTTCCAAGGTGACGTTAATACGCTGGTCAACTGCACAGGCAATAGCCAGCTCACCCCGCAATACCGCGTGTTCCCCCATCAACATCAGGTTTCCTGGCGCTGAAGCTCTGATTATCATGACTTGTGATTTTCTCCTGACATCAGCAATTTTTTCCAGATTCAATCTCGGCACCCTGGTAATCAACCACCAATGGACGAATTTCTTTGCCAAACAATTGCGCGGGCAGTTTATTAGCATCTGGCTGATAAATCAGTATCAACCCGGCATTGTCTCCTGCAACAGCACCGGCACCACTAACCTTAGCCGCTCCACCGTGTTGCTCAATCTCGGCAATCAAACCCTGCACCGCCTCCGGCACCACGCCAATAGTGACTAATAAGCGCTGATTCTCACGCACTAGAGATTGAATCTGGTCTGAGTTATTGTCCAAGAGCGCTTTTTCCAGCCCATTGGTCACTGCGGTGAACTCCGTCCAGACCTCGCTAGCGCCAAAATCTCGTCTAACCTGTTCGCCACAAACCCCTGTGGTTACTTCAGGTCGCCCGCTGTCTAGCAGATACCAGCCTTTGTGTGTGGGCAAATTGCGCTGCTGTATATCGCCTTGGTGAAAACGGATCAGGCCACCAAAACAGCACACCGCCGGATCGATGCCACTACTGCGGCCATGTTGTAACTGTTCGGCTCTATGGGTCATTTCAAATAGCTGTTGACGGGGAAGTTTTATGTCGAAAAAAGTCGCCAGTCCCTTCAGCATCGCAGCCACCGTGGCCGCCGAAGAACCCATACCTGCACCTAACGGAATATCGGAAGCTATTTTGACACACAACTTAATATCTTCATTTGAATCAAGTAGTTGAATAAAATCAGCAATCGCACACTGATATAGACTATCAGCCTGCGGTAGGACCTCAGAGATCGGGCATTCACCCTTGAGAAAATGTTGATAGCGTTGCTGACAACCATGATAACGCTCAAGAAGCGCTGTACGATCGAGCTGGGAGTTAAAGCCGATATCAGCCAACTCAAGATCAATAGTCGAAGAATGATCTTGAGCTACAGAGATATAAGCCTGAGCATGGCGATTAACGGCAATTGCCAGAGCTGGCGCTCCATAGACAACAGCATGTTCACCGCTGACTATGGCCTTGGCTGGAGCCCTAGCTATCATCACAACAACACCCTTACTCGCGGGCTTTATAGATCCGCTTATGCTGACTGATTCCCGCTAGCCTGAATTGACCGGTGGTCTGCTCGGGGAACTGGTGATCACCACCATCGGTGGGATATTCGAAGTGATACAACTCCAGATATTCTGAATAGCTCAACTCGCTACGATTATTCAGTAACTGTTGATGCTTTTTGCGATGCAACCACTGTTGATAGCCCGGCATCACGGTACCGGTATAAAACTCAGCAACACAACCAGAGCCATAACTGAAGAGAGCCACGCGCTTACCGGTCAAATCCTCTTTGGCATTATCCAACAGTGAATTCAGACCAATATACATAGAAGCCGTATAGCTGTTACCAATAATCCGGTTATAGAAGAGGCTGGGCTCTATCATTGCATTCATTTTTTCAGGACTGGTATCGGTTTTTGTTAACCGCGCCATCTGCGACTGAGACTTCTCTGCCATACGGGTGAAAGGCAGGTGATAACAGAAGTAATCCATATCCTCAAACTGCGCACCGGACACTTCCTGATAATGAAGCCATGCCTGTTTTAGGGATTTGAGATAAATTTTGGTGGAATATTTGCCATCAACCAAAGCCGTTGAGCGGTAGTTGGGCCGCCAAAAATCCATCACATCTTCGGTGTAGTTCCCTGATTCCGGATGAATTTCTAAAATCCGTGGGTTCGCACTAACCAGGATCGCTATAGCACCGCAACCTTGGGTAGCTTCACCAGAAGAATTAAGGTCGTAACGGGCGATATCGGAAGCAATGACCAATACCTTCTTGTCTGGTTGACGAGCAACCAAAGCACAGGCCATCTGAATGGCAGCAGTAGCGCTATAACAAGCCTGTTTGAGTTCAACAACACGACAGCGGCTGGATAAGCCCAATAGGCCATGGACATAAACCCCTGCGGCTTTGGACTGATCGATACCGGTTTCAGTAGCGAACATCAGGGTGCTGATACAGTCGTTGTCTACCCCGTCCAACACCGTCAGTGCGGCGTTGGCAGCCATAGTGACCACATCTTCATCAGCCGCCACAATGCCCATCTTCTCTTGGCCGATGCCGCTATAGAACTTATCTTTTTCAATGTTATGTACGTCAGCCAGACTCTTTAGATCGAGGTAGTAGTTGGACGTATAGAAACTAATATCATCAATACCAACAGACATACTTTCAAATGGTCCTTATTGCTCGCACAAGAGCAGAGTTTGATTGAGTTGTAAACTCTCAATATTTGGAACGCCCAGCAAGAACATGGCTGTTACAAATTCTTGCTTGAGTTGGTTAATAACCTCAATCACCGCTTCCGGTGATTCCATGGCGGGTTTCAGAAAAGGTGCCGCCAGGCCACAAAGTGAGCCGCCGAGTATAACAGATTTCACCATATCAATACCCGTTCTGATTCCCCCACTTGCAATAAAATCTGCTTTCCCCATAAACGGTTGAGCAAGTTTCAATGCCAATGGCGTTGGAATACCCCAGTCCTGGAATAGTACGCCCAGTTGCTGGCGCTGATCAGGGTTAGCACGATGGTGCTCGATACGACTCCAGGAGGTACCCCCGGAGCCAGCCAGGTCGAAATAGCGTACGCCGTTGGCGAATCCCAACTGAATATCTTCAGGACCCAGGCCTGCGCCAACTTCTTTAAGAATAACCGGCACCGACAACTGCTGAACCAACCCACCTATTTTTTCAGCAAGGTTGGAAAAATCCGTATCACCTTCAGGCTGCACAGCCTCCTGCAGAGGATTAAGATGCAGATAAAGCGCATCGGCATCGAGCTTGTTAACCGCCGCCTGACATTGTTCCAAGCCAAACCCGTAATTAAACTGCACCGCGCCCAGATTCGCCATTAACAAGGCAGTAGGTGCCAGAGGCCGCAGATCAAAACTCGCCGCAGCCTCTGGAGAGCTAAACATCACACGCTGAGAGCCCACGGCCATAGCTACCTGAGTGCGCTCTGCAGCAATCGCCAGGTTGTGATTAATACGCCGAACTAATTCATGATCGCCACCGGTCATGGAGGAGATCAACAACGGAAAACTAAGCTTTTTCCCCAGAAAATGGCAACTCGGATCAATACTATTCAATGACAGCTCTGGCAGCGCACGGTGCCTTAACCTGATGCGGTCAAAATACCCTTGCTGACGATCAGTGCCGCCGTCTTCTTCTATAATGCGGATATGCTCCACTTTACGACTATTAGTAGGGTCAGACATTAGCGTTCAAGCTTTAAATGGGACTGCATTAATTCACCCGGATTGGTCTGAGCAGCCAACAACGACAATTCTCCACAGAGTACTGTAGCGGCACAAATAATCGCCAGGCGACGAGCGTTGGCTCCAGGCTCGCGATCCTCTTTACAGCCCAGCAAAGTCAAATTCTCCTCAACGAAGTCCAGACCTTTACCGTTGCCCACAGTCCCCATGATCAGATTAGGCAAGGTCGCTGAAAAATACAGATCGCCATTGCGCACTTCTGCATGAACAATACCCTGAGAGCCTTCAATAATATTAGCGGCATCCTGCCCGGTCGCCATATAAAAAGCCAGAAGCATATTGGCGTAGTGGGCGTTGGCGCTTCTGAGGCCACCAGCCAACATAGTACCGATGAGGTTTTTCTTAATATTCAGATCGACCACTTTTTCCGGCGTGGTGCTTAGGCGCCTCTCGCACAACGCTCGAGGGATAGTCACTTCAGTCACTACGTACTTCCCACGACCAAGAATGCCGTTAACTGCTGTGGCCTTTTTATCGGAACAATAGTTCGCCGAAATCGACGAATAACGAAGTTGTGGGTATTGCTCTAGTATCCAGGGGAATAACTGATCAGCGGCATGAGTCACCATATTATGGCCAGAGGCGTCTCCGGTGGTAAATTCCAACCGCAGATAGATCAGATTGGCAACAACCTGACTGTGCATATCGATAAGCTTGGCAAAACGACTGGAACGCGCTACTACCTCATTCATTTCCGGCAAACGACTCTTAATGCCATTAAGAGCCACTAGAGCCTCACCCGCATCGGCTGCTTCCAGCAGGATTGAACGAGTCATGCGCTCATCGATCAAGGTAGCCCTGATTCCTCCAGCCAATTTCGTCACACGAGCCCCTCGGCCCACAGAGGGCCAGAGCGGTGATTCGTAAGTAGCAAGGGGCACCATCACCTCATCGTCGACATCAGTGCCAATAATCTTGACCGGACCAACGTTACGCATCGGTACCGGTGCGAAGGTGATTTTATGTGCTTTCATTTAAATCCTATGCCACAGAACAGACCGCGTCAGCAGCAAAAAAACAACGACGCTTAATGGTAGATTGCCGACAAAGTCGTAGGCTGCCGCGATTGTAGCGGCGGCCTAGAATGAATGCAACGGAGCCCGCCTTCCGTATTCAGGCATAGATTGAGGTAAATCTATTCGACACTATCCTCCAAGCACTGCAAACGATAACCATGCTGATGCACCGTCTGTATTTGAAATGGGGTCCCCGGCAGCATCAGCGCTTTTCTTAAACGACTAATGTGCATATCTACTGTCCGGGTATTAACCTCCTGGTTAACCCCCCAAACCTCAGATAACAGCCGATGCCGTGATAGCAGTTGATTCTGATGACCAAACATAAAGGCGGCCAAACTAAAATCTTTACCCGTCAACGATAACGACACGCCATCACGGGTAATGATCAGCTGCTCATGATCAATACAGTAAGGACCAAAACATTGCACACTGTGGGAATCTTCAGCAACAGAAAAGCGCCTAATCAGCACCTGAATACGGGAAATTACCTCCTCTGCTTTAAGAGGCCTCACCATATAATCATCGGCACCATGCTCCAATGCCAACACGATCTCTTTTTCATTATTGGCTTCACTGATAAACAACAGTGGTACCCGTCGACCATTATCAAGGATTCCTGCTTCAATTTGCTCAAAGCAGGCTCTGGTACCACAGCGGTAGTCGACCAATAGCAGGTCGTAGCCTCCATAGCTGATACAGGCCATAAACTCAGTCAGATTGGAGCAGCAGGTATAACGATGCCCCGCTTGCCTTAACCAATCCATTAACGATTCCGCAAGCTCTCGCTGCGGCTCCAAGATAGCTATCTGCAGCACACTATCTCTCCCAGCCCTACCGCAGCTTCGGCAATGCCGAAGCGACAGCAAGAAAAACAATAAAAACAATAAAAACAATAAAAACTACCTGCGACCGCCAGCACTGTAAGCATAGTACAAGGGGAACAGCAGATTACAGAAGTTATGACCACCTATAACCACCAGGGTTCGTTAAAACGACCATCATAAGAAGCAGGTTTATTGAAAATAAGAAGTTAACAGAAAGAATAAGAACTAAATGGACTTACGACAACGCAGATTAATGGGAGTTTTTTTCTACCAATTCGGCACGACGCTCACTCAGAACTCGGTAGCGATCCTGCTGCTTGCTATTCAGCGCGCCAATACTCATTTTCAGCAGCCGATCATTGCAGATAGCCAGCACTTCAGCCGTTCGTGAGGGATCCCGCTTAATCACCTCATGCCCTGCCTGCACCAAATTAAGCAAGATACTAGGACTACCTTCTACATCCTGAAGCGCCTTATCAAAACAACACAAGGACTCGAAAAATTGACCTTTGCGATACAGCCCCATGCCTTTGAGGTTATTCCGTCCCCACTCGGTTTCAGTATAAACACGACGATTAAAATCGCCTTTGAACTCTTCTACAGACCCTTGCACCGAAGTACCTTCAACACCTTCAATCAGATTATCCAGTTCTTCGGCCTTTTTATCATCACTGAGCTGCTGATAGGCTTCAAAGGCATGCTTGGCAGCAGAGTTAGCTCGAGCGATATCTCCGGACCTTTTGTAGGTTTCCGAGGTCATCAGCCTCGACCTAAAACGAATATGATCGTCATCCAAATACTCTTCAGCAACATCCTCCAACACTCGCACCGCCTCTTCCTGTGCGGCAGCCGATTGATCTGTTTTTGCCGTGGACAATTGAGTTTGCAGACATCGGGCCAATCCAAAATAATTATTCTGGTGCTGATGACAGGAATGCCGGGCAAATTTCACCGCATGTCGAAAGGCATCTGTTGCTACCACCCAAGAGCTGTTTTCACTAGCAACATTGCCAAGCCCTGATTGGATAGACCCGGCTGTCGGCAACACCTTCACTGCTTCCTCAAGCAGCACCTGTGCCTCTCGGTTTTTACCAATACAACGGTAAACCTTTGATATCCATTCATAGGCCTCTAGACTGCCTGGCGTTCGTTGCAGCACAATATTGAAGCGCCCCAAAGCATCCGCATAGTGGCCCTGTTTGAACTCACAAATACCCAGCCCAAGATAGGCCCAATCCAAATCTCTATCCTCAACAATGCGTTGAAAATGCCCTTTCGCTTCCTCATAATTATTCATAGTTAGAAGGAGCTGCCCTTTCAGGCGATCAAGATAGAGCTCCAGGGAAGCATATTTGGCAGCCAGCTTGCGGATTAGCAGCAGCGCTTTGTCATAATCCCCAGCATCGATAACAGATTCAACCGCATAAACAGCCTGTTTAAGCTTCAGCAGTTTTTCCATGCGAACTTTGAGCTTTTCCATATCCAAAGGCTTACTAATAAAAGTATCAGCAGCAAACTCAACGGAATCTCTGGGAAGGCGAGTTACAGACTCAGGCACAATCAACAAAAACGCTGAGGTCGCCTGCCAGATACCTTCGCGACCCGCCTCCTCAATGACCTGAGCACCTGTTTTTTCTCTCTCGCCTAGATCCGATTCAAGAATGCAGAAATCAAATGGACGCACGCGAAGCATGTTAAGCGCCATATTGGCGGAAGAAGCGACACTGATATCAGTAGCACCTATCTCTGAGTAAAACGCACGTAAACTTCCAAGCACATCCAGCTTTTTGGCTACGATCAAAACCGATTTACCGGTTAAAAATTCACTCATATAGTCCTATCTTAACAATCCCCGAAATACATACAGGACGACAATAAATAAAAAAAGCCCTGAGGTGAATCCCACAGAGCTTTTTATTTGATTTCAGTCGGTAAAATCAATCGTTCAGCAAGTCACGACCTTTACCGGCGGCAATCCGCATCCGCAGAGCGTTCAGTTTAATAAAACCAGCGGCATCTTGTTGATTGTAAGCGCCTGCATCGTCTTCAAAGGTGGCGATTGACTCATCAAACAAACTGTCTGGAGAACTACGGCCAACGACGTCAACATTGCCTTTGTAGAGCTTGATACGTACTTTTCCGTTAACGTTGCGCTGAGAGTAATCAATCATCGTCTGCAACATTTTGCGTTCTTCTGACCACCAAAATCCATTATAGATAATTTTAGCGTAACGCGGCATCAACTCGTCCTTCAGGTGAGCAACTTCACGGTCCAAAGTAATAGATTCAATCGCACGATGACTGCGCATCATGATAGTCCCCCCCGGAGTTTCGTAACAACCACGGGCCTTCATGCCAACAAATCGGTTTTCAACGATATCAAGACGGCCAATACCATTTTCACCACCAATCTTATTCAGGGTTTCCAATACGGTGGCAGGAGACATAGGCTCATCATTAATGGCAACGATGTCACCCTTCTCATAGCTCAGCTCCAGATACGTCGCTTGATCCGGAGCATTCTCTGCAGAAACGCACCAACGCCACATACTTTCTTCAGCTTCAGTCCAGGGATCCTCAAGCGCACCACCTTCATAAGAGATATGCAGCAGGTTCGCATCCATGGAGTATGGAGATTTCTTACCCTTTTTGAAATCGACAGCGATGTCATGCTGGGCACAATAATCCATCAATTTATCGCGAGAATTCAGATCCCATTCACGCCAAGGGGCAATCACTTTAACACCCGGCTTAAGAGCGTAGGCGCCCAGCTCAAAACGAACCTGATCATTGCCTTTACCGGTAGCGCCGTGTGAAATAGCATCGGCTCCGGTAGCGTTGGCGATCTCAACGAGACGTTTGGCAATCAGTGGACGGGCGATGGACGTACCAAGAAGGTATTCACCTTCATAAATGGTGTTGGCACGAAACATCGGGAACACGTAATCACGTACAAACTCTTCCCGTAGATCTTCAATATATATCTCTTTAACACCTAGAGCTTCGGCCTTGGCACGAGCAGGCTCAACTTCTTCACCCTGACCCAGGTCAGCGGTGAATGTAATCACTTCGCAGTTATAAGTTTCTTGCAACCATTTAACGATTACCGATGTATCCAGGCCACCTGAATAGGCCAGAACAACCTTTTTAATATCAGACATTCTTATCTCCGAAAAACAAGGCCCGCCATCACTGCGGACGACCTCTACCCCGCGTATGATTCATCACACAGGGATAATGGTAAAAAACTGGAATATTGGCAGTAAGTTCAACGCTGACGACGAACTTTCAACATAGCGCCGATAACCGCCCTATAGAGCAATCGGGCGATTATACACCGAAAAGCAGCAGTAATTGAAAGCGCTTAGCGCTTTAATTAACTCTTTCCAAACGAACCGTTACACGACGATTACGGTTACGAGAGTCTTTATTAAGATTCTTGACCACAGGATAACGCTCACCATGATAGCGCGTGGTCATCATTTCTTCCTCAATCCCAGCGTTCACTAAGTAACGAGTTACCTCTTCAGCGCGTTTGCGAGAAAGATCTCGATTAGCAAGACGTCGACCCAAATTATCCGAATGACCATCAACATAAATTGCGTTTACGGCCTTATCGGTCTGCACATAAAGGGCGATCAAGTCGAGTCGCTTCTTGGAGGCATCCGAAAGCCGCCACTGAGTAGACGGAAACAGCATTGCAGATCGAGCTATCTGACGGTAATTAACCGGCAATAACTCAGCGATACACCCCATATAGCTGGAGTATGCCTGTTGAAAGTTAACCGAAGATATCGCCACTTTTATGGGCTCTTGGGTTCCATGCCAACGGGCATTGGTCAAGGCAGGAGAGCGCCCCTTGTAGAGCGACACCAACATATCGTTGGCCAGCGCCTCATCAACCTTGATCTTACTTTGATGCGGAGTTTTGAAAGTGCCAATCTGCTGATTACTATCCCCTGGCATCCAAACAGGGGATTCCGCCATCACGATGGTCTCTTCACCCAGCAACCCACCCTGATTGGTATCCAACAGAAAACGCAGCTTCTCACCGGCACCGCGCTCGAATACAGCCTTACCAAAGTCAGGAATAGATTGACTAAGCTTGCACTTAAATTTTGAAGACTGCAGCTGCCAGTCGGTCTGATCCATGGGTGCCCTGAACGTCACGGCCCAGGTGGATGACGCAGACAGGGAAAACACCATTGCCAAAACAATGTGTTTTTTCAAAAGAGAGGATAATGCACGCACTGTCATATGAAGCCTAACAAGAATAGAAGATCTCAGAGCCGGTTCGTTCGACTAATTATACCTATCTATAATCGTCCGTATCGCCAAATACTTTAACATAGCTTGGCTATTTTCGGACATTCCGAGCTATCTTCATATTCTCCGGCATACGCACTGGTAGCAGAGCCATAGCCGCACTGTTAGAATAACCTCGAATCAAACCGCTCCAGGAATCACTATGCAACGGCTCGAAATCACCCGCCCCGATGATTGGCATGTCCACCTACGTGACGGTGAGGTACTACCCAGCACCGTATCCGACATGGCTCGCTATTTTGGCCGAGCTGTTATTATGCCTAATTTGATACCACCGGTGGTAAACACCGTCCAGGCCCAAGCCTACCGTGACCGAATCATTCAAGCGATGCCAGCCAAGCGTTCGTTCCAACCCTTGATGACACTGTATTTGACAGATACCACCAGTGCAGAAGAAATCCGCACCGCCAAGGCCAGCGGCTGCGTCTATGCCGCTAAGCTTTATCCCGCCGGAGCAACCACCAATTCAGATTCAGGAGTTACGGCCCTAGAGAACATTTATCCAGCCCTCGAAACTATGGAAAAGCTCCAGCTACCACTGCTAATACATGGAGAAGTTACCGCTGCCGACGTGGATATTTTCGATCGAGAAAAGCTATTTATTGACCGTAACCTAATCCCATTAAGACAGCGTTTCCCTGGGCTTAAAATAGTACTGGAACACATCACTACTAAGGATGCTGCCGATTATGTCGCTACCGGAGACATCAACCTAGCCGCCACCATAACCCCTCAACACTTGCTTTATAACCGCAATGATATGCTGGTCGGCGGTATCAAACCGCACCTCTACTGCCTGCCCATTCTGAAACGCAACATCCACCAGCAAGCTCTACTGGAAGCCGCAACCAGCGGCAGCAATAAGTTCTTCCTCGGCACAGATTCTGCTCCTCATGCCCAAACAGCCAAGGAAGCAGCCTGTGGGTGCGCAGGCTGCTACAGCGCCACTACGGCCATTGAGCTGTATGCCGAAGCATTTGAAACGATGGGCGCCCTAGACAAACTGGAAGGCTTTGCCAGCCACTATGGTGCCGATTTTTACGGGCTTGCACGCAACTCAGATCACATCGTACTAGAGAAGAAAGCCTGGACTCAGAAAAACAATCTCGAGTTCGGGGACCATCGCATCGTGCCATTAAGGGCTGGTGAAACCATTCAATGGCAGGTAGTCTCTGCACAACTGCAATATTAAGGAAATTTCGTGAGTTTTAAATCATCCACTTACGAGCCGATGATGGCTGAACGCTTTCGTGGCTACCTACCGGTAGTTATCGATGTTGAGACAGCCGGATTTAATGCCCAAACCGACGCCCTGCTTGAGATTGCCGCTGTAATCCTAGGCATGGATGAACAGGGTATGCTGATGCCAGAGCAAACCATCTCCTGTCACGTCGAACCCTTTGAAGGAGCCAATCTCGAAAAGGCCGCGCTAGAGTTCACCGGCATTGACCCCTACTCTCCACTACGGGGAGCCATCCCGGAACAAGAAGCCTTAGAACGCATCCTCAAGCCCATCCGCAAGGCGGTGAAAGCAAACGGCTGTAAACGCGCTATTCTGGTAGGCCACAATGCTTCTTTCGATCTTGGTTTTGTCAATGCAGCAGTGGAACGCTGCGCCATCAAACGCAATCCATTCCACCCTTTTTCAAGCTTCGACACGGCAACGCTGTCAGGACTGGCCTTTGGACACACCGTATTGGCAAAGACCTGTGAAATTGCTGGCATAGACTTCAACGCCAAAGAAGCCCACTCCGCACTTTACGATACTGAGAAAACTGCCGAGTTATTTAGCATGATTATCAATCGCTGGAAGGAGCTCGGGGGCTGGGATATGGTGTTAAGGTCGCAGGGCATGTAAACATCTACCGGAATTACTGCTTCTGACAAACACAAAAAAGCCCGCTGATAGCGGGCTTTTTACTAGCAAGACAGGTAGCTATCAGAGGTCTACGGCATTATCCGACAGGTAGGCGGCAACGCCCTCAGGAGAGGCGGTCATGCCCTTGTCACCCTTGGTCCAGCCAGCAGGACAAACTTCACCGTGCTCTTCATGGAATTGCAACGCATCAACCAGACGCAACAGCTCATCCATATTACGACCCAGAGGCAGATCATTCACAATTTGTGAACGAACCACACCATTTGTATCAATCAGGAATGCACCACGGAACGCAACACCAGCGTCAGCTTCAACATCGTACGCCTTACAGATACCGTGATCGATATCAGCAGCCAATGTATATTTAACCGGACCAATACCACCATCATTAATAGCAGTATTACGCCATGCATTATGCGTAAAGTGAGAATCGATAGAGACACCGATCACTTCTACATTACGAGCCTTAAACTCATCCATACGATGGTCCAGAGCAATCAGCTCAGACGGACATACAAAGGTAAAATCCAGCGGATAAAAGAACACCAAGCCGTATTTGCCCTTAATAGCTTCTTTCAAGTTAAAATCTGAAACAATCTGACCATCACCCAGCACAGCATTTACTGTAAAGTCAGGCGCTTCCTTACCAACGAGTACGCTCATTTAAAGCATCTCCATATTTTTTTGAGTTAAAAGCACTAAACACCCCAACCACAAAAGCGGCTCACCCTGAGGTAATATTAGTATATTAGCAGAGCTTTATTCAGAGTCAGCTTCCGCAGCACTCTTTACTAAAGTCTCCAGCTCGCCGCTTTCTGCCATTTCAACAATAATGTCGCAGCCGCCGACCAGCTCACCACCCACCCATAACTGGGGGAAAGTAGGCCAGTTTGCGTACTTTGGCAGTTCCGCTCTGATCTCTGGATTCTCAAGAATATTAACGAAAGCAAATTTTTCTCCGCAGGCCATCAAAGCCTGTGACGCCTGAGAAGAAAAGCCACACTGTGGAAACTTAGGCGTTCCCTTCATGTATAACAGTATGGAATTACTCTCAACTTGCTCTTTAATGGTATCAACTACTGAAGACATTTATTCACCTGCTAACTTAACAATTTCATCATCGTAATGCCGAGACTGCGGACACGAAGCCACGAGAAATTTGATTATATACAAAACCAACTAAAATGGTCAGGTTAAATCTAGCTTTATTCCGACGGCTCGCCATCCTCCAATTTTTACACCAACGTCTATACTCTGCATAAGATGCCTTAAATGCACCAATTTGCCAACCGCTAACGCCAGTTTGCGTCACCCGAAAAGAGTCGTTAAAATGCCAGTTTTTTATTGGCAGCAATCCAGCTGCCTTTTTGCGTTATTAGAGGGAGTAGTTCTATGGCTTCACAGCCGTTGATGAACACCTACGCAAGGATGTCTGTTGCCTTTGAAAGAGGTGAAGGTTCCTGGTTGTACGACACTCAGGGAAATAAATTCCTAGATGCGCTTAGTGGAATCGCCGTATGCGGGCTAGGACATGCTCATCCCGCAGTCACTGCAGCTATCACCGATCAGGCTAGCAAACTAATTCACACCTCTAACCTCTATACCATCCCCCTGCAGGAGCAGCTGGCTGACAAGCTCTGTACTATCTCAGGCATGGATTCTGTCTTTTTCGGCAATTCAGGTGCCGAAGCGAATGAAGCAGCAATCAAGCTTGCTCGCCTTTATGGGCACAACAAAGGCATCGACAATCCCGCTATCATTGTTATGGAACAATCATTCCACGGCCGTACTTTGGCAACCCTCAGCGCTACCGGAAACCGCAAAGTTCAAGCCGGTTTTGAACCACTGGTAGGAGGGTTCGTGCGGGCTGCCTTTGATGATATTGAAGCAATTAAGACTATCGCCAAAAACAACCCTAATGTCGTGGCTATTCTGGTCGAACCGATTCAAGGCGAAAGCGGTGTCAAAATCCCCGCTGACGATTACCTCAGTAATCTGCGTCAAATCTGCGATCAGCAACAGTGGTTATTAATGCTGGATGAAGTCCAGACTGGCAATGGCCGCACCGGTAACTATTTCGCCTATCAATCAAGCAGTATTATCCCAGACGTCGTGACTACCGCTAAAGGCCTCGGCAATGGCGTGCCGATCGGCGCCTGCCTGGCCCGCGGTGAAGCTGCCAATACACTGAAACCCGGCAATCACGGATCCACTTTCGGTGGCAACCCCTTGGCCTGTGCCGCTGCACTGGCGGTGATAAACACCATCGAAAAAGAAGACCTCTGCACCAAAGCCGCGGCAATGGGTGAGAAAATAGTCGCTGATTTCCGCAAAGAGCTTAACGACTCAAGCTACGTTCGTGATATTCGCGGCAAAGGCATGATGATTGCTATTGAACTCGACCAACGCTGCACCGAATTAACGGTTCTGGCCAAGGTCAAAGGCATTCTTATTAACGTCGCTGGTGACGGCAATATTATCCGCCTACTTCCCCCTCTGAACTTGAGTGAAAGCGAAGCAAATCTTATCGTCGGCGTAATATCAAAGCTGATTAAGATCATCGCTGCCGATGACCGATGACCGCAACCACCCCAGATCATAAATAATTCTAGCAAGAATAATACAACGCCTCTGACGCGCTCAGGGGAGTTGAGGTATTTTAGACATGAGCACCAAGCACTTCCTAACTCTACGTGATCTAAGCGGCGATGAAATACAGCAAATCATCAACCGCGCTATAGAACTCAAAGCCATGCGCAACCGCGGCGAAATTTATGAGCCGATGAAAAATAAAGTATTGGGTATGATTTTTGAAAAATCATCAACCCGGACCCGGGTTTCATTTGAAGCAGGTATGGCGCAATTTGGAGGCAGTGCTATTTTTCTGTCTTCCAAAGATACTCAACTAGGCCGAGGAGAACCTATTGAGGATAGCTCCCGAGTAATATCCAGCATGGTGGATATCATCATGATCCGCACCTTCGAACATCAAAAACTCGAGCGTTTTGCCAAGTACTCCAAGGTGCCTGTTATTAATGCTCTAACTGACGATTTCCACCCCTGCCAGCTACTGGCAGATTTGCAGACCTACACAGAACATCGCGGCTCCATTCAAGGCCGAAAGGTTGTCTGGGTCGGTGATGGCAACAATATGTGCAACTCTTATATTAATGCTGCCCGACAGCTAGATTTCCAGCTGGTAGTTAACTGTCCTGAAGGGTTCGAACCTAACCAGCAGCTATGCCATGACAATGCCGACCGTGTAACCCTGGTGCGAGACCCGGCGGAAGCCGTTCGTAATGCCGACCTGGTAGTCACTGACGTATGGGCATCTATGGGACAAGAAGAAGAACAACAGGAACGCGCGGCTAAATTTTCTGGTTACCAGGTAACCCCCGCACTGATGAATCTGGCGAACAATGATGCATTATTTATGCACTGCCTGCCGGCACACAGGGGAGAAGAAGTCAGCGAAGATATGCTAGATGATTCACGTTCTGTCGTCTTTGACGAAGCTGAAAATCGTCTCCACGCTCAGAAAGCATTGATGGAATTCCTGCTGCAAGAAAACCATTAATTCGGGGGACTACCGCGAGGCATAAATTAACCTCGCGGTTCGCTCACCAAAGTTCCTTTCCGTACTATACTTGAATTCTGTTCATATAGATTAAGGTTGATGGCTACTCAAAACAGCACTCAACACCCCAGATCATCACACCCAGGTTCGGAGACAATTGGGGATGATAGAATTAAGACACCTGAAGACACTGGCTGCATTGCGAGACACTGGCAGTTTGGTCGAAGCCGCCGAAAGAGTTTTTCTTACCCAATCAGCACTATCGCATCAGATCAAAGATCTGGAAGAACGCTTAAACTGCTCGCTATTCATACGTAAAACCAAACCTATCTGCTTCACTAGCGCTGGCCAACGTGTTTTAACCCTAGCAGATGACGTATTACCGATGATTCGCAATGCCGAACGGGATATCGCTCGTTTGGCTGGTGGTGAAACTGGTCGTCTGAATATGGCTATCGAATGCCACAGCTGCTTTCAGTGGCTGATGCCCACCATTGATATCTTCCGTGAAAACTGGCCTGAAGTAGAAATGGATCTTTCCAGTGGTTTTAGTTTTTCACCACTTCCAGCATTGGCTCGGGGTGAACTTGATCTTGTTATCACCTCCGACCCAAAAGAGATGAACGGCATCTACTATGAAGCCCTGTTCACCTATGAGGTACAACTGGCGCTCTCAAAAAAACACCCACTAGCCCGAAAAAATCATATCGAGCCACAGGATCTCGCATCAGAAACGCTGATTTGCTACCCAGTCGACCGCAATAGGCTGGATGTATTCACCCGCTTTCTCGACCCTGCAGACGTGGAACCCAACGAGATAAGAACCGCCGAGCTGACGGTAATGATGTTACAACTGGTTGCCAGTAGCCGCGGCATTAGCGCCCTTCCTTGCTGGGCACTGACCGAATATGTAGAACGGGATTACGTGGCGGTGCGACCGCTAACATCAAAAGGCATTTGGTCGACCCTTTATGCAGCCATAAGAGAAGACCAAAAAAATTCGGAGTTTATGCGAGATTTTCTCGTCACTGCGAGGGAAACCTCCTTCAAAAATCTGAGCGGAATTCGCACCGCCGCAAAAACCTAGAAAGCGATCACCCGCAATCAGATAAGATTACTTAGAAACGTCCCAGCTAAACAGTCCCTTAGGGCTGCAGCTTGATAATCTGCTGCTGCAGCCGACTAATGCGCTCCTCGCCAGAAGGATGACTAGATAGAAAGGGAATCAGCTGCCGATCCGATACTCTCATCAGCTTTTGGTGAAAACGGATGGCCCCCTGAGGGTCGTATCCGGACGACAACATTAACCGCAAACCGTAAGTATCAGCATCTCGCTCCTGGTCGCGGCTGTAGCTGGCCTTTATCATCTCATTACCGGCATCCACCGCTAACCCCCCAAGAGGTATCAAGGCACCAGCAATGGTACCCACAACATCTGAGATCAGATCCTGTCGGTGCCGCTTTTCCTGCTGGGCTGAGGCCAAGTGACCGAGGGATATATGAGCCAGCTCATGGCCGATAACAAAAGCCATCTCATCCATATCCCAGCCAGTCATATCAATCAGCCCGGCGTTGATGACAACAGTTGGCCCTTCCGGCATCATCGCGGCGTAAGCATTGACCACCGGCGCGCCATCAATCAAAAAACGACTATCAACAACTTCTTGCCGACTAAGCTTCTCGTAGGTTCGCTGAACATCTGCTGCTAAATTTGAGGGAATTTGGGCTTTATGCCCGTGCCAACGAACCACTCCCTGAGAGGGATAATTTTGCCGATGCTCTGCAGCAGTCGTTGCACAGCCCGACAGTGTTATTGACAACAGTACAAGCAACCCTGCAATGGACCAATTAGCAAACAATCGATATCACCTAAGTCAAAATATGGAGCATGAATAATAAACCCAGATATAAACCCCTAAAAACAGGAACAAACTCATCCGGCAATGGCCGGAACTTGTTTCTAGTCGATCTAGGCGTAAACTACCTTATTATTCCCGATTTTAAATCAAAAGGCCCGAACATCATGGCTAACTGGTCTCCAGACAGCTGGCGTAGTAAGCCCATACTGCAACAGCCCAACTACCCAAACAAACAAACAGTCCTGGAGGTTGAGACAACACTATCCAACCGACCACCATTGGTTTTTGCTGGCGAAGTCCGCTCTCTAAAGCAACAACTTGCGGACGTCTCCGAAGGCAGGGCCTTTTTGCTCCAGGGCGGTGATTGCGCTGAGAGCTTTGTCGAATTTCATCCAGACAAGATCCGCGATACTTTCAAAGTACTACTACAAATGGCAGTGGTACTGACCTTTGCCGGTGGTTGCCCTGTGGTGAAAGTGGGACGCATGGCCGGTCAGTTTGCCAAACCTCGATCAACGGACACAGAAACCATCGACGGCCAGGAACTACCCAGCTATCGCGGTGATATCGTGAATGATATCGCCTTTACTGCCGAAGCTCGTATACCAAACCCGCACCGCCTGCTAGATGCTTATAATCAGTCCGTCGCCACTCAAAACCTACTCCGAGCCTTTGCCCAGGGTGGATTGGCGGACCTGCATCAGGTTCATAAATGGAACCTGAATTTTGTTGCCCAAAGCCCACTCAGCAATAAGTATCAGGTGCTTTCAGATCAGATCGACCAAAGCCTTAGCTTTATGGAGGCTTGTGGCATCACGTCCACCAATACCCCTCAGATTCGGGAAACCATGCTGTACACCTCTCACGAGGCATTGTTACTGAACTACGAACAGGCCCTGACCCGGGAAGACAGTATCGGCAATGGCAATTGGTATGATTGCTCGGCCCATATGCTGTGGATTGGCGACCGCACTCGACAGATTAATGGTGCCCATCTGGAGTTTTTGCGGGGTGTGCGCAACCCAATCGGAGTTAAAGTCGGCCCCAGCATGAATGCCGATGAGCTGATCCAACTAATAGACATCCTTAACCCAGATAACCAGCCGGGTCGATTGAATCTAATTTCCCGCATGGGTGCCGACAAGGTTACCGAATACCTGCCCTCTCTGGTCCGCAAAGTCGCCGCCGAGGGGCGCAAGGTATTGTGGAGTTGCGATCCCATGCATGGCAACACCATTAAGGCATCAAGCGGTTTCAAAACCCGTGCCGTGGATAGTATTTTGAAAGAGATGAAAGGCTTCTTCGAAGTTCACAACGCCGAAGGTACTTATGCTGGCGGTGTTCATTTCGAAATGACCGGCCAAAATGTTACTGAGTGCATTGGCGGTGCCTATCAGATCACCGAGGCTAATCTGGGTGACCGTTACCACACCCACTGCGACCCCAGATTGAATGCAGATCAATCACTGGAACTGGCCTACCTGATCGCCGACACCCTAAAGACAGCAAGGCGCAAGTAGACAGTGACTGACTCAAGCCAACAGGTACAGCGATTACTTGCCGATATCGAACAGCAACTTCAGCGCCTTGAACTGTGGAGCTTTGAGCCGCCTAATGCGAAAGCACTGGCAAGCGCAGAACCCTTCTGTATTGACACCCTCAGTCTAAACGAGTGGCTACAATGGATTATGCTGCCTCGCATGAAACAGCTGCTCGACAAAGGATTACCGCTACCTGGAAACTGCAACATCTATGGAATAGCCGAGGAGAGCTTTAAAGAATCAAGACAGGATTATAGTCAGCTACTGTCGCTGATTAAATCCCTGGATGAAACACTGACGCTTCATCACTAGCGTTTAGCAGTGAAGATCAGAACATCGTACAGGCCAGCAATGCCCAGATATTCAACGATCAACATCGTGATATCCGGGCATGGTTCATTATTGCTGGCGTTTACAGCAAACCGTCTAACACGATTTCATTGTAACTAATGATGCCTACAACCTCATCGCCATCAATCACCGGGGCGACTGAAAGCCCGAAATTATCAAACAATCGAGCACAGTAGCGTACATCCATCTCTGGTTTAACGCTCAGCACTGGCTTAGACATGATTTCATAAACATTTACACGCTCAGGCGAGCGGTCTTTTGCCACCACCTGTTTGGCAATATCAGACAGCAATACTAAGCCGTATTCATCGTCATCATGGCGCTTACGAACCACCAACACAGATACCCGGTCATCGCGGCAGTCCTGTAACGCTTCCTGTACCGTTATCAACCCATCCACGATCGTGAAATTGGATTTCATGATATCCCGTACTCGGATTACTTTTCTGTCGCTCATATCTCATCCTCAATCGAGTGCGTCAATTTCTCTACCTGATGGGCAACACCCACCGCATCTTCAACATCAATCTGAATGGCGATACCAGACCCCGGATCTTCATCAAATCGACCAACGGAGGCGATGGTTTCCAAAATCTTTCTGCAACGATGTTCTTCAACAATAAATATCAACACATCCCGCTGGGATTCCAGAGTCAAGCCCAGAAAAGTCTTAGACTTGTTCAGCCCCTCACCCCGTGCATTATTGATGATCGTGGCCCCGGTAGCACCGGCCTCACGAGCAGCTTTCATCACGCCATCCGATTTTGTATCTTCGACAAACGCGACTATCAACTTGAAATGCATCAGTTTTCTCCTAATGCGACGTCATTGGTCAGCCGGGGAATTCCGACTTTATACTATACTTTGATCTTGTTCCTTCAACAGGAGCAATACTTAATTTCTTGCTGTCACAACGGGCCTAGGACTGCCTTTTTTTAGCATCTCGTTTATACACCCATTCGGAAAGCTGGGCATAAGCCATCACCGAAATGATGGGGAACAGGCTAGCAAAAGCAATCAATCCAAAACCATCGATAAGTGCACTCCTGCCCGGCACGGTCTCAGCCAACCCCAGCCCCAATGCCGCCACTAGGGGCACAGTAACTGTCGAAGTGGTAACACCACCGGAATCGTAGGCCAGAGGCACTATCAATTTGGGGGCGAAAAAGGTCTGTATCACCACCACAATGTAACCCGATATAATGAAATAATGTATCGGCAGACCGGTGACGATTCGATAAGTCCCTAACGAAATACCCACGGCCACACCAAGCGCCACCGCGATCCTCAACCCCCATACGCCAACACTGCCACCGGAAACCTCGTTGGCCTTTATAGCCACGGCCATCAACGAAGGTTCAGCAATCGTAGTACTGGCACCGATGGCAAAGGCAAAGATATAGACCCAGTAATAATCACTCCAATGAAGCGTCGCCGCCTCAACACCTCGACTGATAAATTCAGGATTGGTCAGTTGCTGCGCCATCAATTTCCCTACTGGAAAAAGTGCTTTCTCCAATCCCAGCAAGAAAAACGCTAAACCTACAATGACATAGGCAAAACCAATCAGCACCCGACGTAAATTGGCGATGGGTTTCCTGATAACGAACAACTGAAAACCAAAGATAATAGCTGCGATCGGCAACACATCTTTAATGGTAGAAAATAAAATAGACAACAAGCTGGAAAGCAATTCCATCAAATTACCATCCCGTATGCCATGACAAAAATTATGGGGGTAAGGGAAGCAAATGCGATCAGACCAAAGCCGTCAATCATCGGATTACGCCCTTTAATCGTGGACGCCAGACCGACCCCCAGAGCCGTCACCAGCGGAACGGTAATCGTAGAGGTGGTCACACCACCGGAATCATAGGCAATACCGATGATTTCCTCTGGTGCAAAAAACGTCATGATAACCACCAGAAGATAACCACCAATGATCAAGTTCTGGATCGGCCAGCCCCTTAGGATGCGCAGCACACCGATCAAAATCGCCAGCCCTACAGAAAAGGCAACAGTAAATCTTAAGCCACTGGCGTAAACGGACTGGGCGTCCGCGTTGTTCTCAATCATTCCGCCTTCCGCCGCTACACTAGCGGCTTCCGCCGCAACGGCTATCAATGCCGGTTCTGCCACCGTGGTACCAAAGCCGAGAGCAAACGCAAAGACTAATAACCATCCCAGACTACCCTTGCGAGCAAAAGCGTGGGCCATGGATTCACCGATAGGAAACAACCCCATCTCCAATCCAAAAATAAAGAAAGTCAGCCCCAGCACTACAAACAACACACCCACAACAAGCCCAATCAAATCAGGTATAGGCTGCTGCAGCACCACCAGTTGAAAGAAGCCTATAACCAGAATAATCGGTGCCAGATCACGCACACTTCCCAACATGGAACGAAAAAGAGCATGCAACGATTGTTTCAAATCATATTACCTTAGGGTCTGTAATTGAATTGGCATTATAATGAAAACGCTTCAGAATTAACCCCTATAACGAGAGGGTTATAGCACTTTTCTCAATTAACTCCAACTTCTTGATCCGGGCCAGCTTTTTAATTCTGAATTCCTCTCTGCTAGCGGCAGAACGGTCAACAAATTGAGCTTGATAGCGTATTTTTTTTGGAGCATCAGTACGAAAGAATTTAGCACCCCTGCCCTCAATGTGCTGTTTAAACCTTCGTTCTACGTCCGTAGTAATCCCGGTGTAAAGACGTCCGCCGTCAGTCTCAATGATATAGAGATACCAAAAACCCTCAACGGGTGACGAGGCTATACTTTTTACCACCACAGTAGTAGTCCCGATAGATGCTGATGGGTGCTAGAATACTGCTCATCCTAACACCACGCCCGTGCGGCAGCCAAAGGCCTTTTAGCAACTAGTTATGAACAACATCCAAACTCTCTCTGATTTTTTAAAATCAACTGACGCCAATTTCCGTATCTTTGATCTTGGCCGCCGTATCAGCAAATTGTCTCAGGATGTATTCCAGAAATTCGAACAGACCGAAATCCCCTATCCGCTGCCGCTGCAGCAACAGGCATGGTTGGCGGTATTGATTTTCAATCCCAAACAACCGCAGCAACACCTTATCTGGTTCCTCAAATTCCCTTTAGACGAACAGGGTCGACTGGTTCAAGCGGCGCGAGATGACTTTCTGAACCGACTGGCAAAAACTGTCGGTAGCCAGTTACTCAATACAGAAAACCAGGAAGATCCGTTAAAAGACAATCCCTTTTCCTTCACTCCTGACCAGGAAAAAATGGCAGCCTTCCACGCCCGTGCCACCTGTATTCTAAAGCAACCGGCCTCGTCTTATTATGAATCAGCCCGGGAATATTTTTCTGGGGTGCGCGGCTATGAGCACTGGGACCAGCTGGGATTGCAAGGCATCGCCGATTTAGTCGCGCGACTCGATGAACGCGGTAACGAAAGTTTGCTCACTAAAGCCATTAACAAGCTTCCCGTGTCGCCACTGCAAGCACTGTGCGTAAACCTTGAACACGAAGTCATCTCTCACACTCTTAGCCAAGCTATTAGCGAGCGCCTGGTTACCGCCATTGCAGACCAACAGGGCGATGCCAATCTAATTGCCACCCTGATCCGCGCCCTATCTCAAAGCCACAGCGATGACATACGCCACAACTGTTTGAAAATGGTATTGGAAAGCAACTATGGGACAGATATAGAAGTACTGGCAGCTATCTCCAGTCGCTGCTGGAAAGATCTGCAAGACGCAGATATACGTCGACTGTTCATGGATAAGCTGGCCTGCAACAGTGCCGGTCAACCGAGTTTTAATTTGATGGTCCGAGATCTGGTATTTATTCCAGGAATGCGCGCGCCAATTATGGAGAGTTTCCGAGACTCAGAACGCAGCGAAGCTTTGGGTAAAGCCATTGGAGGGTTCTTTGGTAGCTAGCTGACATTGGCGAAAAGGCCAACACCAAAACGAGACTCGACTTCCATGCTAACCTGAATATATGCTATCGCTGTCGCTCTGGATCCAATCCAAAGGTAATCGAGAAAATGCTTAGGCTACGAAATTCGTTTTCTATTTATGGACTGGCATTTGTACTGATCGCGGCCCTATCGCTGTCATTGTTTGCACAGTATGCGATCGATCAAATGTTACTCAAACACGGCGAGGATGAGAACTTAGCTGAGGCTGAGGTTATCTCCCTGTTCTGGAAAAACGATCTGCAACAACTGGCCACCAGCACGTCCCCCGAGATAGAAAATCAGGCCCGCCAGAAGCTCAATGAAAAAATACGCCAGCACTCCCTCGGGCACTCTATTGTGCGGATTGCCATTAAAACTCCAGATGGAAAACTGCTTTTTAGCACCTCCCCAGACAGTCAAGACTCCCTATCCGCAACCCAGGTTCTGGCACCTGAAAAGCGACATTACAGCGAAATCCAGTTTCATAAATCCTTTCACGGCATGCACGCCCCGATCAGCGATGCAGCTGTAGTCTTCAGTCAAATAGCGCTATCCCATAACGATAACACTGCCACTCTGGAACTCCATAATGATATCAGCGCCCTCTATGAAATAGCCCAAACCTATCGCTGGCAGGTGATCACTGCAATCATAGCGGTTTTGTTTGGGCTTTATCTTATCCTCACATTTATCGTCAGACGGATTAACAAGGAATTAGTCAACAACCAGCAGCAGCTCGAAAGCTCCCTAGAGCAACTCGAAGCCACCCGCATGAACCTGGAGAAAAGGGTTAAAGAACGCACCGAAGTACTGCAAAACGAAATCCTTGAACGCCAGACCATTGAGGACAATCTGACCGTACAAAAACACTATCTGGATGCGGTCATGGAAAACGTGTTCAACGGTATTATCTGCATCAATCGTTTTGGCATCATTGAATCTTTCAATTCCACCGCAGAATTCATGTTCGGCTATAAGGCCAATGAAATCATCGGTCAAAACATCAGCGCACTGATGCCAAAAAACCATAGTGCCGCCCATGATGGCTACCTCAATAACTATCTGAAAACAGGAGAGCGCAGCATCATTGGCAATCTGCGTCAGCTTAACGCCAGGCGCCGCGATGGCAGTCTGTTTCCCATTGAATTAGCTGTCACCGAAGCGCGTATCGGAGAAATGCCGGTATTTATCGGCACCATCAGGGATCTGAGTAAACAACGCGTAGCAGAACTGGAACTGGAATCTGCCCGCAACAAATATCAGCACCGTGAAAAGATGGCAGCCATCGGCAATCTGGCCGCCGGTATAGTGCATGAAATTGGCAACCCTATTGCCGCAATCTCTGGGCTAATTCAGGGTATTTACGATCAACGTTCTCTAAATAGCAACAGCACAGATTCTGGCGATGATCTTAAGTTGATTCAGGAGCAGATCGACAGGATCGTCAATATTTCCAGGGACGTGTCCGAGTTTTCGACACCACAAAGCCATACAGCAGAACTCAACGACCTTAACAACCTCATTGGCCGAACCTGCCGACTGATGCGGCATGACGCCCGTTTCAATCAGATCAAAGTGGAACTGGAATTGGACAACCAGATACCGGCGATATTCTGCTCAAGCGACCACATCATCCAGATACTGATGAATCTGCTTAGTAATTCCGCAGATGCCATTTCAGAAAAGAATATTAATGAAGGGCACATTCGCGTGCTGTCAGCGTTACACCAAGACAAGGTCTGTATGTCGGTCATCGATAATGGCTGCGGCATGGCCACAGACGTGCTTCGCCATGCCACGGAAGCCTTCTATTCGACCAAATCGGTAGGTAAAGGCACCGGGCTGGGGTTATCCCTGTGCCACTCACTGCTGGAAGCCGATGGCGGAGAGATGATAATAGATTCAAGCACCGAACAGGGAACCCGGATTGATATCTACCTGCCCAATACTGAGCAGCCATTGCAACAGGCCGCAGAGTACTAATACTAACCGATCAAGACTGATAATCTTCAGGCAGGGTCAGCTCAAACCCCCAGTCTTTCAACAGCTTCTCGGCATGGGCTTTGAAATGAGTTCGCACCGAACTATCTTTAGGCTTTTGCAGATAAAACAGCGCTGTTGCCGCCTGCTCTGCAGTCAGATTGTTATCCTCCCCCCACTGCTGCACAAACTTCGTCAACGTATCTAACGACTTGTCCGGCAGCCCTTTCGGCAACGGCACTTCCAGTTCTTCACCCGCCACGACCCGCTGACAGATTTTGCGATAGATAAATTCGAAATCTGCCATCACCTCCGATTTTTCTTCAGTCCTGAGTCGGAACCAGTCGGTTTCACGACCGGCAAAATAAACGGCTGCATGACTCCAGTTATGCTTCCGGGGATGATCCGCATGCAAACAAGCTTCCTGATAAGCCCGCAAGGACGAGGGCAATCCATAGGCCTCAAATCCCTTTTTAAGAATCGACAGAAATTCGGAAACCGTAGGCATCCAAACAAAATCTTCCTTGCTGCGGTTAACCGCAGCCACCAGTTCCTGCTCGTTATAGCCTTGCAGACTAAGCGCCCACTCCCGCTTAGCAATACGAATCTCGCTTTCGTTTTCAAAAGTGCTCTTGAACTTATGCCCATAGATCGTCATAAAACGGGCAAAAATCATATTTACCAGCGTCTTCGTCTCAACGCTAATTAGATCGGTCTGCGCTGACGATGAATCACCAGTCGACGTTTTTGATGTCCATGACTGCTTCGGTGATGCGCTCTCGTTTCTCTGCGCGATTATTTGATTTATATCTTTCACCATTAGCCTTTAATTCCTGATCAGTCTTGTTTGCAAAGGTTCGGCGCCCCTGTCGACTCTGCTCCTGAACCCACTTACGTTTCACATGATCGATAAAATGTGGATCCCAGGACGCTTTCTTCTTGTTCTGGGCCAACCAATAGGCAATAAATTCATCAATCAGATTGTCGGCAAACTCGTCTGGTACGTTATGTTTAGCCAACATCTGATAAGTCGTGGCACTGGGCTTCCAACCCATATCAATCTCATGCAACTGCTGATTGCGTTTTTCCTGCTGATCAAACAGTCGATGTAAGTCATCTTGCGGGCGATTCCATCCGGTGCTGCCACCAAAGCTAGGAGCTGGCCCTCGCGCTAACAGGGTATCCGGGGATTGATGAGACTTCACAACCGCCTTGTAAGCCATTGATCTAGCTGGAAAAGAAGAACCATTACTGGCGTCACAAGCGGTTTCAACGTCGTAACTTTTTCTTTCGACCTCATAAACTTCTGTTTGAACACTCACTGTTTGTGCTGGCACAGTTGCTGACGCTGGGGTTTGCCCATGAGCATTGATCATCAACACCCGAATACTGCCATTGGTATTAAATTCTGCTTCGATTGCCTGTTGGGTAACTAGACTATTGGTCAGAGTAGCCAACTGCTCTTCGTCCCAGAAAGGAGCCAGCTGCTGCCATTCCATTCGGCGGGCCAGAAAGTACATCTGCTGGAGGCCATCAACGGCGCCATGATGACGAGCGAACTCTTGATAAATCGCCAGCAAAATAGCTTCTTCAGCACCATAACGCTGTGCCAGTGAAGGATAAAAAAGGACGGGATGTTCTGGGAATAGCCCACTCATAGACGGCTCGAAAATTCTCTGTTAATGGCGTCACGATAATTGGCCCGAGCTTAACACAAAAGCCCTAGGCTTACTTTTCAAGCCAGCAATCTGAAACAACTAAATCAGCCCACTCTAACCATAAATCTAGCTCATAGTAAGAGTTTAATACGCACAAAAAAAGGAGGCTTTCAGCCTCCTTTTTTAACAATTTGATTAATCAAAGATTATTTCTTATCTACAAAATCCTTAACCGCGTGCAAGACATCTTTACGACTGATCTGACCGACAAGCTTGCCCTCTCTCAACACAGGAAATCGACGACGAGGTCCGTCGATAAACTTCTTAGCCAGATTCACAATATCTTCACCGTACTGGATACTATCGACCTGATCGGTCATAAAATCACCGACATGACCGCCGTGCTCTTCTTCGTGGTAGGTATAACTGAGAATCGCTTTCAGGCAGTCTACTTCTGACAGCATACCGATCATTTCACCACGGCCATCCACCACTGGAGCACCAGAAATATTGTGTTCAGTGAACATTCTAATGGCTTCAAACAGGTCCATTTCCGGCTTGAAAGTCACCAATTGCGTGGTCATATAATCCTGAACTTTTACTGATTTCAACATGCTTGCTGCTCCTTATACGCAACAGATAACGAATACAATATACATAAAATACAAAGACTTAATTAAATACTACGGTCTTGTTTCCATGAACCAAAATACGATCTTGCAGATGCCAGCGCAGGCCACGGGCCAACACGGTCTTCTCCGCATCGCGCCCCAGTCTCACCATATCGCTGATTTCATCGGTGTGACTGATACGAATAACGTCCTGATCGATAATAGGCCCCGCATCCAGATCCTCCGTCACATAATGGCAAGTGGCACCGATCAGCTTAACACCCCGCTCATGAGCTTGATGGTAAGGTTTAGCACCGGCAAAGGACGGTAGGAAACTATGATGGATATTGATCACCTTTGATGCAAAATCCTGGCATATATCAGGAGGAAGAATCTGCATATAACGCGCGAGAACGATGGTATCAATCTGATAATCCTGTACAAACTTGCGTACCTGATCAAAAGAAGCCGTCTTATCCTTAGAATCCACTGGGACGTGATGATAAGGAATGCCGTGCCACTCGACCATGCTACGTAAGTCTTCATGATTGGAAATCACACAAGGGATTTCGCAATCCAGCTCTTTGGCTTGATACCGGTATAATAGATCCGATAAGCAATGGGCTTCGCGACTGGCCATCAACAACACCTGTTTAGGCATGGCCGAATCTACGATACGCCAGTTCATATTAAAAGACTGAGCAATGGGTTCGAAAGCGTCGCGCAGCTCCTCCAAAGAGAACGGCAGACTCTGAGCGCTAACTTCGTAGCGCATAAAGAACCAACCCGTTGAGGAATCTGAATGCTGATGCGCATCTCCAATGGAGCCACCATGGCTGGAAATAAAATTACTAACCATCGCGACGATGCCCATACGATCAGGGCAGGAGATCACCAACCGATACTTACGTTCCATATTCTTTAACTCAATTTCGCTATTCAAATGAAGACAAAGGCTAAAAAATTCCACCGCATTCTAGCAACTTATAGATTCGATCACATCTGCCAATTAGCACTATGCAGGCGACTATACTTAACCTATATATTTATCATTTGGAAACGAAAAAGCGCAGTTATGACCTATCACAAAGGCGAACACCTGCTGCCACTCACGGCTCGCAGAATTGGCATAGATACCCATCAGGAATTGACTATCTATCTGCGGGCAGACAGTCATGTCTGCTATTCAGAAGGATTTTCAGCACTATCCCGGGTTCAGGTAGAGACCTCGGACAAACAGATTATCGCCACCCTGCATATTGTGCATAGCGATTTACTGAAGGATCAGCAAATTGGATTTTCTGATTCAGCCTGGCGGCACATGGCCCTGAAAGAGGGCGATCAAGTCTGGGTCAGCCACCCCAAACCCCTGGAATCCCTCTCCCATGTCCGCGCCAAGGTATTTGGCCATAAGCTCAACAGTGAACAGATTAATAGCATTATCCACGATATAGCCGACGGCCTATATGCCGACGTCCACCTAGCTGCGTTTATTACCGCCTGTGGCACCGGCTGTCTCGATTGCGAAGAAATTGTTGATCTGACCCGGGCGATGGTGAATGTCGGTAGTTGTCTGCATTGGGATAAAGCCATAGTGGTGGATAAACACTGTGTCGGGGGCCTTCCAGGCAACCGCACAACGCCCATATTAGTATCCATTCTAGCCGCTGCGGGGCTCACCATACCAAAGACCTCATCCCGTGCCATCACCTCGCCGGCAGGCACTGCAGATACCATGGAAACCCTGACCAACGTGCGCCTAGACCTAGAACAGATCCGCCAGGTGGTCCACAAAGAAGGCGGCTGCCTCGCGTGGGGCGGCTCAGTGCGGCTCAGTCCTGCCGATGATCTGCTAATACGAGTGGAACGGGCGCTGGAAATGGACAGCGAAGGGCAGCTGATCGCCTCGGTATTGTCAAAGAAAATGGCCGCAGGCGCGACCCATGTTCTGATTGACATCCCTGTGGGGGCGACCGCCAAAGTTCGTGACCAGGCCTCCGCCAAACGGCTATCTTCACTACTAACAAGGGTTGCCAAAGAACTCGGTCTAAAAATCAGAATAATGATCAGTGATGGCTCCCAACCGGTGGGCCGGGGCATCGGGCCAGCGTTAGAAGCCTGGGATATTCTGGCGGTACTACAAAATCAACAAGGTGCCCCGCAAGATCTAAAGAACAGAGCCGCTGAAATTGCCGGAGCATTACTGGAAATGGGTGACAAAGCCGCCCCAGGACAAGGCTTTAATGAAGCTTTAGCTCTGATTGACTCTGGAAAAGCCTGGAATAAGTTCAAAGCCATTTGCGAAGCTCAGGGCGGCCTGAAACAACCGCCTGTCGCGCCCTACCGCTACAATATGGTTGCCCTAGAGGACGGCATTGTCAGCGTCATTAACAACCGACTACTGGCACAGATCGCCAAACTGGCCGGCGCACCAGCCGACCCTGCCGCTGGCATTGTGATCTACGCGAAACTGGGAGACGAGGTAAAACAAAGAGAAACCCTATTGACCATCCATGCCGAAAGTCCCGGCGAATTGGATTACGCGGTGGCCTATTTAAAAGAGCATTCACAACTGATAACACTGTCATCCTAATCTAACGTAGAATTGGCCTAACATCAGCTTCACCACTGGAAACAGGACCCCCATCTATGCGCCCACTGCTTTTTAATCTCGATAGTGACCCGGTGCTGGCCCAGCAGTTAACTGAACAAATTGAGGCCGAAGCAGGAACCATCATTCAACGGTATTTCCCAGATTTAGAAACCTACCTTCGTATCGACAGTAATTGCGAAGGCCGTGATTGCATTCTGTTCTGCAACCTATTTCAGCCCAATGACAAAATCATGCCATTAATTTTTTTGGCAGAAACATTAAGGGAACTCGGTGCCAAAAAAATAGCGCTAGTCACCCCCTACCTTTGCTATATGCGACAAGATAAACGTTTCCTACCTGGCGAATGCGTCAACGCAATTCACTTCGGCCGCTTAATCTCCAACTATATTGACCACCTAATCACCATAGACCCTCATCTCCATCGCATACATCATCTCGATGAGGTCTACGGCATTCCCAGCCAAGTGGTTAAGGCATCTCCGTTAATCGCCGACTGGGTCAAAGAACATATCGCCAAGCCACTGTTTCTGGGTCCAGACAGCGAAAGCGAACAATGGGTAAAAGAGGTCGCCAAGCAAGCCAAAGCCCCCTTTGTTATCCTCGAAAAGACTCGCCATGGTGATCGTGATGTTGAAATCAGCATGCCTGACCTGGAGCAGTGGCAAGGACACACCCCGGTACTAGTAGATGACATTATCTCTAGCGGTCGCACCATGCTGACCACGCTAATGCAGATCAACAAGTTAGATCTAGAGCGCCCCTATTGCATCGGCGTACACGGTATTTTTGCGGACCAAGCATACTTAGAATTACGAGAGCATTCACACGTTGTGACGACAGGCACCATCCCCCATCCATCCAACGCTATCGATATCAGCACCGCCCTTAGCGCTGCCATCAGACAGTGGCTAAACCGCTAGCAACTGAATTTGAAGCTCTGCATCTTAGGGATGCGGAGCTTTTTTATCAGGCTTATTATCTATCGTTTGAAGACGCCGACTCACTGTTAGCAGCCCTCACCGACAGCCTGCAGTGGCGCCAAGACGACATCCAGATGTTCGGACGTTCCATAGCCATACCCAGGCTGCAGGCATGGTACGGTGATGCAGATGCCCATTACCGATACTCCGGCCTAGATCTGACGCCCAACCCTTGGACGCCAGAGCTGCTGGAGCTGCGTCGACGTATCGAACGATCCTGCGGATATTCATTCAATGCGGTGCTGGCCAACCTCTATCGCAACGGCGAGGATAGCGTCGGCTGGCACTGCGACAATGAACAGGAGCTGGGCAAAGACCCTATTTTAGCCTCCCTGTCCTTAGGTGCCGAACGGCGCTTCAGCCTACGTCACAAAAAACATAAGCATGAAAAACTCGATCTCAAGCTAGGCCACGGATCACTACTAATCATGGCCGGAACAACCCAGCGACACTGGCTACACGCGCTGCCAAAACAGCGTAATCTTTTTGCCCCACGCATCAACCTGAGCTTCCGGAAAATTGTCACAAAGAAAGCTCAATAAAATGCGCCTGAACACTGCAATCAATCGATAAGCAGGTGTACCATTGACCTCAACATCGATTTAACAGGGTCTATCGTGGTCGACAACTCTCCCGTCATACTTTCCGTCAGCGAACTCAATCGCCAAGCTAGGCTACTGCTGGAACAGAAATTTTCGCTATTAACGATCGAAGGCGAGATCTCCAATTTTGTCTGCCCCAGCTCTGGCCACTGGTATTTTTCTCTAAAAGACAATCAGGCCCAGGTACGCTGCGCGCTATTTAAAAACCGTAATAGATTCCTGAAATATCGCCCTAAAAATGGCGATTTGGTAAGATTGCGGGCCAAAGTCAGCCTGTATGAAGGTCGCGGTGAGTTCCAGTTAATCGGCGACTACCTTGAGGAAGCCGGTGCTGGCGCCCTGCAGGCAGCCTATGAAGCATTAAAGATAAAGCTGGAAGACGAAGGTCTGTTTGCAGCGGAACACAAGCAGCTACTGCCAACGCTGCCAAAACATATCGGCGTGATCACCTCCTCCACCGGCGCCGCCATTCAGGATATTATTAGCGTACTGAAGCGCCGCTTCCCAGCCATTCCTGTCAGCATTTATCCTTCCGCAGTTCAGGGAGTAGAGGCTCCAACCCAGCTTATTCAGGCTTTGAATTTAGCCCTTCGCGATAACCGTTGTGATGTGCTAATTCTAGGCCGAGGTGGCGGTTCTCTGGAAGATCTATGGGCCTTCAATAACGAAGCCCTGGCTCGCGCCATATACGCCAGTAAAATACCGATTGTCAGTGCCGTGGGCCATGAAGTAGATTTCAGCATTGCGGATTATGTCGCTGATGTCCGGGCGCCTACTCCATCGGCAGCAGCTGAACTAATTAGCCCCGACCGAGACACCTTATGGAGCCAGTTCCTTTACTACGAGGAAAGTCTGACTCGCCAGTTGCAACGTCAACTGCAACTCTGCCAGCTGCGTGTTAATGGCCTTAGTAAACGCCTACGTCATCCAGGCCATCGCCTTCAAGAACAAGGGCAACGACTGGATGAACTGGAACTGAGATTAAGACGGCGCATGCAACAGGTGCTGGAACAGCAACAGCATAAACTCTCTCAGACCAGAGAGCGGCTAACGCTGCAATCGCCACAAAAGCAGTTAATCCGACTGGAACAAAACTACCAGCAACTGAGTCACAGGCTGCAGCAGGGAATTCAGCAATTGCTGGAAAAACGCCGGCTACAACTGGCAACCCAAAGCCATGGGCTACATGCAGTCAGCCCCCTGGCAACCCTGGACCGGGGCTACGCCATCGTCACCGATCAACAGGGACGCGTCATACAAGAGGCCAATACACAGAACATAGGCCAACAAATACAGGCCCGCTTAGCTAAAGGTAGCCTGACCTGCGAAATAACCTCTATAACCTCAGATTAGCAATAGTCAGACCAAGAACAGGACGCAGCACCATGAAACAACTATTCGTATCGGCCATCCTGATACTGTTCGCCCTCTCAGCAAGTGCGGTTCAATTACCGGCTAGCGATCCCGTAGCCGGAGGTATCGTTCATCTGCCGCTAGACCTGGATTCTGACACTCCCCCACAAGTCACCTATGGAAAACACCGGGTAATGGTGGTTTCCTCCGATAACAGCGATTACCAGCAACAGGGCCGATGGCTGGCATTGATTGGCATCCCCCTGAGCACCAAAACCGGCCCCCAAACAGTCAAAATAAACGGCCAGCCACTTAGCTTTGAGATTGAAGCCAAACAATATAAAGAACAGCACCTGACCATTAAGAACAAACGAAAAGTTAATCCCAACCCCTTGGATATGAAGCGAATCAACCGGGAAAAAAAAGAAATCCTAGCCGCACTGGCTAGCTGGACTGAAACCGCACAACCCGTTACACAGTTACTTAAACCCACCCAAGGCCCCTATAGCAGCCCTTTTGGATTGCGCCGGTTTTTTAACGAGCAACCTCGCAACCCCCACAGCGGCCTGGATATAGCCGCCGCAAAAGGTACTTCGATAATCGCCCCGGCCACCGGTAAAGTTGTCGCTACCGGGGATTACTTTTTTAACGGCCGTACCGTTATTCTCGATCACGGCCATGGCCTCACCACCATGTACTGCCATATGAACCGCATCGATGTAGAACTGGGTCAGAGCATTTCTGTAGGCCAACAGCTAGGGACTGTAGGCGCTACCGGCAGGGTTACCGGCCCCCACCTGCACTGGGGAGTCAGTCTTAACAACGCTCGAATCAACCCAATATTGATGATGACCCCCACCAAATAGCCTAAAATCAGTAATGGTGGCGGCCACAGCCATCACCACGATTACTGACCGGCATTCCCCAAATATTGGTTATGAACTGCTATAATCGCCCTCTTTTAACCATTCAATGAGCAAGGTCCATGTCTGAACAAGCAACACTGAAAAACAACGAAGAGATCGTTAGCTACGGTATCGGTCGCCAGATGGGCGATCAACTAAAAAGTAATCGTATCGAAGGCCTGAATATCGAGCTGGTTAAAACCGGTCTGTTCGACGCCTTCACCGGCAAAGAGCCCTCCGTGACTGAAGCACAGTTGCGCGAAGCCTTTCAGGAGCTGCAAGAGAAGATGCAAGCTCGCGCTGAAGAAGATTCAAAAGAAGCCTCTCAAGGCGGTGTTCAATATCTACAAGAAAATGCCAAGCGTGACGGTATTCAGGTCACTGAATCTGGCCTGCAGTACGAAGTACTGGTTGAAGGCAATGGCGACAAGCCAGAAGCCAGCTCAACTGTTCGTACTCATTACCACGGTACTTTCATCGACGGTAAAGTGTTCGATAGCTCCGTCGATCGTGGTCAGCCTGCTGAGTTTCCGGTCAATGGCGTAATCGCTGGCTGGACTGAAGCACTACAGATGATGGCTGTTGGTTCTAAATGGCGCCTGCACGTGCCTTCAGACCTAGCCTATGGCAGCCAGGGCGCACAAGGTGCGATCCCTCCCCACGCTACTCTTGTTTTCGAAGTCGAACTGCTGGCTATCGTTTAACACAGGTAGCGATCGACGATGAAACTCCACTACAAGGTTAGCGGCCACGGCAAACCTCTGGTTATTCTGCACGGGTTGTTTGGCTCTCTGGATAACTGGGCCGGTCAGACTAAACGGCTCTCTGAGCATTTTCAGGTCTATGCCGTCGACCTTCGCAACCATGGTCTATCACCTTGGAGTGCACAGATGGATTATCCCGCCATGCGGGATGATCTGGTGGAGTTTCTCAACGATCATGATCTTGAGCAGATTCTGTTACTGGGTCATTCCATGGGGGGGAAAGCAGCCATGCAACTGGCTCTGGACCACCCCGACCTCATCCATAAATTAGTGATCGTCGATATCGCCCCAGTGCGATACTCAGCTAATCACAACGACGTATTCAAAGGGCTATTCAATGTGGATTTAACCCACATTCAGTCCAGATCTGAAGCCGATCAAGCGCTTTCCGAATATATCGACGAAACTGGCGTTCGTCAGTTCCTGTTGAAAAACTTATATCGTGACCATCACCACTTTGCCTGGCGCATGAACCTCAACGGGCTCAATAAAAGCTACGATGATATCGCCGATGCTCCTAACAGCCACGGTCATTACCAGGGGCCGACGATGTTTATCAAAGGCGGTGCATCAGACTATATTCAAGAGTCTCACCGTAACGCCATCCAGAAATACTTCCCCAATGCCAGCGCCCGCATTATGGAAGGCGTCGGTCACTGGCCCCATGCAGAAAAGCCCGCCGCATTCACTAAGCTGCTGCTACGCTTCTTGCAACAACCTTAGAGCGTCATGGCGCCACCACGAACTCGTTAAGACCCCACCACAAACGCTAACTGAGCCTTTGCCTGCTGACTAAACTCTGATTCTGTAACGCCAGTTTATGGATATTCGATAACAGCAACGCAATCACTGTCTCATGAATGCTGAGCACTGCTTATGGTTTCGCGTGGGAAATAAGTAGCTAGGAGCTTGTCGGGCTTGGCCGGTCGTAGCGTGGGAAAGGCGACTTTTCCGCAGTAGATTAGTGTTGAGTCCGACGAGCTCCTAAACCACAAGATCCAGAAAAGAACCTTGGGAATTTGGACTGTCGATTGCACCGATATCAATGAGTTTCTGCTGCACATCGCTAAGGCGCCGATTCAACTCTTGCAACTGCTCGGCAAACGCTTCTCGCTGCTCTCTGGAACGCTCCAGACTATCTTGAATTGAATCTCTATTTTTCTCGATTGCACTGGGCGAATTGGGATCTTCCTGCTGTTGCTCAGCGTCCTCTACACTTTCTACTTCGCTTGCTATTCCTGCTGCTGCTTCGGACCGAATTTCAGCGCCCTGACGTAACACTTCTGCCTGGGCATCCACCAATAGGGCTTGCGCCTGAGCTGCAACCTGTATGTCCTGAGGAGACGGCCGGGCCGGCGCTAACGCTGCCTGAATAATGGTCTGTGCTTTTTGAATAGTCGCCTCAGGATCATTTGATACCGGCGACGTATCAATAGAAACCTCACCGCCGGTGGCATAGAGCCTACCGTCAGGACCACGGGTAAAACTAAGATTAGGTGAGCCTGCCAGACTACCGCCCGCTGCCGCATGGGCTGCTTCATGGGCTCGAACATCTCGATCAATAGCCGCAAGTTTCTTAACTTGCTCTAGCTCCTGACGCTGTTCTATTTTCTCGTTAAGATCATTGGACTCAGCACTAGATGGGGCAGAAGGCTGTTGCTTGGTCTGATTTTCAAGCTCCTGTCCAGCCGTAGACTGCAGCGGGGCATTGCTTCGACCTGAAACAACTTGATCGGTATTGGGAACTGGAGAGGTATTCAGGGAAGAGGGTTGGCCGGTAGAGGAAACAGACAAGGTACTACTGTCAGCCAAGGTTGCTCTAGACGATGGCTGATTGTTTTGGATAAATGTCCCCCGAAATCCTGCCGGGGAAATTCCACCACTTTCCAGAATCCATACCTCCCTGAATCGCTGTACAGGTCAGGGTTATGCAGTGGTATCTATATTCAATCCAAGAGAGGTACCTAATACCTCGTCTGCCGCAGTGACAACTGTTGTCGCCAAGGCTGCATCGCCTTCTGTAACAGTTGCTGTTTCATTTACGGTGTCTGCGCTGGATTGAACAGCTTCACTACTGCCAGTACGCCCAGTTGCCTGAACGCTACTTTCCGACTGACCTTCATCAAGATCATCAACAGCCGTACGCGTTGAACCGTCATTTCGATTGACGCTCAAAGATGTCTGTACTGGTGATGATACTGCTGGTATCTGCATTATCGATACTCCACGCTGGTTGCAACAACGGTGACATTATAGCCCAGCGAAGTTAATCGGTCATTAAATACTCAGCAGATGATTGACCCCTGTCAACAGATGATCTGCTGCTTTTTCCACAGAGACAGACTCCATAAATGGAATTTCACCAAGCAGTGGCGCCCGGATTCTTTCTTTCAGCGTCTGTAAATTCTCTTGGTAACCGGTCATCTCTGGATCAACGTTGTTAGCAACCCAACCCGCTAACCGTAAACCATCGGCAGCAATGGCTTCTGCAGTCAGCAAACAGTGATTAAGGCAGCCCAGACGCATTGCCACCACCAGAATTACCGGGATCTGCAAGCGCTTAGGAATTTCCGACATATACTCCTGGCTGTTCAATGGCACGCGCCAGCCACCGGCACCTTCTATCAGCATCAGCTCCATCGGTTGCATCATGGCACCTCGGCAAAATCCCACCAGGCGTTCCGCAGTAATTCGCTTGCCTTCGCGCTCAGCAGCAATGTGCGGGGCGATAGCATCTTTAAACAAGACAGGATTAACCTGTTGATAGGGCATCTTTTGGCTACTGTATTGCTGCAATAACAGCGCATCGTCATTGCACAGGCCCTGATCCGATTCCACCACCCCAGCAGCTACTGGTTTCAAGGCCCCCGTTCGCGCCCCCTGACGATTGGCGGCTTCGAGCAATGCGGCAGTGACCAACGTCTTGCCAGCATCAGTATCGGTACCCGTAATAAAATAGGATTTTGACAACAGAAAATCTCCTAGATCGACGGAATCAAGCTACCGTCAGTGCAGTTTTTTGATAGATACCGTAGAACAGCTGATAGGTCGCTGGTAGCAATCCGTTTTCCTTGCGTAAGCTTTCATAGGCCTGACGAAAAGCCTGTATCCGCTGTCGCCCCGCCAAGCCGGTTATACGCCCCTGATTTAAGTTATGAGCGCCTATACCTTTGAGTTCACCGGTAAGCTGATTCAAGCGTTGATACTCCAACTCGATCAACTCGTCTTCAACATAAATGGATTGAAAGCCCATTGCCAAAGAGCGCTGCAGACAGGACCAAGGTTGAAATTTATTTACGTGCACATAATCATCAACCTGAGCCCAGGCATAACGAAGCTCCTTAAGAGTATCCGGTCCTAGAGTCGTAAATACCAACATGCCGCCAGGCTTTAGGACACGATTTACTTCAGCAAACAATGCCGTCAGATTTTCACACCACTGAATAGAGAAGTTGCTAAAGACCGCATCCACACTACCATCAGCAAAGGGCAGAGATTCAGCGTCGGCACAGATCCAATCTATGTCAGGATGAGCTCGATTATGACGACCGTAACTCAGCATACCTTCTGCCAGATCAACAGCCAAAACAGCCTCAACATTGGATAATTGAAGCAACTCGCTAGAGAAAAACCCAGTACCGCAACCCAGATCGAGCACCTGCCCCTGAAGCCGCTGTCTGGACAGGTGAAGCAGTTTAGATCCTACTTGGCGCTGGATCATTGCCATGGAATCGTAACGACTGGCAGCGCGACTGAAGGATGTTGCAATACTGCGCTTATCCAAAATAACCGGCGACTGTGTTAGTGAGGCTTGAGTATCAGCCATGCAATCGCCCTTGGAAATCCAGTAGCAATTTCAGCAGTTGCTGGGGTTGCGTCAAAAAAACTAAGTGCCCGGCGTTACCGATAACCTCGGCGTTGGCCGACACCGCTGGATCATTAGCTGCGGACACCGGAACCAATGCATCCTGTTCGGCAAACAGGTGTAACCTCGGTGCATTCAGCCCCGCAAACAACTTACGCTGATCCTGCTGCAACAGCGCCAAAGCTTCGGGCAAGTGGCTAGGTGGCAGCTGCTGATAAAGCTCCAACGTCATTTTAGCCTGTTTAATGAGCGCACGGGGCTGACTGTCACCCTGCGCCATCAGCATGATAAAGCGCCCCAGGGTCTTGCCCCAGTCCGTTGCAAGCTGACTCTGAAACTCTGTAAACGTATTGGTATCCATGGCACTGCAATAGTCGGCTGTTTGCACAAAACTAGGATTGCTAGCAAGGGTAACCAATCCCTTTACCCGCGTTTCATGGCGGCGACTGATTTCAGCCGCTACCAGCCCGCCCAGAGACCAGCCCAGCCAGATAGCGGGTTGCTGCAACAACGGAGATACTGCCGCCGCCACCTGCTCTGCCACAGTCGCCAGTTCATAGTGCTCGGGAGCAAAACCACTACTGCGACCTAATCCTGGTAAATCCACCCGAATCACCGAGAAATGGGATTCTAATAGGGGCAGCCAAGGCAGCCAGATGCCGCTGTGCATACCCCAACCATGGATCAGAACCAAAGGAGGCGCTTTTGCCGAACCACTTTGCTCGACGTATAAACTCATATCATCAAGCCTCTGCTTTTATCCAGAGCATCCAGTAATCTATCAACTTGATCAGTGCTATGAGCGGCGCTGAGAGTGACCCTTAATCGGGCACTTCCCGCGGGTACGGTGGGCGGCCGTATCGCCCCGACAAAGATACCTTGCTGTTCTAGCGCGTGGCTGACAGCCATCGCCTTATTAGCATCACCCACCATGATAGGCTGAATCGGGGTTGGCGAAGCCATCAACTTCAGCCCCAACTGTTCCGCGCCTTGACGGAACTGCACAATCAACTGCTGTAGCTTCTGGCGCAGGTCCTGGCCATTTTTTACTAGCTCCAGACTCTTAAGAGTGGCCCCGGCAATGGCCGGGGGAATAGCCGTGGTATAAATATAGGGCCGAGCAAACTGGATCAGGGTTTCAATCAGGGTTTCACTGCCCGCTATAAAAGCGCCAGAGGTACCCAACGCTTTTCCCAGAGTCCCCATCAGCACCGGCACTTGCGCCTGCGTTAGTTGGAAATGTTCAACGCAGCCACCACCAGTGGCGCCAAGGCAGCCAAAACCATGGGCATCATCTACCATCACCCAGGCATCATGCTGCTGTGACGTCTCGCAGATTTTCGGCAAAGGAGCCAGGTCACCGTCCATACTAAATACGCCATCGGTAACCACTAGTTTGCGTGCGGCCTGTGAGGTCTCGAGCTTTTTAGTCAGACTGTCGCAATCGGAATGTAGATAGCGTTGAAAACGAGCGCCGCTGAACAGCCCCGCATCCAGCAGTGAAGCATGATTCAAGCGGTCTTCGAAGACCGCGTCACCCTTACCTATCAACGCATTGACAGCACCCAGATTGGCCATATAACCGGTGGAGAAAAGTAACGCCCGAGGACGGCCGGTGAACTCCGCCAAAGCCTCTTCCAGCTGATGATGGAGAGCACTGTGACCATTCACCAAATGGGAGGCGCCACTACCGACGCCGTATTTATCAGCAGATTGTTTAAAAGCATCTCGCAGCTCCTGACGGCCAGCAAGCCCCAGGTAGTCATTGCTACAAAAGCCCAAATACGCTTTCCCGTCCACGATAACTTCCGGACCCTGGGCTGATTCCAGCACCCGGCGGTGACGATATAGATGTTCTGATTTGCGCTGTTTAAGCGCCTCCTCAAGACCGTCAAACCCATTCATAAGCTTGCGAGCCTCTGGCAATCAGGCGGAAGCATCGTAGAACATGCCTGCGTTTTTCTGATCTTCGATCTGTTGCACTATAGCCTGCTCGTGAGCCTCATCGGAGGCACCTGCTCGCTGCTCGGGGTGAATACCCAGCTTGTTAAACAACTGACGATCAGTATCGGCTTCCGGGTTGCCGGTAGTCAGCAGCTTCTCACCATAAAAAATAGAGTTGGCACCCGCCATAAAGCACAGAGCCTGCATCTGTTCGTTCATGCGCTGGCGACCGGCAGACAGCCGCACATGAGATTCCGGCATTAGCAGCCGGGCCACAGCGATGGTACGAACAAAATCGAAAGGCTCCAGATCATCCACCGAATCCAAGGGCGTACCTTCAACCTTCACCAGCATGTTGATAGGCACACTTTCAGGATGCTCCGGCATGTTCGCCAAGGTAAGCAACAGACCAATTCGATCCTTCAGCTCTTCCCCCATTCCCATGATGCCGCCACAACAGACTTTCATTCCGGAATCACGAACATTCTTCAGCGTATCCAAACGATCCTGATAGGTCCGCGTGGTAATAATTTTTCCGTAATATTCCGGGGAGGTATCAAGGTTATGGTTGTAGTAATCCAGCCCGGCACTGGACAGCGACTCCGCCTGATCCTGATCCAGCATTCCCAACGTCATACAGGCTTCCAACCCCAGCGCCTTAACACCCTTGATCATATCGATAACGAAGGGCATATCCTTGGGCCGAGGACTACTCCAGGCCGCTCCCATGCAAAATCGAGTAGCACCCGTATCTTTGGCTGCCTGAGCTTCGCGCAACACCTGCTTAACCTTCATCAGGCGTTCGACATCCAGATCATTACAGTGATGAGCACTCTGAGGACAGTATTTGCAGTCTTCTGGACAAGCACCCGTTTTGATCGACAGTAGCGTACTGACCTGGACCGCATTAGGATCAAAATTCTGCCGATGAGTCGTCTGCGCCTGAAACAATAAATCGTTGAACGGCAGGGCGAAGAGCGCTTCCACCTCTGCGGGGGTCCAATCGTGACGAGTCTGGGCTGAATTTGTTGTCATAGGTACATCCTCGCCACTAGGGGCTACTGCGTTTATAGCCATAACGGCTATAGTCGTAACGGGTATTGAAATTGTTCCGGAATCGGATAGCCTTAAGCCCACAGAATTAAAATGGGACGGGGCCGGTATCCGCAATCGGCGTAATAGCCGCACATATTAAATGCATGGACGCAGCTGTCAACCAATGTTTAGCCTAGCGGTTAACTACAGATCATTAATTGATCTGTTTTTGAACAACTCAAATTGCCTCCTTTGCGGACAATCTCTTCGCAACGGCGAACTCATCTGTGGCGGCTGTCATAGCGATCTGCCCTGGTTACAATGCTGCTGCCTGCAATGCGCGGAACCTCTGCGCGGTTTGTCTAGCAGCCCCTCCCACAGTCGCTGCGGAAAATGCCTTAGCAAACCACCCAAATTTGATCGCACCCTGGCCCCCATGAGCTACGAATTTCCGGTTAATTTTCTGATTTCACAGCTAAAACATCAGGCCAAACCCGATCTGCTGCAGCTGTGCAGTGAATTGTTTGTGCACCGATTCAAGGCCGAAATATCCCAACAACCTCCACAACTAATTATTCCCGTGCCCCTGCACCGCAGCCGCCTGTATAGCCGAGGCTATAATCAAGCCGCCGAATGGGCGCGCTACCTATCACAACAGCTGGATATCCCATACGACCAGAATATATGCAAAAGGGGACTGGCCACCCCCCATCAACAGGGACTCAGCGCCAAGCAAAGGCGTCGAAACCTAGCCAAGGCATTTAGCGTCGAAGCGCAGCAGAAACTCCATCATGTCGCCATCGTTGACGACGTGATGACCACCGGAACCACGCTTGATCTATTGGCCCATGAGCTACGAAAAAGCGGAATCGAGCGTATAGACGCCTGGTGCTTTGCCAGAACACCCAGCCAGCGCTAGACGATCGCCCGCTATTACCAGATATTGATTAACAGTGGCCACTATTTGCTCCATAATCCGGCGGCTGACAGCATCCGTTGTTTGCCGCCAGGAGTAGCCGCTTTTCATGCATATCGACAGCACACCACATCCCTATGAGTCTCTGACACCCGATGCAGTATTGGATGCGGTGGAATCCATGGGCTATCTCAGCGATGCCAGAATCCTTACTCTCAACAGTTACGAAAACCGGGTCTACCAGGTAGGAATCGAAGATCAGCAGCCGTTGATTGCCAAGTTTTACCGACCACAACGCTGGAGCCGCGAGCAGATACTGGAAGAACATCAGTTTACCCAAGCCTTGCAGGATGCGGATCTACCGGTAGTGCCCCCCCTGGCGAATGACCAGGGAGACACCCTGCACCAGCACGGCAATTTCAGTTTCGCACTGTTCCCCCGCCGCGGAGGTCACGCACCAGAGCTTGAGAACTTAGATAACTTATTCGTATTAGGCCGCACCATGGGCCGCATACACTTGCTGGGAAATAGCCTCACCTTCAGCCAGCGCCCCACCATTGATGTGCACAGTTTCGGGCACCTGAGTCGCCAGTACTTGCTAGAGAATGACTGGCTGCCTATGGATCTGGCATCCGAGTATCAGCAGGTCAGCGAAGAGCTGCTGATACTCGTGGAAAAGTCCTTTGCCGCAGTCGACAACATGAAACTGATTGCCCTGCACGGTGATTGCCATCCAGGAAACATCCTCTGGCGTGACGATACCCCAAACTTTGTAGACTTTGACGATTGCCGAATGGGCCCCGCTATTCAGGACCTGTGGATGTTGATTTCCGGTGATTACAATCAACAAACCATACAGATCAATGAGGTGATTGAAGGCTACGAAGAATTTCTGCCGTTTAATCGCGCCGAGCTGCAATTAATCGAGCCCCTACGGGCGCTACGTATCATGCACTATGCCGCCTGGCTGGCTCGGCGCTGGCAAGACCCTGCATTCCCGACACATTTCCCCTGGTTCAACACCCAATCATACTGGCTGGGACACCTGATGGAACTGAAGGGGTTATGCCAAAGCGTGCAACTCCCCGCGCTGCGGGTGGGTGCTTACTGAGTCCTGCAAGGCTCAGCGGCATCAGTCAGCGCTTCTCCGATTGCAACTCCAATTCCATTTCATAGATATCTTCATCGTCCTCATTGAAGTGAGAGGTAAAGCCCAGTTTTTCACAAAGACGCAACATTCCGGTATTCTGCACTAGCACGGTACCTACAATTTTGTCCGTACCCCGCTGCCGGGTATAGTCGATAATCATCTCCATCAGGCGTCGACCAAGGCCACTACCTTTCATATCCTGGCGCAGCAGGATCGAATATTCCGCTATGCCGTTATCCGGCAAGGTACTGGTTCTGACCTCACCCAACAGCTGCGGTGACGCAGCATCAGGCTCGAGACTAAAAGCAGTGAAGGCCATTTCCCGGTCGTAATCGATCTGAATCATTTTGGCCAAATCAGCACTAGGCAATTCGGAGATATTGCGGAAAAAACGCAAATACATATCATTTGGAGCGACCTGCTTAAAGAAATCCTGGTAAGCCTGCTCATCTTCCGGTCTAACCGGTCTAATCAGTATTCGTTGCCCCTGCCTGAGCTCGGCTTCCCGTTCCAACTCTCTGGGGTAAGGTCGAATTGCCATACCAGGCCGAAGTCCCTGCTCCGCCGAGCGATTCCATAACCCGGTGCGCGCTTCCAGCGCGGTAACACCCTGAGGACCCGCCAACAGCGGATTGATCTCCATCTTTTTAATCTCGGGGAAATCCGTAATCAACTGTGACAAGTTGACCAGAGCCTGGCAAAGCTGATCTTTGCTGATATCCCCGCCCAGTAATTGCAACACTCTGGAGCGATCAACCAGTTCCGCAGCAAGAGTCATATTCAGTGGCGGCAAGGCGGTGGCCCGAGCCGCATTAGTATGTGCACTGCTGCCACCAATACCCAGCGAAATCACCGGCCCAAACTCCCGATCAGTGTCAATACTGACCTGTAGTACATACTGCCCGCTCCGGGGTGTCATAGCCTGCACGATAAACCCGGCTTGGTCCTCGCAATCCATATCAACGGCGGCAGCCTCCAGGGCCTCTTTAGTAAACAGATCCAGAGCCAGTTTGGCTATATCAGCACTGCGCATAACGGATTTCGAGCAGCGCCTTAGTGCCATGGGATAACTAAGACTCTGCGCAGCTTCCAGAATACCACTGACACCCGTTGCAACCCGGGTATCAGCCACTGCTAGACCGTAGGACCTGAGCAACATCGCACTGATTTCTTCGTTCAGCAGATGTTGCCCAGCTGCCAGTTGCTGCTCAATCAAGCGGTGCGCATGATCCCGGCTTTCTTTGCCCCCTTCGGGAATTGCGCTGGGTGCTTCCAGCAGCATTTGCTGATTGCGCTGAAAGTGCACCAAATGCAGGAATGCGCGGGCCGCCTTGTCCGGGGTGGAAAGTAAGGCAATTCCCGCCGCCGAAAGCTTATTGTGAATAGCCTCTTTCTTATCTTGGCCAATCCAACAGGCTAGAATGTTTTTCGAGCTTTTTTTAGCAACCTCAATCAGCGCGTCAGCCACTTCGCCACCTTCAGCCACCGAAGTGGGCGTATGCATGACTAGCAACGCATCAATCTGCTTATCCTTCACAAGAATGGCCAGGGCATCGCGATAACGATTGGCATCGGCATCGCGGCCAATACTGACCAGGTTACGATTAAGGGTCACCCACGGCGATAGTTGCTGCAATGCAGAAACAGCCTCCTCACTCAGTGAAATCACTTTCCCCTCCCCCCGGGAAATAACCTGTACTGCCGCCTCACCGGGGCCAAAGCCATTGGAGAGGATGGCCAATTTTCCGCTCCTTCGCTGCTGCATGTAACTCAGGGTCTCGACCGCATCAAACACTTCGTCGGTATTAAAAACACGTAACATTCCTGCCCGTCGAATCGCCGCATCATAAATACTGTCACGACTGATGGTCTCTTGCTGGTTTACTGATTGTTGACCATTACTGATGGCAATCACCGTTTTGCTGCGAGCAATGGCACGGGCTGCAGACATAAACCGGCGCGCATTCTGAACCGACCGGATATAGAGCAATACTGAACGAACCAGCGGATCCCGAGTACCCAAATAGTCGAGAATTTCTTCTACATCGATATCAACAGCATCCCCGGTTGATACCACATGAGAAAGGCCCAGGTTATGGGTATGAGCCCACTCAGCCAGGCCGGCAGCAAATGATCCTGACTGAGACACCAGCGCCACTTTACCTGGACGGGATGCGGTCATAATCCAACTGGCGTTGAGACGCAGCGCCGGTACCTGTATACCCGTTGACCCCGGCCCCAGCAGCCGGATACCCGAAGGGGACGCTGCATCAAGCAACTGCTGCTTAAAAGCGGTGGTCTCATTCCCTGGTCCACGATCGGGGTCCATGGTGATCACAATGGCCACCCGGGTACCCGCTTCACCGAGCTGCCTAACCAGATCAGGGGTAACCGAAGGAGGCGTACAAAGCACCGCCAGTTCAGGAATCAGGGGAAGAGTGGCGACAGAGTCGTAGCAGTAAACTCCGAATACAGATCGCGCAGTGGGATTAATCGGCAGGATGGGACCCGAAAAATGGCCATGCAACAGGTTTTGCATCACCGCAGAACCCATGCTGTCTGGACGTTCGGAGGCACCAACAATGGTAATGGATGTGGGTCTGAATAGACTGTCTAGGTCTGAAACTCTCATGGCTAATATGCTCTGCTAATTGTGTGCGGAAGCTGTGACCCGCACGAATGACCCATTGCTTTCGGATGCAATTGTCAGAGCTTACCGCCCCTCGGATTTCATCGATATTAAACCCAAGTCTAATTATAGGTAGATATACGATGACCTGCGCAGCAGACCCCAAGCCCCTCATGGGACGATTGCCCATTGCACAATGGGCCATGATTAAAGCAATCATCTGTGTCAAGCGGACGATTCCGGCAATATCAAGACACGTGCCTCATTCTCGCTATTTGGAGTCCAGGCTCATATAATCGCTGCCAACTCCGCCAGCTGGTCAATATTCGTGTCAACGACTACCCCATTAACCGTTGAGAACATCGGCATCGTCCGCTCCTGCTTTAAAGAAAAATTCGGCATTCCTCGCCAGCCCGGACTGGCAGATGCCGCCACGGCGGTGGTGGAGCTGACCGGAGCCTACGCGGATGCAGATACCGTGCGCGGCCTGGAGCAGTGCTCGCACCTGTGGATTCTATTTCTGTTCAGCGAACACCTGGACCGCAAATGGACCGCCTTGGTTAGACCGCCACGTTCTGGCGGCAAGAAGATGGGGGTCTTTGCTACACGCTCCACTTTTCGCCCCAACCCCATCGGCATGTCCGCGGTAAAACTGGATCGCGTGGAAATCCGGGACGGTGTACCTCTATTGCATATTCGCGGCGCCGATATTCTCGACGGTACCCCGGTCATCGACATTAAGCCCTACCTGCCCTACTCTGACAGTATTGCCTCTGCCAGCAACACCTACGCACCGGACGGCCAACAGCTCGACCTACCCGTAAACTTCAGCCCTCAGGCAATAGAAATTCTAGATGCCTCTACCGAGGGGCAGCAGTTAAAGCAACTAATCGAGCAGGTATTACGCTGTGACCCGCGCCCAACCCACCAGCGAGGGAAAGCCCAGGAGCGCAGTTACGGCACCCTGTTAGAATGTTTCAACGTACGCTGGCAGATAACAGATGATGAGATCAGGGTCCTGTCACTAGAACATACGCCACAACAGCCCACAGTGGACAAACAGCAATAAGATAATGAAACTAGCTGGACAGCAATCTATCCAATATTCTGTATCATTGCGAAGTAACCGTCACCACCGCCGCGAGGCCTGATTATGAAGACAATTCTATCCATGGTTTTAAGCCTGACATTAATACTGTCACCGGGGCTTGCCAACAGCACTGAAGATTCTGGCAGTGATAATTCCAGCGCCCAGCTACAAGGTCTCATTTCTGAATTGCTGAACAATGTGGATCTGGCACTGATGTTACGCATACAACAAACGGTGATTCAGAATTTTGACCTGGTCGGCCCCTACTCCGAGGAATATTTCACCTGCCTGAAAGCCGAGGGTGATTTCGACTCAAGCCAACCGCTGGACCTGAATAAACTCCTGCAACAGGTTAAGAAAAGCAAAAACAGCTGCCATGTCATTCTGGAGTCTCTGCTCGAGCAGATGAAGTTCGATATCAGCCAGGAAGAGTTCGAACAGGGCCTTAGCCCAGAATACCGCCAACTTTTAAAAGATAGTCTCTGAGAACTGCATTCACCCATGAAATCCAGCCGTAGCTTTTATAAACCGAGCAAACAATCCACTGTTTCGAGTTCCGAAGCCTTCACCGTCACTATCGACCGGCTCAGCCACGACGGTCGCGGCCTGGCTCGTCACAATGGCAAGACCCTATTTGTATCAGGAGCACTACCCGGCGAAGAGGTAAAGGCTCGCTATCTGAAGCAACGCAGCAAGTTTGACGAAGCCCAATGCCTGGAAGTCCTGCAACCCTCAGTACTGCGGCGCGAACCCCAATGCCGCCACTTCTATCAGTGTGGTGGCTGTGAACTACAGTATCTTGATGCCCAAGCACAGATCGAACATAAACAGCAGCAGGCGCTGGACCAGCTGCAACGTATCGGTTCCGTTGTGCCTGAAACCATTTTACCGCCACTGATAGGCGAGCCATGGCACTATCGACGCCGCGCCCGCCTCTCCGTCTATTGTCCAAAAAAAACCAGCGAGCCAACACTGGGTTACCGACGCCGCCAAAGCAAGCAACTGGTCGCCGTCCGTGAATGCCCGGTTCTGGAACACAAAGCAGAACAGCTGCTGGGGCAGCTTAGTGAATGGCTAAACAGCGCCAGCAAGCCTCAAGCCGTATCACATATCGAATTGGCCTCGGGAGACTCCGACGCAGCTCTAATCCTGCGCCACACCCTTAAGCTGGCCGATGATGACCTAGCCGCGCTCGAAGAGCTGGCTGTTAACAATCAATACAACCTGTTTCTACAACCGGAGGGTCCGGAATCTCTGCAGTCCGTCGGGCATGAGCAGCAGCGCCTGCATTACCAACTGCCAGAATTCGACCTCAACCTAGCCTACCACCCCAACGACTTCACTCAGGTCAACAGCTTAATCAATCAACAAATGGTGCACCAAGCTGTCGCGTTGCTGGAGGTAACTAAGGACGATCGCATCCTCGACCTGTTCTGCGGCTTGGGCAACTTTACCCTCCCCTTGGCCAGCCTAGCCGGGGAAGTCGTGGGGATCGAAGGGTCCCAGGACATGGTCACTCGCGGTGCTGAAAATGCCCGCAGCAACGGCATCGACAATGTCGAATTTCATCGTATGGATCTCACCCGAGACTTTCGCAGGCAACCCTGGTTCCAAGGCGGCTTTAGTAAAATCCTGCTGGATCCACCTCGTGCCGGAGCCTTAGAAGTGGTGAGCCACCTGGCCGAGCATCAGGCGCAAATGATTCTCTATATCTCCTGCGACCCCGCCACCTTTGCCCGTGATGCTAAAGAGCTGGTGACACAAGGCTATCGACTCAGCCACTGGGGAGTCATGGATATGTTCCCCCAGACCACCCATGTAGAGTCCATCGCCTTGTTCCAGCGCTGAGGAAGCTCCTCCGCAGATAAGCCGCGCTCATCTGCGATTACTTGGTCTACACTGCATGGTAAACAACCAAGGGAGCGCAATATGTCGGATCATGTCTACAAGCTAATCGAAGTGGCGGGGTCATCCCCAGTCAGCAGCGACGACGCCATTCAGAACGCCATCACGAAAGCCTCAGAATCGCTGGAACATATCAGCTGGTTTCAAGTACAAGAAACCCGAGGTCACGTTGAAAACGGCAAGATTGCCCATTTTCAAGTGGTGTTAAAAGTAGGCTTCCGGCTGGAATAAATTTTCCCAGATAACTATCATCGTCGGCCAACGATCAGAACTTGCGGCGCAGCTGCGTCAGCGCTCTAATAGGACTTTCCGCTAACGATGGACACCCAATGACCCTCAGTCTCGATGACATCAGTTTTGACCAGCAGCATATCTGGCACCCCTATACTTCGATGATAGATCCACTGCCGGCCTACCCAGTAGCGTCGGCATCTGGAGTCAGACTGACGCTAGCCAATGGGACTGAGCTGATCGACGGAATGTCCTCCTGGTGGTCCGCCATTCATGGATACAATCACCCCAAGCTGAACCAGAAAGCCAAAGACCAAATCGATCAAATGGCACACGTTATGTTTGGCGGACTCACCCACCAGCCCGCTGTTGACCTCTGCCGTAAGCTGATTGAACTGACACCAAGCACGCTGGATAAAGTATTCCTCTGTGATTCCGGCTCGGTAGCCGTCGAAGTTGCTATTAAGATGGCGATCCAATACTGGCACGCCCGTAGTAAGCCGGAAAAGCATCGCCTTATCACTATTCGCAACGGCTACCATGGAGATACCTTCGGTGCCATGGCTGTCTGCGATCCAGTCAACGGCATGCACGAGATTTTTAACGGAGTCATGCCAGAACACCTGTTTGCGCCCGCTCCCCAGTGCCGCTTTAACGACGACTGGGATGAGGGTGATATTACCGAACTGGAGCAACTACTGGCCGAGCACCACCAGCAACTGGCGGCCCTGATTCTAGAACCCATCGTCCAGGGCGCTGGCGGCATGCGCTTTTACTCCCCAGAGTATCTAAAACGGGCTCGCGAGCTTTGTAATCAATATCAACTGCTACTGATTGCAGATGAAATCGCCACCGGCTTCGGTCGCTCAGGAAAACTATTTGCTTGCCAACATGCCGATATCCAACCGGATATTCTCTGCCTGGGTAAAGCCCTCACCGGCGGCTATATGACCCTGGCGGCCACACTGACCAGTACCGAAGTGGCTGAAACCATCTCCTCCGGCGGTGCGGGTTGCTTTATGCATGGCCCCACCTTCATGGCCAATCCACTGGCCTGCGCTGTCGCTTGCGCCAGCCTAGATTTGCTGGAGCAGGAGCCCTGGCAGCCGCGAGTCGCCGCCATAGAACAACAGCTTAAAGAGGAACTGGCACCCTGTAGGCAACTGCAACAGGTCGCGGATGTGCGGGTATTGGGTGCTATCGGCGTGGTAGAGATGAAACAGCCCGTGCGCATGGCCGAGATTCAACAGGCATTTGTCGAAGCTGGCGTCTGGGTGCGCCCCTTCGGACGACTGGTATACGTTATGCCTCCCTACATCATTTCCAAACAAGATTTAACAACACTGACCCAAGCAATAGTCGAAGTGGTAAAAAAACATTAGTTTTCAATCCTATCCAAGTTATATTAGCTACTGATGATTGGATCTGAAAAAAGACAAGCTACGCTCATTAGAGCACCGATTATTGGAACATCTATCATTAGCACACTGCCTTTAAATAACACTTTTAAAACAAGGCGTAGGAGTACAAATGGCGCGAGTTAAATTGGAAATGCCCCGGCACTTCACCTTCACGACCGAAATGCCGGTACGTATCAGTGATATTAATTACGGCGGACATCTTGGTAACGATGCCGTGCTATCAATGATTCATGAAGCCCGCGTGCGCTTCCTGAAGACCTATCAATACAGCGAGCTGGATATCGAAGGGCTTGGATTGGTACTGACCGATTCAGTGATTATTTATAAGGCTGAAAGCTTTCACGGAGAGGAAGTCCAGATAGACGTGGCGGTCGCAGACTTCAACAAATACGGCTGCGATTTCTTTTATATTCTCAGCAATCGCAAGACTGCAGTGGAAATCGCTCACGCCAAGACCGGCATCGTTTTTTTCGATTACGAAGAACGTAAGGTCGTCCCTATTCCTGAAGCTTTTAAGGAAAACTTTATTAAATTCACTGAATAGCCAGCAATACTCTAATCGAACAGCGGAAGGCAGGAAGCCATCCGCTTAAAGAAAACCTTCGACACGGAGCGTCACCATGCCTGTCTACGTGCATTTTCCCCGCCAGCTTAGCCCTTTTTTGCTATCACTGTGTTTGTGTTACACCGGACTGCTGAGCACCCAAACAGTAGCGGCGATCCAACACTGGGTCGACGAGAAGGGACAGCATCATTACAGCGATCACGCCACACCTGATAGCCAGCATTACCGACCTGCAAACCCAATACAGAAAATGCCGATAACGGAATATCCGAAACTGCTACCGCCAGCCCAACGATCAGCAAAAACCACCCCGACACGAAAAGCAGTCGCGCAAAAAACAGCCAAAGATAAAGCCAAAACGGAAAAAGTTTGTCGGGGTTACGAGACTAAAATACGCCGTATTAACGGAAAACTAAGACACGGCCATAGCAATGCACAAGGAAACCGTTGGCGTCAGCAACGTCGAAATTATCAGCAGCTACGCTATCAACGGTGCCATTTACGCTAACAAGGAGGTATAGGCTGATTAGGTATAGATTGTCGACGCAGAACTATTCAACCCTGATTAGTCGTAATCGGTATAAGAGCCGTGAGCGAGATCTTCAAACTTACTGTGCTTACCGACAAAGGCCATGTGGCAAGTACCGATAGGACCGTTACGCTGTTTACCGAGAATAATCTCGGCACGCCCCTTGAGCTCGGTGTCCTCGTTATAGACCTCATCACGATAGATAAACATGATAACGTCAGCATCCTGCTCGATGGCTCCCGATTCCCTCAGGTCTGAGTTAACAGGGCGCTTATTGGGGCGATTTTCCAAACTCCGGTTCAACTGAGACAGGGCCACCACCGGGCATTGCAACTCTTTCGCTAGGGCTTTCAACGAGCGAGAAATTTCAGAGATCTCCTGAGTACGGCTCTCCACCGCCCCTTTCAGCGACATCAACTGCAAGTAATCCACCATGATCATGCCCATGGAGCCATGCTCACGAACAATTCGGCGCGCCCTGGCACGCATTTCTGAAGGAGACAGGCCAGCACTATCATCGATATACAGCGGCTTGTCCTTAAGCATATTGACCGCCGTTGTCAGTCGCGGCCAGTCATCCTCTTCCAGCTTGCCATCTCGAACTCGGGTCTGATCGATACGGCCAAGGGATGCCAACATCCTTGTGACCAGGCCTTCTGCGGGCATTTCCAGACTAAAGACCAGAACCGGCTTATCACTGCCCATCAAGGCATTTTCCACCAGGTTCATGGCAAAGGTGGTTTTACCCATGGACGGACGTGCAGCAACAATGATCAAGTCTGAGTTCTGCAAACCAGAAGTCATCTTATCAAGGTCCGTAAAACCAGTACTGAGGCCGGTCATGGATGTATTGGAATTAAACAGTTCGTCGATCCGTTCTACCGCTTTGGCCAGCAGTGGATTAACGTACTGAGGCCCGCCATCCTGGGCACGACTCTCGGCAATATTGAAAACCGCCCGTTCAGCCTCATCCAACACCTCGGCACTGCTACGCCCTTCGGTATGAAAAGCCGAACCAGAAATATCGCTGGCTACCCCAATCAGACGGCGCAAGATAGCGCGCTCCGACACGATTTCAGCATAGGCACGGATGTTAGACGTAGTCGGCGTATTCTTGGCCAAATCAACCAGATAATCGAGCCCACCGACCTGCTCCTGCTCACCCTGGCGATCCAGCTCTTCCGATAATGTCACTACATCAATAGGCTGTTCAAGGACCAATAGTTTTTCCATGGTCTTGAAGATCAGGCGATGCTCTTGCCGGTAAAAAGCCTCTGCGGTAAGTATCTCAGCCACTTGATCCCAGACGTTATTATCCAACATCAATCCACCAAGCACCGACTGCTCCGCTTCAATGGAATGCGGTGGCACTTTGGCGCGAATCAGATCGGCATCTATTTGATTATTGGACGTCATATAATAACGGGACCTTAAGACAACTCAGAGTAGAGCAAGGATTGTATCAAACGGACAAAAAAAAGCACCGTCCGGGGAAGAACGGTGCTTATTAACATATCCCGATAGGAAGGAGGGCTACGCCGGTGATCGTCCGAGCGTAAAATCGGGATCAATCAGTTTGTTATTAGCTGTTACTCAGCGACAACAATCAGCTTGATAATTGCAGTAACATCACTATGCAACTGGATAGCGACGTCGAAATCACCCGTGGTGCGGATGGCACCTTCAGGCAGACGAACTTCGCTCTTGCTGACTTCGATACCAGCCTCAGTGATCGCATCAGAGATATCACGAGTACCGATAGAACCGAACAGCTTGCCTTCATCACCAGCGATAGCAACGATAGACAGCTCAACTTCGTTCAGTTTCTCAGCACGCTCTGTCGCAGAAGCGAACTTTGCATCAGCAGCTTTTTGCAGCTCAACGCGACGTACTTCAAAATTTTCCAGGTTATCTTTAGTGGCTGGAACAGCCTTACTAAAAGGAACCAGGAAGTTTCGGGCGTAACCAGACTTGACAGAAACCTTGTCGCCCAGACTGCCCAACTTACCAACTTTTTCGAGTAGGATAACTTCCATCTCGTAAACCTCTTCGTTTGTCTGAATCCGTAGATTCAGGACCCTGTAGCGGTAAAACAGATCATTACAATCCAGTTACCAGGCTACAGCTTATTATCATTTACTCTGCAAGCCGTGCAACGACTTACAGCCCGTATACGGCAGATAGCTTATAAATGGCTATCAGTGTAAGGCAGCAGTGCTACATAACGAGCACGCTTGATAGCGGTTGCCAGCTGACGCTGGTAACGAGCCTTAGTGCCGGTGATACGGCTAGGTACGATCTTGCCAGTTTCAGTAACATAGCCTTTCAGTACTTCCAGATCTTTGTAATCGATCTCGGTTACGCCTTCAGCGGTGAAACGGCAAAACTTTCTGCGACGGAAAAAACGAGCCATTGTAATCTCTCCAAAAAATAGTTATCGAACTAAAGAGTACTGATTACTCAGCGGAATCTTTAGTATCAGCTTCGCTGGACTCAGCCTCTGCAGCCTGAGGAGCCTGTGCAGCCTGAGGAGCCACTGCATCGGCAGTCTCTTCACGACGAGGCGCTTCACGGCGAGGTGGGCGACGATCGTCACGACCTTCAGCAGCTTTAATTGGAGAAACACCAGTGACCTCACCCTTCATACGTACAACCATGTTACGGATAACCGCATCGTTGAAACGGAAAAGGTTGGTCAGCTCGTCCAAAGTCTCGCCTGCGCACTCAATGTTCATCAGTACGTAGTGAGCCTTATGGATTTTATTGATTGGGTAAGCCAACTGGCGGCGACCCCAATCTTCTAGGCGATGGAGCTTACCTTCAGCACCTTCAACGATGCCTTTGTAACGCTCAATCATTGCAGCAACTTGGTCACTCTGATCAGGGTGAACCATGAAAATAATTTCGTAATGACGCATTGTCTCTCCTTACGGGTTAACAGCCCCTCATTCCGTACGAAACTGTACGATGAGAAGCAAGGAGTTAACTTCAGGTTTTTAGGGAGGCGAAAGTATAGAGACTAACAAGCCAAGCTTCAACCTTTAAAGGCCCCTATTCCTCCTGTCTAGTATAGAATAAAGCCAGCAACCTATATCAACGAGACTGCAGGAAAAGGTAGCGCGGGAGAGGAGAGGAGACGAAAAGCGGAGTTTACAGATTGTAACTGCGTATTTTTAGGCGACTTACAGCGCTGCGCCATCGAGCACAACCGTTTTTCGATAGTCTCAACTCCGGTAAAACACCTCGATCAAATGATAGCCGAACTGAGTTTTTACCGGACCATGAACCGTCAGCAATGCCTTTTTAAAGATAACATTGTCCACCGCTTTCACCATCTGACCGGGACGAACTTCCCCCAGGTCACCTCCTCTTTTGGCCGAAGCGCAAAGGGAGTGTTTCTTTGCTAGAGCACCAAAATCTCCACCTTTAGCCAACTGCTGCTTAAGCTTGTCAGCCTCAACTTTAGTTTTAACCAGAATGTGGCGAGCCATTGCAGTAGCCATAATGACTCCTTGCTTCAAAGGTATTGGATTAAATTGCTGGCTAGTCTAGCGTTTTCGCTGATTTTGATCGATGACTTTAACGAATAGCTGAACAAGGGCAGGACTTAGCGCAATAAATCACAGAAGACATCATAAGCGATATGTTCGGTTCTTTCTCACTGTAGCAAGAGAGACATCCACCACCTCTCCCGTTGCGAACATCTCTGACTAACCGCCACAATCACACAAAACCACCTTATTCCGGCCATCCCGTTTTGCCCGGTACAACGCATCATCAGCTCGCTTCATCAGCCGACGAATAGAGTCATCCTCTCCCATCAGTTCCGCCACGCCCAGACTA
>JBALWH010000006.1:0-61756 GCA_036960175.1 Motiliproteus sp. | reverse complement strand
GGTAATACCGAAGGGCTCTGAGTCACTACTGAGCAAGAGTTCAGCAGCAGCCTCCCTCAGGCGCTCCGCGACATGACCGGCTCCCTCAATGGTCGTCTCAGGCAACACAATAGCAAATTCCTCACCACCGATGCGGCCCAGACAATCCACTTCCCGCAGTACGCCATTGCAGACTTTAACCAGCTCTATCAAGGCAACATCACCGCTATCATGGCCAAAACGATCATTGATCTGCTTGAAATTATCTACATCCATCATCACCAATGACAACGGACAATGGCTTCGACGATTGAGAGCGTGAGCACTACCGGCCAGCTCTAAAAAATGACGACGGTTGAATGCATCCGTTAACGGATCGCGGCTAGCCAACAGCTGTAGTTCGGCGTTGGCCTGTTTCAACTGCTCAGTCATATATTGTAGTTGCAACTGATGCTTCACCCGAGCACGCACCACTGCAGGCAGAATAGGCTTGGAGATATAATCTACCGCTCCTAGCTTTAAGCCCTGCTCTTCATCTTCACCTTCGCTACGGGCGGTAATAAAAATAAAAGGTATTTGAGCAGTATCGGGGTGCCCCTTTAACTCCTTCCCTATCTGATAGCCATCAATTTGCGGCATAACCACATCCAGCAATATCAAAGCTGGTTGTAATTCCTTCGCTTTTTTCTGAGCCAGGGTGCCATCAGTAACAAAGAAAACCTCCGCCATATCAGACAGCAGATCGGCCAGCAAATGAATAGTGATTGTTGAATCATCGACAATCAGAATGCGTTGACGAGGGATCACGGGGGGTCTCTGGTTATCCAATATGTTCTATCTCCTGCGCTTCAACCAGGGAATCCATGCAGGCGAGCGCCTGGGGATAATCCAAAGCGTTAACCGCATCCAACAGCGGCTGCCACTGAACTAACTCAGCAGCCCCCAACAGAGGCTTAATCTGCAGCAGACTCTTCTCTGCATCCATGCTTCCAGCTTTCAGACACTCATGCAGCGTCCTAATATGAGCGCTCAACTCTGAGCGAGACACTGACACGAGCCGTTCCGGATGATCGATACCATGCGACAACTGCTCCGAGACCTCAGCAAGACCATCAAGTACCTGCTGCAGGTTATCGACAAAACGATCCAGCAATGCACCCTCAAGCTCGCCATCATTTTGATACAAGGCCTGATTGAGCATAACCGCTGACGCCTGCAGCTCAGGTGCTCCAATAACCGGCGCTAATCCTTTCATATCATGAGCAATAAGCTTTGCCTGCACTCGATCACCGGTCGCCAAACTGGCTCTTAGGGTAGCTACGGAATGCTGGTGTTCACGGTAGAAATTATCCAGCACCCTTAAGTAAACATCGGCCTGACCGCCTAACCGATCAAGCCCGGCCTGCACATCAATGCTGGCAATTGACGTAGGTAGCAGGCATTCCGGCTCGGCACGATTAGCAACATCCGACACTTCGGCCTGACATTGCGCCGATAACCAACGCGCCAAGGTGTCGGCCATCCGCTTTGGATCCACCGGCTTAGAGATGTGATCATTCATCCCTACTTCAAGGCATTTTTGCCGTTCTTCCGCCATCACATGTGCGGTCATCGCTATAATAGGAAGCTGGTCAACTGACAGGCTTTCGCGTATTTTCCGCGTGGCCTGATAGCCATCCATTTCCGGCATCTGCAGATCCATCAGTACAATGTCATAGCCACTATTCGAAATAGCCTCAAGCGCCTCACAGCCGTTATTGGCGATCGTCACATTGAGACCCAAGCCCTCCAGCAGAACCTGTGCGATATATTGGTTAGTATGATTGTCTTCCACAAGCAAGACTCGAGCCCCCTGATACTTAGCGGGCAGAAAGGCTTCGTCAGAGCATGACGACGAATTAGCCCGCAGTGGCCGTCGCTGCTTTTCAGCCAATATCCCGCTAACCACATCAAACAGATGCGAACGATTAACCGGCTTCGTCAGCAAAGCATCCAAACCAATCTGCTCCGCTTGTTTAAGCACCTCTTCGCGATCGAATGCAGTCACCATGACGATCGTGGCATTATTCATTAAAGCTGGATCGCTTTTGATATGCATTGCCGCTTCAATCCCATCCATTTCGGGCATTTGCCAATCCATAAAGACCATCCGGTAGTGTTGCTCCACACCACCCTGAGAAACTTTTTTAAGTTCGTGCAAGGCATCAATACCGCTATTAACCGTGGTAACCTCAAGCCCATAGGATTCCAAATGAGTACGCAGAATCATTCGCGAAATCTCATTGTCATCAACCACCAGTACGCGATTGCCCTGACCGATCTTCGGCAGCACCGAAGCCGAGTGAGACTCCTGCTGGCACTGGAACAATGCCGTAAACGTAAATTGACTACCCTCTCCGGGAATACTTTCAGCGCTTAGTTTGCCGCCCATGAGTTCCACCAGCTGTTTACTGATGTGCAGGCCCAATCCCGTTCCACCAAACCGTCTTGTAGTCGAGCTATCGGCCTGACTGAAGGCCTTAAACACTTCCTGCAACTGCTGTTCGTTCATACCGATACCAGTATCTCGAACCATAAACGCTAAGCTGACATCATTCCCCCCCGGCTTAAACCGGGGCTGCACTGCCACCACAATAGAGCCGCAATCCGTAAATTTGATAGCGTTACCCAGCAAATTCACCAACACTTGATTAAGCCTGAGGGCATCACCGATCAAATCAGCCGGAGCCAAAGGCGACACATCAAACAAGATCTCCAAGCCCTTTTCAGCAGCCTTAGCACCCAACAAATTGGAAACCTGCTCCAGCACGGACTCAAGCTGGAACGGCGCCAGATCAAGCTCCATTTTGCCCGCTTCAATTTTAGAAACATCCAGAATGTCATCAATGATACCGAGCAGATTCTGAGCACCATTTTGCATATTATGCAGATGTTCTTGTTGCTGCGAATTCAAAGGCGTGCGATTCAACAGATGCCCCATCCCCACCACCGCATTCATCGGCGTTCGTATTTCATGACTCATATTGGCAAGAAAATCAGACTTCGCCTGATTGGCCTGTTCCGCCGCCGCTGTAGCTTGAACGCACTCCTGAGTGCGCTTCATTACCAGTCGACTGACTCTGACATTCTGCAGCGAGAGAAAACCAATAATAGCAAACACCGCAACTACCAGCGCACTACCGCCCACCTGAACCACCGTGGCCAAAGCAGTATCGACCCCGCCTAAATATTCAGGGCGAACATCCCAATAATAATCCCAATGAGCCTCACTGCTGCCAGTGGGATAATAGAAGGTATCGACCGTATCCAGCGGCGCACTACTTAGCCCAACAATTCGCCGCTCTAACGGCTTAAGCGATTGGTTTCGAGGGGAATGACCATCAGCATCGCGTTCGAATATGCGTAACGACAGACCGGTAGGAATATGCAACGTATTCAAATCGAGAATAAATTCGGTCAAATTGATCGCCGATACCAATATACCCCGCTGCCCATTATTAGGCGCAGTGATCGCCAGGGAGGTGTACTGCTCACCGTTATTACCGTAATACATCGGTCCAAGCACTACCTTTTCAGGTCGCATCAACGCGGCTTCTGCCAGGTTTTTGGTGGCCTGCAGCTGCAACAAATTATTACCAGGCTCCAATACCCCGTCGATATCGGTACTGTAGATAACGAACATCCCAGCGCTAACATTTTCAGACTTTTGCTCAACGGCGTAAGCTAGCGAGGTCAGGGGAATCACCGACTCTTGCTCAACTCCCTCAGCCACTTCCAACATATCCAGGAATTCATCTTTGGTGATATTTTCGGAACCATAAAAACCCGTTGCAAGGCCGCGCAGCTGAGTATGAAACAAAGAAAGCCAGTGAAGGCTGGTATCCGTTATCTGCTGGGTTTCATGGGCAGCCTTATCCAGCCAGTCTTCTGCCGCCTGACGCTTTAGTAAGCTCCCCCAATAATTAACGCCTGCGAGTGACAACAATAACGCCAACACAAATAAAACCGTGGGAGCACTGGCCCATACTGATTGGGGTTTACGCCCGATGTCCGCCATCATTTACTCCTTTCTCAACCGAACATTGGTTGAGTAACTGGCTCGAAAGCCACTGGGGGCCAATGAAGTGCTGCGATCAAAGGAGTTAACATTCTGCTGGTCGATCACAGAGATGCGTGGACCAACTTGTTTATAATACTCCGCACCATCAAGAATACGGACGATCTGGTCTACGGCAATTCTGCCCTGAATAACTGCAGAATCAGTGGGGGCGGCAAGAATACGCCCTCGTTTAATACCGCGATACACCTCTGGTGTAAAATAGTAGGCCATCACTTTAACTCGATCACTCAGCCCCCTTGCCCGCAGCGCCTTCACGGCAGCTGCTGCGGTAACAGCAGTACCTGCGATATAGTCGACATCAGGATGTGCATCCAACACCTCATCCAGCAGCACCGTTTGAGCTTGTTTGCCCGTATCTCCGTAGCGCGTCGCTACGATCTCCACCGAGCTATTGACCAGAGATTTTCTAAATCCCGCATCACCAACCTTCACCCATCCCGCCTCTTTGGGGCCGGGAAACCAAGCCACTTTAGCCAACGCTGATCCTGGCGGATGGCGCTGAGCAATATACTCGCCAGCCCGATACCCCATCTCTTCAAAAGACACTAGCGAACGAGCTGAAACCTGCTCTGACGACATACCATTAATCACATCAATCACAGGCACCCCCTTAGCCCGAACCTCTGCCACCAGATCATTGAGTCCATCGTAGGAGATCGCGCCGATGATCACTCCATCACTACCCTCCGCCACACATTGACGAAGCTGTTTAATCTGCTTGGCCAAATTGCCATACCCACCCGCCTGATACAGCCGCATTCTGGCCCCCAGCCGTTTCACTTCCTTAGTAACACCGAAGTTAACCGCCAACCAGTAGGAATCTTTCATATGGGGAAATGAAACGCAGAGTTTCCAGGACTTTTCTGCGCTGTTTAGCGGGACGTAATCGACCGCCTTTTTGCTCGCACTGATAGCCATGCCCTGGCTGGCAGGAATCTCCACCGGGAACGGATACCAAGTGCTATCCGCAGCAGCAGGGAGCGAACTCCCTGCCAGCAGCACACCCTGGATGATGGCCAGTGTAGCGATGGACTTCCTCGCGATGACGAAACGCATGAAGGACCTTATCACTCCGGCTTCTCCGGATATTGATAACCGCCACCGTAGGCCACATCCTTCGCCACCAACTGCTGATAAAGCTGTGGACGACGATCTTTCAAATAATCGGTGTTTTCAGGATGTGTCGAGGCATAATCCCCCGGTACGCAATCGGCTATCAACAGGGTCTCTTCATTTCGAGCCGCCACCAGCATCTGGCCGTGGGGATCGGAAACCATGCTATTGCCCAGATAGCTGGCCTGTACTTTACCGGCCACTGTCTCTTCGTTGCAGTGATTGCTGTAGGCAACAAACATCTCGTTTTCGTAAGCATGTGCCGGCAATAAAGTCTTGGAGATATCCGGATAGGGTTTCTTGGTACGACTACCATCAGATAATGTTGCCCATTCATCGGCAGCGGTTGGAATCACTACCAGTTTCGCGCCCTTTAAGGCCAAGATACGAGCCAACTCAAAAAACTCACCCTCGTAGCAGTTCAGCACACCAACCGGGAAGCCATTGATCAAGCTGACGCTATAGGCCTCTCCCTCTTCAGGATAGACATACCCGAAGGACCAGACTTTACGCTCGTCCGGTCCCCAGAGATGAGTTTTGCGATAATTTTTTAGCAGCGTGCCATCACCGTCAAACAATGCCATGGCATCGTAAAAGTGGGTATCTCCTGCCACCTGGGCTTTTTCCGGATAAGGGCAGAGGATGGCTATCTCTTTCTGTCTGGCGACGTCAGCCACTTTCGACATCCAGTAACCATCAACTTCCATGGCAAGATTATGGCCGGTTTCCGGTGTCAGGTCGTATCCGCTGATAAACAGCTCCGGAAAGCTGATCAGCTGTGCATCAAAGCGCTTGGCCATATCCACCGCTTGAAGCAGCGTTTCGAAATTATGAGCAATGGCCTGCTCAGTACCTGCGGGGCCTTTACCCTGATAGATCGCAAGCCGAATACCTTCGCCTAGTTGCGGTGCCTTAGGTTTGATATAGGTCGAATAGATCATATTAAATCCCTTTGAATCCGTAATATCCTACTGTCAAAAACTTATTAGGAGCGCCTTAATAAGCCCAGCTGTTCTGTTCGGGACTACCAGCGGTTCCTTAACAAACGTGCTGATCACGCCCCTTACCGGAAACGCCCTCCAGATCCCTTGCGGTATAGCCTTTACGACTATCTGCCGGGGCCTTACCTTGCGGCGACTCCTTGCGATCCTTGGTAAGATCGGTCAGGTAGCGGATTGATTGCTTCAGCCCCCTGATCAGTATCTCCGCCATATCACGGCTGATATTTTCCCGAACCACTATACGCATCACTGTTATCTCTTCTGCATTGGCAGGCATGGTGTAGGCAGGAACGATCCAGCCAGCATTCTTCAGTTCATGTGAAAGCTCGGGCAAGGTAAATTTGATATTCGCAGGCAGATCGTCGGAGAACTTAAAGGCAACCACAGGGAAGAGATCAGTGCGGCTTATCGGCTCAAACAACTTATTCAGCACCGCATCGGTTTTAAGCTGCTCCACCAAATACCCGGCATTATCCATGCAGTTGCCCATCACCTTGCTATAACCTTCCCGTCCCAGTCGAAGCAGGTTGTAATATTGCAACAACACCATGCTACTGGCGCGGGAAAAGTTAAGACTGTAGTTATGCATCTCGCCACCGAGGTAATTGATGTCAAAAAACAGCTCTTCCGGCACCACCTGCGGATTTCGGAACAGCACCGTTCCCAACCCAGGATAAACCAAACCATATTTGTGATTGGATACGTTAATGGAGGCGACATGGGGCAACCTGAAATCCCAAGCTTCTCCACCATTATCACCTTCAGTGAAAGGTAAGACGAAACCGCCGCTGGCGCCGTCCACATGAATTGGGATATCCCAGCCGTTGCGGGTCAGCATGGCATCAATACCAGCCACATCATCCATATCACCGGTAAAGGTGGTACAAACCACACACCCCACCGCCGTGACCAGTTCAGCCACTTTACGACCACCCACTTCATCGGCTGAATAGCCGCATCGCGCCATGATTTCCGGGTCATCCGCAATGCGACGTTGCAGAATAGTTTCCACATCATCAGCGGTCACCCGGTACTTGCCCGGTTGCATGTAGACGAACTTTACGTTGACATCAAAATAGCGGGCAAACTTGTCCCAACAAGTATGCACATCGGTTCCGAAAATAAGATAAGGCTGATCTTTTGCAGAACGATTTGTATTTTCTGAGTTACGTTTGCGCCAGTTCCACTTATGAGCCAACAGTCCCAACATAATGGCTTCGGATGAACCAATGGTTGCGGTTCCCATAAAGGGTGGATTTTCGGTGTTAAGATCGGCATCTTCGGGAATTTCGGCATGAAACAGATCTGCCAGCATATTCACCACCCGATTGTGAATCACTGCCGTCTGCGGATACTCGTCGAAATCGATGAAGTTCTTGTTAATGCAGTCATCTGCCAACCGCCGGGCCTCGTCATCCATCCAGGTGGTCACGAAAGAGGCAAGATTGAGCGACGGATTGCCATCTAGATTCAGCTCATCACGGATCAGTCGGTAAACCACATCCGCGGGACTCGACTTATCGGGGATCTTAAAGGCGGGAATATCTTCATCAAAATCCCGTTGTCCGTAAGTCGGTACCAGGGCAGCATTTGTGCGCTCAGAACTATCCTTTGAAATCATCATTCATTCCTTTAATTATTTTTTTTATGTTTCTGACTAATCCATTCTCCTAGCGCCCTGTGAGGCCGTTAGTCATGGCACACGAAACCGACTCTGTACTTTAGTAACACGCGCTCTGGGAACGGCAGAAGACAAGAGGGTTAGTGGCAAGTAAAAGCAGCTAGAAACAGAAGGCAGGCCGGTCAAACGGAGGTTGGCAATCAGACAATAGCAGTGCAGCCGACAGGCTTGAAATAACAGATTTGAACGTTGCTGAAACAAGATTCCATTCCTTTTCAACTCAGCGCCGCTTCGAAACTAAAGCGGCCACCAATATTATCCATTTTATGCTTTTGTTACAACTAACTAGACACGACTATCACAGTGTTTAAAAAATTCCAAAAAATCAGCTTCTGCCAACGGTTTGCTATAGAAATAGCCCTGTATCAGATCACAATTCAGGTTACGTAAAAATTCTAGCTGGGCTTCTGTTTCCACGCCTTCGGCCACTACACTCAGACCGAGGCCATGAGCCATAGCAACAATACTGGCTAACAGCTTCTGATCTCGGGGATGATCGAGACTACTGACGAAGGAGCGATCTATTTTCAAGTGATTTAACGGAATTCGCGATAAATAGCTAAGACTGGAATAACCGGTGCCAAAATCATCCAGCGAAAACTCAATCCCCACTTTAACCAAGCGATTAAGTACCGCCATCGCCGTAGTGTCAGCATTAATGACGGCGGATTCGGTTAACTCCAGTGTTAACTGCCCTGGTTGCAATTGGTTTTCCTGTAACTGATATTCCACAAACTCAGGCAAACTCTCATCATTCAGCTGCCAAGTCGACAAGTTCACTGCGATTTTCGGCAGCACCAACCCAACATCCCGCCAACGTTTAAGTTGCGCCAAGGCTTCCTGAATAACCCAGCGGCCTATCGGGATAATCATGCCACTCTCTTCCGCGATAGGAATAAACTGATCGGGAGGTATCATCCCCTTTTCGGGATGTGGCCAACGCAACAAGGCTTCTGCCGTTCGAATTGCTCCCGTTTTGCCGCAAACAATGGGCTGATAATGCAGCTGCAGCAAACGTTGATCAGAGGCCTGCCGTAACTCTGATTCAAGCTCAAAACGGATTCGACCCGCTAATTCCATACTCCAGGTAAAGCGGCTGACGCCACCACGACGGTTGCGCTTAGCATCGTACATGGCAAGATCGGCCCTTTTAACCAAAGCGCCAGCATCGGAACCATCTTGGGGACTAAAAGCCAGGCCCACGCTGGCATCACAGCTATTAACCACCTTACCTAGGTTGATTGGACGAGATAGTTCCACTAACAGTTTCTGGATACGATCCATGCCCTGCTGTTCGTCCTCCACCGAAGCGATCAGCAAGAATTCATCTCCGCCCAGGCGACCGACAATTTCCCCATCCCACAAAGACAACTGTATGCGCTCGGCAATCGTGCCGAGAAACTGATCACCCACCTCATGACCCAGGGTATCGTTAATCAATTTGAAATTATCCAAATCCAGCAGCGCCACCATAACCAGATGGCCACGACTAGATTCGACCAGCTTTTCAAGCTGCTCCGTCACATAGTAGCGATTCGGCAAACCGGTCAAGGAATCATAACTAGCTCGATACTGAAGGTTTTCCTGTTGCTTCAACTGTTCAGTAACATCTTCAACCAGAGACAAAATCGCCACCAGCTTGCCACCGTCATCCCGCACCGCACTGAAGCTCCAATTCAACGCCCGGCTGCCATTGCGATCCACGACTAGTCGACTGGTACAGTGGCCGGTGTACGACGCCCCCGAGCAGACAGCCTCCAGCTGCGCTTTAATTTCAACAAACTGATGATTATTCAGCGGCCAGGAATCAACGGCAAGACCGAGCACACTAGGCTCGTTTAGGCCAAACAAGGCAGCACAACGCCCAGACCATCGAGAAACCCGAAGCTCAGCATCCCATTCGATAATGCCCACGGGGGCTTCAGATAACAGACTTTCCAGACGGATACAGGCGAGCCGCAAATCACCCTGGCTGGTTTTAAGCTTGCGGTCCGCCTCGACCCTGAGGTCGACAATATGTTGAAACCGATCAGCCAGAGTTGTTAATTCGGAGCCATCAAACCGAGGTAAATCCAGCTCCATCCCCCCGGCCAGTTTTTCGGTGGAACGCAGTAGCGAACGCACCGGTTTAATCACCGCTTCTCGAGCCATAATTCCGGCCAGAATAATCAACAGCAGAATCGCCAGCACCACCACTTCAATATAATGAAGCAGATGTTCTTCAACCGCCTGATAGACAAGACCCGTCGGCAAACCAAGCATCACCATCACCAAAGCACCCTTATTCTGATGTAACGGTGTATAGGCAAACAGCCGCTTGATGCCGTCGTTGCCAGTTAGCTCAACAATGCCGGTATCTTGCTGGCGTTGCTGTAATTCCTTCAAGCCAATATTGACCAGGGAATCCCCAGGCAGCAGATCCGTATTACCCTGCACCGCCAGCAAACGCCCGCGACCATCCACTACTAGCCCCAGCGCATCCTTATCAATACCATAGCCAGTCAGCTGCTGGCTCCACCAAGATAAAGAAACAACCGCCACTGCTGCTGCCACAACCTCACCGCTATCGTTGTCTCTTACCGGATAAGCCATGTTAATACTGGGAACTCCCGCAGCCCGGTCAAGCTGATAACTGCCCACCGAGAACACCCCTTGATCAATAGTTTGGCGAAAATATTCACGATCCGACACATTGACCGGACTATCCAGCTTAAAACCGTTGCAGAGCAGATCACCGTTAGCCAACGGCACACCCAGATTGACGTGAATGGTATTTAGCGAAAGTAGATTTGCCAACAGCTTTCCACAAGCAGGAGAAGCGGGGTTTTGCAGTTCATCAAAACCGGCAAGACTCTGCAGGTATTTATGGGTGGCAATGATATGGCGCCGCTGATACTCCGCCAGTTCACCAACATAAAAAAGCGCGGACGAACGAATATCTTCCCGGGCATCCTGATACTTGCTCCAGGTGTTGTAAGAAACCAACATAATGGTCGGCAATAGCGCGACGGCCATCACCATCCATAAGCGCGATATCATCGACCCGAAGGAAATCATGGATTACCTATATTTCTTTGTGAGTAATTCCTAGCGTTTGCTCACCGTAGGGGCTGGCATTCACTGCTCCCAATAAGACAATAACGTTGACTTAGTGTAGTAAATCGAGGTTAGTACATAAACCACACAGAACTAATAGCTATAATACTGGACCCGATAGTTGTTCTGACATTATGATTACTTCGTTGATTAACGCTGAAACAATCAGCAACTCTAAAATACTATAACAATTAAGGGGGATTTCCATGGTCAGAGCAAAGGCTCGCCACATTCTGGTGGCTACTGAAACCGAGTGCCAGGCACTAAAAACTGAAATCGAATCTGGTACCGATTTCGGCGAAGTCGCCCGTAAACATTCAACGTGCCCTTCTGGTCGCGACGGTGGAGAACTCGGATCTTTCGGACCTGGACAGATGGTCCGTGAATTTGATGAAGTAGTTTTTTCTGCTGAGCTGAAAACAGTTCAGGGGCCGGTTAAAACCCAATTCGGCTACCACCTGCTGGAAGTGACCGAGCGTACTGAGTAAGCACTTTCAACGACGCCAGTTACTGCTGGCGTCGGACCTTCCCCATACAATCAATCTGTGCGCTTTTTAAAGGGCGCAAATCCGTCACCAAAACCATCTTTGTTTGCTGCCTTAGGCGCGGATGGCGTACGACGCTTTCCGACAGACTTAGCATCACGATGACGCTGTTTACCTTTGTCTGCAGCCCCTTTACTCGCTGCGGCGTCTTTCTTCGTGGTATCTGGGCGTTTTTTAGCGCTGGCAGCCTTACCAGAGGCCTTGAGTTTTTTCGGACCCTTATATTTGCCTTCCAAACCTTTAACCAGACGACGTTCAAAACTGGTTTTAAGATAGCGCTCAACACTGGACATTAAGTTCCATTCTCGTGCACTGATGAGCGAAATGGCAACACCCTGACTTCCAGCTCGACCGGTACGGCCAGTTCGATGAACATGATCATCACCGCTGCGCGCCATATCGAAATTAACAACCAGCTCAATGCCTTTGACGTCAAGTCCACGGGCCGCAACATCGGTCGCAATTAGCACCTGAATATGACCCCGGCGTAGTAAATCCATCACCCGGTTACGGTCATCCTGCTCCATTTCGCCATGTAGTATTGCCGCCCGAACACCATTGTATTTGAGCACACCACCGACGCGAGACACTTCATCGCGGGTATTACAGAATACCAGCGCTTTCTCGGGAGCATCTTGTTCCAATATCCGCATCAACAGTGTTTGTTTATGCTTACTGTCATCGGCCAGCACAACCTGCTGAGTAATGTTGGCATGACCATCCTGCGCCCTATTGATATTCAGGCGCATAGGCTCACGTAACACTTCTTGAGCAACTCGGGACACACCCTTATGATTCAGGGTTGCGGAATATAATAACGTCTGCCTCTCAACCTTACAGGCGGCGGCAATCTTCAGTACATCTTCACTGAAACCAAGATCCAGCATCCTATCGGCTTCATCCAGCACTAATACTTCCAGATCACTGAGATCAATAGATTTGCGCGCTAGATGCTCTTCCAAGCGACCAGGAGTGGCTATAACAATTTCTGGATTCTTGCGCAGCAATGCTTTTTGGTACTTAAACTCCGCACCGCCGGTGATCACGACGGCCAACATACGGGTAAAGCTCATCATGTCGTTACAGTGCTTAAGCACCTGACGCGCCAGTTCACGTGTTGGCAACAAAATCAGCACACGGGTTGCACTTTGAGGGGCAGGATTATTGAGCATGCGATGCAGTGACGGCAGCAAGAAGGCAGCAGTTTTACCACTACCGGTCTCAGCATTAACCAACAGGTCCCTGCCCTCTAACGCGGCAGGAATTGCCTGCAACTGAACCGGCGTAGGGGTTTCAAAGCCCTGCTTATCCAAGGCTTTTATTAAGCGCTCATGAAGATTCAGTTCTGTAAACAACTGCGATGATATTTCAGCTGATGCGCCGGCCGTATTTTCTGGTGATGTTTCTGCTGGTGCTTCTGATGGTGTTTCTGGTGACAAGATGCCTGCCTCGATAGAAATTATGCGCCGCTGTATAGAACCCAGGCGCTAATAATCGACTGGAACAGCATCGGTTGGTTAATTAAACAGTCCCCATTCTATATCTATCTTTGCGAAAAGCAGAGAAAACCTCGATATAAACGCCAGTTTTGAATTATTAGCCGGGGAAACAGCAGGAATTAGAGAACAAATAACACACTAAATAGCGAACAAGCTAGGTTCTAACACCATAAAAAAAACCCGAGAGGCTAAAGCCTGTCGGGTTTTCGAAAACGCGGGTAGGTGAATCGACTACAGTTAGTCGGCTTTCAACTGTGCAAATACGGCATCGCGAATATCATTTACAGAGCCGACACCTGGAATATAGTTGTACTCAGGTGCAGTGGCCGCATCAGCGGCGCCCCAGCTCTTGTAGTAATCGATCAATGGTGCGGTCTGATCATGGTAAACCTTAAGACGATCTCGAACGGTATCTTCGTTATCATCGACACGCTGTACCAGATCTTCACCGGTCACATCATCTTTACCTTCGACCTTAGGCTGATTGAAGATAAGGTGATAAGTACGACCTGAACCAGGATGTACGCGACGACCACTCATGCGCTTAACAATTTCTTCATCGGCAACATCGATTTCAACGACATTATCAATTGCGACGCCCGCATCTTTCAACGCATCAGCCTGAGGAATAGTGCGAGGAAAACCGTCAAACAGGAAGCCGTTGGCGCAATCCGCTTCAGCGATACGCTCTTTAACCAAACCAATAATGATATCGTCAGAAATCAACTGCCCGGCATCCATCACTCCCTTGGCGACCTTACCAAGAGGCGTCCCTGCTTTAACCGCAGCACGCAGCATGTCTCCCGTAGAGATCTGAGGGATACCATATTTTTCTGTGATGTACTGTGCTTGAGTTCCCTTTCCAGCGCCTGGCGCGCCCAGCAAGATAATACGCATAAATGCACTTCTCCGATAAATTTTTAAAAAATTCTGTCTCTGTCTGCGGCACACCATGTAGCAAGTTGACGATGTATGTGTACGAGAGCCTGAGATATGAAGGGGTCGACAATACTTAGCAAACGTTATTTCAGCAATACGACATTAGCACTAACATTATGACGTTCCCTACTCCCTCAGATTGATAAATACTGACCGACCGGCAAGGCTAACACCTTCATATAGTTGTTTACAATGGCTATATGAAGGTAGTAATTGGTCACCAAAAATCAGGTACCATCTGCATAACCGCCCATAATGCATCACTCAACAAAGAACAACTGATGACACATCAATCTTCATCTACCAGCGCTAAAGAATTACTTAACAGCCGCCGTTTCGGTCCTTTTTTCGGCACCCTGTTTCTGGGGGCTGCCAACGACAACCTGTTTAAGAATGCACTGATCCTGATTTTCGTATTTCAGGTGGGCAATCAGGGTGGCGACGTCGACAAACTGACAAACTTGGCCGCAGGGCTATTTATGCTGCCCTATCTGCTATTTTCCGGGATTGCCGGGCAATTGGCCGATCGCTTCGAAAAGTCAGCATTGATACGAATGTTGAAGCTGATGGAGCTGGCACTGATGATACTGGCCGCTCAGGCACTGCTAAGCGCCAATATAGAACTCATGTTCGTACTGCTGTTTTTGATGGCCACCCAGTCGGCGTTCTTCAGCCCGATCAAGTTCTCCATTATTCCCCAGCATCTGGAACCCCGGCAGTGGCTGATGGGTAATAGTCTGGTGGAGCTAGGAACCTTCAGCGCTATCTTACTGGGAACGCTGCTGGCTGGAGTACTTTTTAAGCAGCAGCAGGGAACTATGATCATTGCCGGGATGTTGATACTGATGGCCATGATGGGCTGGTGGCTCAGTCGTAAGATCCCCATGGCACCTACCGTGAACCCTGACTTGAAACTCTGTTTCAATCCTATAACCATCAATCAACGCATTATCCGGCAAAGCTGGGAAAAACCTAAAATCCGCTTCCTGCAGCTATGCATTGCCTGGTTCTGGTTTCTAGGGGCCGCCTATCTGACCCAAGTTCCTCATTACGCAGAATCAGTACTGGGGGGCGATTCTATTTCCGTCAGCTGGCTACTGTGCTGCTTTACCTTGGGAATCGCTGCTGGCTCACTACTCTGCAATCGCTTGAGTAAAGACCGCTTGGGACGCGACATGGTTATGTTCGGCATCATTGGCTTGGTATTGGCGGGCATTGATCTCTATTTCGCCTCGCCCAGCACCCCCTTGCCAGCCAATGCCAAATTAACTGATCTGCTCAGCAATTTCAGCGGCATTAGAGTCACTCTGGATATCATTCTGATAGGTATATTCGGGGGTTGCTATATTGTCCCGCTCTACACCCAGATACTGGCTGCAACCGCCGCCGACTGCCGCGCCCGAGTCATAGCCGCCAACAATATTATCAGCGCCGTCTATATGATCGCCTCAGCGCTGACTGCAGCGATACTGCTAGGCATGGCCAAGTTGCAACTGCCGACATTCTTCCTGTTGCTGGCCCTAGCCAACCTATTCACCGCCATTTTAATCCTTCGCCATCGCCCTCTATGGCTATCCGCATCCCTTATTTTGATACTACCGCGTAACTGGTTCAGATAATCGACACTCAGTAACTACGTTAAATACCTGCTGATCAGACAATGAGATAAATCAATAACCCATAATTATTAGGGAATTAGGTTGCTGAACCGGTGAGAGTAGATTAGATTTTACTAAATATAGAAATACCGATGGAAGCTAGGCTATGGATTTTGAGCGCATTTTCGACGAGAGCTACGAGCGTGTTCTTAAAATCCAACAGGATAATAAGAGCTTCTTCGAAGCCTTTTACCAACGTTTTATCGATACAGACGACCGCATTTCCGCACACTTCAAAAATACCGACATGGAAAAGCAACAACGCATGTTGGAAAAGTCTTTCTACCGCCTGGTGGTATTCTATGCTACTAACTACGCGGACGATTATCTCGAGCAGATCGCGATCAGGCACAGCAAAGTAGCGCTTAATGTCCTTCCGGAATTTTATGATATATGGCTGGATGTTTTGATCAGCACGGTGGCCGATTACGACCCGCACTATGATGAGAATATAGAGTTGTCCTGGCGCTTGGTTCTTTCAACCGGCATCACTTACATGAAGTTTAAGCACAACCACTGTTAGCCACCTAAACCACCGTCGAGCTAGCTAACCGCAAAAGCCTCACCAGCCTTCTGGCTTTGGCTTGTCTTTCTTTTTTTTACCCCAGCCAAAGCGTTTTTGGGGTTTCTCTTCCATGCCCATCGCCTTGCTGAAGCGCTGTTTAATATCGTCCAGCTTTCCAGCCTTGCGCTCATGTTCCTTCTGTTCCCGGGCTTCGGTGATATCGACAATTTTGTCTGCCATTGGCACAACCTCTGTAACTATTGGTTTTAGCTTAGCGTAGCAAAGGACGCTGAGGAACAATTTCGGTATATTTAGCTGTTCCTGTGCGGCTTAACGCTGCCTGCTATCAGCAAAGACAACCGCGGGCTAATCTGGGTTCCATGATTTCATTACCAATTGACGACAAAATAGCACAATTACAGCAGGCCCTGAGCAACCATTGCTGCTGCCTGCTACAAGCTGAACCCGGCGCAGGTAAAACCACCCGGGTACCGCTAGCACTACTGCAACAGCCCTGGCTAAAAAATCAAAAAATCATACTGTTGGAACCCCGTCGGATTGCCGCGCGTAGCGCCGCCAGTTATATGGCCAAGCAGCTCAAACAAAAAACCGGTGACAGCGTCGGTTACCGGTTGCGACTGGATTCCAAAATAGGCCCTAACACCCGCATCGAAGTCGTCACCGAAGGTATTCTGACACGGATGATTCAGGACGACCCATCCCTTGAAGGCATCGGCTGTATTATTTTCGACGAATTCCACGAGCGCTCCCTGCAGGCAGACCTGGGCCTGGCATTGACCCTGCAAAGTCAGCAACTATTTCGCGAAGATCTGCGTATTCTGATCATGTCCGCCACCCTGGAGCAACAAGCACTGCTGCCTTTGCTAGGGCCAGATCTAGCCGTGGTGCAGTGCCCGGGACGTAGCTTTGAAGTTGAAACCCATTATCTTGGCGGCGACCTACTGCGTTTTAATACTGAGCAAATGACTCAAGGACTGATCAACGCAATTGACCGACACCCCGGCAGCCTGCTGGCATTTTTCCCCGGTGCCGGCGAGATTCGTCGCACTCATCAAGCCTTGCTGCAACAATCACTACCCGAGCATCTGGAGATCATCCCTCTCTACGGCGCTCTGGGGCCAGAGCAACAAGACCGCGCCATGGCGCTGCCGCCGCCGGGGCATCGCAAGCTGGTTCTGGCCACCGACATCGCCGAAAGCAGCCTCACCATCGACGGCGTCAATGTCGTGATCGATTGCGGCCTCACCCGAAAACCTCGTTTTGATCCTAACAGCGGCATGTCAAAACTAATCACCCATCGCATCAGCCTGGCATCGGCAATCCAACGCCAAGGCCGCGCCGGACGCCAGCAAGCTGGACACTGTTATCGCTTATGGAACCGATCTCAGGAAGCCAGCTTTGACGCTTATGGCGCAGCTGAAATACTGCATGCCGATCTGGCCCCCATCGCCCTTGAACTGGCGCAATGGGGTAGCGATGAATCGGAATTAAGCTGGATCAATTCACCACCAGCGGCCCATTTACAGCAAGCCCGCACGCTGTTGCAGCAGCTAGGGGCATTGGATACAAACAACATCATCACCGCCATGGGCCGCGCTATGGTAAAACTGGGTAGCCACCCGCGCTTGGCCCATATGATGCTCAAGGCCAAAGAACTAGGGCTAGGCGCTCTGGGCTGCGATTTGGCCGCCATACTCGGTGAAAAAGATCTGCTCACCAATAATGGTCAACGCCAAGCAGATTCACGCTTGCGACTGGAACACTTCTATAGCCAAAGAAGTAATCGCAAAGCTTCAGGGCTGATTCGTCGCATCCAACAGACCTCGCAACGCTGGCAACGACAACTAAAAGTATCGGATCAAAGCGCGGATTCTGACCAGGCAGGATTGTTACTCTGCTTTGCCTTTCCCGACCGTATCGCGCAACGCCGAAGCGCAAGCAGCCAGCACTATCGTCTGCGCAATGGTCGCGGAGCAACCTTCCAACAGCAGGATTCTCTTGCCAACAACGAGTTTCTGGCCATCGCCGATATTGACGGCAAGGAAGCTAACGGGCGGATCTACCTGGCAGCACCCATTGATCTGAAATTGCTGCAACAGCATTTCTCCGATCAATTCGAAGACAGCACCGAGATCACCTGGGATGACGACAGCGGTTCCGTGCGGGCTCGTCAAAAAAGCTATCTAGGGAAGTTAATCGTCAGGGATCAAGCCATCAAACAGCCGGCTCCAGAACATATCTGCGCTGGCTTGCTGGAAGGCCTGCGCCTTAACGGCCTAGACAGTCTGCCTTGGGATAAAAACGCTCGCGCCCTGCAAGGCAGAATCCAGCTGGTGGCTCGCTACCAGACAGATCAGGCTTGGCCGGACCTGTCAGATAAGGCCTTGACTGATACCCTAGAGCAATGGCTGGTGCCCTATATCGAAGGTTTCAGAAAACTAGAGCAACTAAAACAGCTGAACCTCTATGAACTCTTATTAAACTCACTGTCCTGGCAGCAGCAACAGCAATTACAAGCGTGCCTACCCAGCCACTTCCGAGTTCCCAGCGGCTCCAATATCGCTATCGATTACAGTAGTCGTGAAGAACCACAACTATCAGTCCGAATTCAGGAACTCTTTGGTCTGCAGCAAACACCAACGATCATGCAGGGAAAACTCCCCCTCACTATCGAACTGCTATCACCCGCGCGACGACCCATTCAGGTCACCCGAGATCTCACCAGTTTCTGGCAGAATACCTATGCAGAAGTCTGTAAGGATTTAAAAGGACGCTATCCAAGGCACTACTGGCCCGACGATCCCTATCAGGCAGAGGCCACACGGGGTACTAAAAAACAGATGAAACGCAATTAAAAGAGACAACCCCCTCACTTCTCCTTTGAAACAAGCGTTGCGAGGCTCGGATTTTCGGCTCTGGGTAGCATTTTCTTAGCGCTCGGTCCGCAAAAGAGAGAGACGCCTCTCTGCGAGCTACTCCCTAAATATTTCGCTTCACTCTGATCGCGAGGGTACTGACGCCAAAAAAAGCCACACCCATAAGAATCAGAGTGACAGGCCACCCCAAAGAGTCGACAAAATGCTGCGCGGAGAAGTAGCCAATATAACTCAACATAGCGATCACCGTGGTGAACAATAGAGCCCGGCTTTTCAGCACTACGCAGGCGTAGAGCATCGAGGCTGTCACTGCAAAATATAAAAGTTCGAAGGACGTTTTATTCATAAGGTCGAATAGGCCGGTGTAGGCCATGATTGACCCGACCAGATAGCCGAGGCCGGCCAAGCGCTGTTGTCGTCCCGTTTGTTGCAGACCGTAGGCCGCTGACATGACACACACTCCGGTCAGCAGGGTCGCCCAGTTTACCGCCGACGCGATAGCCACACGATCGAAAATACCCGCATAAAGCCAACAGCTACCGATAAATATGGCAGGTTCTGCAAGCGCACGCTGCGCCGTTTTCTCCAGCGCGCTGGCAACCAGCAACAGAGAGGCACCAAGGGCAATCGCACTGAAGCCTGCAGGGACGTTAAGCATGTCCATGCCTACCTGCAAGAAACCGTAAACAAAAAAGAGTCCTGTAAAAGCTAGCACCGTCAGTTCGTATTTTCGGAATAACAGCCCCTGATGAACCGCCATCAGTCCGAATACGCTGAGCACTGCAAGTCGCCAGTTATCACCATGAGGAAATACCTCGTAGATAAACACAAACCAGCCGCTGGTCAGCATGAATACGGTGGCCAGTGAAAGCGGCAAGATGAGCTTTGGATACTTTTTTTCATGCAGTGCGGACATCAGTACAATGAGCAGGGTGTAGCCCACGCCTAGCGTGACAACAACATGCATCACGCCTCCCATCCGATCCCAGAACATGCCGATATAGGTACAGATACCAGCGACAATGAAAATCGCGCCGAGATACGAAAAGAGTGTCTTAGCAATATCACCGCTAGAACGTGAGCTGGGTACGTCCTGAGGCCCCGACTGATTAAGAAAATCGTGTTCTACTTCGCTAGGTGTGATGTCAAAGGTGTACATCAGCCGCGAAATATTCTCCAACGCTCCCGCCTTGTCGGTAACGCTCTTGGTTCCAAACAGAGAGGCCACCAGTGGCAAGCCCCACCACCCTCCGCCAATAACCACAAAGACTATGACTAGAATAAACAGCCAGCTCATGGCGTCACCACCCAGCCAATAAAGCGCGAAGAATTGCGGTAATACGCACCATCGGTATTTGGCAAATGGATACTGCGCCCATCCTTGACCAGCTCAGCCTGCTGACGATAGCGTGATGAATAGAACAGGCCTGTAAAAACACGACCCGAATAGGCATTCGCACCGGTGCTGAATTGGTAACCGTCCGGCGCAAGACTGGACGAGTCGACCGTCACCCCGTCAAGATCGGGCACAGCGATCGGAGTGACAACTAATGGCTTCTCGGCATTAGCGGATGTCTGGTTGGCGGGCGCGAGGCCGGGAGGCAGCATGATGGCAATTTCTTTTACAGCCCCCGTTTGGGGGCTGTAACGCCAGAGCCGTGGATTCTGGTAGGCCTGCGAACTTCCCAGATAATTGACCTGAACGTTGTTGTTAACAACGACGATCTGTATGCCATTCGGGGTGTTGTTGTAATTCGTGGCGTAAAGCACGTCGTGCTGCGGTAATGCCACCAAAAGCGTGGGGAGGCCGGAAATAAGCAGAAATACGACGACAAGCAGTAGTGGCAGGCCGAGGCCAAAAGCGATCGTGGGGTTTTCGCGAATAAACTTTTTCATGCCAATCACACCTTTCTCTATGCAGCAGCTTCGTTATCTGGATCGTGGATAAGATATTCGAGCAGATGATAGAGCGTAATCGTTCCTTATATTTCATCACCAATTTCTTGAGTGAATCGCACCGGCTTCGATAGACACAAGATCTTCGCTTACGACCGGTACGTCAGCTTAGGGCCGACAGTTGCGGTTCTTGTCGTCCGACCGAGAAGACTGTTTTGGATCGCAACTTCTGACTACCAAGGATGCCCCTAGCCAACCCCTTAAGCGACGGGCTGACTAACGGGCTTAGATAGAAGAGGTAGACAGGTTGAGTTCAGCAATACGCTCAGCAGCCGTTACCGACACTTCGTCAGGAATTCCGATATCATTACTCCAAACCGCTTTGTCACCGTCAAGACCATTTGCTATCACACTAGAACCGCTCTCACGGTTTAAACAGCGTATACGGGAAGAATTGTCAGCTGCCCGCTCGTCAGGGTATTGAAAACCGGTGTAGGACAGCTCCCATTGTTTGCAGGCGCTGACGTAGAAAGCGTCCGTTTCGTTTTTAGAGGTGCTTAACTCTGACTTGGCGTCACGTAGCTTTTTACGAAGGCTTGCGAGCTCTGTACTCTGTTTTTTGATCTCCGTATTTTTAACTACCATTTTCTTTTTCAGTTCAGCCAAACTTTTCTTCAAGCGCTCAGGATCAAGGGATTTCAGGGCTTTCAGCTGGGATTTTGCTTCGCGAAGATCTTCCCGGCCTTTATCCAGCTCAGATAGAGCGTGGCTGACTTTTTTATCGATTTCTACTAATGCTTCTAGGCGCGCAATGGCCTTCTTTTCAGGCATGATTAACCTCGTTTTATAGATCGGTTAGTGTTGACTTAACTAGCTTCAGTGGCTCTTGAGGAGGCCAGCCTTTGTTCTAAATTTAGTCCAAGAATTTCCACCTAGCATCTGATTTTACAGAAATCTCCGTCGCAAGGGAGACCAGAGTGGGGCCGACAGCACCTTATTCCCACAGGATTTTATACTTATCGAACGTCCGGTGCTGGGTTATACGGGATATAGTAGGCGCACCATCCATAGAAATCACCAGCCATGCCGAAAATAGCCTGATGCGCCTTAGCGGTCATTCTAGTTTTTGGGGGAAATAAGAGCACAGCATCTATGCCATCTAAACCTTTCCTAACCGATCAACAAGGTCACAAAGGTCTCGTTGTGAAATTCGGTATTGGCCCAAGGCATGGGCGGGCAGAATTCGCCATAGGTATAAAAACCTGCGATGGGGATACCTTCGCCGACGGTGTCCTGAACAGACTGAAACTCTTCGAAGGTACGTTTGCCCAGCAATTGACGCCGGGCTCCGCAGGAAAAACACAACGCGATGCTGGCAGAAGACGCTCCGGGGAAGCGTTCTGACGCCTGCAGAGCAGAATTTTTGGATCCTGAAATAATCGAATCACTATTCACCCTGGTCACCCGCACACCACTGTTCTCCGGCATGCCGCCAAGGTATGTCACCGCACCCGTGGTATGGTCGAATTCGGAAAAAGAGGCTCGCATAAAGCGAAAATTGCTACTGCTGTCATACACCGCTAAGGGCAGGTTTTCCGTGGGCACGGCCTTTTCACCCAAAGCGTCATGGTAAAACTTCAGTGCTGGCTGGTGGTCTATTTCATAGATCACATTTTTATCAGAACGCGTAATGGTGCCCATTTCGCCGATAGCGTCCCAACCACAGTCAACACCATAAGAGTATTTCAGCGGGCCACAAAACAATAAGAAAACCGAGCCATTATTAAATACTGAATTATTGCAAAGCTGATGAGTCTGGCTAAAACGCCAGTTGTCACCGGCCATCCCCCCCACCACCGGCACAAGATTGTTCAACGCATCAGAGACATTGCTGACCACCGATTCACCGTTCCCGGTCAGCACATCGGACAACAGAATACATAATGAAGGATCTTGTTCGGAGCGTTGCATGGCGGCGCTAACCGCCCGGCGACAATCTCCACGAAGATCGTCTGTGCGGTTATCAATGAAACCCGCCACCATGTCGATGCTGTCTGAGGCAAACAATATCAGCACGATAGAATCCTCGGTAAAACCTTCCACCGATGAAAACTCACCGTCAGTACTACAACCGATCAGCTGCAGCTCCGGCCACTGGGTATAAAGGCCATTGGTCACCGACTGCAGTTCAATATCTACACCCGCAAACAGAATACCTGCCTGAGGCATATGCGACCCCAGTTGTTCATTGCTGCTGACGATCAACTGGTCCACCGCAAGGGATGGGTCTGCATCAATGCTGTGCGAAACAGCGCTGATTATCTGTGCTTTCATAGGCGTCCCAGAGACCGAATACAGATTGATTTTTATACAAAAAAACCCACCTAAGCCTCTAACATTTATAATGTTTTAATAGTAACAACCATAGCAGATAGGTGATCTTAGATGTCACCTATCGAGAAATAAACATGCGTTTACTGTGTGCCTAATGCAGGTTTAGCGACTCGGTTCTAACACAAAGAACAGCCCCTTGCTTATAAATAACCCTCTTATTAAGAATAATTTAATACATCAAATCTGATTAAACCTCCTGAGGCTTAAGTCTTCCTTAAGAAAAACCCGATACATTGATTCTGACACCAAGGAGTCTCTGAGCAAGTATCCGTTCCCCATACTGTTCAGAGACTCCCTACATACCAGAACCGCTACGCCCTATTGGCAGCAACATATAAGTAGCAAGAGGCACCCCCGATGGCCCAACAGCAAGAGAAGTCTGAAACGCCCCAGCAACGGGAATCCAATATCTTCTTAGTCACTCGGGAAGATAATCGCTCCTTGGTTGAAGCCTTTGTACAGCAGCGCTTTCACGAAGACTATCAGGCGGACATACATTCCTTCGCTGAGAATATGATTGTACTCGCCAACCGCCATAATCAGCCAAATGCTGTGATTGGCTATCAGAATGCAGCTCGTGGACCACTGTTTCTGGAACAATATCTAGACAACCCCATCGAAGTGGAACTACAGAAGCTTGGCTGCCCAGGTGTACAGCGGCAACAGATTCTGGAAGTAGGTAACCTAGCCTCCAATAACGCCGGCAGTACCCGTCGACTGATTCTATCGCTGATCAGCTATTTTTATCAGCAGGGTTACCGCTGGCTGGTATTAACGGCGACTCCCCCTGTGCTCAATAGCTTCCACAAACTAGGGGTTGGCCTGGAGTTGATGCCCATCGCCGCCGCAAGTGCCACTCGTTTGCATACCCAAAGGGACAATTGGGGTAGCTATTACGATAACCACCCTCAGGTGGTGGCTGGTCAATTCGGCAATGGCCTAGAGCTGCTCAATCAAAACCGGGTGCTAGCATCTTTGATTCAGCGCGCCCCACAACCGGTTCCAGACCAACTGATCCAGTTTCGTGCTCCGAACTAACCTGACCTACCTGCCACAGGAAAAGAACAGTGCCAGCAATCACCGATAAACCTCAGTCCCTGTTAGCAAGAATCCATCAGCACAGCTCTGATCAAGGCGACAAGATCGCTATCCAGTCTGATACCGGCCAGGTCAGTTATCGAAAGCTCAGTGACCGCATCCAGCACCTGGCGGAACTGCTGATCCGTACAGACACTAAACATCTGGGGATCTGGCTCGACAACGGCAGCGAATGGATTGTCTGTCAGCTAGCCGCTTTCCAGGCGGGCATTCCAGTCACGCCGATCCCTACATTTTTCTCCTTGCAGCAGGCCTATCACGCGGTAAGTCAAAGCGGTGTCGATGTACTGATTACAGCCAGCCTGGATCAGGCCCGCATCATGGATAGCAACTTTGCTGCAGATCCATTACTACAACCGTTATTGCAGCAGGTCGGGGTCTATCGGCGGGAAACGATGACCGCCGACCTGCCAGACAAGACCGCCCTGGTGACCTTCACCTCAGGCACCACAGGCACCCCCAAGGGCGTCTGTCTGAGCCTTGTACAGCTGGATAGCCTGTGCCAATCCCTCTATCAAAAACTCGGTGATCTGCGGATTGAACAGCACGCCTGTTTGATACCACTGGCAGTGCTGCTGGAAAATCTGGCGGGAGTGCTGCTGCCACTATACGCCGGCGAACGGACGCTAATTTACCCCAGCACCGACACCGGTTTAACAGGTTCGACCTCCCTGAATCTGCAGCAATTGGCAAAATTTTTAAATAAACATCAACCACAAAGCCTGATTCTCACCCCGCAACTGCTGAAGGCGCTATTGGCCTTAAAAGCAGGCAACGCCATCAACTGCAATTTTAAGTTTATTGCCGTTGGCGGTGGCACCACCTCGGTGACCATGCTGAGACGGGCAAAAGCTCTGGGGTTGCCAGTTTACGAAGGTTATGGCCTATCAGAATGCGCCTCGGTGGTATCACTAAACACCCCCGCTGAAAACAGGCCAGGCTCTGCTGGCCAACCCCTGCCTCATTGCCAAGTCGCCATTGCCGGTGACGGCGAAATCATGATCCGCGGCTCATCAATGCTAGGTTACCTCGGTCACAACCCTGATAACGGGGAGCACAAAAGTGCTGAATGGATCGCCAGTGGCGACATAGGCACGATTGATGAGCAGGGTTTTCTGCATATTCAGGGCCGCAAAAAAAACGTCTATATCAACAGTTCCGGTCGCAACTTCTGCCCGGAATGGATTGAATCTGAACTCAACGCCAGCCCGTTGATTCAGCAGGCCTGTGTGTTCGGCGACAACCGCCCTTTCAATATTGCCATTATCAACAGTGCAAATGCGGTCACCGATGCGCAACTGCAATCCGAAATCGAACGGATAAACCAACAGCTCCCTGACTATGCTCAGATCGGCACCTGGCTACCGGGTGTTACTCCATTCCGTCCAAGTAATCAGCAACTTACGGCTAACGGTAGAATCCGAAGAGAAGTTATTTATCAAGTTTATGGCGATAGTATCGAAGTCAGCTACAGGGAGATAGATGCACATAATGAACAAAAGCTATTCATAGTTAATTAGGGAACCTATGAACAAGTCCAGTGTGTTCTCTGCGGTATCTAGAACGGCCAGGTGCGCGAAAGATCGTGCAGCAAAATGTCTGGACCTTTTCAAACGGTCTGACAAAGCAGATGGCCGTTCTAGAGCCCGTCCTTCGGAGCTTTCAGAGAGACCGGATCTCAGTGTTAACGATTCTCGACGTACAACCAGTATGTCTGCAATCGTTGCCTTGATCTCCAATCTCCCTGAAAGCCAGAGGCGCAAGAGACTTGTTCACAGGTTCCTTAGTCACTTACACACGCAAAGGTTTTGAATATGTCTTTTTTCCGACGTCTATGCCTCGAAACAGAGGACGCGCGCCAGCAACTGTTAACACTACCGGTCATCACCCAGACAATACAGGGTAAGGTCAGCCAGGAACGCTATCTGGCATTTCTGGCTCAGGCTTACCACCATGTTCGCCATACTGTGCCCTTGTTAATGGCCTGTGGCAGCCGTCTTTCCGAACCTCAGACGTGGCTACAACACGCCATTGCTGAATATATCGAAGAAGAAATTGGCCACGAACAATGGATTCTGAACGACATTGAGGCCGCTGGGGGCCACCGCAACGCCACCCGTAACAGCCTTCCGAGCTTTGAGACTGAGGTAATGGTGGCGTACGCCTATGATGGCATTCAACGTCGCAACCCTGTCAGCTTCTTCGGTATGGTGCATGTACTGGAAGGCACTAGCATTGCCCTGGCGACACAGGCTGCAGGCAAAATACAGCAAGGGCTGGAATTACCCGATACCGCCTTCAGTTACCTACGTTCCCATGGTGATCTGGATATCGAACACGTGCAATTTTTTGAAAAGCTGATGGACCGAATAGAAGACCCTGATGATCAGCAAGCCATCATCCATGCTACAAAAAATTTCTACCGCCTCTATGGGGCGGTCCTGGCATCACTGCCCTGATATCCCGAACCCAGAGAGCAATAAAAGCCATGAACATTTCTGATATGCATATCCTGCTAACCGGAGCTACTGGCGGAATCGGAGAAGCCAGTGCCGAACGGCTGGCCCAGATGGGTGCTCGCATCATCGCTGTCGGTCGCAGCCCCGAAGCCTTGGCGCAGCTGGTGGAACGATTGCCAGCGCATCCGCAAGGAGCCCACAGCTATGTTGTTGCAGACCTATGCCAGCAGCAGGACATTGATCGCCTGCGCACTAAGGTTGAAGGACTGGAGCAGCCGCTAAATACCCTAATAAACATGGCGGGAATCAACGCCCTTAGCCTTTTTGAAGAACAAAGCAGTGAACAGATCCGCCAAATCATCAATACCAATCTGACCGGCACCATGCTGCTAACCCATGCCCTGTTACCGCTACTGAAAGCACAGCCGCAAGCGCGCATTGTCAATGTTGGTTCTACCTTTGGCAGCATTGGTTACCCCGGTTATGTCAGCTATTGCAGCACCAAGTTTGCCCTGCGCGGTTTCACCGAGGCATTATCTAGGGAACTTAGCGACAGCAACGTTATGGTGCAATATTTCGCGCCCCGTGCCACCCGTACGGGACTTAATTCGGACGCCGCCGATGCCCTTAATGAGGCTCTAAACAATTCCGTCGACAGTCCCGCTGAGGTAGCCCGGGAACTGTTCAAATTCATCCAAAACCCCTGTGCCAATCGCTTTTTGGGCTGGCCGGAAAAGCTCTTTGTAAAAATCAACGGACTGATGCCGGGCATCGTCGGTAATTCCATCAACAAACAACTACACACCATTAAAGGGCACGCTCAGACGCGCTGAACATTAGGAGTAAACAATGAAATCTATTATCGCACTATTGGTATTGGTACTGACTTCAGCTTCAGCAAATGCGGCAACCGACGCGCAATTAGCGCTGATGGCAGAGCTGCAGGGACGCTGGGCTGAAATTAAGTACTCTTTAGAGAAAGAACAAAAGGAAAAAGCTTTCGAGCAACTCTCGGTAAAAGCAGAACAGCTCACCACCGAGAACGCAGACATTCCGGAACTACTGATCTGGAAGGGAATCATCTTCAGCACCTACGCCGGAGAGAAAGGCGGACTGGGCGCTTTGGGCCTTCTCAAAACCGCCCGATCCAGCCTTGAGCATGCTATCGAGGTCGACCCAAAAGCGCTGTCTGGCTCTGCCTATACCAGCCTGGGAGCGCTGTTCTATCAGGTCCCGGGCTGGCCTATTAGCTTCGGTAGCGATAAAAAGGCTCGTCAGAATCTGGAACTGGCGTTAAAGATCAATCCCGACGGTATCGATAGCAATTTTTTCTACGGGGAATTCCTCGTTAGCGAAAACGAGATTGAAAAAGCCCGCGAGGTACTGCAGCATGCGTTAGCGGCAGCAGCCCGTCCAGATCGACCTTTGGCGGACAAAGGCCGTCGGCAGGAGATCAAACAACTGTTATCCAAACTTGATAAAAAAACCAACAGCAAAAACAGCTCGTATTAACAGCAAGGACCATCGATGAGACTGCTATTAGTTGAAGATGACCCCTCTCTGGGACAAGGCATTGTTGATGCCTTCTCCCTGCAGGGAGAGACTATGGATTGGCTAACCGATGGCCGCCTTGGCCTGGAAGCGCTGAGAATCACGACCTTTGACCTAGTAGTTCTGGACCTGGGTTTACCGGGTTTAGATGGCATTCAACTGTTGCAACAGGCTCGCGCTCGGGGCATTGATACACCCGTTATTATCCTCACCGCACGGGATCAGGTGGAGGATCGTATTCGCGGGCTAGATGCCGGTGCCGACGACTATCTGATCAAACCTTTCGATATAGCAGAGCTCAACGCCCGAATACGAGCACTGCTACGTCGTCGCAGTGGTTACACCAGCGCTATTATCAGCTATGGCGACATTCTGGTTGATCCCGCTAGCCGCCAGGTGACGCTGAATAACGAAGAGATCAGCCTTAATCGGCGCGAATACTCACTGTTGCTGGAGTTCCTGCACCATCCCGGACAGGTATTCACCCGTGATCAACTCACCGAGCAGCTCTACGGCTGGCAGGAAGGGGTTGAAAGTAATACCGTAGAAGTGCATATACATCATCTGCGCAAGAAGTTTGGCAGCCAACTTATCAAAACCATTCGCGGTATCGGATACAGAATCGAGCAGACACCTTGAAGTCAATCAAACGTTATTTGCTGGCGACCCTGCTAATTGCTGCGACGACCGTAGCGGCCGTTGTCACCTACGCAAGTTATCTGCAAACCACTAAAGAAGTGGAAGAGTTGTTCGACGCCGAACTAGCGCAGATGGCGCGGGTACTGCAAAGCTTGCTGGAAAATCAGCTCAAACGCGCCCAGATTACACATCTACAACAAGCTCTCAAATACCAGCCTTTCGTTACACCAAAACTCTATACCGAAGGTAATGAAGCAACCCCCTTTGGCCACAAATATGAAAGCAAACTAGCCTTTCAAGTCTGGAATCAAGAGGGTCAAGAACTGCTTGGAAGTGATAGCAATGAGGTTACCCTTAGCTTCCAACTTAACACCGGCTACAGCAACGAACACATTGGTGACTATGCTTGGCGCACCTTTATGCTCAAGGATCGCGATCTTAACATCTGGATCAAGGTTGCCCAGCGCAGTGATGTGCGTGACGAACTGACCGAAGAGATCGTCATCAGTAACTTGTTGCCGCTGGGAATGATGGTGCCATTGCTAGGATTTTTAATCTGGTTAACGGTCAGTCGCGGATTAGCGCCGCTGCACCGGCTCTCTAACCAGATCACCCGTCGTAACCCAGAACACCTGAAGCCGCTAAATACTTCCGACAGTCCGGAAGAGATCAAACCGGTCGTAGCCGCCATCAACGGTCTGATGGAAAAGCTAGCCGATGCTCTGGAACGTGAACGACGCTTTACCGCCGATGCCGCCCATGAACTACGCACCCCTCTGGCAGGCGTACGCATTCACGCCCAGAATCTAACTCAACGTCCAGACCCACAGATGACCAGCCAGGCCGCAGAGCATATTATCGGTGGCGTTGATCGCATGACTCATGCGGTCGAACAGTTGCTAACGCTGAGTCGTCTGGAGCATCAGTCTGACCCGGAATTCAGCCATCAAGATCTGGCCACAGTGGTGCGTCAGGAGACGGCAGCCATCGCCCCTTTGGCATTGGAAAAACAGCTCGAACTTTCCCTCAGTCTAGAACCAGAAGACAGCCATTTCCCGCTTCTAGCTAATCTCTCCGGCTTACAAATTCTTTGCCGCAATCTGATCGACAACGCCATCCGCTATACCCCCTCCGGCGGTAAGATCGAGGTCCAGCTGCGCCGAGATAAGCAGCAGGTCATGTTGGTCGTCACCGACACCGGGCCCGGCATCGCCGCTGCTGATCGACAACGGGTATTCGCCCGTTTCCAACGTCTCGGTCAGCAACTAATTCAAGGCAGCGGACTGGGACTGGCGATTGTTAAAGAGATTGCCAGCCAGCATGGCGCCCGTATCATTCTCGACGAGAACTATGCCGACCAAACGGGGCTCAAGGTCATGGTTATGTTCCCGGAATACACCGCAACCGCCCCTAGATAAGACATTCATTCATAGCCTTGAGCACCTACTTGCTGTAAGATTCACGCCCGCTGCAGGTCAGTCCTTGACCAGTCACCAGACATCTAATGCAGCCGTCACAAGAGAATATATATGAGTTTTGCCGCCCTAGGCCTGTCCGCCCCTATCCTTAAAGCGATTAAAGAGAAAGGCTACGAAACACCGTCACCCATTCAGGCTGAAGCAATTCCAGCGGTGCTCGACGGCAATGACGTGATGGCTGCAGCACAGACCGGCACAGGGAAGACCGCTGGTTTTACCTTACCGATTCTGGAAGGGTTAATGAAAGGTCAACTGGCCCAGGCTAACCAGGCGCGAGTACTGATTTTGACCCCAACCCGTGAGCTGGCAGCCCAGGTTGGCGAAAGTGTCGAGACCTACGGCAAACACCTACCACTGCGCTCTGCCGTAGTCTTCGGTGGCGTTAAAATCAATCCACAAATGATTAAGTTGCGCCGCGGCGTCGATGTGCTGGTGGCAACACCCGGCCGTTTGCTGGATCTATACAACCAGAGAGCCATCCGTTTTTCGCAGCTGGAAGTGTTGGTACTGGACGAAGCTGATCGCATGCTCGATATGGGCTTTATTCACGATATTAAAAAAATTCTGGCACTATTGCCTAAGCAGCGCCAAACCCTGATGTTCTCCGCAACGTTCTCAGACGAGATTCGCAAATTGGCCAAGGGCCTGGTTAACAACCCTGTCGAAATCTCTGTTACGCCGAAGAACGCCGCAGCAAAATCAGTAGAACAATGGCTCTGTCCGGTAGATAAATCGAAGAAGACGTCTCTACTGATCAAACTCATTAAAGAGAACAAATGGCAGCAAGTACTGGTATTCAGCCGTACTAAGCATGGTGCCAACCGTTTAAGCAAGAAGCTTGAATCTGAAGGTATTAACGCTGCCGCCATTCACGGAAATAAGAGCCAAGGCGCGCGCACTAAGGCGCTGGCTGATTTCAAACAAGGCGAAATCAAAGTCCTGGTCGCCACCGATATTGCCGCCCGAGGTCTGGATATTGACCAACTGCCCCAGGTGGTAAACTTCGATCTGCCTAACGTTCCAGAAGATTACGTGCACCGCATCGGCCGCACCGGTCGTGCTGGTTCTACCGGTCAGGCGGTTTCACTGGTCAGCGAAGATGAATTCAAACAACTTGCGGATATCGAACGCGTAATCCAACAGCTGCTGGAACGTAAAGTCATCGCAGGTTTTGAACCCGTTCATGAACTGCCGGAATCACGCCTAAACACTCGCCCCATCCGCCCTAATAAACCGAAGAAACCAAAAACAGGACATCAAGACGGCCAACGTTCAGGTGATGTTGCCCGTGGCCATAAGCCTACAGGCAAAAACAGAAGGCACACTGGCGGCCAAACACCGACCAGCGGTGGCGCTAACAGCGGCAGTCGTCAAGGAAGAGCCCCGCGCAGCGGCAATGTCAACTAAAGGTAAATCTCTAAGAGTTTAGATCTCCCCTTACCTACCCATCTGACGACCCAACGAACAGATACAGCCAGCTCACCTTGATTTGGCTATATCTGTTCTGCTGATAGCCTTACACAACCCCTCTTATAGAGACTGATCGATTCTCCCTGTTACTTGGGAAGCAGCTATATTTGAAGATATGATTGCGACCAAAGATCTGATATAGATACCCTTTATCGCTAAACGAGCAGCCCAACAAGGAGATGATATGTACGATTTCCGACTCTGGCCTGTCTTTTTTTTGTTGTTTGCGGCGGTATTTTCTGTTCCCGCTTATGCCTCCACCATTGGCTCTATCGATATGACGGCCACCCGTGCTGGCTATATCGCTCTGGTGATCTTCGTCCTTGCCTATACCGTTGTCATCCTTGAAGAAAAACTGCATATGCGTAAGTCCAAGCCGGTGTTGGTAGCCGCAGGTATTATCTGGGCACTCATCGGCTGGTTCTATGTCAACGAGGGCATGCCGGGGGGCGCTGAACATGCTTTTAAAGCAACGCTGCTGGAATTCTCCGAGTTGATGCTGTTCCTGCTGGTCGCCATGACCTATATAAACACCCTGGAAGAACGACGCGTGTTTGAAGCATTACGCAGCTGGATGATTCACTGTGGTTTCGACTATCGAAAACTGTTCTGGCTCACCGGCTTTCTGGCCTTTTTCATCTCCCCCATCGCCGACAACCTGACCACTGCCCTACTGATGTGCGCCGTAGTACTGAAGGTCGCCGAGGGCGACAATAAGTTTATCAATCTCTGCTGTATTAATATCGTCGTAGCCGCCAACGCCGGTGGTGCTTTCAGCCCCTTCGGTGACATCACCACCCTGATGGTATGGCAGGCAGGGATTATCCCATTCGAAGACTTCTTCTCGCTGTTTGTTCCGTCGCTGGTGAATTTCATGGTTCCCGCTTTAATTATGAGCTTCGCCATTGAGGACCGTAAACCCAGCGGCGACGCCACGCATGTCAACATGAAGCGCGGCGCCAAGCGCTTTATCTTTCTGTTTCTACTATCCATCGCCTCAGCCGTCGGCTGTCATAGCCTGCTTCATCTTCCTCCCGTACTGGGCATGATGGCCGGCCTGGGTTACCTGCAGTTCTTCGGTTATTACCTGCGTATTACCCTGCCCGGCACCATCAAAAAACGCCGTAAACTGGCAGAACTGGCGGGAGACAAAGAAGAACTAAAGTACCTGGGCGGCGTGGTCCCCTTCGATGTATTCAGCCGGGTTGCTCGCGCCGAGTGGGACACGCTGCTGTTTTTCTATGGGGTTATCATGTGTGTCGGAGGCCTTGGCTTTATGGGCTATCTGGGGATGATGTCAGACCTGCTCTATAACCAATGGGATGCCACCAGCGCCAACCTGGCCCTAGGCGTCATCTCTGCCATAGTCGATAACATCCCCATTATGTTTGCAGTCCTCACCATGGAACCAGACATGTCCCAGGGGCAATGGCTGCTAATCACCCTCACCGCAGGCGTGGGAGGCAGTCTGCTACCGGTAGGGTCCGCTGCCGGCGTGGCATTAATGGGCCATGCCCGTGGCATCTATACCTTTTCCGGACATCTGAAATGGTCACCGGTGATTATGCTGGGCTACGCCGCCAGCGCCTGGGTGCATCTGTGGCTGAATGCAGATATGTTTTAGCTTTCCAAGACCCGAGGCTGGCGCAAGCTATAGACAAAAAGTATTGCGAGAAACTAAAAAGCGGCGACTGGATGGTTCACCGCTTTTTTACATGAAGGGATAACTTAAGAACGGTCGCTAGAAGCAGAACTTAGCTATCGGCCTCAAACAGCTCATGAGCCAACTCACCAGGCTCAACCTCCATTCCTTCCATATCGGCATTCCAGTTAGGCCCTACTAGCAGACCATCTTCATCCATACCGGCCAGCCAGTTTTCTACGAAGGACTTAAGATCGATAGCTTCAACCTTGTTGTTCGCCCACTCAGCAGAGCACTGAGCCTTAGCATCGGCTTTATTAGACCAAACCGGAATGACATCCGTCTCTTCATATTCTTCAGATTCACAGAAGACCCAACCCTTGGCTGATTTCAGCGCCCAGACCTCTCCAGAATCGAGAGCGTCCTCGATAAAAAGGCGGTAGTTTTGTTCCAGGTCTTTAGTTAATTGGCTCATTGGTGGTCTCTATTCGGTAACGGCAGATAAGCCGTGCATCATACCTCTGACACAGAAAAATCGATACACCCCAACCGGAATTAGCCCGCTTTAAAAAGGACAGACCCGTAGAAAAATCCGGACCTGCCCAAGCAACCTGGTGAATTCATTGCCTGCTGCATTTAGTTACAGCTTTTTTGTAGCTACTCGAGGATCAAGCAACCTATTGATAAATTTTTCTTGAGCGTAACCTAAGCGACTGAAAGAGTGTTCTTGGTAACCTTCAGTTTGCGCCAGTTGGGTTTTGGTCGAGACACCAGCCTCTGCCACGCTATAGCGACGAGGAGTTAATAGATTACTAATCATCCCGTCCTGAACAGCGACGCCACTGGAACGGACGCCCGTGACCGCAGCGGCAGGATTTTGACCATCATCAGCAATCCAGCTCTTATAGGGCTTTAGCAAACCTTCAATCATTTCCGATTGCACATCACCGGCAAAGCTCACTGCAGGCACAAACAACAACGCGAATAACGCACTTTTATTTCGAATATTCATCACTAAACTCCCGTTCTTATTGGCTTTAAAATTTTTCCCATTAGCACCATCAACAGTGATTAGAGATACTGCGTGGCTAGTGGCGGTGATTTCGGTATTCATTGCTTAATCCTCTTACAACTAGATTATTAGTTTTTACATAGTGCAATTACACTATACGGATTTAAAAAAAACACCCTGCAGCAGTGGCCTCAATTAGGCCATACCAACAAGGTGTAACTACACTTTGTTGGTTCTAAAAAATGGGTACAAAGCAATACTCCGATACCCCTGTTGTTCGTTATCAAATCGACCCAGCGCGCATAAAAAACAGCTATGGCTGGTAACTTATTGATGCCAGAGCCGTGCTCAAATGACTGACATTTTCCTTACCTAACTGTTCCAACACCAAGGTCTGTGCCGTTTGCCATGCCGGTTTTCCCGCATCGATCTTCGCTCTTCCCGCCTTGGTAATCAGTATATTGCGTACTCGCCCGTGGCCTGCCTGCATCTGAATAAAACCATCTTTTTCTAGTGGTAACAGATTGCGGGTTAACGTGGTGCGCTCCATACTCAATTCATTGGCCAGATCGGTGATCGAAACCGGCCCCATTAGGCTAGTACCGATAAGAATCGTGTACTGATTGGCCTTCAAACCCAGTGGACGCAGGGCATCATCGTAGATACGAGTGATAGTGCGTGACGCTGCCCGTAACTTCGAACACTGGCAGTTCATTGCTATATCCATATCGCTGATCATTTTGTTTCCCTGCTCTCGTCGTGTAATTGCACTATACGGCTCGGAATTGACAAATGCAAATAGTAATTTTAATTAGGCCAGATAAAAAACCATAACCTACTGAAATTATAAGCAAAAAAAACTGGAAACAATTCACGGGGATAAACGGATAATTACAGGCCGCAATAATCTAGGAGCGAAACCGCCTAAATTGAAGCCCTTTTAGCGCCTTCACTGGTGAATAGCAGGGCTCTAACAGGTCGGTTTATCAGGAAAAAAGCTTATCAAAGGACAGATAAAACAGGTTGCTCAGGGCCAGGCTGACAAGGGTAAAAATCGTAATCTGCATACCCAGCACCCTACCCGTCATCCATTCACCTAGAATACCCCGACAGTGAAGCAAGCGGCCGATCAGCAATGCCATACCTCCAAGATGAAGTAACCAGATACTGGCACCGTTGGTCTCCAGCAGGAACAGTAGAATTAGCGTGATAGGGATATATTCAACCGCATTGGAGTGGGCTGTGCGGGCAATTTGAAGCTCTTCAACACCGCCATCGGCATACCTTACCTGATTCTTTTTGCGAGCCTTAATAACCTGCAACGTAAGCCAGCAGATAAGTAATGCCAGTACTGATGCGTATAATGCAGTAATCATTTGTCTATTCCCCCTGTGAGTAAGACCGAGCCATAGCGTTATATCGCTGTCCTATAGCTATGGCAATAGTTCTTTGTCCAGCCATTTCATGCGCATTTTATAATCTGCTTTGCGCTCTTGCCCAGCGAACTGCATATCCTCTGTTGATCCTGTGTACATTTCTGTTCTATTCCAGAGTCCATTATCACAGTGACACAAAAGTGCTGTTGGGTATGGGCAGTCACAGTCATAGCTGTAAATCATAAATTCAGCGGGTAGTGTATAAGCGTTCAGAAATTCGGTCTTATCGCCAATGCACTCATCGGGTAGCTCCGTGTCTAGCGGATTCCTATTCCATTCTTGCCAGAACAGTAGCAGCCCCTCAGAGTCATGACTTTGCCAGTCATACAGGACTTTGCCACAGACCGGACAGCTGAAGTTATCTTGAGGGCGAAAACTGTCGATCATTCCCATGCGAGAAACCCTAGGTCATGCCAGAACAGGTTCTGAATTGAACAGTCTGGCAGCCACATAGATGCCCAACACTAAGAGCTTAAAGTTTGTTAAGCATAGGTGAAAACGATCACAGTAAGAAAATGAACACAGGCGTCAGGTAAGCTCAGGCGTTCGATCAGAAAACAATGTTTAAGGCGATGACTAAACGTTCTTCCATGGACTTGATTTTGCAAAGGTGGATATATACAGCGCTTCTACTTTATCTCTAGCCCAGGGTGTTTTTCGTAGAAACTTTAAACTGGATTTCACCGAGGGATCCGTTTTAAAGCAATTAATACTAATTCTGTGGGCCAGCCCTTCCCAACCATAATGATCGGCAAGTTGGGTGACCACCGTCTCCAGGGTAATGCCGTGTAACGGGTTATTCGGTTGTTCATCGGTCATAATTGCGATATCTCTTTATCAAACAGAAACCGTCGATAGCCATAGCCAGCGATCGGGTTGCTGTTGCTGTTGCTGTTGCTGTTGCTGTTGCTGTTGCTGTTGCTGTTGGCGAAGAACCTGCCCCAGTGCCCGCAGCAATGGAGCCAGAATGTTTAGTTAAGTGCGGGCAAACAGCCAATTGCCGATAACGTAAAGAAAGAACGGCGTCGGCAATAACACACAAATCAGGATGATGATTCCATTCAGCCACTCCCCTGTTCTAGCAACCACATAAGTCACGCCAGGCGTACACTGAGAAGACTTAAGTTTTCGAAATCCAAGCAAGACGCCTAATAGAAAAAACGTTTGAAAAGATAAATACGTGAGCGAGATGGCTATGACCTGAAACTGGCCCGTCTCTCTAGCGATGGAAAGGCCGACCAACAAGGCCAATGCCGCCGCAAAGACAAGCGCCAGGGGTTTAATCGCAGCGGCATAAGTCAGAGCGGCTGAATTTAGAATTTCAGGTAACTGCTTCATCGGTTTTAGCGTTATCGCTGCCTCTTAGTTGCTTAGCGCGATAGAGAGTCTGAACTGGTGGCCACAGGGCGCTTTGAACCCCTAATCCACTCACTCCAAGAGCCCGCATAGACACGTGAGCCTGTCAGCCCGGCGTATTCCATAGCCAAGTGATTATGGCAGGCGGTGACGCCGGAGCCGCACATATGCACGATCGTCTCGGGGCCTTGGTCCGCCAGCAACGCTTGCCATTCCTGCTGCAGTTGCTGCGGAGATTTAAAGCAACCGTCTGCGCCCAGGTTAAGGTTAAGGGCCCGGTTCAGAGCCCGGGGAATGTGACCCGCAACGGGATCGATGGGTTCCTGTTCACCGCGGTAGCGCTCTGGAGCACGGGCATCCACCAGTTGAAATGTTGCTTTGTCGAGGTTAACCAGCACCCTTTGCATATCGATAACAGCCCCTGACTGCCACTGCATTTGGAATGCGCAGGGAATGGCTGCTGCCGTTGTATCGAAGGTGACAGCAAAGCCCTGTTCTTGCCAGTGGGATAGGCCTCCATCCAGTACCGCAGCCGCTTGATGACCTAGGGTTTTTAACAACCACCAGCAGCGCCCTGCCATGGCCCCGCCCATATCGTCGTAGATAACGACTTGGGTATCTGCACCGATACCAACAGAACCTAGCCAATCGGCCAGAGTTTGAGGGTCCGGCAACGGATGACGGCCACTTTCGGCAGTGATTGGCGATGACAGCTGTTCATCCAGATGCACATAGTAAGCACCGGGGATATGGCCTTGCTGGTACGCCTGACGTCCGGCTTCGGTATCCGCTAGATTAAAGCGTGCATCGAGAATCACCCAATCCGGATGATTCAGTTGCTGCTGCAGAATGCCTGCACTTACCAGTGTGTCATAGGCCACTGTCATCTCCTTTTGTCCCTGCGCCCGTAACGGCGAAAAGCAGTTGCTTGTGCGGATGTCTGACATAGTCATCAAACTAAGCTCACAGATATTTGGCGAACTCTTCTTTCAATAGTGCCAGTTCATTTTCGGCTTTCTGCTTGGTCTTTTTCTTCAGGGTCAGCAGCGCCTGTTCCTTTTCCGCCAAGATTTCGTTGGCAGCAACGGCCGAGTCATCAGCGTTTGCCACTTTTTCCAGCAGCGGTTTAAGCATATACATCACGGACGCACGCTGCTTGCGTGCCACCTCCTCGGCGATCTGTTCAGCAGATTTTTCCTTTTTCTTCTTGTCGTCTACGACAATGGCCGTGCTGTTAAGAGCACGGATACCCACAGACTCACGAACCTGCTGCAATAAAGGCACTGAGTATTCGCGCGCTTTTTCAGCGCCTTTAAGCAATAACTGCTCCAGGCTTCCAAGGTCATCCATCAGTTCGCCATAACGTTGACGAGGACCAGACAGGTAATGATTCAGGTATTCAAACAGCTCTTTCTTAGCATCACCCCAGGCGATACCTTCATAGAATTTAACTCGGAAGGCGGCAGTTTCCTCTTCGGAGGCAAACAGTGAGTAGAGCTCAAAGAGGGTGCTGGTATCCGGATCTTTTGGCTCGCCCGGCTTACGCAGATCGGTATGGATCTGATTAATCAGTTTGCGTAGCTCGTCAGCTCCACAGAACAATGGAATCGTGTTGTCGTAACTTTTACTCATCTTACGACCGTCGAGGCCGGAGATAGTCAGTGGGTTTTCATCAACCATGGCTTCCGGTAGCGTGAATAAATCAGCAAAGGTGTGGTTAAAACGACCGGCAATATCACGAGCCATCTCAATATGCTGGATCTGATCTTTACCGACCGGAATTTTTTCGCCGTTAAACATAAGAATATCGGCCGCCATTAATACCGGATAGCTAAACAGTCCCATGGTGACGCCGTCATCCAGATCCTGCTTGTTGGTATTACGGTTTTCATCCACCGATGCTTTATAGGCATGGGAGCGATTCATCAGCCCCTTAGAAGTCACACAGGTCAGCACCCAGCTCAGCTCAGGTATCTCAGGAATATCCGACTGCCGATAGAAGGTGGCGTTATCGGTATCCAGCCCCAGCGCCAGCCAAGTGGCAGCGATCTCGCGGGTAGACTGCGCCACGCGCGCCGGATCATGACATTTGATCAGGGCATGAAAATCAGCCAGAAAAAAATAACTGCTTAGGCTAGCATCTTTACTGGCCCGCACGGCAGGCCTGATGGCCCCTAGATAGTTGCCCAGATGAGGTGTTCCGGTGGTGGTAATTCCGGTGAGTATGCGTGTTTTGTTCATGGATATCTTCGCTTACTGACAGCGTGATTGATGGGTATAAAAAACCCTTGGATAATGGGCGCTTATCATACAGGAAAGCTGCGCTTAATGACCATGTGGTTGGCCACTTCTACATCACTTTCACCCTTGGTCGCATTTACCTAAGCGGCGATGAAATTTAGAGTCACACCCTCAATAAAAATATAACAACAAAAACAACATTAAGAGGGCGGCACGTGAGTGCTCACGATATGGGATCCTGGATAATCATCCTTACTTTTTTTATCACCAGTGCTTACCTGATGTTTGAAGGCAAAAGCTTCAAACCCATCAACCTGGCGAGTTCATTAGGCACCGCACTGATCATGTGTTTCGGTGGCCTGTTATTTACCGGCGTTGTTAAGTACGTCGTCACCGAAATCGGCTCTGAACTGAACAACGAGGTTATACTGGGGGCTTTGGTACCCATCGGCGTATTGATCTGCCTGGCTATTCGTCATTTCTGGTACAGGCGCGTTTACTAGCTCAGCGACCTTTATCTAAACAAACCCCGCGATTGCGCGGGGCAGTTCCTTCCCTCACTAAAAAGCTCAACTATACTTTTTATCGTACAGCTGCCTCTGGCGGGCTATTGACTAGTTTCCCGGCAGCTACGATTTACCCTTGGGAGGGCATCATGGACACCAGCAACCATAATATAAACACCTTATTCGATCAGTTAGGACTGCCCAGCGCGGACCAAGATATCGAAACATTTATCCGGGCTCATCGAACCGAAACCGGACTCGATCCTTTAGAGGGGGCAAGATTCTGGTCACCTAGCCAGGCACGGTTTATTCAACAAGCTCTTTCAGATGACTCGGACTGGAGCGAAGTGGTCGACGAGCTTAATGTTCTTCTCCACTCCTGATTGAGTTTTTTCGCCCTGGTGGATAGACCTTCCGGGACGACTTCTGCGCAGCTACCATTACTGCGGGATCCTCTCTACAAGCCTGCAAATTCACACATTTATACGATATGATGCAGGCCACCCGTCTCAAAAATGACTATTATCAACACCGAGAGACCCTCTATGCTTATCGTGGTATCCCCCGCCAAAACTCTGGACTTTGACACCCCGGCCCATATCGACAGGGCCACACAGCCGGATTTTCTTGAGTATTCTCAACAACTGGTCGAGCAACTCAAAGAATTGTCTCCGCAAGATATTGCCGGGTTGATGAAACTCAGCGATAAGCTGGCAGCATTGAACGCGGCACGCTATGAACAATGGTCCCTACCCTTCGACGCCAGCAATGCTAAACAGGCGGTGCTGGCCTTTAAGGGGGATGTCTACACTGGCCTTGATGCACAATCCCTATCAGCACAAGATCTGGATTTTGCGCAGCAGCACCTGCGTATTCTCTCCGGCCTCTATGGCATTCTTCGTCCGTTGGATATGATGCAAGCCTACCGACTCGAAATGGGCACAAAACTCCTTAATAGCGGCGGCAAAGACCTCTACAGTTTCTGGGGCAACCGCTTAACAGAGGCCCTGAATCAGGAGTTCAGCACGGCTCAGAAGCCACTGCTGATTAACCTTGCCTCCAATGAATACTTTAAGGCGATCAAAACAAAATCACTGCAGGCGGAAATCATTACCCCGGTATTCAAGGATTACAAAGGCGGAAAATATAAGATCATCAGTTTCTACGCTAAAAAGGCACGAGGCCTGATGACGCGATATATCATTGAGCAACGACTGGATAACGCAGAAAAAATTAAGGATTTTGACGCCGAGGGATATTACTTCGTCGCAGCAGAATCAACAGCACAGCAATGGGTTTTCCACCGCGATCATCAACAGTAAAAATCCCCCCGGGCTGAGGTCACTGACCATAGCCCGGCAATTACGCAGCCGCCTAAAGCTTCTCCTGCTTTGGAATAACCGCAAGTTCAACCCGGTTACGACCATTTTCCTTAGCCTGATACAGGGCCGTATCACAGATCGATACGAAATCCGCTGCATCCTTGGGTCGATGGGTTTCCAAATTACCGACCCCAACACTGATGGTGACCTTTAAATCGTCAACCCGCATATCTTCAATATTCTTGCGCAACCGTTCAGCTAAAACGATGGCACCTTCAAAGGTCGTATTAGGCAGAATAATCAGGAATTCCTCACCACCGTAGCGACAAGGGAAGTCATGACAACGAACGGTATGACGCATCTGTACGGCAATGGCTTTAAGCACCTCATCGCCCTGATCATGACCATAGTTGTCGTTAAATTTCTTGAAATGGTCAACGTCAAACATCAGCACTGACAACGACTGACCATAGCGATAACCACGAAGGGTTTCAGCAATCAGGGTTTCATCCATGAAACGGCGATTGTAAAGACCGGTAAGACCATCGGTATGGGATAACGTACGTAATTCATCTTCGAGGTTTTTCTGCTCGGTGATATCGCGGATCAGCGCCGAACTACCAATCAGGATGCTGTTTTCATCACGAATAACCGACACCGAAACGCTCAGCATACGCTCATGATATTCAAACAAATTAGGCTCCATGGTGAATTCGGAGTTTTTCAGCCACTCATCCATCAATGACACATCATCAAAGATACGTTTGAAGCCAGCATTAATAATTTCTTGCGAATTTTTCTTCAACAACCGCACGGCTGCGGGGTTAGCCAGCACCACATGACCATCAGGACCGGTAACGATAATGCCCTCCTGAGCACTGAGGATAACCGTGGTGAGCTTGTTTTGTTCTTGATGCAGACCGGTATAGGTAGTCTGTAACTCGCTGGACATGCGATTAAAGCTACGTGCCATAGAACTCAGTTCATCTTTACCCAGCACCGGCACTTGCTCAGATAGATTACCTCTCGAAACCGATTCCATAGCGCCGGTAATTCTTTCGATGGGGTCAACGATGGTACGGCGAATCAGCAGACCCGTTATCGACAAAATCAGCAGTGTTGCGCCCAACAATACCAACACGGACTGAAAACGGGTTTCACTGATTTCGTGCTGAACCTCGTCTAGGGTGGTCGTAAATTTAACGACTCCTCGTACGCGGTGATCAGAACCGTGGCACTTATGGCATTTATCCTGATTTTCGATGGGTACCAAAAAGGTCAGAAACATTTCACCAGAAGCGGTTTCATCATAATAGTGAATGGTTCGCTGGCCCTTAACGGCTTTATTCAGAAAGGCGTCATCTGGCTGCATGACGGGCAGCTGCAGCTCTTCATCACGGGGATAGAACTCCTCCTCGCCACGACGTTCATTAACGCTCTCTATGGTCGCGTTGTCTTTAAAGGCTTCCAGACCCGTGGCGCGCATAATGCGAAAATCATGCACCCCCGGGATCGACTTCAAGCTTCCTGCATAGGCTTCTGCAATGTCGGCATAACCAGCCAGCATCACCGTCTGTAGACCACGAATAACACTGGTGGTGACCTTTTCTGCGGAAATCTCATTTTGCCGCAGAATACTCTGTTCTTGTTTGGTGGTGTAAAACCAGGCCATTGACATCAACCCGACGATAACAACCAGCCCTACCGCCGCAATAACACGATGCCCGATTTTCCTGAATACTGCCAAAGTGTCCCCCACCATAGGTCTAGATCTCATACGCCATAAAAACAGAGTTACTCTTATCTATTTTCGGCAGGAATTCAAAAAGTTAGATAGGCAGTCGCCGAAATAATAAGATTAGCAGATAGTTTGGCTGGAGGTCACAGAAGAATTGACGCCAGCGCATTTATTTGACGTCATCGTCAATAGAAAACCCGAAAAGAACTCTCTGTCGCTGCTGGAAATAATGGCGAACGAAAAAGGGGCCAGAGGCCCCTTTCAATATCAAAAAATAAATGCTGTTATGGCTGTTCGATACCAACAATAAACCAGTCTGAATCTGCCACCGTTGTATCTCGAGTCAGATGCCAGATCTCGTTGAACTCGGTGCTCTGTGCATCCGTACCTTCACGCATCCAGCCATAGAAGTTAACGCTTAGTTCAGCACATTCGTTGCGCTCGGCAAAGCCAATCACCTCAGCCATGACGGATACCACTTCGTTATCCAACTCCGCAGTGCCCAATTTTTCCCGCTCGGCCTGCATTACCTTGAATAACTCTGGATCACAGTAGTCGCTAATCTCGTCCAGATCATTCCGATTCCATGCCTGCTGCAAGCCCGTAAAATGCGCCCTGGCCCCTTCCAAAAAGGCATCTTTCTTGAACCAGGAAGGCAGCTCCAGCTCGGCTTCTGCCAGCCTATTGGACATCAGCGGCGTCGGTTCAAAGCTGCCAGCGTCGGCATCAGCTGCCTGACGCTGCTGCGGCTGATGAGACTGGGGGTCAGGCTGATAGCCGCCCGCATACTGCGGCTTTTGCTGAGATTGTTTCATACGCCCCAAGAACCGGAACAGCACAAAACCAATAAGCCCGACGATCAGAATATCCATCATCTGGATACCCTCAAAGGCACCGCCAAAGAACATCGCACCCAAGATACCACCGGCCAGTAAGCCGCCCATCATTCCGCCCAGACCAGACCGGGGCTTTGCTGTAGAGGTTGCCGCTGCCTGATTGGTGCTCTTAGTGGGTGACACTTGTTTGGGGGCTGGAGCCGACTTTTTGGAGGTTGAGAACATTTTCCCGAAACTGCCGCCGCCGCCAAAACGTTTAGCTTCAGCCTGATCAACCGAAAACGTCATAGCGATCATCAGTGCACAGCAAATAGTGAGCATTCTCATCATAAAACTTTCTTCCTATCGTTATTAGTTGTCGATCTGGCCAAGCGCGTCGCCATAAAGATACCGCCGAATATTAAGCCGATTCCCAACAGATGGAAAGCTTGTACGGCTTCTCCCAGGAAGATAACCGACAGCAGCAAGCCGAAGACCGGCATAAGGTGGATAAATAGACCGGCCTTGGCTGCGCCTAGTTCCTTAACGCCCCGATTCCAAAAAAAGTAAGCCAAGACCGAGGGGAATATCGCCATATAAGCGATCATCAACAGATGATCCTGGTTCCATTCAATGGCAGGGGAATCCTGACTCTCCCATAAATAGAAAGGCGTCAGTACCACCACACCGATCAATACGGTGACACCCATTAGAGCATTACCGTGCAGCTGTTCCGGCCGCCACTTCAGCGCCACCGAATACAAGGACCAACTCAATACGGCCCCAAGCACCCAGATATCACCCTGGTTAATTTCCAGGCGACTGATAATCTCGGTACTGCCCTGGCTGATAATAATCATCACCCCAGCCAAAGACACAGTGATGCCCAGATACTGCCCCACTGAGACCGACATTTTCAGTACAAAGCGGGACAGCAGCAAAATCACGACCGGTACCGCCGATTGCAGCAACGCCGCATTCACCGCCGTGGTGATCTGCAGCCCCTGATAGATTAGGGTGTTGAAGTTGGCGACGCCCAGCACCGAGATCAACAACAGATACCACCGATGCTGGAACAGCAGTTGCCGCTGTCGCCACATTGACGGCAGCACCCAGGGCAACAAAATAAGCAGTGCCACAAACCAACGCCAAAATGCCATGGAGATCGGCGGAATTTCCAGGTGCATAGCTCGAGCCAGGACAAAATTTCCAGACCAGAATAGCGTGGTAAGAACCAGCAACAGATAGGCCATCAGGAGTGTTTCTTCCGTTGTCGATACCAGCGTGCTAGCCAGCCGCCCTGACCATCTGGATCGCCGATAACATGGCTGAAAACATTAAAGTTGGCCACCGTCCACTGCATCTGATATTGAGCTTCAGTCAGACCGCAGAACAGAATAGAATCGCCGGGCAGCAGCTCTGTCAGCTCGCCAGGCAACAGCTTAATCTTGCCTTGCCGCTTAAGCATCAATGGAAATGCCGATAATTGCCGATCCAATCCCCGAGGATCTTTTAAGAACAGGTTTAGAGTAGGAGCCTTACCCTCTTCTATCGCCCTATCGAGCGCCGGTGTTTCGCTTTTATTCAAGGTAAATGCCCAGCTATCAAGCTCCTGATCCCCAGCCACACTGCTCATGCGATTGACCAGCGTATGGGCCCAAACATCATCTTTGCAATGGACCATTTCATCAAGAAAATCACCTAGCAGCGACGTCTTAATCAGCGACATGATGTTATTGGCGATAATACGACTGGGCTCCATCACCAAATCGGTATTCGCTGCGGCAAAAACCCGGGCATTGGTACTCCGGTTCTGACGCACTACGGTCATTAATTTCGGATTCAGCTCCAGCGCCGTCATGATGATCGACAGATTATTAGCATCATCATCGGTACCGGCGATCAAGCCTACCGCGCCTTTAATCCGCGCCTGTTCCAGCGTCACCGCTTCGGTGCCCAGCCCTTCGACAAAATCAATATCGCCAGCAACGGACATCGGTTCCATATCGATGATAGTCAGCTCCACCGGCATGCCCTTAAAGGCCTGATACAGAGCCCGACCAAAACGCCCGTAACCACAGATCACCCAACGGCCACGAGTTTCCTGATAGGCAGAGGTAATGGACCGATGCTCAGGATTGGTCAACCAATCATAGGCCAGATGTTTGTAGGGCGCATGCAACGCCAGGGCCAGGTATTCGGCAAAGGTGACGAAGGGATCAATAATATGATCGGTACCAAATGATGCCAAATTGGCCGTGGTGATTTCTGACTCGGTACGGCAGATCACCGGTCGGTCTGGTGCCAGCAATTTACTGGCAATAGCGATAGCCAGATTGACTGAATCACGGTCTGTCAGAGGCAACACCCCGACGCAATAAGGGCTCTCTAGGCCAGCTTCGGAAAGCACGTCCGGTTCAGCGGCATCCGCACTAAGCCCCGGCACGTTAAAGTCAAGATCATCGGTCTCCAAGGCATCGATACGGCCCTGATCAATATCGATGATCACCGCAGAAATACCCCGTTTGTTGAGCTGCTCAACCACGCGACTACCGGTCATGCCATAACCGCATACCAGATAAAAAGGCTCACGCAGCCGTTTCACATCGCGCACGAACGACAGCCGCTTCATCAGCCGGATAAAGGCCTGATCCTGAAAGGTCGCCAACATCTTACCGATACCATACAACCAGGAGACCACCGTGGCGTAGATGGTGACCAAGGTCCACATGCGCTGAGCATCGGTAAAGGCATAAGGAATTTCACCAAAACCAATGGTGGAGCCCATAAAACTAACGAAATAGAAGGCGTGAAAAAAGTCCATCCGCCAGAGCTTACCCTGGTCATCGACACCAGGGATCAGCACAAACCCCAGAATCGATATGGCGTAAACCACGATCACTGTAATCAGCGGTGCGCGCAGGCGGCGTAGCAGGACAAACAGAATATGGTTCATAGGTTTCCGTCAACCGGACATTAGCGGCGAATCAGGATGGTTTCCACCATCAGCAGTATCACCGAGGTGATATTGGCCAGCACTGCTCCGGCAGATAACGAGACCACACTCGCCATGACTGGACCGGTCATACCGCCCACGGTGACATGCTCAGCAATGCCCCAGACGATTGAAGCTGCAACCAACTGCAAATCGGCAACTAGGCTAGTGGCTAACAACACCGCACCAATATGAGTACGATCACCAAATTTAAGCACCGTGGCAATAAGGCTGACGACAATAGCAGCATAGAGCTCATAGATATTATGGTGATCCGGGTTGGCTGTATCGCCTATAAAAAACCCAAAGTTCAGCGTCAAAGCCAATACAATAAAGAATGCAAATATGACCTTTTCACGATTCATGTGATTTCCCTTGAATAGCCCCGCAAGTTGTCCTTTAAAGAGCCCGATAGTCAGCCCTTTATCATGGTTGGCGTTAATCTAACGTTTAAGATCACGGAAAACCATTGCTTTCGGCGATAAACAGGATGATCCAGAACCCTGCCGTGGCCTGATACTCTATGATCCAGTATGATTGCCGCGCACCTTCCTTAGATAAGGTGCCATGCCTACAATCCAGGAATAAAGTAATGAAAAAGCAGCTCGATGAACGCTACATGCAGGTTGCCCGTGCCTGCCTAAAGGTCCTCAATAATGTTAGCCCTGCCGCAGATCGGACCCAGCAGATCAAGGAAGTCTACGAAGCCATCGACGTCGCCATTGCCGATCTGTATAAAAAGCAGGAGCAAGACTTATCTACGGCCTATGCCGTACTGAGAGAAATCAGCCAGCTACAGCCCGGCAAAGACGATGTTAACCGAGCGATCACCCTAGCCAACGCAGTACTGCCACAAAAAGCTAAATAGCCTGTCAGATTAAAGCGGTCATAACAAAGTCGCCCTTATCCAGGGAACCACTGATGGTTTGTCTGTCTAACGTCCGTAACTGAATTATTTCGTTTCCTTTTTGAGGTTCTACTGCATGTTCCATGTAGACGTACGCCTGCCGCTGCGCGCCCTGACCCTGTTATTGATACTAGTCAGCTCCCTGGCGACTGCCGCCGACATTATCAAAAGCCCCAACGACCCCCGTGATTATCTCGCCTTTGAATTGAACAACGGTCTCAAGGTGTTGGTTATCTCTGATCCAGAAACCGACAAAGCAGCGGTGAGCCTGGACGTCAGCGTGGGTAGTGGCGATGATCCCGAACAGCGCCAGGGTTTAGCTCATTTCCTTGAGCACATGCTGTTCCTTGGCACCAAAAAATACCCTGAGGCGGGCGACTATCAGGCCTATATCAGCGCCCATGGCGGAGCACATAATGCCTTTACTGCCCATGATCGAACCAACTACTTTTTTGATATCGACAGCAATTTTCTAGCGCCGACCCTAGACCGTTTTGCCCGGTTTTTTGTTGACCCGCTGTTTTCCGCAGAGTATGTACAGCGGGAAAAGCACGCGGTTAACTCTGAGTACCAGTCTAAATTAAAAGAGGACGGACGCCGCGGCTATTCCGCCTTCCGCCAAGTGATCAATCCCAAGCACCCGATGTCCGGCTTTGCTGTCGGTAGCCTGGAAACCCTGGCCGACCGTCCTGGCTCCGATATCCGTGATGAACTCATCAATTTTTATCAGCAGCATTACTCCGCTGACAATATGTCACTGGTAATTTTAGGCTCCGAGACCGCCTCTGATCTAAGGCAGCTAGTAGAAGATAAATTTAACAGCGTTGCCAAACGGCCGATGGCCACCAAAGAGCCTCAGCCACCGCTATTCAAGCCCGACTCTTTGCCTGCGCTGATGAAAATATCCAGCATCAAGGAGATGCACACGCTTAACATGACCTTCCCGGTAGCACCCATTCGTAAGCACTACAGCAAAAAGCCACTGCGTTTTATCAGCGCCATGCTAGGCCAAGAAGGCGAAGGCAGCCTGCTGGATATTCTGAAACAAAAGCGCCTAGCGAAAGGTCTGAGTTCCGGTCCAGGTCTCAATCATCAAGACTCGGCCACACTGTCGATCAGTATCAGCCTGACCCCAGAGGGCTTTGAGCGTTATCAGGAAGTGGTGGACCTAAGTTTCCAATACCTGCGGCTGATACAACGCGAAGGCCTACAAACCTGGGTCTTCGAGGAAGAAAAATCCATCAGCAATACGGCGTTTCGTTTCAAGGAAAACAGTAATCGGGTTTACCATCTCACCCATCTGGCCGCTAATCTGAAGCTATATCCACCGCAGGAAGTGATGCGTGGCGATTATTTGTATCAGGACTTTGATCAGGCCCTGATCAACGACTATCTTGCGGCTTTGACCCCGAACAACCTGTTGTTGACGCTGACCGCCAGTGATCAGCAGACTGACCGCCTGGACCCCTGGTTCAACACCCCCTATAGCATCGAACCTCTGGACTCAAAGCTGCAGCAGCAATGGGCTCAGGGACCAATCGATAAAGCCTTGCGGATTCCAGCACCAAACCCCTTCCTGGCGGATGATTTGAGCCTGCGAACGGAGATCGACACACCGATCCCTGAAGTCATCAAATCTAGCCCTGGTTACCGTTTGTGGTTTAAACAGGACCAGCAGTTCAAGACCCCGAAGGCTGATTTCTTTGTCACTTACCGTTCTCCCATCGCCAACGACAGCCCTCGCCACCATCTGTTGACTCAGCTGTTTGTAAAACTGGTGAACGACAAACTCAATAGTTTCACCTATCCCGCCAGCGTTGCCGGCCAGCACTCCAGCCTGTATCCGCATATTCGTGGTTTTGGTCTGCGCCTTTCTGGCTATAGAGACAAACAGCATCTACTGCTGACGGAAATAATTAACAGCGTTAAAACCCTGCAAGTGGACCCTAAACGGCTAGCCATTTTCCAACAGGATTTACGTCGCCAGCTAGAGAACAGCCGCAAGGACAAGCCCTACAACCAAACCATCGAAGAAATCTATCTGCAGGTAATGAAGCCCCAGTGGTCAACAGAACAGCAGCTTGCAGAGCTGGATTCGATCAATGCCGAAGAGCTACAGGAGTTTATCCACGAGTTGCTGCAGGCCGGCGACATAGAAGCGCTGGCACACGGCAACCTGATCCCTGAAGACGCCCTCAAACTGTCGTCCATCGTCGAGGATAAACTGCTCAAAGGCACTCATGCCATTAGCGTGGGTCCCGGGCAGGTAAAACTACTGGGGCAACAGCAACAGGTTAAGGACCTGGATGTGGATCACAACGACTCTGCCATCAGCATCTATATTCAGGCGGCGGATAAGAACCTATCGACCCGCGCCAGCTATGCGCTGCTGGCGAAGATTCTATCGCCCGTTTTCTATACGCAGATGCGCACCGAAAAACAACTGGGCTATATCGTCTTTGCCTCTGCCATGTCGATTCTGGAACACCCGGGGCTGGCCTTAGTGATTCAGTCACCCTCCGCCCACCCCGATCAATTGCAGAGTAATATCGACCGCTTCCTTACAGAGAGCCTGCCTCTGGTGCAATCCATCAGCGAAGCAGCACTTGCCGAATACAAACAAGGAATTCTGGTAGAGCTACTGAAGAAAGATCAAAAGTTGTCCGATCGTACCGGCCGTTACTGGCGCGAGATTGACCGCGGCCATCTGGATTTCAATAGTCGTGAGCAGCTGGCCGAAGCCATTCGCAGCGTCAGTGTCGAGGATCTGGTATCAACTTATCGCTCACTGGGAGAGCGCCGACTGATCGTGCGCTCAGCCGGTCAATCCCTATCTCAGGGATTACCCGACAGTAAATCCGGTGCCGGAAAAGGTTAGACAAGGCCAGAATTAAGTAAGACGAGTAGTAGCGCCTGCAGCCGTTGAGCGGTGGCAGGTCGCTCTATTCAGTGGTGATGATTTCAATCAGCGGACTATCGATGCTGGGTTCCGGTGGCGGCAGCACAACCCGACCCTTGGATTTCGGTTCTCTGCTTTTAACCTCTGCCGGCGGTTCAGGATCGGAAGAATAAAATTCGAAAATTTCATCTTCTTTCGCTAACACCCTGCGGCTAACCACATCCACGGGGATTACGGTAGATTCATCCGCGGCATAGCCATCCACCGAAACCACGGTAGGCGGTGGTAATTCAAGCTCGGGATCTGCCGCAGGTAAGACCACGACCATGGGCTCTGCGTCGTAACGATCCCCCATATCCCGATAGACTGTTCTGCCATCGAACAGTCCTCCACTGAAGCTGTCGGGCTTCACCTGTGGAAAATCGACCTCTTTGATAATCGCTTCAACCCGATCTACCGCCACTTCACTATAAAAGCGTTGATCAACATCTATATCCTGTTCCACCGGTTCGAACTGCCGATCCCGGTATTCCAGCGTCGGGTCGCTGTAGCCATCAGCATTAATTTCAATATCAGATTGCGGATCAATCTCTACATGATCAACCGCGATCTCAGTGAAAAAACTCTGATCAATGACCACATCTGCTTCTACTGGATCAAACTGCCGATCCCTGTATTCAACGGTTGGATCACTATAGTTATCGACTTTTATTTCGATATCGGAATCTGGCTCAAGCTCAATATAATCAGGCGTAACCTCAGCGTAGGGAATCACCGCGTCTTCAGCCTGCACAATCGCACTCATCAGCGGCAAGACCAGCAACAACGCCGCGTGGTTAGATCTCCTCAGCCACGGCGATCCAGCCGCTGCCCAATGGCCGCCGGCATGACGCTGCCGACCATCAGAGACAGGGGTATCAGATTCAGAGTGGATAGATCGATTCCGCATAGGCTGCCAATTCGTGAAGAATATGAAGTTTCTGCTCTGTTATATCGGCTGCTGAGCCCAGTTGGTTAAGTTTCTGATAGAAGGTGTCGAAAGTTAGCGACTTAGGATCGTTACTATTGATCAAGCGATCACTGCGAAATTCCTCCCAGCGCTGAGGTTCCTCGTCAATCAAAGTGCCTGGATAATTACGGGCACGATAACGGAACAGCATTTCTTCCAACCGCCCGTCCTGAAAAGCGGGTTCCAGGCTAGCTAGGGCCTCGACCGGACATTGCCTGATCTGATCCATGATTGCCTTATCACCTGGGCCGAAAAAACCTCCGCTATAGAGCATTAGGTCGGGATCAGATGAAGGCTCATATCCAGACTCGGCATAGATTTCCTGTAATTTATCCTGCAACGTTTGAGAATTACGCAACATCGACAGATGGGTACGACAATCACTGCCAGATATCTGCAAACGTTCTGCCTCCACCGGACTTAACATGGAAGCCGGTGCAATCACCGGGCAGCGGTTAATATGCGCCAGTTTCAGCGGAATGCGCTGCTCCCCTTCGGCTAATTCACTGGTCGGGGTATATAAGCGCTGGCGGATTTCTGCAGCGGACATTTCCAGCAACGGCGTTGGATCGACTCGGAGATCATAAACAATCACACCGTTCTTATTTACCGGGTGCATCGCAAGGGGCGCCACCACTGCGGCATTACCTAGCTCTGCCGGATACTTGGACGAAATATGCAGCACCGGTTTATAGCTGCCAACATCAAGCAGCTCTGCAACCCTACGCTTGTTACGCAGTTGTAACGCATAGTGATATAGCTTGGGTTGTTTTTGTTTTAATAACCGGGCAATCGCAATGGTGGCATAAACATCGGATAGCGCATCATGGGCGCTGGTGTGCTCAATGCCATTGGCAACAGTCAAATCTTCTAGCCGTAAACTCGGGCGACCATCTTCATGGCTGGGCCAGTTAATACCCTCTGGACGTAACGCTCGGGCCAAGCGCAGTACATCAATAACATCCCAGCGGCTGTTACCGTTCTGCCACTCCCGCCCGTAGGCATCGATAAAATTACGGTAGAAGCAATAGCGCGTCACTTCATCGTCGAAACGTAAACTGTTGTAGCCCACGCTGCAGGTACCAGGAACTGACATTTCCTTATGTATAGCCGCAGCAAATTCCGCCTCACAAACACCTTCTCGCTGCGCCTGCTGCGGGGTAATACCGGTAATCAGACAGGCCTCTGGATGAGGCAGAAAGTCATCCGCTGGCCGGCAAAACAGCACCAGAGGTTCCCCGATAATATTCAGATCCTCGTCGGTACGAATACCCGCAAACTGCGAGGGCCGGTCACGCATAGGATCTGCGCCGAAGGTTTCATAATCATGCCAGTAAAAAGTGCCACCAGAACCCGCCATCAGTAAAGCAACCTCTTCAGTATTGTTTGGGAACCTGTGAACAAGTCCAGTGTGTTCTCTGCGGACTCTAGAACGGCCAGGTGCGCGAAAGATCGTGCAGCAAAATGTCTGGACCTTTTCAAACGGTCTGACAAAGCAGATGGCCGTTCTAGAGCCCGTCCTTCGGAGCTTTCAGAGAGACCGGATCTCAGTGTTAACGATTCTCGACGTACAACCAGTATGTCTGCAATCGCTGCCTTGATCTCCAATCTCTCTGAAAGCCAGAGCCGCAAGAGACTTGTTCACAGGTTCCTTAGGTAACGATGAAAACATCAACGCAGCCGCCATGATAATAGATCTGGCCTCTACAGGGGAGTAGAAAGCGCCATGGCAGCCAGATTGCATGAGATAAAAATCATCTCAAAGTCGACAAGACAAGGACAGCGAATTTCTGTATAAATATCAACCGCTGATAAAAATACAAATTATCCGTTACCGAAGCATGTCAACAAAGGTCGCTATCTCTATCATGTTACACGATCAACTAGCCACCGCTACGCCCTGCCCCTGCGGCTCCAGTAAAGACTACAACCAATGCTGTGAAGCGGCGATAGAAGGAACCTCTCCCTCGGCAACCGCTGAACAATTGATGCGCTCTCGCTACACTGCCTTTGCCATTGGCATGAGCGACTATCTTTTCAACAGCACCCACCCCGATTACCGTCAAGAACTGACTATTGATCTACTGGACCAGTATATCCATGAAACCACCTGGACCGGGTTAGAGATCATTGATACGGAACAAGGAGCAGAAAAAGACCAGCAGGGCACCGTCACTTTTGTTGCGAGCTTCAATAACGCTGACAATAAAGCGGAACTACATGAAAAGTCTCGTTTTATTCGAGAAAACGAGCACTGGTACTATCTCGACGGAGATACCCAGGTGATTGAAAAGTAAGAAACTCGTCGATTCGCACGGAAATTCAGTTTAAATACCTTTTGTAAGGCTATCTGCGTTTACACCTTTCAGACTGAACTTAAAACCCTTAGAATGCGTTCCCCCAGAGCGGGTGTCCGCTTTCGACGTTGTCCTGCATAACGCCGTCGACCTATACCCTGCTCAGAAGTAAACCTGACAAACTGGTAAGCAATTTTGCCGGAATTTTTTTTCACGTCAGGTAGTATTCGATTGGAAATAACATGCAGTTAACTTTTACACAATTTTTCCGTCCGAAGTGGCAACATCCAAAGCCGGGTGTTCGCAAAAAAGCCATTCATCATCTAAACCCTGAGCAAGCTTCAGATCAGCAGATATTGCAACAGCTGGCCCGTCTGGATCAGGATACCGATGTCCGCTGCTCCGCTTTGCAAAAACTGCAAAGCCCTGCCGTGCTGCTGGACATAGCCCAGTCAGATCCGATGCCTCAGGTCAGGCATGATGCCATGAGCCTGTTTTGTCGCCAGATCTGCTCAGCCGATAGTATAAACGGCAGCCCTCAGTCACAAACTGAGCTTATCGCCAAGATCAATGACTCTGATATTCTGACCCATATCGCCCTTAATGCCTGCCAACTTGAGACTCAACTGCATGCAGTCGTGCGCATCAACATTGACAGCGCTCTGCAGCAGGTCGTTTTAAATGCTGATAATTTTCAGGTCCGACAGCGGGCAGCGAACGCTATTTCAGAACCAGAAGTACTGGATCGCCTGATCAAGCAGTGCCGTAACAAAGACAAGGGCGTTTACAAGATACTCCGTGATATCCGCGAGCAGCAAAAACAGCAGATTCGATTGCAGCAACAACAGCGCAATGACTGTGAATCCCTCTGCCAGGCGGCGGAAAAACTAGCAAAAGAGCAGGCTGTTGATGGCTATCAAGCCCGACTCAATGCTTTGCTACAACGCTGGCAAGAGCTCGACAAGGAGAGCCAGCAGCAGTTCCAGATTCGCTTCCAACAAGCCTCCGCCCAATGCGAACAGCTACTGCAATTATTCCTAACCGAGAAACAAGCTCAGCAGGCATTGCTACAAAACAACAAGGCCCGACGCCTGTTAATCGCCGACTTGAAGCATTTTCAGGCATCTCTGAGCAACTGCGCCGTTAGCGAGACAGACCTGCAAACGGCGCTGCAGCTCTTTGCCAGTGCCTGGGGAAAACTGAATCAGCTGCATGCCGATAGTGATAATCAACAACCCGAATACAATGGCCACCAGAAAAACATCCAGCTGTTACTCAACAGCATGCAACGATTACAACACCACAGCGCCGCCATCACTGAGATCCTCGCAGCTACAGGAGGCATATCCCGCGCACGCAAACTGCTGAGCACCATCGACTGGCCGGCCAACTTCCCTACCCCTGACCCAGTGCAGCAGCTGCAACAACACATCGACACCCTGAAGGATCAGAAAAAAGCAGCGGCTGATACTCAAAAAGAGACACAGCAACAGCATCAGCAGACCTTGGATCAGCTGGAGCAAATACTGGAACAAGGCAAAATACAGCAGGCAGCACCACTACTACGGCAGCTGACCACTATTGCCACCGAACAAAAAGAGCAATTTAACAACAGCCAACGACAGCAGCATCAACGCCTCAACGCCCGCTATCAGGAACTCAACAACTGGCAACTGTATGCGACGCGCCCTAAGTTGGAGCAGCTATGCGAAGCGATGGAAACATTGATTACTGCCGATCTAGACGCCGGCGAACGCTCTTCGCAATTAAAAGAGTTACAGCAACAGTGGAAAGAACTGGATTCCAGCACCATTCCACGCAACCTGCGCAATCGCTTTCAACAGGCCAACAAGAAAGCATTCGCCCCTTGCCAGGCACATTTTGATGAACAAAAAGCACAGCGTCAGAATAATCTGAAACAACGACAGCAACTGCTGGAAATCCTCGCTAAAGCACTGTCCGACCTAGAACAAGACGATGACGACAAGAACCTCAAAGCACTGTCTGTCAGCACTCGCGAGCTGAAGCAGGAATGGCGCAAGCATGCACCCGTGGACCGAGCTCCCGGAAAAAAACTGCAAAGCCAATTTAACGGTTTGCTAGCACAGGTAGACCAACTATTAGCAAATGATCAGCAACACAATGCCGATGCTAAAGCAGCGCTACTGGAGCAGGCCAAAGCCTTACTAACCCGTGATGAACTGCCCGAAGCACTGCAGCAAGCTAAAGACCTGCAGAAGCAGTGGCGTGAGATAGGCCCGGCGCAGCGTAAGCTGGAACAGTCTCTGTGGAAGGATTTCCGTGCGGTATGTAATGAGTTGTTTGAGCGACGCGCCCAGCAACAGGCAGAAAAAGCTACACAGCCTAAAATCGCTGTCGTTGCAGAAGATACTGACTGGATGCACATCGAACGTCGCCATCAGCTCTGCGAACAACTGGAAATGCTATTACTGACCGACGGCAAACTGCAACTAAACGAACCACAAATCGATGCCTGGAAACAGGGCAGCTATCCCAAGGCTCCGTTCAATCAACAGTTACAGCAGCGCTTTCAACTGCTGCAAGAATTACAGAGTGATCCGCAAGCAGTGACTGAGGTCCTTAGTGAAGCACGACAGCAACTGCGCCTGCTCTGTATTCGCAAAGAAATTTTAACCGCAGTACAGACACCAGAAGAAGATCAGGTTCTGCGTATGGAATACCAGATGCAACATCTGAAGGAAGCTCTGGAGCAGCATCGCAGAACGCCTTCATCGGAAGAGCTAAAGACCCTGGAAAAACTTTGGTACTGCACTCCGTTTAACCAGTGCCATGAACACCTGCGGGATCGATTCATGCAAACGGCTGACTAACAATCAACCGTCATCGGCCGTCAGTATCAACGTTAATTAGCGTTGATACTGCTCCCAACCGGCTCCTAAGGACGACTCCATTTCTTTAGCAAAACCAAGCATTGCTTGGCGTGTGTCACTTTTAAGCCCTTTTTGTTGTTTTAGTACCTCTTCGATCCCCCACCCTAGCCGTTTAAACAACCAGAGCAATTCATACTGTATCGAATCCGTTTCGACCAGGGTCTGATAAAAGTCGGCATCATCTGCGTCAACTTCCAGGGTCATCCATTGACTCACAATCGAGCTATCCAGCCCCGCACTATCAAAGGTCTTGAAAATCATCGATATCAATCGATAGACACTACTGCCTTCAAGGGAACTGTCGATAGCAACACTCCGATCATTAAGACTTTTGAGCTTAACCATCAAGCCATTCAACAGCTCATTTATAGCTCCAATGCGCTGATGTAACACAGAGTTATCAGTGCCGGTAACTGCGGCGTATTCAACTTTAGAAAGTACGTTAAAAGCGGCCTGATAAACGTCATCTCGATAAGCGCTATGATTGACCTTAAGATGAGAAAGACTGGCGGACAGCGGTTGGCCCTGTCTAGCCAACTCGTTGTTGCTGAGATTATGAATTAAATCGACACAGCCAACCATCTGCCCATACAACCCCAGTTTTTGCGGATCTTTACGACTGGGATAACCGGTTAAATCCATACGTTCATGATGTTCGACAATGGCAAAGCCGACCTCACTGGAATACAGACCCAACTCATCTACCAATATTTTTCCAATAAGTACATGACTCTGAAGCGCACGCCAACTTTCTTCGCTCAGATCTTGGTTGGACCCCAGCAACTCCGGACTGATGTGCAAGAAACCGATATCGTGTATCAAACCACAGACAAAAGCTTCTAGCGACTTTTCAATATTCAGTTTTAGCACTATCGAAAATAGACCACACATCCAGGCACTGAACAGGCTGTGCTGATACCGGTCTGGGCAACGATTCTTCATAACGGTCAAGCGCTGTCGCATCAACGGCGGGAGGTTGCTGTTCAAACACAGATGCTTAAGCCCGGCATCAAAATCATGAGCCTGATGGATGGCAGAAAACTCAGGACAAGCCTGCAACAAAGAATAGATATCGCGAAGAATACCCTCCTGACTCAGGGTAGTTTCCAACTCGATCTGTACATCCAACGGCTTAGCCAATCGGTGCTGATGAAGTTGCTTAGCGATGCGAGGATTAATAGGACTCCCTTTGGCTATCAGCAGCACCCCGAACTGATTGTAAACATCTTCACTGGCCGTTACCGGCTGATCATTATTGAGGTCCACGAGATGATCAAGATAGTGATGGTCTTGGTTGCGATCAAAGGTAGTAAGATCCTGATTAGCCTGCATATAGGTCCTTTAGCCAAACGATGACGACCCGACAATTAACCCAACATAAACCATCGGAATTAAAGCAGTATAACGAATATAAGATATAAAATACGATCACACCTGAGTACTGAGATCCACAGCACTGTAGAGTCGTAAATTGAGATCAAAAAAAAGCCCCGCGATGCGAGGCTTTTTAGTTAGCTCTATGTCATTACGACATGTACTGACCACCATTGATGGACAGGTTCGAACCGGTGATATAGCCCGCGTCTTCCCCAGCCAGGAATGCAACAGCACGGCCAATTTCTGCCGGCGCGCCCATACGTCCAACCGGAATCTGGGCTACGATTTTTTCCTGAATCTCTGGTGCAATCTTGGCAACCATCGGCGTCAAAATATAACCGGGAGAGATAGTGTTAACAGTCACACCATTGCGGGCAGTTTCCTGCGCCAACGCTTTAGTGAAACCAATCAGGCCTGATTTAGCAGCAGAGTAGTTACTCTGACCAAACTGACCTTTCTCGCCATTAACGGAAGAAATATTAATAATACGACCGAACTTCTTACCCAACATGTCATTAACAATTGGACGAGTCATGTTGAAGGCACTATCAAGGTTCGTGGACATAACAGCGTCCCACTGATCCCATTCCATTTTCTTGAAAACGCCATCGCGAGTGATACCCGCATTGTTGACCAAAACGTCGACTGAGCCGCCCGCTTTTTCTTTAATTTCTGCAACTGCCTGCTGACAAGATTCCAGACTGGTAACGTCTACGTGCTGAATCAGGATGTCGTATCCTGCAGCTTTCTGCTCCTCTTGCCATGCTATTGCTTTTGCTTCATTGCTGTAACCAGCAACCACTTTCATGCCCTGGTCTGCTAGTACTGTACAGATTGCTGAACCAATGCCACCAGTTCCACCGGTAACCAATGCGATCCTTTGTGTCATTAAGCGTCTCCTTTAATTGGGATCTTTCACGAGGGTGCTCTTAACCGCCCCATCGCTGCTGCCTGCTCCTTTAACCGTAAAGATAAATTGAGCCAAGTCATAATAGGCAAAGATGATAAGAGTTGCACTCTCTGATTGACGTTATTTTTCGGTTACCGCAACGGATAAGATCCCGCCACTGCACTGATGCATGTCAACGTGAATTTTTCTGAACACTTAAGAATGGGTCGAGACTACCGTTAGCTTTTTTTTGTAACCATCAGATCGGAAGTACAGATCCATGGATATTGCTTCACTTATCGGCTTTTTATCCGGCCTTGCTCTAATTATTTCGGCTATTTTCCTCGGCGGAAGTGGTGATGTCTTTGTCAATATTCCAGGCATGATGATCGTCGTCGGGGGCACTATAGCTGCTACTTTATTAACAGTCCGCTACAAAGACGTAACCGCTGCGTTCCGTGCTGCCTGGATCGTTTTTACGGTGGATGACAGCGATCCCCAGGAAATGATCGATAATATGCTGGAGCTCAGCAAGATCAGCCATCGCAACGGTTTACTAGCGCTGGCAAACGTAGAATCCAGCTCCAACTTTCTTAAACGCGCCTGCAACATGATTTCTGATGCAGCCAGCGAAAAGATGGTTGAGAAAACCCTCCAGACTGAAATCGATTCGCTCTATGCCCGGCATTTTCAAATACAGGACGTGTTTAAGAAAATGGCCACCTATGCTCCCGCATTCGGAATGCTAGGAACACTGATCGGTCTGATCCAAATGTTAAGCGCCCTGGATGATCCTTCCAGCATTGGCCCAGCCATGGCCGTCGCACTGCTGACTACATTTTATGGATCCCTACTCTCGACCATGTTGTTCCTGCCTATTGCCGGAAAGCTCAAAGCCAGAACATTAATGGAAGTGACCAACCTGGAGATTATTCGAGAAGGCTCATTGAGCATCCTCAGCAATGATCACTATGCTAATGTTTACGAGCGGCTATCTTCTTACATTCCCGAGGCTCAGCGTAAGCCTCTGATCATTGGCTCCCAGGCAAGCGCCGAGAACATCTCATGAACAAGCGCCTGTTCGAAGATGAATCTTCCGAGGCAGGAGCCTGGATCACCACCTTTGCCGATTTAATGACGCTGCTGTTAGTCTTTTTTATTCTAATGTTTTCGATGTCCTCGGTAAAAATCGAACGTTTCCAAGAAGCCATCGAATCAATCCAGTCCAGCCTTAGTCGCCCAATGCCCATAAGTATGTACAACAGCGGCGCCTCAATCATCGAACTACCAAAGCAACAGTCATTGCCTGCGCCAAGACCCGCCCCCGTTCCAGAACTGGTTGTTGAATCCAAGGTAGCAGCCGGGGTCGGCCAGGACGATAAGGAAACCGAGGAACAGCGACGCCAAAAGCAATGGCAGCAACTGGCAAACACCATCAAAAACTCAGTAGCCAACAGTTCTCTGGATAAGCTGATCACCCTGTCGACGCCCAAAAACGGCACTATCTCCATCGAAGTTTCAGGCGCAGTTCTGTTCGATTCCGGCTCTTCTGATCTAAGCTATAAAGCAGATAATGTGCTTGAGTCCATGGTACAAAGCTTTATTCGTCATTCCTGGTTCAAGATCAACATCAAGGGCCACTCCGACAATCGCCCGATAGCAACGGACCGACACGAATCCAATTGGGAATTGTCGGCATTGAGAGCAACCACCGTGCTGCGTTACTTTATCTCGCGGGGGATAAGCCCAAGTCGATTGACCGCCACTGGCTATGCCGACTCTGTTCCCATAACCAGCAATGACACCGAGGAAGGCAGAACTAAAAACCGGAGAATTGAATTTGTTCTTGAACGAGGCCAATAAAAAAAGGGCTTTTTACATTGAGCTGCCAGCCGTCGCCAGCCGTCGCGGAGCGTTCAGAATTGAACCCGATGAAAAAATGCCCGCGGTACTGCTGATAGAAGGAGCAACGGCAGATATCCAGAACCTATCGTCCAGCGGCATAGCGTTTTATCTGGGCGATATTCTCAAGCCGGACATACATCGAGGTAATCAATTTAACGCAATACCGCTCTACCTAGGAGGGGCCGGGAATGAATTCATCCTGATCGATATCGAAGTCCTTCATCAACAGGACAACCTCTACCGCTGCCGCATGTCCGCGAAGGATCATGCCGGCCAAATGGCCCTCTGCCGTTATATTGTAGAACGCCAAAAAGCCGACATCAGAGGTCAAGTTATAACCAACCCTAGAGCCCAAGAATAAGTATCTGAAAATAACAGTGATTAGCTATAGACAACCTATAACCTCTTCCATACAATACGCCCCACGTTGATGCGGGGTGGAGCAGTCTGGTAGCTCGTCGGGCTCATAACCCGAAGGTC
>JBALWH010000075.1:0-12224 GCA_036960175.1 Motiliproteus sp. | reverse complement strand
GGAGGCTTAACTTCAACAGAATCGTGGCAGCGCCCATGTCAAAGGGCGCTTCCCGAAGATGCTTAAAGCAAGCTGGCCGATTAGCTCCAAACTTACTCCAATGCTGGTTTCTGCTTTTGCGCCAACACTCCTTAACCCGGTCGGGCATGGAGCAACTGGGCTGCACAGGCTCCTCACTGATCTTCAGGTTCAGGCCTTCACCTTGTCATCAACAGTCAAAGGAATGAACAGACCTGATTAATTCCTCTCTTTAGTCTCACCTACGCAAGATATTGATTCACAATCTTTATTAAATTCACAATCTTCAAAATCCCTTTCACAATCTTTATTCGAATCCGACAACTGGATTGCTCTTACCTATAGCTATCCACATCCGGGCAGCTACATATCAGATTGCGATCGCCATAGACATTGTCGACGCGGTTGACGGTGGGCCAGAACTTATTGGTTTTCAGGGCTGCTACTGGGAAGACCGCTTGTTCACGGCTGTATGGCCGATCCCAGTCACCTTCGATGATATCGGCCTGAGTATGAGGTGCATTCTTGAGGGGGTTGTTTTCAGCGTCGATGGCACCGGTTTCTACTTGCTCGATTTCCTTACGGATAGAGATCATGGCTTCGATAAAGCGATCCAGCTCCGCCTTGGATTCGGATTCAGTCGGTTCGATCATGAGGGTGCCCGGTACCGGGAACGACATGGTTGGCGCATGGAAGCCGTAATCCATTAAACGCTTGGCGATATCTTCTTCGGTGATGCCGCTGTTGTCTTTGATCGGGCGGATATCAACGATGCACTCATGAGCGACGCGGTTGTTGCGGCCACGATAGAGAATCGGATAGTGCTCTGATAGTTTTTCAGTCATGTAGTTGGCGTTAAGAATGGCCATCTGGGTTGATTTCTTCAGGCCTTCAGCACCGAGCAGGGCACAGTAAGCCCAGCTGATCGGCAGGATAGATCCTGAGCCGAAGGGGGTGGCAGATACTGCGCCCATCTCCGCTTTAGGCCCATCGATTGGGCTGACGGCATGGTTTGGCAGGAAGGGTGCCAGATGGCTTTTCACGCCGATAGGCCCCATGCCTGGGCCACCACCGCCATGGGGAATCGCAAAGGTCTTGTGCAGGTTCAGGTGTGACACATCAGAGCCGATATCGCCGGGCTTGGACAGGCCAACCTGAGCGTTCATGTTGGCGCCATCCATATACACCTGGCCGCCGTTGTCATGAATGATCTGACAGATCTCTTTGATACCATCCTCGAACACGCCGTGGGTGGATGGATAGGTGATCATGATGCAGGATAGATTGTCGCTGTGCTGCGCGGCCTTCGCTTTCAGGTCGGCGATATTGACGTTGCCGTTATCGTCGCACTCGACCACGACAACCTTCAGGGACACCATGCCCGCTGAGGCGGGGTTAGTTCCATGGGCAGAACTCGGGATCAGACAGATATCGCGATGACTCTGACCTTCGCTTTGCTGATACTTGCGGATTGCCAACAGACCGGCGTACTCACCTTGGGCACCGGAGTTAGGCTGCATGGAAACATTGTCATAGCCGGTGATTTCCACCAGCATCGTTTCGAATTCCTGGATCAGCTGCATATAGCCTTGCACCTGGTCTCGTGGTGCGAAGGGATGAATATGGGCAAACTCTGGCCAGCTGACCGGGATCATCTGGCTGGTGGCGTTTAGCTTCATGGTGCAAGAACCCAGCGGGATCATGCCATGGGTGAGGCTGAAGTCTTTGTTCTCGAGACGCTTCAGATAACGCAGCATCTCGGTCTCGGAGTGGTAGCGGTTGAAGACGGGATGAGTCAGGAACTCGGAACTGCGACGCATGCCTTCGGGGGTGCCGGCATCAATAGGCAGCGATGCGTCAATGGCATCGATATCCAGGTGCTGGTCACTGGCACCGGTGAATGCCGCCCACAGGTTGTATAAGTCGTCGCGGCTGCTGGTTTCATCAAGGCTCACGGCCAGTTGCTGGTCACCTACCTGGCGCAGATTGATACCCAGTTTCAGCGCCCGTTTAATGATTACCTGCTGTTGATCGGCGACGTAGAGCGTCAAAGTATCGAAAAAATGAGGGTTGATCAGCTGAATGCCAGCCTGCTTTAAGCCTGCTGCCAATATGGCGGTGAGTCGTTGTACCCGTTGCGCGATGCGTTTTAGTCCATCAGGGCCATGGTAGATGGCGTAGGCGGCGGCCATGTTGGCCAGTAACGCCTGAGCGGTACAGATGTTGGACGTGGCCTTTTCGCGACGGATATGTTGCTCACGAGTCTGCATCGCCATTCGCAGTGCCTGATGGCCGCGGCTGTCGATAGAAACGCCAATGATGCGGCCAGGGGCAGAGCGTTTGAATTTTTCGCGGGTTGCAAAGAATGCGGCGTGGGGACCGCCGAAGCCCATAGGAACACCGAAGCGCTGAGCGCAGCCGAAGACGACATCGGCACCCATCTCGCCAGGAGACTTCAGGTGTACCAAACTGAGCAGGTCGGTAGCGACACAGACCATGGCTTTTTGCCCCTGGGCTTTTTCGATTAGTTCACTGATGTCATGAACCGAACCGTCACTGGCTGGGTACTGTAATAGCACGCCGAAGCAATCGTGGTTTTCCAGATCTGTGAAGGGGTCGCCCACGACAATATCGAAGCCGAAATATTCGGCACGGGTTTTAACGACATCCAGGGTTTGTGGGAATACGTTGTTGGCGACAAAAAACAGATTGCTCTTTTTGCGATTGGCACGTTTACATAGCGTCATTGCCTCGGCCGCCGCTGTGGCCTCATCCAGCAATGACGCGTTGGCCAAATCCATACCGGTTAAATCGGTAATCATTTGCTGAAAATTCAGCAGTAGTTCAAGACGGCCCTGTGAGATTTCTGGCTGATAAGGGGTGTAGGCGGTATACCAGCCGGGATTTCCCATCAGATTACGCAGAATCACCGTCGGTGTCAGGGTGCCGTAATAGCCCTGACCGATATAGGACTTATTCAGCTTATTCTTGCTGGCCATGCTTTTAAGGCGCTTCAGTATCTCCGCTTCAGTGACCGGGCTACCTAGGTCAAGGTCTTTGTCCAATTGTATGGATGTCGGGAGTGTGGTCTGAGACAGCTCATCCAGTGATTTCAGGCCTAGCGCCTGCAACATTTCGATGGTCTGAGCGGCGTCAGGACCAATATGGCGATTGACGAATTCGTCATGCTGTTCAAGCTGATAGAGTGAAGGCTTGCTGCTCATTTCAGACCTCGGGGATATCTGTGTTTCTGGAAGCCGACTGCCTGAAAAAGCTGCAGGCAAATACGGAGAAAAAAGGAGGCTATTTTAGCCTTTTTAGAGGCAATGCAGTAGCAGATATTTCGAAAACACTACAAAGGTTTCGCTGTGGGTAATAGGGGAAACAAAGCGCCTGCCTATAAACCGCAGGTGTGGGTCTTTGTTTTTAGGTTTTGAGCAGGGCTATCATCAGGAAAAATAGTGGCGTTCACGCCTTTTTTTAAGTTGAGCAAACAAAATTAAAATCAACAAGGAGAACAGCATTAACGTCTGCTGCGGTAGCGTTAGCCCCAGCAGTTGCCATTGTACGGTGGCGCATTCGCCAGACCCGTTAAGAATGATCTTTAGCGCATCGGCAAGGGGGAAAGATTGCAGTAGGTAGTCCAATCCAGGGCCGCACTCAGGCACTTTATCGGCGGGCAGACTTTGTAGCCAAATATGGCGGGCGCTGACTCCGATGCCTAAGGCTCCTGCGATCACACCCAGCAATGCATAGCTGCGTTGACCTAATTGACGGGGGTTATGCACAAACGCCAGCAGGAACAATAGACCTTGAATTAGGATGAATAGGCGAGCAGCGGTGCACAGAGGGCAGGGCTCAAGGCCCAGCTGCCCTTGTAAATAAACCACCGCAAATCCAATCGCAGCACTACAAATCAAAAAACCGAACAGATTGAGCAGCCGATATTTTGGGCCATTTTGTTCAGTTATAAAATTCACTGCCGGATTCCCCTATTATTTTTATATATGGCCGGTTTTGGATCGGCCAATAGCGCTGCGTCCAAGGCAATAACAGTCTGATTTTAATGCTGAATCAGTTCTTCCGTGATGGGGTTATGATATAGAATTTTATTTTTTTTGCCAACGCCCCCCAGCAGACTTGAAATACTGGCCCGTAGGGGCTTTTTGAATCAGCCTCTGACCGATTCTTTGTTCCATGACTTGACGGCTGACACCGGCTTTTTTAGCGCGACTGATATAGACGTTGCGACGTTTATTATTGGTATCACTGATCAGCGCACTGACATCGGCGGAAGGGTTGCTGCTGATGCTGCCAAGATAACCGTTAGGTTGTTCTCCAACTAAACCAGAGGCTTTGGCATCGGCAACGCCTTGGGCCAGGGCCGGTGTCGCTAGGCCTATTCCGATAACCAAACTTAAAGATACGAGCAATGCTTGTACAAAGCGCATAGTAATTTTCCTTAATCAGAATAGGTCGCTGTTTTCGTCGAAGATTTCATCAATCTCTTTATCAACTTTGACCAATATTCTATGTTCAATCTTGACGTTGAGGTTGATGGTGATAGGTTCCTGAGGGACCGCTACTTCCACTCGGGGAGAGCAACCTGAAACAACTAATCCGGATAACAGTAACCCCGATAAGATGACTAGGTTTGCCAATGGACGCCGTAATAAGTCGGGCGCTTTGTACAACAGGCGTTGAGCCATGTGATAGATCCTCTTTAGTTCATCCGTTGCTGGATCTTCCTGTCCAGCCCTTCAGTTAACCGGTCTGAGAACTGTAGCGCTTGAAGCAGTTTCAACAGATTCTGTTCTATCCGAATATTAAAGTCGATAGGTTGTCCATTTTGCCAGTCCGGATTACTTCCCTTTAGAGCGGTGTCTAATAGCAAGGTTCCGTCTGGACTGTAGTCGATGCCAAGCTCTAGTACTCGATAATGGAAGTTGTTCAGGGCGTTAAGGGCGATATCCAGGCCATAATTACTGCCGGCTGATATTGCCGGCCGATAGTTCAGTAGCCCTCCCGGAGCGAGGGCGAAAATATGACCGGCCTTTATGTGCGGGCCGTCTTTATCGAGGGTAAAGGGGAGGGAGCCGCTGAGGCGGCCATTTCCTTGAATATCAGTTTTAGGTTGCAGTGCTAGCAGCTGATCAAGGTCCAGATAGCTGAGGTGAATTGTGCCCTGTGTCTTGGGATTAACAAGCGGTAGCGAAAAGGGCTCCAGTGCTAGGTTGCCTCCCAATAGTTTAAAACTGCCATGGTGAAGGCTGAGCTGGGGTGATGCGTTTGCGGGCATGCTGAAGCTGAAACCGCTGCTGAGACTGTCAAAACGGATGACGCCGTTGATTGAGTCGGCCCAGAAACCTCCTTGCAGGCTGATACCCAACTGAGGGGAGGCGCTGAACTGTATCAGCGAACGGCCGCCGTCTAAGTGCCAATCGGCTTGTTCCAGACTGAGGTCTTTTAACTCGGCATCACCGTCGATCTGCCAGTCTAATTTTCCGGCCTTAGCCTGCCGGGAAATCTGTCCCTGAGCCGCGACGCTGCCTTGATGAATTTGGAGTTCGACGATGTTGGCCTGCAATGACGCCGGTAGCTGTTGGGCAAGCTCGCTGATGGCCGTCGGTGGCAGCGTCCAGTTTCCTTTTAGCTGTTGCGTTAGAAGATTGGCAACAGCGTCTGCGGCAAAGCTTAGGCTGGTCGCGGCGAGCTTTCCTTGCAGCTGAAAATCCAGTGTCGGGTAGGACAGGTGGTAGGGTAACGATAGTTCCAGGTCAGTTAGTAACCACTTATCAATACTGGGATTGTAAAGGCTAATATCGAGCGTGCCGTTAAAGTCCGAGCCTTTGCCATCAGGCGTGTTGATGGTCAGTTGTCCGGATAGCCCCGGACTATCGAATTGTTCGCTATGAATGTCGCTGCTGGCCAGGTTCAGCCGGAATGGGCTCAGTTTCCAGCGGTGACTTTTCAGATCCGTTTGCAGCTGTAAGGGGGTGCTGGCTACCAGATTCAGTTGTTTTATGGAGGCGGATTGATGCCGTAGTTGTTCGGCACTGAGATAGCTACCGCTATCGAGGTTGATGCTGACAGACGATTGTCCTAGTGCCAGCAGACCTTTGCCCCAGGCGCTGATGTTGTTCAGTTTCAGCGTCTGTAGAGTCAGATCTTGTTTGCCAATCTCGGTTTCGAAATGAGCGTAAGCGCTGTCGGGTTGCCAATGAAACTGTTGCAGCCATGCTTGAAGTCGCAGGCTGTTGTGGCTCTTTATACCTGTATCATCTTTTTCATTTAAGCCGCTAGTTGACTGCAGCTGCAGTCGCCCTTCGTCGCTATCCAAACTTAGTCCAGGTGGCCAGCTAAGCCGCCCTTGCAGGTTATCTGTAGGGCTCAATATCCAGTGCCTGGACAGCGCTGGGTGGGGGCGCTGACGTTCGGGTATTGTCATCGCAATTTTAGTGCGGGGGCCTAGTTGCCAAAGTAGCTGCTGGGGAGACCACTGCAATTTTGCTTCGATGGGGCCTGATAGTTTCGATACCGCCAGAGAGTTGGATGTCAGTGCAAGGTCCAGCATTAACTCTTGATTTAAGGATGCCTGCTGAAAATCTCTGGCTAGCAGTGCTGGCAGCTCAGCCTGTAGCTGCCAGTGGCTATTGCCGCGAGCGTTTATGTCAATCTCGGCAAGGCCTTGCGGTGTGAGTTGTAATTGCGATAGAACAGCAAGGGCCGGAGTCAGGTCGAATTGATCCTGAGCCTTTATCTGCAGTTGATTATTGGTGATAGCAAGCTTGGCTTGCAGTTGATAAAGCGGTTGCTGTTGTTGATCGCTTAGTTGCAGCTGCAGCTGTTCTTGTTTATTCCAATCCAGCGTTAGTTGCAGAGGCTGTAGCCGCTCTGATGTGGCGTTGAGTTTAAGCTGCAGTCTCTGATGGTTGATATCCACTTGCCCGTCGAGTTGCCAGTGTTGTTCGGCCAACGGAAAGCTCAGTAACTCAAGTTCCAGCGAGCCCTGTTCCATGGGTAGCTGCTGTAGCCAATAGCCCATCAGCTGGGTGGCAAATTCAGGGGGTGATGAAGCGGCTGCGGGGCTGTTTTGATTGGCGAGGGCTGTTAGTTCTATGTGTACGCCTTTAATAACGGCGGATTGCAATTGTTGCTGTGAGATTAATTGCTGAGGGTCGAAAGCAAGTTCCAGTGACTCTACCTGCAGTCGTTGGATGTTCGCGCCAGGGCAATCCTCTAGCAGCAGGTCTCGGATAAGTAGGCGATTCCAGCTGGGGCGGTCGATCTGAAGGCTAGATTTTTGGCACTGCAGTGGGTCAATCAACCCATGCACTTGCCAGTTAAGCAGGGGTGGAATTGCCAGATAAAAGCTCAGTATCGACAGCAGTGTGAAGACAACTAAAATCAGGGGAATACGTTTAGTCATGGTGGCTGTTGTCCTGACTTCATATCGTAACCCTGTGGTTATAGCTCTGTAGTTATTGTTTTACATATGCCAAGTGAATCCACACTATAAATTCCGTACAATGACCGCGTCCAATAATCTTTGAAGAGGGTATAACAGCTTGGACCCCATTATTGTGTTTTTGATCGCCGGCACGCTGGCGATGAGTGCGGCGATTTCTGCCAGTAAATTATTGAAACTTCCTGAAGAGGAACAGCCTGCCTGGATGGGTAGCAAGAGCGGAAAAATCCGCGTTCTCATCGGCGGAAACCTGTTTGCGTTGACGCTAGTTGCGTCTGTTGTCTATGGCGCCTTCCACCTGATCTGGTGGGTACCAGTAGCCTGTTTGTTTATCACCTTTCCGGTGATCCATGTGGTTATCTTGGAAAAACTGCTAGGCTCGGCTAAGGGGTTTTGGATCACTGGTGTGGCGGCCCTGGCTAGCAATCTGTTGTTGTGGTTGTTTTGGTAGTGATCATCTGAAATAGGATAGCTTATGCCAATTAATTCCGAATCCTGGGCGCTTCTTTTGGCCGCCTTATTGGTTGGAGGATTGATGGCATCGGTGATTCAGCTGTTGTTGCGTCGTTCAGAGCTGCGGCAATGGTTGTCTGAGAAACAGTTATGGCTGCAGCAACAACAGCAGTTTGAACACAACCTGGAATCCTTACGGCAGGATAACCTGCAAGCTCAGGTCGAGTTGTCCGGGGCTCGTGAGCGCTTGATCAGCATGGACCGTGTTGAGGAAGAATTATTCCAGCGCGAGGAAGAGCTGCAACAACAGCAACAGCACAACAGTCGCTTGCAAGCAGAATTAGCCGCTGCCGACACCCGCTTGCAGATGGATCAGCAACAGCAGCAAGAAAAGCTGCAGCAGTTGGACCAGGCTCGGGAAAACATGCAGCTAGAGTTTCGCCAGCTGGCGCAAGGTATCTTTGAAGATAACAGTCAGCGCTTTGGTACTCAGCAGCAAGAAAAACTGCAGCATCTGTTGCAGCCTCTGCGTCATCAAATCAGTGAATTCCGCCACCGTGTCGATGATGTCTATGACAAGGAAGCCAAAGACAGACGTGGCTTGCACGAGCAGATCGAACACCTGAAGCAACTGAATCTAAAGATGAGCCAAGATGCGCTCAATCTCACTAATGCTTTAAAGTCTGAAGCCAAAACCCAGGGTAACTGGGGTGAACTGGTACTGGAACGGGTGTTGGAAGAGTCAGGTCTGCGTCCTGGCTATGAGTATCAGGTACAGTTCAGTAGCCAAACAACCGACGGTCGACGTTTTCAGCCAGATGTGATTATCCATCTGCCCGAAGATAAAGATATCGTGGTTGATGCCAAAGTCTCTCTGGTGGCCTATGAGCGCTACTGTTCTGCGGATACCGATGTCGAGCGCAAGTCGGCACTAAGCGAACATTTGAATTCTTTGCGTCGGCATATCAAGGATCTTAGCCATAAAGGCTATGAGGATCTGCCAGAACTAAAAACCCTGGATTTCGTATTGCTCTTTGTTCCTATCGAAGGCGCTTTTATGACTGCCATTGAAGCGGATACTGAGCTCTTTAGTATGGCTTTCGAACGCAACATTTTGCTGGTGAGCCCTTCCACCCTGTTGGTCACTCTTCGCACTATTAACAATATCTGGCGTTACGAAAAACAAAATCAGAATGCGCAGGAAATCGCCCGCCGTGGCGGGGAACTGCATGATAAGTTCGTCGGGTTTGTTGAGTCTCTGGAAGATGTCGGCCGTCATTTGCAGCTGGCTCAGGGCGTCTATGAAACGGCGCATAAACGTTTGGTCAGCGGTAAAGGTAACCTTGTTAATCGGGTCTCAGAGCTGAAGAACCTTGGGGTCAGGGGTAAGAAAAAGCTGCCCAAGGGGTTACAGGAAGGTGCTGAGGAGGTCGATAATATGGCGCTAGAAGAACGCTCTGCTGCCAATAACGAGATGGATCAACAATCCTTGCCGGGGGATCAGTAGCGCGCCACGTCCCCCCGGCAAGTGCTTGTCGCAAGTCGGTTACTGACGAATACCTTCAACATGCAGGCTCAGTTCGATCATTTTGGGTCCTAGGCCGATTATGCCTTTCTGATCAATATCGAAATCTTGTAGCGCAAAGCTGGTGCTGCCTGCAAATCCCATGCGGTAGCCTTTCCACGGATCGTTTCCTGCGCCGACTTTGGTGGCGTTGATGGTGATCTCTTTAGTCACGCCGTGTAAGGTCAGATTACCTTTTATGAGCGCGCTGCCATCACTGCTTTCGGTAAAACTGGTGCTTTCAAACCTGGCTTTTGGGAAACGCTTCACGTCGAGAAAATCATCAGAGCGGATATGTTTGTCGCGTTTAGCTTGGTTGCTGTCGATGCTGGCAGGATCAATATCGACAACCACTTTGCTGGCATTGGGGTTGTTCTCGTCATAGCTGAAATTGCCACCGAAACTATTGAAACGTCCGGTCAGCCAGCTAAAACCGAGATGGCTTATTTTAAAATTGATGGAGGCATGGGCGCCCTTATGGTCGATTACATAGTCTGCAGCCAGCAGCGGTGTTGAGGCTGCGGCAATTAGCCCGAAAGCCAGTCCTAGAATAGTCTTTTTCATGGTCAATACTCTGATATAAAATGGTTATAAGGTTTAAAGCATCCGTTTTAGGGTTTCATCCCTATCAACATAGTGGTGTTTCAATGCGGCCAGCGCGTGAACGCCAGCCAGCAACATGATTGCCCAGGCTGAGTAGAAGTGTAGTTCTCCCATCAGCTCTTCCTGGTCGTCGAGGTTAAGCAGTAATGGTGGCAGCTCTAACCAGTCAAAAAGCGGTACTGTGCGTTCATCAGCATTGATTAAGTAGCCGCTAACGCAGATGACAAAAACCAATAAGTAGAGTATCCAGTGAGTGATATGGGCGCTGATATGTTCCCATCGTGCCTGTGATGTTATCGCCGTTGGCAGGGGGGTGCTTAGCCGCCACAGCATGCGAAATAGCATAAACAACATCACCAGGATACCGACGCTTTGGTGAATATAGGGGGCCGTCTGATACCAGGAATCGTAGTATCCCAGCTCTCGCATCCATAGCCCGAGGGCAAATAGACCGACAATAGCCAGTGCCAGCAACCAATGTAGTGACTTGGTTAAGCTGCCGTAGCTCTGTTTTGAATTTCTAATCTGCATCTGTCTCAACTCCTTATGAGGCACAGTATAGGGATGTTTTATTAGATGAAAATCTCAATAATTACGGCCTTTCATTCGAATATATCGAATGGTTACTGAGTAGAATGATATTTGGCAATGATTTGCGCTGGTTGTTCCACCCGTTTTCAAATTTGATGGTCGATCTGTTTGAGTTTCGCAAATATGGCGCGGTTATTCTGGTTCTGCCGTTTGAATGTCAGTATGCTGGCGAGCAAATTGACGAGGTCGCCGATGCTACAGCCTGATCCAAATGTGTTATTGAAATTAGCCCGCATGAAAATGCCTTTTGGAAAATACCGAGGGCGAGTATTGATGGATTTGCCGGAACCTTATTTAGTGTGGTTTTCCGGTAAAGGCTTCCCAGAAGGTCCGCTGGGCGATTTACTGAGCTGTCTTTATGAAATAAAAGTGAATGGCTTGGAAGGATTGTTGGAACCGTTGCGGGGACCAGATTCATAGATGTTGCCCTGCTTTGGTCACGGCAAAGCCCCGTGGTTCTGCGCTTTCTGTTACTTTTTAGGCACTATCAAGGTATACTTCTCAACAGATTTTCCGGCAGGGTTTGGCTGGAGTTGTTGAAGTTTTGGGGCCTAGCGTAGGTGATTGAATGAGTATCGATGTTGGTTCCCGACTAAAGGAAATACGACTGCAAAAAAAACTCTCGCAACGAGAGTTGGCCAAACGAGCCGGCGTTACTAATAGTACAATTTCCCTTATCGAACAGAATCGTGTCAGCCCTTCCGTTAGTTCGCTGAAAAAAGTGCTCGATGGTTTGCCCATGCAGATGCAGGCATTCTTCGCTATGAATGTGCCGGAACAGAAACAATTTTTTTATCCTGCCAATGAGTTCCCCGATCTGGGCCACGGCAATATTCAAGTCTGCCTGGTGGGACAAAATTATCCCAACCGTAAGCTGTCAGTCGTGCACGAAAATTATCCCCCTGGTGCTGATACTGGCGCTGAAATGCTTACCCATGATGGTCAGGAAGGCGGCTTTGTTATTAAAGGGGAGCTGGAATTAACCGTGGATGGTGAAATTAAATTGTTGAATGCTGGAGATGGTTATTATTTCGACAGTTCTTTACCTCATCGATTTAGAAATACCAGTACCATTGACTGCGAAATAGTAAGTGCAAATACTCCTCCTTCACTTTAAATAGCTTCTTTATAGAGATGGTTAAATATCAACCATCTTGTGCTTTTGAATCCTTATCTTTTTTCTAGTATGAAATAAATATAAAAAAAGTCACTTTTGCCATTAAGTGAAGCACTTATGTGCCGATATGATTTCTATGACATGACTTTATTCTGCTCTATCTTTGCTGTGGAAATAAATTGTCCACTATTAAAATTTAATCTGATTGATACAAGTCGAGTGGGAATTGCTGATTTTGATTCCAATATTATTAGGAGAGTTAAAGCGTTGGACGTAGCTAAACGTTTTAATAGTGAAGAATCAGATAGCAACATGATCGTAGGATTAGACATCGGCACCTCCAAGGTAGTGGCCTTGGTCGCTGAGGTGGGTGTGGATGGTCGTATCGATGTGATCGGTATCGGTTCTCA
>JBALWH010000074.1:0-13875 GCA_036960175.1 Motiliproteus sp. | reverse complement strand
TGGACGTGGCTCGCTCTGCCACCCGCATGGGTGCCCTGAGCGTGACCGTGGTCTACCGTCGAGAGCAAGGCATGATGCCCGCCCACGACCTGGAGATCCACGAGGCGCTGGAGGAAGGCGTTCAGCTGGCCTGTCTGCGCACCATCAAGGGCATCAAGGACGGCGAGCTGGAGCTCGAAGTGAATGTCACCGGTGAGGACAACCGCGCCATGGGCACCGGCCAGACCGAGACCCTGAAGGCCAGCGTGCTGGTCCAGGCCGTCGGTCAGAGCGTCGATATGACCCCGCTGAAAGGCCTCGAAGGTATTGAGGTGAAGGGCGGTGTGGTCCTGGTTGGTCACGACATGCAGACCGGTGCCAAGGGCGTGTTCGCCGGCGGCGACATGATCCCTTCAACCCGAACCGTGACCACCGCTATCGGCCACGGCAAGAAGGCAGCCAAGCACATCGACGGTTACCTGCGCGGTGAGATCTACGTAGCCCCAGCAAAGAATGCAGTGGCCAGCTTCGATAAGCTCAACACCTGGTACTACTCCGATGCGCCCCGCTCAGTTCGTCCTATTCTGGATGTGGCTCGTCGCCAGTCCGGTTTTGCCGAGGTAGTGGGCAACCTGAACGAGCAGACCGCACAGTATGAATCCCGCCGCTGCATGAGCTGCGGTAACTGCTTCGAGTGCGACAACTGTTACGGTGTCTGCCCCGACAACGCCATCACTAAGCTCGGCCCTGGCAAGGGCTTCGAGTTCAAGTATGACTATTGCAAGGGCTGTGGTATCTGCGTCACCGAATGCCCCTGTGGCTCCATCGAGATGGTCGCCGAGGATCTCTAATCTTCGACGGTACTAGCGAAAAATGCAGTATTTTTCCCTAGTAAAATAAAAACCGAGCGTTGATCGCTCGGTTTTTTATATGAGGACAGAATCTAAAGGCTGAATGCAAATACCCATAACACAGCTCTAACGCCAAAAACGGCATAACAACTCTTTTAGAAAACCTGCTATGTCATTTACTTGGTAATACTGGGGAACCTGAATTTTTAGCATAACCGGCTCTGATTTAGATCAAAGCATAATTCTGTTCGCCATCAACACGGCGTTGGTTCGACCACGGCAGCCGCTTTTTGAATAAATGGATTGCATGTGCGTATTAACGGTTGATACAGCGAGCCCCATAGAGTCAGCTATTTGTTTATTGGACATTCCCACTCTAAGAAAACTGAGCACTTTTTTTTGTTTGCGGGTAAATATTGTAATACAAGGGTCTAGATTACAATTGGGAGTAACCGCCAAAGCCACAACAGGAAAACTGCTTGAAAAAATCTCAGCCACTCGCAACTCCAGCTCTCTTTTCTCCACCCCCATAGGCATGATAACGCTTGCTCGTCGCAAAACGTTTTGAGCTATCCGACAGCCTTGCTCAGCGATGATGATGCTTTGCCTTACCGAAAACCGGCCAAGAGCCGATGCAATAGAACTTCCTTCAATGTCGACATGCTGATCAACCAGCATAACCAATATATCCAGCTCTAGATCACTGTTCGCCAGGAGCTCGTCAACGGTCGTATATTCACTGACCCTGCACCTAGCCGAATGGACCTCCAACAACTTCGATACGTAGTCATTCAACAGCGGGTAGCGCCCAACGACGGCAGCACTAATTCGCACTTTATCTTTTCCAGCGTTACCAAATGTCAAACTCATACTTGCTCTTCCAATTTCAATCGAGGCAGGCCAACTCAAGGTAAAGACTTAACTTTTAAAGGGTTATTGTCAAATTTGGTGTACGAATATCAAGCAGTAAAAATAGAGGCTTGGTAGGTTCGGGTGAAACGATGAAATAGACTCAAATAGGATCCGGAAAACCTGCCAACACTCCGGGATCAACCGTCACCACAGTCCGGCTGCGTGCCAAAAGGACACGCAACCATATTTATCGACATTCTTAATTAGCGATGCTGTTCAGGTTGCTGAAATCGGCGCAGAAAAACCGGAAGGGCCGCTGCGAGACGTACACCACATTTGACAGAAATCCACAACTTATGTCTGATAGTTATCGATCTTACCGACAACTGTAGAAAACGATTCTAAGAATAAACGGAGAATCTATGCACTCCTTGTTCGTGCCGCAGCCGGACCTTGAACTTATTCACAGTGACATCTATTGCCGACACCTCGACACCCTTAACCGCCAACAACCGATAATCGTCAATGAAGATATCTACGCCGATTCAGGCAGTTTGTTGATGACCGCAGGTAGTCGCTGGAACCTGCCAGCGGCTGACAAGCGGCGGCCGATTCGTCTTGACGCCCCAATCAGCCATCAGATCAACTTAGATTATTGCCTGACCGAATCGGATATCTATCGTCTGATCCAAGAGCACCTCAATGGCAACCCTGAGTTGCTGGAAATCCATCAGCAGAATAGGTTTGAACCGATTCTGCTGCAGCTCTGTTGCAACAGATTGCTCCCTAATCCGCTGCGGGTGCACTTGACGGTAATGCAACACTGCCTACCCAAAATTTTCGAACACAGCCTGTTTTGCGCTTGGGCCAGCTGTCTGATCGGTCGTCAACTGATGCTCTTGCCAGAACGCCTATCTGACGTATTTTTATGCGGCTTATTTCACGATATAGGACTTTTATATGTGCCGCCCGAAGCATTGGATTCATCCGAACCTCGCTCACTGACGCTGTGGCAACAGTTTCAGAATCATGCTGAAATTGGCGCACAAACTCTCGGTCGCTTTGACTGCCTTAGCCAGGAAATCATCACGGGGGTCCGTGAGCACCATGAGCGGATTGACCGGACCGGCTATCCAACCCGAAAAGTTGCTGAAGAGTTAGGGCTGTTCGGCCAGATCGTCTCCGCTACTGACATCCTTCACAAAATAAAGACCCGAAAGCTGGCCGGTAAGCACCAGCCACTGACTACTTGCCTGCCCCATCTTAAATCCAATCAAGCAGCCTATTCCGACGTTGTTTATCATGCGGTTTTTTGCGTTTTGGCAAAGGCGGAAATAAAGCTAAATAGCTCCGATGAAAGTGAATCAACCCAACTTCACTGTCGCTTGCAACAAGTCTACCCATGGCTGCTTAAACTGACTCCCTACGTTATCCAAGTGCAGAGTGCAGAATTCCACTACCTGGATTCGAATGAGGGCAGAGCGGTGATAGAGCTGTCTCACGAAATCCAAAATACTTTCCGCCATATTGGGTTAGATGCTCTGGTTTTTCAGGATGCTGAAGATTGCTCTGCGGATGCCTTAAGACAGCTTGACAGCGCCATGTATAAACTCTTAGCACTGCTCAAAAGATTCGAGTGGAGCCTTGAACGATTGCTAACAGTTTCAGCGCTGGTGATGAATAAGTCGTCTCGAAAAAACCTTGCTACGAGCCTGAGCGATTACCAGCAGATTTTGCAAGGAGCTTGGTCTCACTATGGGCTGCAGCGAGAACCAGTTGAAATTGATCCGCCCGGGTCAGATACGGGACCAATAGATAAAATTGCTTAACAACGTCACCACGGGCCGCCCCGTTAATAGCGACAGTCTAAGCCAATAAAAGAGGCTGGATTAGTCCTGTGGGAAGAGCTTGGAATAAATAAAAACCGTCAGGGCCTGGGTCGCCCCAGCCAGAACCACCAGACAATAGCGATGATCAGCCCCACGCCAAGCAGATTAATCATTAGAGTATCCATCATGGCTCCCCCTGCTTCTCGACTTTAAACAGCCGCAAGCGATTAGCATTAGACACCACTGTCAGCGAAGACAAGGACATCGCCACTCCAGCAATAACCGGGTTAAGCAACACCCCCGCCACGGGATAAAGAATTCCAGCAGCCACTGGAATACCCAGGCCATTATAGAGAAAGGCACCCCATAGATTCTGACGAATATTTTTCAGGCAAGCGCGACTAAGCTCGATGGCATCGGCAATGCCGTGCAAGGACCCGCGCATCAGCGTCACATCAGCGCTTTCAATAGCCACATCAGTGCCGGTACCGATGGCAAATCCGACATCGGCCTGAGATAACGCCGGGGCATCGTTGATGCCATCCCCCGCCATAGCGACGCAGCGTCCCTGATCCTGCAAAGTCTGGATATAGGCTAGTTTATCCGCTGGCATCAACTCCGCCTGAAATTCGTCGATACCGGTGGCACGGGCTACGGCCGCGGCTGTGGCGGCATGATCGCCGGTGAGCATAATCACCTTAAGGCCGTCTTTGTGCAGGCGACGAATCGCGGCAGCGGCCTCTGGTTTCACCGCATCCGATACCGCCAGTACCGCGCTAAGATGGCCGTCGATAGCCAGATAAATAACGGTTTTAGCCTGCTGCTGCCAGGTGTCGACTGTATCTGCAACGAGCTCTAAGACAATCCCTCGCTGCTGCATTAAACGCTCATTACCCAGCAATAGCTGCTGCTCAGCAGCCCTAGCCTCCACCCCCAATCCGGTTATTGCCTGAAACCCTCGCAGCGCTGGCATTTGTCCCTGAGACCAGGATGTTTCTGCAAGGAATTCTTTGGCATAGCCGCAGACGGCGTCTGCCAAGGGATGCTCGGAGCGAGATTCAAGACTATGCGCCAACGCCAGCAACGATTGGTCATCTTGCTCGCTAACGTTGACGAAACCGGTGACGCTGGGTCGACCTTCGGTGATGGTGCCGGTCTTATCCAAAACTACCGTATCCAGCTGGCTAGCCCGCTGCAGAGCGTCGCCGTTGCGGATCAGGATGCCATATTCAGCCGCCTTGCCAACGCCGATCATCACTGAAATCGGCGTTGCTAATCCCAACGCACAGGGGCAAGCAATAATCAGCACTGTGCAAGCAGTTACCAGCATGTAAGTGATCTGCGGCTGAGGTCCGACGTTGTACCAAATCAGGGCGGTCAGCACCGCGATAATCATCACACTGGGAACAAATACCGAAGCCACTTTATCTGCCAGCTGACTGATGGGAGGTTTAGTATTCTGTGCCTGGCGCACCATGTCGATGATCTGCGCCAACACTGTGTCCCGCCCTACTCGGGTGGCCTGATACAACAAACTGCCACTGCGATTAATGGTACCCGCAGATACCTCGCTACCCGGCTCTTTGGTGACTGGCAATGGTTCTCCCGTCAGCATGGCCTCATCCACCAGGCTGTTACCTTCGAGCACCTGACCGTCTACCGCTAGTTGCTCTCCGGGGCGCACACGAATCTGATCGCCACTTTTAACCTGCTCCACCGGCAGATCAACTTCCTCACCATCGCGCAGCACTCGAGCGGTCTTAACACGAAGATCCAACAAGCGCTTAATGGCCTGACTGGTGCGACCCCGGGCCTTAATTTCCAGCGCCTGGCCGAGATTAATCAACCCAATAATCATTGCCGCTGCTTCAAAATAGAGCCCACGAGCCTCCATCGGCAAGCCCTGTGGCCACAGCACCACCACCATGGAATAAAGCCAGGCTGAACCGGTTCCCAGTGCGATCAAGGTGTCCATATTGGCGTTATGAGCAACAAAGGCTTTCCAGGCACCCGTATAAAAGTGTCGCCCGGCGGTCAGCAGCACCAGCAAAGTCACTAATCCGACTAATCCCCACCCCAGACGCTCAACCCCGGTGGCGACACTCATATCATGCAGCAAACCAAACAGCATCAATGGAATGCCCAGGCCCAAGCCGATCAGGGTATGCCACAACTTACGCCGATACTCTTTACGTTCATTGGCTTCTCGCAGTTGCTCGGCCTGCTCGACATTTTCTACCCCTGTGGCACCATAACCGGCACGACTAACGGCACCGATAAGCGCATCCAAAAATAGGGATGGAGTTGCAGAGGGGTCAAGCTGATAAAACACCTGGGCATTGCGGGAAGCGAAATTAACCTGCGCTGTGTCGACACCAGTGACGCTATTAAGGGCGTCTTCTACAGACTTTACACAGCCGGCACAGGTCATTCCGGTGAGGGATAACTGGATCGACGCCAGCGAGCTCTCGACACCCTTATCGACAACATCAGCGCTCTGACTATCAGGGACTGACAGGTCGTCTGCAGAATGCCGTTCACGGCTTTGAATTGATGGTTTAGGCTGTGCGTCTGTGGATTCCTTTACCGGCCCAGCCTCAGCGATGCATTGCGCGGCATAGTCCAATTGCTGTAGCAACCCGTGAATCTGTTCCGAGCTCAATGCGCTGTCGAAACTGAGTATGCCCTGATCAAGTTGCGCCTCAACCTCAGCGCTGCTTTCTTGCTGCTGCAAGGCCTGACGGATCTTATTAACGCAACCCTGGCACTTAACGCCTTGCACTTGAAATTGAATATCCCCATGAGCAGCAGGCTCTGCTTGATAACCTAGCTGCTGGATAATATCCATGATAGTGGCCATCGGCAGGGAGGAATCGACCCGCGCTTGCAGCTGTTCCAGCTGCACGTCAATTTCCGTATCTGGATCCTGGAGTTGCAGCGCCTGACGAATCTTACTGACGCAGCCATTGCAGCTGACGCCTGCCAGTTGCAAGCGGTAAGTCTTGGATTCAGCTGGCTCGTTCATGCCCCTTCCTTGATTAATATGCAGCCTTTACTGTGCTTTAAGATAAACCCTAAAGTTAACTACAATCATGCGGACTCTTGGCGACGCTAGCCGGGCATATCTGACCCTGCCGATAATCTGCGGGATCAGACCCACTGCTTGCGTTCCAAAGCCACATAGGCACCACTCAGTCGAAAGCAGAGTTCACCGCGCTCGATCACCTGCACCACCACATCCATGCGTGCCTTGCCTTTCGTTTTCAGCTTATCGATAAAAGTATCTATATCTGCGCTTTCAGCAAACCCAGCAGTCACTTTGAAATCCTGGGTCACCGGTAAAAAATACTCCAGACGACTATCTCGGATCACCACATCGTAAGCTTTGTCCTGTTGCTCCAACAGCAAGGTAATCAGCCCCCAGCCACAGAGGTTACCACAGGCGCTGAGAGAGCCGGCAAAAGCGGTGCCTTTGTCATTGTGATTGGGTTCTAGCTGCGCTTCAATCGTCAAAGAGTCGCCACTGTATTGCAGTTGCTGAAAGCCCATATGATTAACCAGCGGGATATCCTCGCGCAGCTTCGTCTCAAACTGCTGCAACAACTGACTGTAATCCTGACTCATTGAGCGCCCTCCCAATTACTGACAAAATCACTCACCTGCAATTGCGGCAGCTTTTTCAGTTTTTCTGGCATCGATCCAAGATAAAGATAACCAATAATTTGCTCATTCTTTGCCAAGCCAAGACTGCTAAGCACATAAGGATGATAGGCCATTTCACCGGTGCGCCACATGGCACCGACATTCTGAGCGAAAGCCGCCAGCAACATATTCTGAGCGGCAGCACCGGCTGACAGTTGCTGCTCCACCGCAGGGACTTTTACATGCGCTTCAATGCGCGCGATCACCACTACAACCAAGGGAGCGCGTAGCGCCATCTGCCCTAGTTTATTAAATTTCGCTTCCAGCAGCTGTGGATCATTTTGCTTAGCGGCCTGCTGGAATACCTGCCCCAGCTTTGCCCGAGCGTCACCGCTAACGGTAACAAAGCGCCAAGGCTTGAGCGCTGCATGATCAGGGGCTCTTAATGCCGCCTGAAAGATATTCTGCAACTGCTCAGCTGTCGGTGCCGGGTCTGATAACTGCGATGTAGATACTCGGTTCAGCAGCAGTTCAATTGCATCCATAGCCTGTTCCCTTATTTAATACTGTTACTGACGCAGCAGGCGCTTATTAACTGGCTGACCTTGTTCGCTGCTGCGATAAGGATTGATATCCAAGCCGCCACGACGAACATAGCGCGCATACACCGTTAATTGTTGTGGCTGACAGTGCTGCAGCAGATCCATATAGATCTGCTCCACACATTGCTCGTGGAAGTCGCCATGCTCGCGATAGGAAACCAGGTAGCCCAGCAACCCGGCACGATCAATTTCCGGCCCAGTATATTGAATCTCGATACTGGCCCAATCTGGTTGCCCTGTTACCGGACAATTGGACTTTAGAAGATGACTGTATAGCTGCTCGCTGACTTCATTATCAGCATCAGCCTGCAATAATTCTGGCGCTGGCTGATAGTGTTTAATCTCAATATCCTGATCGTCGAGACAGTGACCACTGAGACTGGAAAAAGCAGCGGTCTGATCCAGCGACAACAGTGTTACCGAAACGCTGGCACCGGCACATTGGCTAAGGTCTTTTACCATCGCCTCCTGCACCAGCAGTGGATTATCGAAACGGGTCAGATTAAAAGAGTTCAGATACAGCTTAAAAGACTTGGACTCGATGATATTGGGCGATTCACAGGGGATGCGAAACTCGGCGACCGCCACCTGAGGCAGACCTTTACTATTGAGCCAAGAGACTTCATAGGCATTCCAGATATCACTGCCGCCAAAGGGAGCCTTGCTATAACCTTTATCCTGCCAGTTATTGGCGCGGGGAATAGGACACAACTGCCCCGGATCATAGTCCGAAACATAGTCGGTTTCATGACCTAAAGGCGTGTGTTTCAGATGATCTTCGTGGCTCATAACTCGCTCTTTGTTATCTGATACTAGGCGCTAAACAGTGCTGTTATTACTGGCGAATACCCTTACCAATACGCAGCAGATAATAGGCATAACAATAAAGACCCACAACAAACCCGATAATAATGCTAAAGGCCAACCCCAGGGGGATATCCGATACCCCCAGAATACCGTATCTGAAGGTATTGACCATATAGAGAATTGGATTGATTAACGATACTTGCTGCCAGAACTCAGGCAGCAGGCTAATAGAGTAAAATACGCCACCGAGATAGGTGAGTGGTGCCAATATAAAGGTCGGCACGATGGCTATGTGATCAAAACTGTTGGCGTAGATAGCATTGATAAAGCCCGCCATCGCAAACAAGGTAGAGGTTAACAACACCACCGATAAGGTTACCCATAGACTGTGAATATGCAGATCGGTAAAGAACAATGACAAGCAGGTAACTATAAAACCAACGGACAAACCTCTGGCCACACCACCGAGAACGTAACCTATCAAGATAATACTGATCGGAATGGGCGATACTAATAGTTCTTCGATATTGCGCTGAAACTTGGTGCCATAAAACGATGACACTACATTGCCGTAGGAGTTAGTAATCACTGACATCATGATCAGGCCAGGGGCGATAAACTCCATATAACCAAAGCCCCCCATTTCACCAATTCGGGGGCCGATCAGATTCCCGAATATGACGAAGTACAACGACATGGTAATGGCCGGTGGTACCAGGGTTTGCATCCAGATCCTCAGGAAGCGCCGGAGTTCCCGGTGAACAATGGTGTAGAGGGCGATTGACGTTTCTTTGATTCTCATAACAAACCGTTGTTAAAGGTTATCTTCCACCAGACGGACGAACAGCTCTTCCAGTCGGCTACTTTTGTTACGCATGCTGTTGACCTGAACGCCCTGCTGATCCAACTGCTGAAACAGACTGTTCAGACCTTTGTCCTTAGGCACTTCAACGATCAGGGTATGGTCCCCTTCCAGTGCCACGGTATAGCCATCGATAACCGGAGCCTCGGCCAGTGACGACACCACATCCAGCACCAAGATTTCGCTGCTCAATTGCGCCAGCAATGCCCGCTTACTGGTATTGGCACGAATCTCACCGCGATCAATAATGGCGATATTGCGACACAGACTTTCGGCCTCTTCCAAATAGTGAGTGGTGAGGATAATGGTCGTGCCCTGCTTGTTAATCTCGGTCAGAAATTCCCACATAGAGCGCCGCAGCTCAATATCAACCCCGGCGGTGGGCTCATCAAGTATCAGCAAACGGGGCTCGTGAATCAACGCCCGAGCTATCATCAAACGTCGTTTCATACCGCCTGAGAGCATGCGCGAGACATCATTGCGCTTATCCCAAAGACCTAACGCGCGCAGATAGTGTTCACAGCGCTCGCGGGCCTGTGCGGCGGGCATGCCATAGTAGCCACCCTGAGTGAGGATGATATCTTGGACTTTCTCAAACTGGTTGAAGTTGAATTCCTGAGGAACCACCCCCAGCATCTTCTTGGCATTAACCGGATCACTGCTAATGCTGTGACCGAAGATCTTCACTTCACCGGCAGTTTTATTCACCAGCGATGAGACTATCCCCAGGGTTGTTGATTTACCGGCCCCATTAGGACCCAGCAAGGCAAAGAAATCCCCCTGTTCGACATCCAGATCGATGCCTTTGAGGGCGGTAAAACCATTGCCATAGGTTTTGCTTAAACCTCGAATCGATAACGCTTTAGCCGCCGCTTCCATGTCTGTAAGGGCAGGACGTGCGGTAGAGTAACTCTGTGACATGAAAACAGGACCTGAGGAGAAGTGCATAAGAACTTAGGTATCTTGGGTCTGTTGAGCCTATTTTCAAGGAGTGACTGGACCCAACGGCAATCAATTTCTACAATAGGCGCCTTATATTAATACCTAGCTGGAACAACCCCCATGAGCGCTTCATCGAATCATCTGGCATTTAACATCAACTTACTGAAAGCCAGTTTCAATCGTTTACTAAAGGCACCGCCCTTTAATGGCGAAGAGATCATGCAGGATGATCAGGATTTTCTGGAACAACTGGTATCACTCGTAAAAGCCCTAGAAGAAAACGACGGCGAAGCCCTGTATAGCGGCCAGGAAGCCCTGGCACGCCTGGTGCGCTGCTACCCTCAGCTTGTGCATCTATTTGAACGGGATCTGTTTTGGTTTTTCGGCGGCGATTGCCTGCATTATATGCCCGACGAAGAGATCGAGCAGTTTCAGCAACTAGACGAGCTACGCCATGACGCCGAAGCGGCGGGTGAAACTTTCAATATCGAAGAAGCCAGAGTGAAAGTCTTTAAGCTGCACTAACGCTGATGCAGGCCTAACCAGCCTGCATTACTGGCTGAAGTTTTCCTTCCAGTAGATAATTCGGTCGTGGCCACGGTAGACGCCAAAGGTCACCTGCCCCACCGGATTAACATCGCCCCCGCCAAACCAATCGAACTTTAGCCAGTCGGGGACGCTGTAAGTCACGTCCACCTGACCATCTTTACCGGCCCCCGGAGCCTGAAGTAGCAGAGGTGTTGTTAGTGAACTCAAGCCGCTAGCAACAGCAGTAGCAGAACCTGGCGCGCTAACACTGGTATCCCCGACCTCAAGATTATCACTGCCGTAGCTGCTGTGATCCAGGGATGCATTGCTGGCAATATAAGTACCGCAACTATCATCGCTATTGGTGACAAAGCCACTACCGTCAAAATACTGAAGCTGCAGCGGCACCGGCAGATCTTGCGTTTCCGGACCAAAGGCATTTTTCACATAAAGCCGACCGTAGCGGATGATGCTGGTACCCAGCAAACCACGTTCATTGGCGCTATCGCCATCGACATCCAGATCGAAGCTAGCCAACTGAGCATCACCATCGTTAGGCGCAACACCTACTGACAACGCATTGTAAGGGCCATCAGGAGCTCCCGTGCGATTAAGCTGAAGATCCACATCAATTACTCCGATCCCCGCTCCAGAGGCACCCACTGCGGGCCAAGTCAGCGAGGCAGGGTTGGTTCCAGCCGCCAATCGACTACTAAGGTCAGTACCGCTATCAACAGCCCCCAGATTCAATTCAGCATAGCTATCAAGTTTGGCAAAATCACCGGCATAATTTGCGGTAGTTACATTGCCAACGTTTTCAGCAACTAAGGTAAACAAGGTGTTAAAGGTTTCGCCCATGTAGCTGTAAGTATCCGTGCAGCTCCCTATATCACTGCGATTGGTCAGCGAGGCACCACTCAAAGAAAAATGATCCGGATAGAAGCGCCCAATATTAGCGCTTGTTGCAGATGAAATCAGAGGACTGACACTTTCGTAAGTAAAGGCAGCAGCGGTAAAGGTAAAGACCCCTACCTCCGATACAGTTTGATTGCTGACATCATGCTCGCCATCATCTGCCTCGCTGATGCTGAAACTACCGACACCTAGAGATCCAGGCTGACCACCTACTGGGGCAATAAGGTTGTGGGAAAGGGTGATATTGCTTTGCTGAAAATTCGCCGTCACCGGATTATCACTAAGATCCGTATTATCCGCATCGCTACACACTGCCCGGACTTTTAAACTGAAGTCATCTCCGGCCTTCCTGAAAGCGCTACAGCTATGATCACCAGATACGCAAGAAGCGTTGGCCTGATCACTAAAGATATAAAGTCCATAAGGGACAGAAACAAACTCATTGGTCTCCGTTTCCATCGCACTGTATGGAGCACCATCATAGGGATCTTGATCATGCTTGAAATGTAATTTGATGCGACCGGCATCGTCGTACTGAACGCTATAACTGGCAACACCATTGTTAAAACTCAAAGACTGAGTCGAAGATTCACTAGTCGGTACATCCGAACCATTAACGGATACCTGACTGCCACTGCTATTACTGGCAGGGCTGACATATTCAGACCAGATTTTGACGTTCTTTGAACCACTAAAACCTTCAATCACACTACAACCGCTACTGCCTTCCACCTGCCCAATGGCTGTCAAACTATGACCGCCGGATAGACCACAGGCAGCAATGGATGATGACAGGGTGCTGGACAGGAATCCAAATGCGCGAAAGTCTACCGCACCGCTAGACGCGCTAATATCAGGATTGGGTACCGTATCGGTAACCGTGACGGTAATGCTAGCTTCATCATTATGATAAAGGTATAGCGTGGCCAAACCATTGTCAGAGCCTGTAAAGGTGTAATCTGTTATCTCACTACCACCACTGCTGGCGCTATAAAACTCACTGCCGATACCTGCACTCGTAGACAACGAAACCGTACCAACATAGTCGTCCTTAGTGGAGCTCAGATCACTACAAAGCGCCGTAACCGTAAAAGACGAACGGGCGCTGGGACAAGCAAGTGCAGTCGCCGCCGCAGAAACAACAAAACCACCCAGGTCGCAACTGGCAGGCCCCGTCGCATTGGTCGCTCCGGGTGTTGGACCTGAAGCACAATCACTCCAATTACCAGAACCATCAGGAATCGAACAAACATCTTTTTCCGACGCACTGTGCGCAAATCGAATGATATCTAACAACCCACAATCTGGATCTAAGGGTGACTTGTTGCCACCAAAACGGAGAAAATCAACAGAATCTCCATTTTCATCTTTAAGGAGTACATCGTTACCCGTGTTTAATAACTCGCTACTGGTAAACGATATAACAATAAAGGAACCCGCCGAATATGTGCCGTTTGGGACACTGACCGTCGTAAAGCTGCTTGTATTACCCTCATTAGGATTTACAGTCAGAGTCCATCCGGAGGGAATTGAAAAGTCGGCTGGCACATATAGTTCAACGAAGGGAGGGACTCCAGTGACCTGTGTCGTTAGTACCTCATTGATAGCAACCTTGCCAATGCTGCCAGAACAACTGGCTGCCTGAGAGCTGGCGGATTGAAATACGCCAAAGACGATAATCAGCCAAAGAGATTTTTGGAACCAACACCTGATAGCGTTATTTGGTTCTAGCATGACAGTTTAGGTTCCGGCAGGATGGCGACAGCTTTAGTTTAGCTAAGATTATCAATAAAATGCAGCGATCACTAGGCGAAGACCAAGGATGGCGACTAGAACCCAAACCAGGAATTCAAATAACCAAAATACGACAAGGACATCATTCGAAGATATATATTGGAGCGGGAAACGAGACTCGAACTCGCGACCCCGACCTTGGCAAGGTCGTGCTCTACCAACTGAGCTATTCCCGCATTTGGTGCTTTCAACAAGAGGTTGAAAGGGTATTACATCGGATGGCGTCCCATAGGGGGTTCGAACCCCTGTTACCGCCGTGAAAGGGCGGTGTC
>JBALWH010000073.1:0-14143 GCA_036960175.1 Motiliproteus sp. | reverse complement strand
AAAGAGCAATAACAGGGATTGTCTCATTACGGGAACTTGATCGCATGTTCCCTAGCTAGACCAAATTTCTAAATAGCGAAAAAAAATGGAGTATCCGAGTTTTATCGGAGACTCCATTGCAACCAGCCGTCATACAAAAAAACCATAATTACGAAAGCTAGCCTAGTAACCCGGCGGGTCAATAGCTGACGAGGGGACGCGTCTCCACTGGCCGCCAGGTTAATAAGACGTCTCAGGAACGCCCGACAAGCTCCTAGACATTAAGTGCCTTAAGTTGATCGACTAGCTTTAAACGTTGCACTTTTCCGGAAGGGCCTTTAGGTAGGTCATCGAAGAAATAGATATTCTTCGGCGTCTTTACCTTTCCCAGCTTATCGCAGCAAAAATCGATAAGTTCCTGCTCCGATACGGCCATTTCCTCATTAATCACAACACAAGCGACTACTTCTTGGCCGTAATGATCATCGTCAATACCCACGGCACCTGCCTCGATAACACTGGGGTGGGAATATAGGGCATCATCAATTTCCCGTGGCGCAATGTTCTCCCCGCCTTTGATGATCAACTCTTTAAGTCGGCCGGTAATAAATATAAATCCGTCTTCATCCTGTCGAGCCAGATCGCCGGTGTGGAGCCAACCATCTTCTTCCAACGCTTCTGCAGTGGCTTCAGGATTTTTATAGTAGCAACGCATCACACAGTCACCACGGACCATCAACTCTCCTTCTCTGCCAGTGGGTTGAGTATTGCCCTGCTTATTAATAACCTTGATCTCTGTACCGAAGGCAATCCCGGGAGATCCGTATTTGTTTGGCTTGGGCGGTAACGGATTCGACAAAATCTGTGCAGAGGTCTCCGTCAGTCCCATCGTTTCGACAATAGGTACACCAAACTTCTCTTCAAATCCGGCGTGCAGCGTGGGTGGCAGTGCCGCAGAGGCTGAACGGCCAAAGCGCACGTTCGCCAGAGCTTCCTTTAATGACGGCCCACTGTGCTCACCATCATGATGCATCAGGTAAGAGATAATGGTCGGAACCACACTAAACCAGGTCACCTTATTTTCAAGCACCCAGCCCCAGAACGATGAAGCACTGAAACTCCGTGGCATCACCACACTGCCACCGCTAGCTAAAGGTGCCATCACGGTCACACACTGAGCATTAATGTGACACAGAGGGAGCACGCAAAGAGTTCGATCAGCAGCACTCAATTCATGAGCACAGGCTGTGTTTATACCACCTGCCAACAGGTTTTTATTGGTTAGAATCACCCCCTTAGGGCGGCCTGTGGTTCCAGAGGTATACATCAACAAACCATCATCACTACCGTTGATGGTTAAAATATCCTCCTCGTCTGCAGGGTCCAATGGCCACTCTGGACCCGTATCTGCATCTGTACTGATAATCCAGACCTTACGATCCAATTTTTCTGCCGCGTTGGCCACTTGCTCTTTGTATTGCTCAGATACAAAAACAATCTTGGTATCGGAGTGATCCAGCACATACTCGATCTGGTCTTTCCCTGCTGCAGGATTGAGCGGCGAAGAGATACATCCTGAATACAGGGTGCCTAAAAACAGCTCTAGCGCAGCCTTACCATTACCCATCATGAAGGAAACAGTATCGCCCTTACATAAACCCAGCGCCTTAAAATAGCGACTGTAACTTTGAGCCGACTGCTGCAGCCCGGCATACGTCACCTTAACTCCCGTTTCAGGAAACTGTGAAAACACGAGCTCTGGCTGCTTACTGGCGTAATAATCGATAGTCGCTCGAACAGTCTCGGCGGGAGGCATATATGATATGGAATTCATCATAGATACTTCCTCTTATATTCGGCGAAGAGGTCATCAACGGAAACGTCTCTAGAGGGAATCGTGCGAACCACTTTGGTGATGTTCATATACTGACGATAGTGAACATTTTCGTCAGTAATATTGCCCCCCCAGCTACCACAGCCCATCGACAAAGAGAACGGCAAGCCATTATCAAAGTTTCCCCCCGTAGCAAAGCAATGGGGTTGATTAACAATAATCCGGCAAACGGGCATCTCCTGACCCAGCATATCTGGGCGTTGTGGATCAGAGGTGTGAATACCTAACGAATGGCCTTTGCCTTGAAAGTTAAGTATCGACTCCGCCAGCACTTTTGCATGCTGGAAGTTTTTTGCTCGGTAAACGGTTAGCACCAACGACATCTTTTCACCGCTAAAAGGCGCGCCTGGACCAATACCGGTTTCTTCGACCAGTAAAAAATTACTGTCTGCCAGACCTTCACGATCTAGTCCCGCCACTCGGCATACATCTCTGACAGGCTTCGCCAGAACATCACGATTCAGGTGACCATCGTGCCACATGGTTTCTTGTAATTGATTCTTTTCCTCAGCTGTCAACAACACAGCATTAACCCGAGAAAACTCGCTTATCATCGCATCGTAGACTTCATCAACGATAATGACGCTGTTTTCCGAGGAACAACTCGTGGCGTTATCAAACGTTTTTGATGCTTTAATTTTCGCGGCTGCTGCCGCCAAATCTGCCGTTTCATCGACGATAACTGATACGTTCCCAGCCCCTACGCCAAAGGCTGGTGTGCCACTGGTATAGGCCGCACGAACATTGTTTTGCGAACCCGTCGCTACGACCCGATCGACCTGCTTCAGCATTTCCATACTCAATGCTTTACTAACCGGCGTTGGTAATTGTTGAACCAAATCTCTTGGTGCCCCAACCCGGTCCAGCTCAGCATGAATTAATTCCAGTAATCGAGTGCAGGAGGGCTGCCCTTTAGGAGACGGAGCAAGAATAATGGCATTGCCGCACTTCAAAGCATTAAGGGTATTATTCATCGGTGTAGCAATGGGGTTGGTAGACGGTACGATCACCCCTACCACACCCACTGGACGGCCAATTTCTACAATACCGTTTTCAGGATCCTCATTGATTACCCCGACAGTCTTCGCAACCTTAAGATCTCTTAGCAGCCCCAAGGTCTTGCGATGATTCTTGGTGATTTTATCTTCGACATTACCTAACCCAGTTTCCTCAACCGCCAATCCGGACAGGCGCTCATTATTCTTCGGGTTAATCAGCGCCCAAGCGGTTGCCGTGACTACCTCATCTACTTGCGCTTGGTTATAGCTGTTAAAAATTGCCTGGGCCTTACGCGCGTTAGCGACTAACTCTGCAACCTGTGCATGTTCATCTGTTGCTGTCATAACAAATCTCCGCTGAATCAAATTCACATGCTTATGTGAAGTATCTATTACATCTCATATAGATGAGTAGCAAGACTAAACGAACGGCTAGTGCGAGATCGAATAGTCATGCTTATTTTGGGATTCCAACCATTAAAATACGACTGGCATTCCCCGGTACTGAATTTACCTCTTAAGGTCGGATAGCAATTCCTTAAGGTAGGTTTCACGCTCTTTCCACATAGCGATCACCTTGTCACGAGAAATGATACGAACCGGGGATCCCGTCGCACTCATTTTCTGGTGAGTTTTCTTATCACCGAACATCATAGGTACTCGATTAGACAGGTAGTCCAACACTTCTGGAGGCGTGCCTTTACGGGCCATAATGCCACGAAAATTAACGCTGGAATCATCTACATCAACGCCTTGCTCTAAGAACGTAGGAACATCAGGCAGAAACTCCTCATTACGCTTCAGGTCCGCTACCGCAAGGATTTTTACACTGTCACGGTTACGGTAGGCATCTGACAAGTTGTTGAATCCTGCCTTGACCTGGCCGCCCATGACACTCTTCATCGCGGGTGTGCCGCCCTTGTGAGGCACATAGGTAAGTTTCAGTCCGGATTCTTTCGCGAACTGCAGAAAAGCAATATGGTGTCCCACATAAAGGCCTGCACCAGAAAACGTTACCTTTTTCGGATTTTTCTGCGCGTACTTAACAAGATCTGCCAGTGAATTGAACGGACTATCTTTACCAACAATCAACACCGCAGGATCTGCACCCCAGTTGGCGATAGGCTCAAGGTTATCGATGTTATATTTTGTTCGAAACACGATAGATTGAGCGATGAAATGCGGAACGTTATAAGCAGCAAGCTCATAACCATCGGTCTTGGCTCTGGAAGCAAAGAAATCCCAACCAACCTTACCGCCCGCACCCGGCTTATTAAGGATAACCATTGGCTGGCCCAGGTAGTCGTCTTTAGCAGCAAGCATGGTAACGATACGGGCCTGAAAATCCGTTGCTCCACCCGGTGAATAGGAGACAACCATACTCACAGGACGCTCAGGATAAGCTTCGGCTTGACTGATTTGGGGTAATGTCAGGGCACAGACCGCGGATAACGCCACGATGCTCTTAGAGACCCGTTGTTTGGTATGGGTAAAGCTCAACATAGATAACTCCTCGTCATTAATGACTGTATTTATTCTTTTAAAGTTTCTCAGTTAGTTCATTGGTACGTTTGGTAAAAGGTGAAAGTTACCTCCTATAGCAGCAAGGCATTAGGGGATTGAAGCTGCAATAGCACCGAGAAGATCAGATAAATCGCTGCGGTAAATATTGATGCGATCAAGAGACTTTTCGGTAATCTTTTGCTTCTAGGTCGTTCTGGCGTGTAGACCACAGTGATCAACACGAAGGTGATAAATGACGTGGTATAAAGTCCGACAATGTCCGCCAGGTACAGATAACCGAGAATGATCACAAACATCGGAATCAATCGCACGTAATCAGGCCAGCGAGCAGGGTTCCCCTGCCCAACGATGCCAAACATCCAGCGCCAGAGGAAATCGGCCATGTTCTTAAGCCAGTCATACAACTGACCTTCAGTCACAAGCAGAGTTAAGGCAAAAAAGAACAAAAAGTAAGCAATCAGATTCGGAAAGAAATACGCTTCCTGACCGTATTCAACATTGCTTCCCAGCGTTAACAGCAGCACTGCCAGAATCAAACCACCGATAGAGATTAATCGTTTTGCTAACATGATCAGACTCCTTCTTTCTCAGCAACATCAGCATGGTATTCCTGCTGAATATGAGTCTTTTTCTGAGCTGCTTTCGCCTTGTATTCACCGTAGACGCTATAAATAATCGACAGTACAACCACAGAGACAAGCGTGAAGTTAAGAGCACCACCGAAGAAGTAAGGGAAAACGCCCTCGCCAACTTCAGCAATGATCTGTCCTTGTAGGAAGTTGGTTTCCGCAATAGGGCCCAGAATAATTCCAAGCACGACAGGTGATGGACTAAAGCCGATCTTAGACGCGAAATACATCGTGATACCTAAGGTCATCATCACAAACACATCAGAGAAACTGTTCTGCACACTGTAGGTGCCGAACACTGCCAAGATGGTGATCGCTGCGGCCATGTAGTGCTCTGGAATATCCATGACAAAACGACTATAGCGGCTAATCGCGATGCCAAACACACACATCAACAGCTGGCCAACTAGCAACGAATCAATAAAGGTCCAGACGATTGGCGCATGATCAGTAAATAGCGCAGGTCCTGGGAACAATCCATGAATCAGCAACCCACCTAATAGCACCGCAGCCGTCGGAGAGCCCGGTACACTAAGCGTCAGCAAAGGCACCAATGAGGGACCGACCATGGCGTTGTTGGCAGACTCTGCTGCGATCACGCCCGCAGGTTCACCTTTGCCGAACTTATCTTTGTTACGGCTCATTTTCTTGGTCTGATCGTAGGCTACCAGACCGGCAATCTGGCCACCCGCGCCTGGAATCAACCCAACCAGCACGCCAACCACGCTACCGATAGCAAGAGCCTTCCAGCGCGCCAACGTCTCGCCAATGGAGGTCAATATGCCCTGGTTTTCCATGGCAAACTTAGTCACCCCGCCGGGCAACATCTGTGGCGTCAACATAGATAGCACTTGAGGAATAGCAAAGAGACCTACCAGGGCTGCAATAATATTGATGCCACCGCCTAGATGCTCACTGTAGGCAAAACGTTCAACCCCTTGAACCGGATCGTAACCGATGGTTGCAATCCACAATCCAACAAAGCCAGAGAACAAACCTTTAACAACAGAGCCAGACCCCAGGGAACCGATTACGGTGACCCCCAAGATCGCCACCCAAAACAGGTGTGATGGACCAAACCCAAGCGCCCATTGAGACAATGTTGGGGTAAAGAAGATGAGTACTAAAACCCCAATCACCCCCCCCACAAAAGACGATATAAAGCAGTAGTGCAGCGCTGCAGTGGCTTTGCCTTGTTTAGCCAACGGATTACCATCTAAGGTCGTGGCTATATTGGCGGGGGCTCCTGGAATACTAAGTAAAATTGCACTCACCGCGCCACCAGCAACGGTTGCAGTATACGCAGCTCCTAATAGAATAAGACCTGTAGCCGGCTCCATATGGAAGGTAAAGGGAATTAGTAATGCGACGGCCATCGTAGGGCTTAAGCCCGGCGTAGCACCGAGAATCAGCCCACCCACGGTTCCTAACACCAAAATGGTGAAATTCCACGGAGTAAAGACCTCTGGTAGATATTGCAAAAACTCAAACATAGTTAGTCACCCTTGCATTCATCCGGGCTAGCCGCCCCTAGACTCATGCTAATTTTTATTTTCCTAATCGGGCTATTCAGCTAAGAGACGATCCAATCAATGAGACGATCAGCTCTAAACTTAAAATCACATCGTTCTAGCATTTATAAAACAGGCAATCCGTTCCCCATTGCCGCCTCTATAATCTCAGACTATAAATTAGCGGTTCGTTCTTACTCGCTGCTTAACGATCATCACATTCATCTCGGACATCTCAGTCACTTTGCGAGAAATGCTTCCAATCAGCGCTCCTTCCACTTTTCCTAACCCCCGAGTCCCCATCACTATAAGATCAGCGGACTCCTTTCGGGCGACTTCTATGATCTGCCCTGCTGGATCACCACTTAATATCAAAGTTTGCGCATGCTCAATCTCATGGCTAATCGCAATTTCCAACGCTTTAGCAACGATCTCCTTGCCCACATTTTCCAATGCGGAGTGGCGAATAGTCGCCAGATCATCTTCTTTGATATAGCGCTGGAGTTCCTGAGGAATTTTCATTGGCCGAATGACATGAATAAGTACAAGACTTGCACCAAATTGTCTCGCCAACTCCGAAGCGGCCCGAACGGCCTCATGAGAAGAGTCTGATCCATCAACAGCAACGCATATCTTTCTATACATGGTTACACCCTTAGTTGTGGGACTTCATTAGCATCATAAAAACCATAACTCATATACATGTGTTACATGACATAACTGATAATAATCATTTTGAAATTTCTGTCAAGAACCAATCGATCATCTCCTAACAACCAAACTCTTTATTAAATCTCATAAAACACTCTATCTAATTGTTTGTTATATATTTTATTTGATTAAACAAGGGAATACCAAGACAGAAAATAAATTTATCTCACATAGGTCATATACATGACATATAGATTAAAAGATAATAACCCCTCGCGAACGCTAGCGTTGCTGTTATATACAAACGGAGGATTTCGTCGTGCTAAAGTTAGAATCCGCAATTATTGCCCATCAATACCCTCTCGATAGACTGGCAATCAGGGGGGTCATCCGTGATCAGCATCCAGATATAAAAATTACTGAAGCGATAAATTGGCCAGAACTAATCACCACTCTTAACAATGACCAAAAATTTGAACTACTACTTCTGGACCTTTCACTCCTTACCACAAAATCCTTAACCGCCCTTAAAAATCTCCTCAGACATCACAGCTACCTGAAAGCGATTACCATTAGCCGACACCAGCACAAAATTTCTAAACAGCAATTTAAACGTTCAGGCATAGCAGGGAATATCACTAGCAGAGACACGCCCCAAACCCTTATTCAGGCATTAGATGAGGTACTTAAAAGCAACAGCTGGTTCTCAGAACCCACTAGACACAGCAACAGCCAACAAGTCGCAAGCGAACGCTTTAAGCTATTAACGAAACGAGAATGGAGGGTGTTGTCGCTTTTGGATCAGGGCATGATGAACAAACAGATTGCCGGAGAACTCCATCTTAGCGTGCATACCGCTAAGCTCCATGTCTGCACAATTATGCGCAAGCTAGAGGTAAATACTCGTACATTAGCAGTGTTGGCGTATCGGAATAAACAATTAGCAGACCGCCCCTTGAGACTCAATTAACAGAGCGAAGCAGAACAAACTGAAGGCAGTAGTTAGAACACGAGATAGAACAGCTTAACCAGGCAGCTCTATCTCGCAATACAAAAGGATCAGCGAATTTCGGCCTTATAGCTGAACTTATCAGCACGACCAATGGTTTTACGATATTCAATCATCTTGTTGCTGCGGCTGAAGGTATTACGAACCAGCACCACGACTGGGGATTTTTCAGGAATGCTCAATAGCTTTGCTGTTTCTTTATCGGCGACATCAGCGGTCAAGGTCTCTTCCGCACGCACCACCGGAACGTTATATTTTTCCACTACCAGGGCATACATCAGATCCGGGATATGAACATCATCACTTTCCATTCCCGGTACCACTTCCGGGCACCACCAACAGTGTTCGACCAAAATTGGCAATTCCTGGACATAACCGACTCGCTGGATATAAAGCAGTTCGGAATCAGCCTTGTAGCCCAGCTGTGAACAAATCTGCTTTGAGCCGGATTTTAAAGCGCGCTCACTCACTTCTTTATGAATCCGTACGCCTTTACCTGCGGCATCACCATAAGAGAAAAAGCGAAACAGACTGTTATTGAAATCAATCGTCGATACGTAAGTGCCCTTACCCTGATGACGATATAAGCGTCGCTCATTCACTAGATTGTCGATCGCTTTCTTGGCGGTTCCCTGACTAACGCCCAGCATCGCGGCTAACTGCGGCTCAGAAGGAATCAAATCTCCAGGAATCAACCGGCCACTGTCAATCTCCTCAAGGAGATGATTTTCAGCACGTTTATAAAGTGGAATATGCTTGTCCGAAATCCGATTCATGGGTTCCTGTTACTCATATCACTGATATAGATGTCCAAGAAGTATACGCAACCCTCCGAGAACCCGCAATCACAGCCAGTTCACGGGGTTTCTCGAACAATTCTGACACAGCTGCTACTTCTGATTCAGCTCGTAGGGAGTCATTTGGTATACGTAATAGTTCAACCAGTTAGAAAACAGTAAATTTGCATGGCTGCGCCAAGCATTTTTAGGCGACTGATCCGGATCATTCTGGGGGAAATAATTGACCGGGATAATCGGCAACAAACCTGCATCAACATCCCGCCAATATTCCTGCGCTAAAGTTTCGGCATCATATTCCGGATGCCCGGTCACATAGACCTGGCGCCGGCAAGTACTGGCCATCAGATAAGCGCCCGCTTGTTCGGAAGATGCCAGCAAATGAAGGTCAGTATGATTAGTAATGAAGTTTACCGGAAAGTCTGCATTACGCGAATGCGGCACCAGAAAATCATCATCAAAGCCACGAATTAAGGGTTCATGATGGGTCAAAATTTGATGTTCATAAACGCCAGAAAGCTTTTCGCTACGGGTCTGCTTAGGTAAGTCATAGAGCACTTTTAATGCCGCTTGAGCAGCCCAACATAAAAACAGCGTAGAAGTGACCGATTCCTGAGACCAGCGGATGACCTCCTGAATTTTATCCCAATAAACGATGTCTTCGAAATCGACAAGACCCAGGGGCGCCCCGGTAATAATCAAGCCGTCATAGTTACGGCCTTTGACCTGGTCGAAATCACGATAAAAGCTATCCAGATGCTGAGGCGAAGTGTTTTTACTTTCTCGCTTATCGATTCTCAGTAATTCGATATCAACCTGCAATGGCGAATTCGCTAACAGTCGAATCAGCTGATTTTCGGTTTCAATCTTCTTCGGCATCAGATTAAGAATCAGTACCTTCAGGGGTCTGACACTCTGGTGAACTGCCCGTGTCTCTGTCATCACAAAGACATTCTCAGCACCGAGAACATCAACAGCAGGTAACGAATCAGGGATTTTAATTGGCATTCGAACTCACCTTACTTCTTACTTCAATTACAACGAATAATGTCTTACAGGTACTCTAACCACGACAGCCACGACCGTCCAACGACCGATGCGGAAAGAATAGCAGCATAGCAACCACACTCATGTGTATGAGTTAGTTGACAACCCCATGCCAGAATTTTATGATGCACCGCACAATAATAATCCTTCCAAACTATAACCGGCTGATTCCACCAACCAACGCCAATGAGCGGTGTCGATCCGTGGTCCCCACAGCAACAATAAATTAAGAGCAAATAACCATGCAAGATTCTCTACCCAATTACTTGGCCGAAGGCGTTCGTCAGGATAGCACCTACAAACTTTTTAATGCGATCGCATCGATAATTTTTGCGGGTCGAAAAATGCTACGAAGCAACAAATAATAGCGTCACAAAACAAATAGCCCGGCAGGATTAGACAACCGCGAGAGCAGTACCGCTAGACTGGGCCGAGTCGAAAGGAACGGATAGATAATCTTCGACGATATTTTGATTCAAAAGCGCTAGGCGGGTACGATTTTCAATTCTGAGCTTATTCATCACACTGGAGAGATGGCTCTTGATAGTATGCACACTCAGGCCCATTTCAGATGCAACCTGCTTATTTCGCATTCCAGAACGCACCAGATGTAAAACCACTTGTTCCTGTTTGGACAGGCGCCTGAGCCCACGGCTTAGTACTGTTTCTGGATCTACCCAAAGCTCATCGCCAGCTAGGTCTGGATCATCAACCAGATCACTATCGCGGCACGCTTGATTACCCAGCACCGCAGTAATTTCGGTCTCCAGCTCATCAACACAGGAGGTTTTTGATATTACCCTTTTAATACCATTCGCAAGCACCCAACGCGTAAAAGCAACATTATTGTTATCAGTAAGCATGATCACTTTTAGACCATGCTCCGCAATTAATTCCTTTAACGCGCTAATATCAAATAATCCTGGTAGCCGATAATCCACAATAACGATCACGGCTCCCTGCTGAAGATCGACTTCGTCTTTCAGCGCTTGATAACCAGATACCGGTATAAATTGGGTCGCTATTGCCATCCTGCTAAGAACAATCGCTATTCCTTGGCGGTATAGCGGGGAGCTGTCTGCCGCGATGACTTTAATCATATCGATTAAGCCAACTCGAGCTTCAGGCGGGCACGCTCCTCATCGGTATACTGCACGCATCCCACGGGAATATGATCGTTAATGGCATCACTTATTCGACGGGCGTCATCCTTTGAAAAGGCGCCACACAGCTCAATCAACTGAATACCCTTGGTGATCATTTCCTGGGCCACCAACTCCGCTTGGGATACGTCACTCACACCAGCAATAGACATATCGAAACTGTCACTGTGTAGCCGGGCATGATGCTTGAACATTTCCAGATCATTACTTTTTACAATAAATCCGTATCTGTGCAGCGGCATAGAGCTCTCCAAAATTGCTTGTTGTTTTTGTTATTACTTAACCCAATTAGAAACCGGTTACTACGTTTGGGTTAGTACCAGAGTTTTTTAACGATGGAGCCACTAACCCATCCGTATAGGGGCAGCAAATTCCCCACAAAAAAAAGCCGCCCCAATAACAGTAGAGCGGCAAAGCAGAGCCCAATCCTAAAGCAATTTATACGATAGGTTCACAGCAGAGTGACTAGCTATTTAAGCGGTACAACCATGACTGGAATATCAGTATGAAGCAGGACTTTATTGGCTGTTGACCCCAGTAACATTTGCCCAATTGAAGAGTGGGTTCGAGTACCCATTACGATCATATCAGCAGAAATTTCTTTGGCTGTTTCGACAATCACTGCAGAAGGCTTACCCGTTCTAATGAGTTGTATCGGTGCACCATGGGGGAGTTCAACACCGGCAAGTTCTTCTTTAAAAAAGGCGTCAATACGCTTGCCCATAGCTCCTTTCACACTAGTTACGCCCTTCTCGCGTATAGAGTCTAGGGTTTCTTTAGAAAGGTAACTTTCTACCATTGCCTCACCAGAGCTGTTCATCGGCTCCATTACATGCAAATACGTAATCTTAGCGTTGTGTTTGATGGCCTCATCTATTGCCCGATGAAAAACTGGTCGTGAGCCTTTCCCCATATCAGATACATATAGAATGTGATCGGTCTTGATCTTCATAACAGCGCTACCTTTTTATTTTCCAAGACGAGAGTGTTTACACACTGAAGGTATTAGTTATAGCAAAGACCACAAACAAAACCAACAAAAATATACAAAATAAGAACTAAATGTATCAAAAAAGAAGCTATCGGTGTGTTTTTGTTGTTTTCCCAAGCTACTCCCCTGCGTGCTTATCCTTAGATTTTGAGGAAAAAACATTAACAACAGAAATTTAATGCAGAGAAATCAAAGCTCGCATCACGACTAAGTGAGAGAACAAACCACGGGGAACGCCCAGTGAAACACTGATGTACATGGGCCGCAACACACATAAAAAAAACCGCTCACCCGTGACAGGGAGCGGAAAGGCAGAACACCATGAAAGAAGGGTATAAGGCGGCCTTAGAGACCACCAGGTAGAACTATAAAGCTTGTGATTGGACCACTGTAATGGCGATTGCATTCACCACATCATTGGCAGAACAGCCCCTGGAAAGGTCATTAGCAGGTTTTCTTAGCCCCTGCAGTATCGGCCCAATGGCATCAGCCTTGCCGATACGCTCAGCCAGCTTATAGCCAATATTTCCCGCTTCCAGATTGGGGAAAATCAACACATTGGCTTTACCTTTAGTTTCAGAGTCGGTGACCTTGCTGTCAGATATTTCCGCAACAATCGCAGCATCTAATTGCACGTCGCCATCGATGGCTAGGTCCGGGTAGTGCGCCTTAACAATCGCAGTAGCTTCGACAATTTTGTCCACAGTAGAATGCTGAGCACTACCACTGGTCGAGAAGGACAGCATTGCAACCTTAGGCTCTTCACACAGGAGCGTTCTGGCGCTATTAGCAGCCGACATGGCGATCTGCGCCAGTTGCTTACTATCTGGATCAATAACCAACCCACAGTCAGAGAAGATAACCCCGCCCTTTAGATCGTGAAAGGGTTCACACAACATCATCAAAAAGAAGCTGGAAACCATGCTGGCACTTTCTGCCATCCCGATAATCTGGATCGCCGCACGTACCGTATCGCCAGTGGTATATACCGCGCCGCAAACAGAGCCATCGGCATCATCCAAATGCACCATCATCTGCGCATAATGCAAAGGATCTTTAATGAGCGCTGCAGCCTTCTCCTCGGTCATGCCTTTCGCTTTTCGGAGCTGATAGAGGGCATCAGCATAACCTTCGGCGGCATCACTATCCGACGGATCCAACAGCGTGACTGAATCAATATTAAAGCCCTGGGCAGCGGCATTGTTTCGTATGGTTTTGGTGTTACCTAACAACGTGATATCAGCGATACCCCGTTCTGTTGCAATAACAGCGGCCTCAAGGATACGAGGATCTTCCCCCTCCGCTAGTACTACTCGCTTGGGATTTTCACTAGCTCGTTTGAAAATATTATTGAGAGCTTTCATCACCCATCCTTTTTTATCGTTATAAATTACTTCAGGAAAAGCCTCTGAATATGTCACTAACCCATGCTGGCGTATCTTTAACACACGGCCTACTCACAACCTTTTCGTAGAAAAGATCGTTAAGCGTAAGAGATATATTCACAGACAATTACGAATAAACCGGAGGCCCGAAGGCCTCCGGTTACAGAGTCAAAAACTTATGTGAAGTCTTTGTACTTCTCTAGGTGACGAACAGGCTTGGACAGTGCGTCGCGGCGGAACGGGTCGCCCAGCTCACGAGTACACATAATCTCAATAACTGTTGTCTTGCGGTTTTCCATCTGGTCGTTCAGTGCAGCTTTCAGCGCAGGACCAACTTCGTCCAGCGAGTCAACAACAACACCTTGAGCGCCCATGGAACGTGCGATTTCAGCGAAGCTTGGATTTACCAGCTCGCCTGCTACGAAGCGACGGTTGTAGAAATCAACCTGGTTCTTCTTCTCTGCACCCCACTGACGGTTGTGGAATACGATCGCCGTAACAGGAATATCTTCACGTACACAGGTCATGATTTCCATCATAGACATGCCCCATGCGCCGTCACCAG
>JBALWH010000072.1:0-14287 GCA_036960175.1 Motiliproteus sp. | reverse complement strand
GATGATCAGCGCAAAAAATACTGGGGTCGATTTGAAGAGATCGAGGCCAGTGTGCAGCAGCAGGGACGGAATTTAAGAGATACGATGCAGAAACTGGTCGAGACCGATCCACATTATGCCGGATCCGCGGTGGCTGAGCTGCTGACTCAGTTTGTCGATGAGCATGATGCCATGGGCGCTGCCTACCGAGATGGTTTGAGGGAGTATGAGGGGAGTGGTATGGATACTCGTTCCGGTGACTTTGCCGTTCAGGGTATCGATCGAGAACCAACCAAGATGCTGACCGATGCCGCCGATGCGATCGACAGCCTGATGCAACAGGCATCGCTAGATGCCTCCGACGATTCTGCCTCGATCATTGTGCGTAGCCTGATATTGGCAGGTGTCGGTGTGATCGCGGTATTACTGCTGTCGGTAACACTGACCAATCGCCAGCTTATCCGTCCGATACATTCACTCGCTATTGCGTTTTCACGCCTAGCAGAAGGTGATTTTACCGGCGAGATTGATGTACGAGGAAAAGATGAGATTGGCACGCTGGCGAAAAATGCGCTGGCTTTGCAAGTGCGCCTGAGAGAGGTGATCGCCACACTGATCGCAGCATCAGAGCAGATGACCACGGCAGCCTCGCGGATGGAGCAGAGCCAGCAGCAGTCGAACCAGAGCGTGCTTAACCAGCAATCCCAGACCGATCATGTGGCTACCGCAGTACATGAGATGTCGGCGACCGTGCAGGAGGTCGCACAATCGGCACTGTTGGCGGCTGACTCGGCCAGAACTGCCAATGAAAAAACATCATTGGGGCATGCGGTGGTTAAGCAGACGATCGCGACCATTAACCATTTGGCCGAAGAGGTGTCACGAACATCTGCGGTGATCAGTTTGGTAGCAGATGACAGTAATCGTATTGGTAGCATTTTGGATGTGATTCGTGGCATTGCCGAGCAGACCAACCTGCTGGCATTGAATGCGGCCATCGAGGCGGCTCGTGCCGGGGATCAGGGCAGAGGATTTGCCGTGGTGGCGGATGAGGTCCGGTCGCTGGCACAGCGCACCCAGGCCTCTACCGCAGAGATCCAGACCATGATCGAAAGGCTGCAAAGCGGTACCGCCGATGCGGTGCTGGTGATGACCAAGGGGCAGGAGCAGGCGGGTATCAGTGTTACCCAGGCGGCCAATACCGGTGAGGCACTGGAAGGCATCGAAGTTGCCATTGCTGCAATCAACGATATGAACGCCCAGATCGCCAGCGCCGCCGAGCAGCAATCCAGCGTGGCTGAAGAGATCAATCAGAATGTGGTGGCGATCGCCCAGGGGGCAGAATCGGCAGTGGAAAACATGCGGGTCAATGCCGAGATCAGTACCGAAGTTGCAGGGCTGGCGGAGCGTTTTCAGCATATCTCTGCAGGGTTTAAGATCTGACCTTAAGGCACATCTTTGTTAATTGACATCCATCACGTATTTGCCCCTGTTGGCCGAAAGTGATGGCTGCCTTTACCGGTAATGCGATAAGGGCTTCAGCACATAAAACCTACGATAGTACTCCTTCATTCAATAATTTATTTAAGATCGCTTGGGCGATCAGGGAGTCTTGATGTCTGCTGTTTCATACGATGGCCTGCTCCTGGGCATACCTGCATTGATGGTATTGTTCGCTGGGTTTGTTGTGGTCCTGAGTAACCTCTCGGGCCATGGACGCTACGGTTGCAGTCGAAGCTCCACCTATGTAGTTAAACGTACGCGGATAGCAATGTCCGAAGGTCAGTCGCGTCGGACAGCCCCCCAACCGGATCTTTACCAGCAGAGTCTGGGCAGAAGTCTGGACCGCCTGGCGGAGCTAGGTCGGGTTCAGCAGCATATCCATATCGGTAATTGGCTGGTGGATCTGCGCGATGGCAACCGGATCTATTGGTCGGACGAGATGTTCCGGCTGCTCGGCTGTGAACCCGGTTCCTTTGAACCCTCTCATGCCGCTCTGATGCGCTTCGTGCACCCCGACGACCGCATAAAGATGGAGCAAGGGACGGAGTTGGCGATGCAGACCCCTGAGCAGTTATTCAGGATGGATGTACGCATTACCCGCCGCGATGGCTCTGAGCGGGTGATCAGGGAAACGGCTGAAATCATCTGTGACGACGAGGGTGTGCCGATCCGGGCCGCCGGAGTAATGCAGGACATTACCGAGCAGACGCAGGCGCTTGAGGCGCTAAAGCAGATGACCTCCTTCGATGCCCTGACCGGGCTACCCAACCGGCAACTGTTCCAAGATCGTCTGCAGTACGAGTTGGATCAGGCCGAGCGGCACCAACGTCAACTGGGGCTGCTGTTTATCGATCTCGACCATTTCAAGCGGATCAACGAATCCTTGGGGCAGGATGCCGGAGACCGGGCGCTGGCCATGATCGCAGACCGGCTCCGCGCTCGGGTGAAAGAGGGACATACTCTGGGCCGTCGCAGTGCCGATGAATTCGCACTGCTGATACCGAGCTTTAGAACCATCGACTGCCTGACCAGCTATGCCGAGCAGCTGCTGGAGCAGATCCGCCTGCCGTTTACCCTGGACGATCACTGCTTCCATCTGAGCGCCAGTATTGGTATCTCCATTTACTCAGAAGATGGACATGACTGCGATTCGCTGGTGCGGCATGCCGATATGGCCCTGTTTCAGGCAAAATCTCAGGGCCGGGACAGGTTCTGTTTTTTTACCGAACGGTTGCAGACCCAGGCGCTGAAGCGGGTTCGACTGGAAAACCAATTGCGAGAAGGGCTGCAGTGTGAGGCATTTAGCTTGCATTATCAGCCCAAGATCGAGCTGCACAGCGGTCGCGTGTGCGGCATGGAAGCGCTGGTGCGCTGGACCGATCCGAGCGGCCAGTTGATATCGCCAGCTGATTTTATTCCGGTGGCCGAAGAAACAGGCCTGATACTGCCTCTGGGGAAGTGGATTCTGGAACAAGCCTGCCAACAGACCCAGCAGTGGCGCCTTCAGGGCCACCCCAACTTGCGAGTGGCCGTGAACCTGTCCGCCAAGCAGTTTACCCAGCCCGATCTGATCCAGCAGGTCATCTCGACACTAGAGAGCAGTGGCTTGCCGCCGCAGAATCTGGAACTGGAGATCACCGAAAGCATGGTGATTGACGATACTGAAGCCGCGATCCACACCATGACCCTACTGCGTAAGATAGGTGTCAGTCTCGCCATCGACGACTTCGGCACCGGGTATTCCTCGCTGGAATATCTTAAGCGTTTTCCGATCACCTGCCTGAAAATCGATCAGAGCTTCATCAAGGATCTGGTCAAGGACCCACGAGATCGCGCCATTGTGAAGGCGATCATTTACATGACCCGTATTCTGCGCCTGGAAGTGGTGGCTGAGGGGGTCGAAGATGAGGAGATATCACGTTTTCTGACCACGCAGGGTTGCTTAATCGGGCAGGGTTACTTTTACAGCCGTCCTCTGGATGTCGTTAATTTTGAACGCTACCTGCAACAATGCGTTGCCTCCGCCAACTCATCTTTCGGTGTGTCCGCCGTTGTTATCCCACGTCAGTTAGGGTTCTAAGCCCAGCGTCCACAACCTCTGGAGGATGGTACCTGAGCGCTGTCCCTAAATGACAGGTTTGCTGTCCCCACTCGACATTGTTGGTTTGTTGGTAAATCGCAACAATGAAACCATCAACGTGAGCTGCTAAGCGGTTCACGTAATCAAATAACCAACAATCAAATAAAAAGCAGGGGATAAGCAATGTTCTCATTAGAAAACAAAGTGGCACTGATCACTGGTGGTACCTCCGGTATCGGCCTTGCAGTAGCTAAGAATTACGTAGCAGCGGGTGCAACAGTGGTGATCACCGGTCGTCGTGACTCCCAGGATCTGGCCGTTGAGATCGGCGCCCATTATATCCCCCTTGATGTCACCGACGCTGACCAGTTCAAGCAGGTGTTACAGCAGGTTGCTGCCAAATATGGTCAGCTGGATGTGCTGGTGCTTAATGCCGGTATTGCCGAAGACGCGGGCACTATGCAGGAATCCTCTTGTGACTATATGCGCCGCTGCCTGGATGTAAATTGCATGGGCGTTTACTACGGCCTTAAATACGCACCGCCACTGATGCCCAAAGGCAGCGCAATTATCGTGACTGGCTCAGCGGCGGGGTCTGGAATTACTACCGTGGCTCATGGCGAATACGCCGCCTCTAAAGCGGCCGCCGCTTATCTGATGCGTACCGCAGCCATTGAACTGGCCCTCGATAATATTCGCGTTAATGCCGTCTGTCCGGCAGCGATCGCCGGTACCGGCATGATGGCTGAAGACGACGGTGGTCCTGACGCGACTTTCTACGCCGCCCAAACTGCTTTTGGCCGCATGGGCCATCAGGATGAAGTGGTGGGTATCTACAACTTCCTCGCAGGTAGCGGCAGCACTTATATCACCGGTCAAGAGATCCGCGTTGACGGGGGCATGACCGCAGGCACCGGGCTACCAGCGATTGGCGCCATCATGGCTCCGTTTGAGCAGTCTTGATCGCAATTTTCACGTAAATCGTTCATGTCAGTAATTGGCAATGCGTTGAGGACCACTCGATGAGTTTATCCAAAGAACAGATGATTCGGCTCTTCACCAATTTGGTGCGGGCCTTTCAGTACGACACAATGATGTATCGCCGCATGATGCAGGGCAAGTTGATCGGTTTTTACCACCCGGCCGGAGGCGCAATCGCACCGGGCGTTGGCGGCTGCACTTTCCTGAATAAAGACGACAACCTCAACCCCCACCACCGCGGCCACGGCATCACTCATATGATCTCCAAGGGCATAGACGTGAGCTCTTTTCTGGCGGAACACACCGGCAAAGAAACTGGTTGTTGTGCTGGCCGCAGCGCCTGGCACTTTAGCTACCCCGACCACAAGGTGTATCAGCAGTCGGGCTTTATCGGCCATAACTTCGCCCCGTCTGTGGGCTGGGGTTGGGCTGCCAAACGTCGCAACCAGGGCCAGGTGGTAATGAACTGTTCCGGCGACGGCTCCTACGGCGAAGGCCGTGCTCACGAAGCGATGCTGATGGCCCAGAACTGGAAGCTGCCGTTGATTTTCTTCTGCGAGAACAACGGCATGGCAATCTTCTCCAGTGCTTCCGAAATGCATCCGATGCCCGATATTTCCAGTCTCGCCCAAGGCTATGGCATGCCCGCGATCATCGTCGACGGTCAGGACGTCTTCGCCGTGGCCGAAGCGGCACAGACCGCCATCGCCCGCGCCCGGGCTGGCGAGGGCCCAACTTTTGTGGAGTGTAAAACGCTGCGTTACAACGAACACGATATCGGCACCCCCGACCTCAAGGGCTGGGTGGACCGAACCGAAGCCGAACACGCCGAGATGCGTAAGCGCGAGCCGGTGGCCTTGGCAACCGAACGGGTGCTGGCCGACGGTATCCTGACTCAGGATGAGATCGATGCCATCACTGCGGCCGCCCTACTAGAGATCGAAGCTGTGGAGAATTTTGCCGACGAGAGCGAGATCGCCCGTCCCACCGAAGAACAGTTGATGACCCAGGTCTTTGCACCTTAACAGCAGCGCCTTAAGACCGGAGATAAAACAATGAGAACAATTACCTTTATAGAGGCCATCAAAGAGGCGATCCAGGAAGAACTGCGTGCTGATCAAGACGTGTTTATGGTGGGCCAGGATATCCGTGGGGCCATTTTCCCCCACACCAAAGGGCTGGTAGAAGAGTTTGGCCCCGATCGGATTGTCGACACCCCTATCGCAGAATCAGGTATGTACGGTGTTGCTTTGGGTGCTGCCCAAGAAGGCCTGCGTCCGATCGTTGACTTTATGTTCGGCGGCTTTTCCTATGTGACCTTTTCCGAGTGCTCGGTGACTACCGGACAGTATCACTTTCTCCATGGAAGCCAGCGGGCATTGCCAATTGTCATGACTGCTGGTGTTGGCACGGGTCAGCGATTGGCCAACGACCACGCTATGTCCATCCACGGAACCTTTGCGCATCATCCTGGGATTAAGGTGGCGATGCCATCGACACCTTACGATGCCAAGGGCATGTTCAAGGCGGCGATCCGTGACAACAACCCTGTGATGATCCCTTGGCATATGGGGATCATGATGCTCAAGGGCGAGGTACCAGATCTGGGTGAGGATTATATCGTGCCGCTGGGTGTGGCCGATGTGAAGCGCGAAGGCGCCGATGTCACCGTGCTGGCCAACAGTATGCAGCTGCAGCATGCCCTTAAGGTCGCCGCGAAACTGGAGGGTGAAATCAGCGTTGAGGTAATCGACCCGCGCACCTTCGTGCCTTTCGATATGGACTGCCTGTTGAAATCGTTGGAGAAAACCAACCGTCTGGTAATCGTCGATGAAGATTGGGAATCGGGTAGCTGGGCGTCCACTATTTCCGCTCGGGTGATGGAGGAGGCGTTCGACATGCTGGATGCCCCGGTGATCCGAGTCTGCCTGCCTAATATGCCGGTGCCCGGTGGCTACATGGAAGAGTATGTGGCCCCCAACCCCGAAAAAATTGAAGCCGCAATCCGTAAGGTCTGCGCCTGAGCCAGGACGAGTGAGGAGATAAAACTATGGCAACTGAATATGTGATGCCCAAGCTGGCGATGGCGATGAATGAAGGTACCGTCAGTAAGTGGCTGGTAGAGGACGGTCAGTACGTCGAGAAGGGGCAAGAACTGGCCTCGGTAGAAACCGAGAAGGTGTCGTACGACGTCGAGAGCCCCCTCGCAGGCTTCTTTAAAATTGTGCTTAGCGAAGGTGAGGCCGTACCCTGTGAAACACTGATCGGCTACTTCGCTGAAACCGAAGCGGAATTGGCAGGGCTGGATACCGCTGCTCCTGCGGTTCCTGCTCCTGCGGCTCCCGCTGCGGCTGGTGCTGCTCCGGTTACCAGCGCAGCACCAGCCGCGCTAGTCGCTGCCGTCGCGCCTACAGCTAGGCCTGGTGGCCGGATCAAGGCCAGCCCTCTGGCCAAGAAAATGGCCCATGATGCTGGATTGGATCTGATCTTAGTCGCTGGAACAGGCCCTAACGGTCGGATCGTTAAACGCGACGTAGAAGCAGCGCTGCGTGACGGTGTCCGTCCCCTGGCTGCCGCAGCTGAAGGTCCGCTGGTGGAGAAGGCCAGAATTCCATTCTCCGGAATGCGTTCAACCATCGCCGGTCGAATGGTTCATAGTCAACAATCGACGGCATCGCTCTCCTCAGCGTGGGAGTCAGATATCACCGAGCTGCTGGCGATACGCAAGCGGCTTGCCGCGCGTGCCGAGCAACTGGGCACTAAGGTGTCAGTCAACGCTCTGCTGATCAAGGCATTAGCTTATGCCATCAAGCGGGTACCCATCTCTAATTCAGCCTTGGTCGGCAATGAGATTGTTGTCTATGAAAGTATCAATGTCGGTATCGCTATTGCGATGCCGGGTGCGTCCGAGTTTGAATCGGGATTGATGGTTCCTGTCATCAAGGGTGTCCAGCGGATGGGTCTGTTGGAGATTGATGCAGCAATAAAGGCCGTGATTGATCGTGCCCGCAACAACACTCTCAAAGCAGACGACCTGTCTGATTGCACTATCACCTTCTCTAGCACTGCAGGTATTTCTCCTCCAGGACTACAGACTGCCCCGGTTCTGAACTTGCCTAATGCGGTGATCGTCGGCCCCAGCACCCCGAAGGATAAGCCGGTGGTGATCGATGGCGAGATTAAGATACGGACGATGATGCCTGTCAGCATGACGTTCGATCATCGCTTGATGGATGGTGAGCCTGCGGCACGCTTTATGAATGCACTTCATGAGTGTCTAGAAAACCCAGAGCTGATGATGGCCTGATACTGGCTTAGATTAGGAGCAACACGAATGTCCGAAAAATTAGATCTGATAATCATTGGCGCCGGCCCCGGCGGGTATGTGGCGGCGGTACGCGCCAGCCAGTTGGGGCTGAAAGTCGCTGTGGTGGAAAAGTACCGCCCCGGCGGAGTCTGTCTAAACTGGGGCTGTATCCCATCGAAAAACCTGATTCACCAGGCCGAGCTATACCATTCCATGCATGAAATGGAAGCTGTTGGCGTCAAGGTCGATCGAACAGGGCTCGACTACAGCGCCGTTCATGCGAACTCCCGCAAGGTGGTGGATACACTCACCGGTGGCGTGGCCGGATTACTGAAAAAGAACAAGGTGGCGCTAATCGAAGGCACCGCCAAGGTCACCGGCAAGGGCGAAGTGACGGTCACTTCCGCTAGCGGTGATAGCAAATACAATGCTACCAATATCATGGTCGCTACCGGTTCACGCCCCATGCAGGTGCCAGGCTTTGAGTGCGACGAGGAGCGGGTGTTGAGCTCCAACGGCGTGCTGGCGATGACCGAACTGCCTGAATCGATGGTGATCCTCGGTGCCGGTGCCATCGGCTGCGAGTTCGCTTATGTGATGAACAGTTTTGGGGTCAAGGTGACGTTGGTGGAAGCCGCCGAGCATATCCTGCCGACTGAAGATTTCGAGACCTGCGCGGTACTGGACAAGTGCTTCAAGCGCGACGGCATCGACGTACTGACCGCCACCCGCGCTCAGGCGCTCGAACAGCGCGATAACAGTGTCGCGGTGACGCTAGAGCAGGGCGGTAGAACCGCCGTCATCGAAGCGGAAAAAGTGTTGGTAGTGTTTGGCCGGGTGCCTAATACCGAAAACCTCGGCCTACGCGAGATGGGCGTCAAGCTCGATGACTGCGGCTACGTGCAGATCGGTGACTATTGTCAGACCCATGCGGCTAGCATCTACGCCATCGGCGATATCACCCGCAGCCCGGCGCTGGCCCATGTGGCCAGCAAAGAGGGCGAAATTGCGGTCGAGCATATGGCCGATCATCAGCCTGATATCAAAGTCATCGATGCCGACCTGGTCCCTTCAGCGGTGTACTGCGAACCCCAGGTGGCCGGTTTTGGTCTGCGCGAAGATCAAGCTAAGAAAGATGGCATCGCCGTGAAGAAGTCGGTGTTTAATTACCCCGGTGCCGGCAAGACCATTGCCATCGGCAAGCCCGACGGTCTGGTTAAGCTACTGGTCGATCCGAAGACCGACGAGCTGCTGGGCGCTCATATTGTCGGTTACAACGCCACCGAACTGCTGCATGAGCTGCTGCTGGCCAAGAAGGCCGAGCTGCTGCCTGAGGATATCGCCCAGATGATCCATGCCCACCCCACCATCGCCGAAGCGGTGATGGAAGCGGCGCGTGGCGTTAACGACAAACCGATTCACGGCTGAGCCCCCTCACCGCAACCTTCTCCCCAAGGGGAGAAGGGGACCCAAATACAAGCAGGAGAATATGATGGATAGCAAACTGCAGGCAATGCTGGATAAGTACGGCGTTACCGATGAAACCCGTGCATTTCTGGCCCGTGATAAAAAGCTCTTTATCGATGGCGACTTTGTCGATGCTTCTGGAAGCGAGATGCTAGATGTGCTGGAACCTTGCACAGGTACCCTGTTGGCGCGCACCCCTGTGGCCGACGAGCTGGATGTCGATTTAGCGGTTGCCGCTGCTCGCCAGGCCTTCGAGGGCGAGTGGGCTGACGTCAAACCCGCCGAACGGTCGGCATTTCTGTACCGGCTGGCGGATCTGTGCGAAGCCAACAAGCGTACCTTGGCCGAGATTGAGGCGTTGGACGCCGGTAAGGCGATCAGCGGCTGCGAGCCGGTGGATATCGACGGTTCCATCGACCTGTTGCGCTATATGGCGGGCTGGGCGCGGGATATCGACGGCGCCACCCGTCAGGTCTCGGCACCCGGCGAGCACTTTGCCTACACTCTCAAACAGCCGGTAGGCGTGGTGGGGGCGATCGTGCCCTGGAACTGGCCCTTTAATATGGCGATCTGGAAGCTGGCGGCACCCCTGGCCGTCGGTTGTACTCTGGTACTCAAGCCTGCTCAGCTGACACCTCTGAGCCTGCTCTACTTCTGCGAGCTGTGCCAACAGGCAGGGTTGCCCCGTGGTGTGATCAACGTGCTAACCGGCCGCGGCAGCGGCTGCGGCAACTATCTGGTCGGCCATCCGGGGATCAACAAAGTCAGCTTTACCGGTTCTACCGCCGTGGGCAAACAGGTGGGCAAGGCGGCCATCGACAATCTCAATCACGTCACCCTGGAATTGGGCGGCAAGTCGGCGATGGTGGCGTTTGCGGATGCAGATATTCAGCGCATCGTCGATGCGACACAACAAAGCATCTTCTTCAACACCGGCCAGGTGTGCAGCGCCGGTTCAAGGTTGTATGTTCAGCGCGATATTTATGAAGACGTGATTCGCGCCGTGAGTGAGCGGGCCATGGCGATGAAGATCGGTGAGACCCTCGATCCCGATACCGAGATGGGCCCCGCGATCTCCGCTGGTCAGCGCGACACGGTAGCAAAGTACATTCGCATTGGTCTGGAGGAAGGCGCCCGTTTAGTCTGCGGTGGTCTGCCAGAAGAGGAGGGTGACGGCTATTTCGTTAAACCCACCCTGTTCGCCGATTGCACCAACGACATGCGGATCGTCCAGGAGGAGATCTTCGGGCCGGTGCTGGTGGTGATCCCCTTCGATACCGAAGAGCAGGCGATTGAACTGGCCAACGACAATATCTACGCCCTGACCGCCTCTGTGTTTACCAAGGATATCTCCCGCGCCCACCGCTGCGTGCGCAAATTGGAAGCCGGTACGGTCTGGGTCAACACCCACGACATGATCGACTCCAATACGCCCTTCGGTGGATTCAAACAATCGGGCATCGGCAAGGATATGGGGCCGGAGCAGTTGGAGTATTTTCTGGAGACCAAAGCGGTGTGGATTGCCCTGTAACGGCATAGTAATTACTTGAGGTGTGTATACGTAAAGTATTTTTCCGGACGTAACAAAAACGGATCTTAATCGGCAGTGGGTTATGGATTATAGTGTTGGTATCGCAACAGCTTTTATCGGGTTAGATAAATGAACGATGCTGACAATTCATGCCCATCTGTGGTTCGGGGAAGCATGGTCGAAGAACAGAGAATAATAACTGACCGCTTGAACACGGGCGTTAGTCTCCCTCAAGTGTTGCTTTGGCAGTACGATACCCCGGCGATCATCATGGGGTGTTCCCAGCGCCCTGACGAGGCGCAGTTACTTCGTGCCGAAGAGGCAGGTTTACCGATCATGCGCCGCGGTTCCGGTGGCGGCGCGGTACTGGCCGGCCCCTGGATGTTGAGTGTGACCCTGCTTATTCCGGAAACGCATCGAGTGGGTGCGTTAAACATCATCGAAATTTTTAACTGGCTCGAACAGATCTGGACCAAGGCGCTGATTGAGTGCGGCGTTCTCTGTAAAGGGGTTGATAAAACGCTGATTGATCAATCAAAACAGATCTCCAAGCGCCATGGGTTGGAGTGGGCCTGTTATGCGGCATTATCGCACGGCGAAGTTGTTAGCCCTGACGGGCGAAAACTGGTCGGACTGGCGCAGATACGCAAGCGCAAAGGTATTGCACTGGTCAGTGGCCTGCACCTCTACCCTTGTGATTGGCGTGTGCTCTGTAATGTGGTCGTCAACGACCCCGATAAGGACACAGCTCTTGAATCTTTGAACAGTAATGTAGAACAGCTAAGTGGCGCGTCGGCGATTAACTTGATGCCAAAAATCATTCACCACTTTATGTTGGGGTTACCCGAAGAGTTCGAAATATTTGATTTTATCAAAAGCGAGGCAGGGCATGACGTTTAGACGAATGCTGGACTCAAATTACTTGATGCAGGTATTGAGCAATCCGCAGGCAGCTCACGGTTTCGCTCGGGTAGTGTTTGATATGTTAAGTATTAGTCAGAATAAATAATAATATTCATGTTGTTACAGATCTTTCATGAGAATACAGGTTGCCAAGAAATTGGCATAGATTGCGTCAAATCCAGCTTCAGTGAAAGCTGTTTCAAGTATCTATCGCTGTTGGCGAGTATGTTTGAAAATAGTTATCCCCCTTGTTCTGGTCAGGGGCGGTGCATCATGCCTACGAAACCAGTGTACACTTCGTTGCTCTGTACGATAATTCCCCACTAAAAAGCATTTCACGTAACTGTCCGTACCTTTACTTTATTAACTGATAAAGGGAAAAGTGTGGAAGAGTTTGAATCACAACATCTCGCTTAGGAAGGTGTCCATTCTGGCTGGGGCAGATCACCCACGATCAATCCGCGAGTTCCAGACAGCTGTTTTATTAAAAAACGTCGATGATCACAGCCCTGTACTGCGAACATTGATTTGCACCCCATTCCATGGCAAGTTCAATAGAGTTGAACGCTTAGATGATGGAGAACTATACGCGTGTTGGATATCAAAAATTACAAAAATATTGGGGCCTATCTACTGCTGTTGGTGCTGGCTTTTCCGCTTGGCGCGCAAGCCGAAAATGAGGTAAACACGGCCCCGGCCAAAGATGAAACGCTGACCACGCTCAGCTCTTTTGTTGAGCTACAACAGAATCTGTTTCGAGATATAACCGCCCTCAACAAACAGCTTAAATCGGCACAAACTGAGGCCGAGAAGGGGAGTTTGAGAGAGCAACTCGTTAAGCTCAAGGCGGACCTAAAAACAACCAACACTAACTTTGAAAACATCGCCGCCGGTATCGACATATCGCTTCTCCGGGAAGAAGAAGAACAAGAGTTCAACTTCCAGAAAGAGATATTCTCCCTGATTAGGCCGGCCATTGATGAAATGAAAGAGATGACATCCAGGGCTCGACAGAAGTCAGATCTAAAGGAAAAAATCACCTATTTCAATTCCCGCCTGCCCATTATTGAAAATGCGCTCGGCAACTTAGAACTGCTCAAGCAAAAACAGAAAAACAAATCCCTCAACCGCTCTCTCAATGCCACCGCGAATGGCTGGAAAAAACAGCAAACCTTTATGCAGAGCGAACTGCAGGCGGCTGAGTTGCAGCTTAACAATCTCATTGAGGCTGAGGTTCAAGAGGCTAAATCCTCGCAAAGCAGCTTAAAGGCCTTTTTTCAAAAGCGGGGGCTTTATCTCGCTGAAGCACTGCTCTCCATCATTGGTGTTATGCTCCTCTCCCGGCTAACCTATGCCGGACTCGTCAAATTTATTCCCGGTTTTAGAAAGCAGCACCGCAGTTTTCGTACCCGCTTGGCCGAATTGCTGCACAAAATAGTGACACTACTCTTGACCATACTTGGCCCTATGATGGTCTTCTATTTGGAAGAGGATTGGGTTCTATTCAGTTTAGGTATTTTGTTGTTAATTGGTATTGCCTGGACACTCAGGCAGACCATCCCACGGTACTGGAGTCAGATCCAACTGTTCCTCAATATTGGCTCCGTTCGCGAGGGTGAACGTCTCGCCTTTGAAGGGCTGCCCTGGTTGGTACAACACATTAACGTCTACAGCATCCTGACAAATCCAGTAGCCGGTATCAGCCAACGTATTCCTCTTGATGAGTTGGTGGACTTACGATCACGGCCCTTCCAGTCGGATGAACCCTGGTTTCCTTGTGCAAAAGGCGATTGGGTTATCCTGGGGGGCAATATACGCGGCAAAGTGATAGGCATTTCCCATGAACTAGTGCAGCTAGTGGCCCGAGGTGGCGACAAACTGACCTATAAAACAGAAGATTTTCTAGCGCAGTCTCCCCGGAATCTTTCGACTAATTTTCGAATTAAAGAGACATTTGGCATTGGCTATTCGCACCAAAAGAAGAGCACAGAAGAGATACCCAATCTGCTACGAGAGTATCTTCAGGACCGCTTGATCGAAGAGGGTTATAAAGAACAACTACTGAGTCTGAAAGTAGAGTTTGCCTTAGCCAATAGTTCATCTTTGGATTTAGTGATTATCGCTGATTTCAGCGGTGAAATCGCGGATCTCTACAACCGCTTACGACGGGCCATTCAGCGCTGGAGTGTGGATGCCTGCAGTAAATACCACTGGGATATCCCCTTTCCCCAACTGTCTATTCACAGAATAGACACAGAGTCCAAATGAATAGGTGAACAATTAGGAAGGGACTCACCGCTCCAGGGAAATGGGATGGACTCCCCCTCTATCGGCATCTATGTGCCAGATTGGAGTTGTAGCAACCAATCAAACAAAGGGAGTCCACCATGGAAATTATGCGTATCGGTCTGGATTTAGCAAAGAATGTATTCGAAGTTTTCGGTGTTGGTAAGCAAGAGAAGCAACTCCTGCGAAAGGTCCTTTGTTCTGGTTGAATACACCGGACACCTTAATGAGAGACAATAATCGTCCATCA
>JBALWH010000071.1:0-14414 GCA_036960175.1 Motiliproteus sp. | reverse complement strand
ACCCGCGACCCCCGGCGTGACAGGCCGGTATTCTAACCAACTGAACTACCGCTCCTTAACAATGGCCACTATGCAAGCAGCCATGATTTTTAGGATCGTTTAGTTAACTGCATCCTTGAGCGCTTTACCGGCTTTAAAGCCAGGAACGTTTGCTGCCTTAATCTCGATTGGGTTGCCAGTCTGTGGATTACGACCTGTGCGAGCAGCACGCGCCTTAACCGCAAAAGTACCGAAACCAACCAAAGCTACACTATCGCCGTCCTTCAAAGCACCAGTGATGGCGTCAAGCGCTGCGTCCAATGCACGTCCTGCAGACGCCTTAGACAGGTCAGCGGAAGCTGCAATCGCATCAATCAACTCAGATTTATTCACTTCTTTCCCCTTCTCAATAAAATACTATTTTTTTATGTTCTTTTTTTAACCATGCCCAGTAGCACTAGCCCGACGCATTTTATACCAACATGCGGAAACTGCTGTCAAGCAAGGAAAGCAACTAAATACGCGGCTTGGAGACTAATGAGTGCTAATTTGATCCTGAGCAGATTCCTGATCTTTCTTTTTTTCCGCAGATTTCTTATCCTGCTCCTCAGTGAGCGGCTCAGGCTGGTACTGTAATGCAATCTCCAGTACTTCATCAATCCATTTTACCGGCTTTATTTCTAATTTATCCTTAATATTGTCAGGAATCTCCACCAAATCCCGCTGATTCTCATCGGGAATGATTACCGTCTTGACACCACCACGACGGGCGGCAAGCAATTTTTCCTTGAGACCACCGATGGGTAACACCTGACCTCGCAAGGTAATTTCACCGGTCATCGCCACATCTGAGCGCACCGGAATATTGGTTAACGCAGAAACCAATGCCGTACACATACCTACGCCCGCACTGGGACCGTCTTTAGGAGTCGCGCCTTCTGGCACATGGATATGAATATCGTTAGATTCGTGGAAACTACTGCTAATACCCAGGGAGCGAGCACGGCTACGAACCACTGTCAGCGCAGCCTGAATGGATTCCTGCATAACATCACCAAGTGAGCCGGTTCGGATCTGACGCCCCTTACCAGGCACCACAGCAGCTTCTATAGTAAGAAGCTCCCCACCCACCTGAGTCCATGCCAAACCAGTAACCTGACCAACAACATCACTTTCTTCGGCCATGCCGTAATTAAATTTACGCACACCGCTATATTTGCCCAACTCTTCAGAACCAACATCGATGGGACCTTTAAGGTCTTTATCCAGGGCTTTTTCTTTTACGATTCGGCGGAATATTTTAGCAATTTCACGCTCAAGCCCTCGAACGCCAGCCTCTCGCGTATAATAACGAACAAGGTCCTGGACTGCTGATTCGTTGACTGACGCCTCGCCCTCTTTAAGACCGTTGGTCTTAAGCTGCTTGGGTACCAAATAGCGCTCGGCAATCTTAATTTTTTCGTCTTCGGTATACCCAGGAATACGGATAATTTCCATACGATCCAGCAACGGTCCCGGAATATTCATCGAATTAGAGGTACAGACAAACATCACATCTGAAAGATCATAATCAACCTCTAGATAATGATCGTTGAAGGTATGATTTTGCTCAGGGTCAAGCACTTCCAAAAGCGCGGATGCCGGATCACCACGATGATCCATGCCGATCTTGTCAATTTCGTCCAACAAAAACAGTGGGTTTTTAACACCTACTTTGGCGATTTTCTGTAGCAGCTTACCGGGCATAGAGCCGATATAGGTCCGACGATGACCCCGAATTTCGGCCTCATCACGAACACCACCCAACGCCATCCGCACATACTTACGATTGGTCGCCCGAGCAATAGACTGTCCCAGAGACGTTTTCCCAACCCCAGGAGGCCCTACCAGACATAAAACAGGCCCCTTCAGCTTGCGCACGCGCTGCTGAACGGCAAGGTATTCTAAAATTCGATCCTTAACTTCTTCCAAACCGTAGTGGTCGGTATCAAGCACCAACTGAGCACGACGTAGATCATGATGAACCTTACTCCGTTTTTTCCAGGGAAGGTTGACCATCCAATCAATATAACTACGAACCACCGTTGCCTCAGCAGACATCGGCGACATCATTTTCAGCTTGTTGTACTCGTTAATAGCCTTCTCTTTGGCCTCTTTGCTCATACCCGCTTCTTCGATACGAGACCGAAGCTGCTCTACTTCGTTTGGACCGTTCTCATCGAGATCGCCCATTTCCTTCTGAATAGCCTTCATCTGCTCATTCAGATAATACTCGCGCTGACTTTTTTCCATCTGCTTTTTGACCCGACCCCTGATACGCTTTTCAACGTTGACCAGGTCTATCTCGGATTCCATCAAAGCAAGCAAATACTCCAGTCGCTCTCGGGTATCTGTTTTTTCTAGGATATTCTGCTTTTCGTCCAGCTTAACTGTGATGTGCGCGGCAATTGTATCTCCGAGACGAGCGGCATCATTAATTCCTGCCAGAGATGAAAGCACTTCAGCAGGAATCTTTTTACTCAGTTGAACATACTGCTCAAACTGCGACATAACGGTACGAATAAAGACCTCAGCGTCTTCACCCAAATCAGTAATAGGCAGTTCTGAATACTCTGCCATCCAACCCGTTTCACCTTCGGTCAGGTTATCAATACTTGCTCGATAAACGCCCTCTACAAGTACTTTCACGGTTCCATCAGGCAATTTCAGCAATTGCAGAATATTCGCAACCGTTCCAATATCAAAAATATCTTCTACGGCAGGCTCGTCAACGGATGCATTTTTTTGGGCAACAAGGAGGATTTCTTTATTCCCTTCCATCGCCAATTCCAACGCCTGGATCGATTTTTCCCGACCGACGAATAAAGGAATCACCATATGGGGATAAACAACCACATCCCGCAACGGCAACAGTGGTAGCTCTAACTTATTCATAGGTTGCTGCTCCATCTGGAGACCCCTGTCACAATATATCTATGGGTTTCGGTTACTAAAAAATTGAGGACTAAAACCGAAACTACGAAACACTAACAAGATAAGATTGGGGTGATATATGACAATTACAAGGCGGCTCTATATATGCCACCCAGAAATAAAGAGGGCCTTATCTAAGACCCTCCATGTGTGCAATACAGAACAGCGACTAGTCGTCTGTCGCCACCCGGGATTGTTCCTGACGATCGTAAATCAGCAGAGGTTCCGATTTTTCAAGGATAACACCCGCATCAACCACGACTTTACTGACGTTTTCCAAGGATGGAAGCGTAAACATAGTATCCAGCAATGCCGCTTCCAAAATTGACCGCAGACCACGAGCACCTGTTTTGCGCTCCATAGCCTTTTTAGCCACGGCAGAGAGAGCATCAGCCCTGAAATCTACCTCAACACCTTCCATATCAAACAGCTTGGCATACTGCTTGCTCAATGAATTTTTGGGTTCAGTTAGAATTTGTACTAGCGCATCTTCATCCAATTCAGTCAGGGTTGCCACCATTGGCAAACGGCCGACAAATTCAGGAATCAGACCGTACTTAACCAGGTCTTCAGCCTCAATATCTTTCAGCGTCTCACCAACACTCTTGGCAGTTTCTTTCGAACTGACTGAAGCAGAAAAACCAATACCGCTTTTATCAGAGCGATCCTGTATGACTTTTTCCAGCCCAGCAAAAGCGCCGCCGCAAACAAATAGAATGTTGGACGTATCAACCTGCAGAAACTCCTGCTGCGGATGCTTACGACCACCTTGGGGAGGAACAGAAGCCACAGTGCCTTCAATGAGTTTCAACAAGGCCTGCTGCACCCCTTCACCAGAAACATCTCTAGTAATGGATGGGTTGTCAGACTTGCGAGAGATCTTATCGATTTCATCGATATAGACGATGCCCATTTGAGCACGCTCAACATCATAATCGCACTTCTGCAGCAATTTCTGAATGATGTTTTCTACATCCTCACCTACGTAACCAGCTTCAGTCAACGTAGTCGCATCAGCAATAGTAAAAGGCACATTTAGCAGTCGAGCTAGCGTCTCAGCCAATAAGGTTTTACCACTACCGGTAGGCCCAATAAGCAGGATATTACTTTTCCCGAGCTCAACATCGTCCTGTTTCGCCTGATAACGAAGCCGCTTGTAGTGATTATAAACCGCCACGGAAAGCACTTTTTTAGCCCTTTCCTGACCAATAACATACTCATCGAGTGTTGACTTGATATCTTCAGGTGTAGGCAGTTTATCTTCCGATTCCTGCCCTACGGCCTCCTGAACTTCTTCACTGATAATATCGTTACAGAGGTCAACACATTCGTCACAGATAAACACTGACGGCCCAGCAATTAGCTTGCGCACCTCATCCTGACTCTTTCCACAGAAAGAACAGTACAACAGCTTACTGTCGCCGCCTTTACCGGATTTTTCGTCGGACATTCGACTTCCTCATCAAACCTTCTACAAACAATAAATTAAACATTACCAATTAATGCAGATACCCAACCCCCTTTTCAAGGGCACAGGGCAGATATTTTTGATCCTTTTTGACTATTTTAGACGTTCTACATCCCTTTCGCGCCCTCAATCACAGACCTTGCTGATTTTTTAAACAGCCATTATGCATTTAGCTCACTTCAACGTTGCTCAACAATCTTATCAATCAACCCATAAGACGCAGCCGTATCAGCATCCATAAAGTTATCTCGCTCAGTATCCTGAGCGATACGATCCATATCCTGACCGGTGTGCTTAGCCAAAATTTTATTGAGTTTGTCTCGGATCGTCAGTATTTCTTTAGTGTGGATTTCAATATCTGTTGCCTGCCCCTGATAACCACCCAGCGGCTGATGAATCATCATGCGCGAGTGAGGTAAGCAAAAACGCTTACCTTCTGCGCCGCCAGCCAACAAGAGCGCGCCCATGCTTGCAGCCTGACCTAGACACATAGTGCTGACATTTGGCTTGATAAACTGCATGGTATCGTAAATAGCCAAACCAGCCGTTACGGAGCCACCTGGCGAGTTGATATAGAGGTGTATATCTTTATCGGGGTTTTCAGATTCCAGGAACAACAGCTGCGCAACAACCAAGTTGGCCATATGATCTTCTACTTGGCCAACCAAAAAAATCACTCGCTCCTTAAGCAAACGGGAGTATATATCGTAGGAACGCTCACCACGGGCAGTTTGTTCTACCACCATAGGCACCAGACCCGATGCGGCAACCAGTTCACTTTGACCACTTTGAAAACGCGGGGTCATCTAGCCTCTCCTTCTCTCCTTTGCTAAAAAAAACGGCAGCCGACGCTGAACATCGACTGCCGCCCTTGTACATTACTACCGAGTCTATCGTTGGCGGTAGCAAAAATGAAGCTTATTCAGCGCTATTTTATTCCGCCGCTGTTGCTTCATCTGTTGCTTCATCTGTTGCTTCATCTGTTGCTTCAACTTGAGGCTCAACAGGCTTAATAGCCTCTTCATAGCTAACAGCTACTTCTTCAACCTTAGCCTGCTCTAACAGCGAATCAACCACCTGATCTTCCAGCACCAACGCTTCGATCTGTGCCAACTGCTCTTTATTACCGTAATAGTATTCGATAACTTCTTGAGGCTTCTCATAGGTTTGAGCCATCTCTTCAAGAGTAGCGCGCACCTTAGTTTCATCCGCTTTCAGCCCTTTTGAAGCTATAACTTCATTCACCAACAAGCCAATGGAGACACGGCGCTCTGCTTGACCGCTAAACAGCTCAGCAGGTAGCGCACTTGGATCCATATCCGCACCGCCGCCAAACTGCTGCACTGCTTGCTGACGTAGACGATCAACTTCACCTTCAATCAACGCCTTAGGAACTTCAAGAGAATTCACCTTAACAAGCGCTTCCATCACCTGATTCTTAACCTTGTTTTTAAGCGCCAGCTTCAACTCACGCTCCATGTTGTTACGAATTTCAACCTTGAAACTCTCAAGATCTTCCGCTTCAACACCAAACTTAGTAAACAGCTCTTTGTTTAATTCAGGCACTACAGGGCTGGATATTTTATTCACTTTAATCTTGAAGAGAACGTCCTGACCCGCCAGATGCTCAGCGTGATAGTCCGCAGGGAAAGAAAGAGTCAGATCTTTTTCATCACCGGCCTTAAGACCAAGCAGACCATCTTCAAAACCAGGGATCATGGTACTAGAGCCGATCACTAACTCATGACCCGCTGCCTTTCCACCTTCAAAGGCTTCGTCGCCTTTAAAACCTTCAAAATCCATATTGACCTGATCACCATCTTCAGCACCTTTATCCGCCTCTTCATAGGCGGCTTGCTGCTTCTGCAAAGTATCAACCATCTTATCTACATCAGCATCAGCAATGACAGAAGTTTCCTTTGTTACTTCGACTCCGGAAAAGTCAGCCAACTCGATCTCTGGGTAAACTTCAAAAGTAGCAACATATTCAAAATCTTGACCTTCAACATCGGTCTTGGCTTCAATACTTGGACCACCAGCAGGCTTCAGCTTTTCCTGAGTCAGCGCCTCATAGAAAGTATGCTGAATCACTTCACCCAAAACTTCTTGACGGGCGCCTTTACCGTAACGACGTTTGATTACCTTAAAAGGCACCTTACCTGGACGGAAACCATCAATACGCGCAGAACTCGCAGTCTGTTTTAAGCGACTATTGACGTCATCCTCGATGCGCGCCGCAGGTACAGTGACAGTCATCTGACGCTCAAGGGTAGAAGTCGTCTCAACAGAAACTTGCATGAAAATTCCTCACAAAAGAATGTTTGCTTATACTTAAACAGATCCGACCTTATAAAGGCCAAATCACAATAAAAAATATTTTCAGCTCCAACCATTAAAAGCCGATCTAAAACTTCAGAGACGGACTGGGCTAAATTAAGAGCGAGATTTTCGACCAACACGGAAGCGGAGTCAAGCAAACAGTGACGACAGTTCACGACTATTGCGTTATAAGAAGGTAAAAGAGAAGTATTTTAGAAATAGAGAACAAATGGGGTGGACGATGGGGCTTGAACCCACGACCGCCGGAATCACAATCCGGAGCTCTACCAACTGAGCTACGCCCACCATCAACAATTTAAAACCCCCATTACAGGGAAAATCCAGGCTGCCAATGGCACGCCCTACAGGACTCGAACCTGTGACCTACGGCTTAGAAGGCCGTTGCTCTATCCAGCTGAGCTAAGGGCGCACGAACAATCCTGACTTCAAACGCTCAAGCGAGCATTTGAATGGTCGGGGTAGAGAGATTCGAACTCCCGACATCCTGCTCCCAAAGCAGGCGCGCTACCAGACTGCGCTATACCCCGATAACCTAGGACATATAAGGCTGTTGAAAGCCCTGCACATCAAAGGAGGTGCGAATATTACAGCCGCCCAAGAGGTAGGTCAACACCTTTTATGCGCCTTTTTTCAATCAGCATCCAACCCCCGAAAACGACCAAATATTCAACAAATTCCCTGCATCACCTTTGCCTGAGGAGCCATCCATGAGAATATTGCCGGTCTTTTGATACTGGTTGAGATTCAAGTTCAAAAATCAGCCACTTTTAACCACAGCATTTGGGGTAGTAGGCAGTCTTCCAATGAGCGCTAAAATCATCGATGGCAAACAAATCGCTAAAGAAGTAAGGGAAAAAGTTAAATCCGGCATCCAGTATCGTCTTGAGCAAGGCCTGCGGGCTCCCGGACTGGCGGTAGTCTTGATCGGCAACGATCCGGCTTCTGAAGTCTACGTCAACCACAAGCGCCGCGCCTGCAATGAAGTCGGTATCGAATCCACGGCATACGACTTACCGCTGGACACCTCTCAAGACCAACTGCTGCAGCTAATAGATGAACTTAATAAGTCCGACAATATCGACGGCATCCTAGTTCAACTACCCTTACCTGCACACCTCGACGCCAATCTAATTCTTGAGCGTATTCGCCCCGATAAGGACGTCGATGGTTTCCATCCATTTAATCTGGGACGACTAGCTCAACGGATGCCCGTTCTACGCCCCTGCACCCCTAAAGGCGTAATCACGCTGCTAGAATCCACCAATATGGATATACGCGGCAAGGATGCAATAGTCGTTGGCGCCTCAAATATCGTCGGCCGACCAATGAGCCTAGAGCTACTTCTAGCCGGAGCCACAGTCACAATCACTCACCGCTTTACTCAAGACCTGGCTGGCAAAGTTGGCCGCGCTGATATCGTGGTCGTTGGCGTAGGCATTCCCGGCCTGGTTAAGGGCGAGTGGATCAAAGACGGTGCGGTAGTTATCGACGTGGGTATCAACCGCCTAGAAAACGGCAAACTGGTTGGTGACGTAGAATTCGATGAAGCCGAAAAGCGGGCTTCCTGGATCACCCCGGTACCCGGCGGCGTTGGCCCAATGACGGTCGCAACGCTCATGGAAAACACCCTTTACGCTGCCAATGAACTGCACACTCACTAAGCGCCGATAGCAAACCGATACCTCAGCATTAGCTCAAATTTCAACAAAACAGCCGTTGTTAGCAGATACAAAAAAGCCGGATCAGCATCACTACTGTCCGGCTTTTTTACGCCTGCATTAATCAGCCGTCTCTGCGCCAGCTGGTTCCTTCACGACTATCATCCAACACAATACCTTGCGCCTTGAGATCATCACGGATGCGATCTGCTTCGGAAAAGTCTTTGTTTTTCTTAGCCACTGCTCGCTGCTCGACCAATACTTCAATTTGTTCGGCGCTAGGACCTTCACTCTGGTCACCCTGCTCTCCTTGCAAGTATTGCTCAGGATCTTGCTGTAGCAGACCCAGCACGCCACCAAGGCGCTTTAATTGTGCCGCCAGGCGGCCAGCCTGCTGCGTAGACTCTTTGATTACTCGATTCATCTCCCGCACCAACTCGAATAGCACTGAGATAGCGCCAGCAGTATTGAAGTCATCGTTCATCGCCCCATGGAAACGGGCCTCATAGTCATTATCAAGGCCTCCCTCTGCTACGACTTCAACGCCCCTGAGGGCATGGTAAAAGCGATCCAGGGCTCCACGAGCCTCCTTCAAGCTGGCCTCAGAGTAATCAATCTGACTGCGATAATGAGCAGAAGTCAGGAAATACCGCACCACTTCAGCGTCGTATTTATCGAGTATCTCGCGGATGGTAAAAAAGTTTCCTAAGGATTTAGACATCTTTTCCTTGTTTACCCTTACCGCACCAGCATGCATCCAGGTATTGACGAATTTAACGCCATTAGCCGCCTCAGACTGGGCAATCTCATTTTCATGATGAGGAAACGGCAAATCCGGACCACCGCCATGAATATCAAAGGTATCTCCAAGACAGCATTTCGACATTGCCGAGCATTCGATATGCCAACCAGGACGGCCCTGGCCCCAGGGTGAATCCCAGCTAACCTCTCCTTCTTTAGCCGCCTTCCAGAGTACGAAGTCGAAAGGATTTTCCTTGCTGTCATTGACCTCAACACGGGCACCGGCCTGCATCTCATCAAGATTACGATTGGCTAGCCGACCATAATCCTCAAATTTAGCCACACGATAGTAAACGTCGCCATTGTCCGCCGCGTAGGCATAATCCTTATCGATCAAGGTCTGCACCATATCTGTGATATGACTCATATGGGCCGTAGCCCGAGGCTCCTGCGTAGGAGGGATCACCGATAACTTGGCTTCATCCTCATGCATCGCCGCAATAAAGCGCTCTGTAAGGGAGTCGCAACTCTCGGAATTCTCGCTGGCACGATTGATGATCTTGTCGTCAACATCGGTAATATTGCGTACATAATTAACGTCATAACCGACTGCACGCAGATAACGAGTGATGACATCAAAAGACACCATGACGCGAGCATGCCCCAGATGACAAAAATCGTATACCGTCATGCCGCAGACGTACATACGGATTTTGCCAGGTACAATGGGTTTGAAGACTTCTTTCTGACGGCTCAGGGTGTTGTATATCTGTAAACTCATTATGTTCTTCTACTCTGAGCGCCGCAGAAATCAATAATGATTCACAGCGGCACCGGTTTATCCGTTAAAAATCCTGCAAGTGGCCGCTATTTGCCGCCTTTACTCCAGGTATCTCTGAGACCAATGGTCATATTGAACACCGGCTTTTCAACATCATGTTCATAGCGATCAGTCACGAAATAGCCTTCACGCTCGAACTGGAATCGACTCTCTGCTACTGCCGTTGCTAATCCAGGCTCAACCCAGCAATTATCCAGCACCTTTAAAGAGTCTGGATTAATATGCTGCGTAAAGTCGACCTCTCCTTTACCGGGAGCCTCATGATTGAACAGGCGATCGTAAATCCGAACCGTCGCCTGCTTACCATGAGTCGCAGAGACCCAGTGAATAACGCCGCGAGGCTTAGCGCCTTCAGGAGGATTTTCCCCGACAGTGCCAGGAACCAGCGAGGCGCGAATCTCTATCGGCGAACCGTCTTCTCCCTTAACAACCTCATCGGCCTTGATGACATAAGCACCACGCAGACGCACGTACTCACCTAACACCAGACGTTTGAATTTCTTCCGCGACAGAGTCGTATCTTCACTGAAATCGGCACGGTCAATATAAAGCTCTCGCGTAAAGGGCAGCTGACGTTCACCCATATCCAATTTCGGATGGGCGGGTGCAACCATAGTTTCGACGTCTCCGCTAATATGCTCAGAGAAATTGCTGATCACCAATTTCACCGGATCAAGCACACACATAGCGCGGGGAGAATTCTTATCAAGATCCTCACGAACAAAGAACTCGAACTGCGCCATGTCAACCACACCGTCGGTTTTTGCAACGGCCAAGCTATCACAAAAATTCCGCACTGCTTGTGCAGAATAACCTCGCCGCCGCATACCGGAAATAGTCGGCATCCGCGGGTCATTCCAACCATTGACGAGCTGTTCATCGACCAACTGCTTCAGCTTGCGCTTACTGGTGACGGTATAGTTAAGATTCAGCCGTCCAAACTCATATTGCTTTGGTTGGCTAGGAACCGGTAGATTTTCAAGAAACCATTCATATAGAGGCTTATGGTCGGCGAACTCCAAGGTGCAGATCGAGTGCGTAACGCCTTCAATGGCATCTTCCTGACCGTGGGCAAAATCATAGTTGGGATAGATACACCACTTATCACCCGTCTGATGGTGACTTTGTCTGCGGATACGATAGAGAATCGGATCGCGCAGATTCATATTCGGAGAGGTCATATCGACCTTGGCTCGCAGCACCCGAGAGCCTTCTTCGAACTCCCCTAGCTTCATGCGCTCCAACAGATCCAAACTCTCTTCAGCTGAGCGATTGCGAAACGGACTATCTTTGCCAGGTTTTGTTGCCCAACCACGATACTCACTGGCTTGCTCTGCAGACAGATCGCAGACATAGGCCTTGCCTTCACGAATCAGATGCTGTGCCCAGCCATAAAACTGGTCAAAATAGTCCGAGGCATACTTGACCTCCCCTGCCCATTTAAAGCCAAGCCACTGCACATCTTCCTTAATGGCATCGACAAACTCTTGATCTTCTTTGCCGGGGTTGGTGTCATCAAAGCGCAGATTACACTGTCCACCGAACTCTTCGGCCAGGCCAAAGTTCACACAAATTGCTTTAGCGTGCCCGACATGCAGATAGCCATTGGGTTCTGGCGGAAAGCGGGTCACTATCTGGTGGTGCTTGCCGTCTTTAAGATCTTCTTTGATGATCTGGGAAATAAAGTTCGAAGCTTTTAAGGGCGAGGCTGATTCTTGATTGCTCATACCGTCTACTTATCGATGTCTGAAGTCTAAATCAGGCCTTAACGAATTATTACCAGGCCCGCTGTGAACGGAGCATTATAGCCTCGATGGGCATAAGGTTGGAACGGTTCCCACAGGTGATTTGAAATATCTAACATCAGCGGTAGATATTCACCCTCGAGTAAGACATATTGTGCGGCCAATTCGAGGGATTCCGAGTATGGACAACCTCCCACTAGCATCAATAGAATCAACGAAAAAACAGCTATCTTGATCTGCATCCATTGCCAACGGCCACCACCGTCATATAATTTACTGAAATTGCCTGTTGGATTCCAAAACGGCTCCAATAATTGCCCTAACCCATTGAAGGTCATAGAACTGTGAAAAAAATTCTCCTTTTTATTGCACTAATCAGCGCAACACTGAGCATCCAAGCTCAGGAAGAAAGCTCCCATAAAGTAAGACTACAAACCAATATGGGCGATATCATACTGCAGCTGAACGCAGAAAAAGCCCCTAAAACCGTCGCTAATTTCGAAGCTTACGTTAACAAAGGGTTTTACGATGGTTTGATTTTTCACCGCATTATCAGCAATTTCATGATTCAAGGCGGCGGCTTTCGTCCAGCACTGATCGAGCGGCCCGCTGAAGCCTCGATCACTAATGAAGCAGATAACGGCTTAAGCAACAGCATCGGCACCATCGCCATGGCAAGAAGGCAAGATCCTCACAGCGCCTCTGCACAGTTCTTTATCAACACCAACGACAACAGAAAACTGGACTTTAGCTCAAGATCACCACAAGGCTGGGGCTACGCAGTATTTGGAGAAGTCACAGAAGGCATGGATATCGTCGAAAAAATTAAAAACGTAGATACTCAGACAGTAAAATGGTTTAAAAACGTCCCCATCAAAGACGTAATTATCGTAAAAGCTGAAATGCTGCCATAATAAAAAACTTCGCGACTAATGTCGGTTAGGCTCGAAGCAGTATTCAGATTTCTAGTTAACATCAGATTTCCGAACGATTAGTATTAGTTAAACGACAGCTCAACAATCAGGAATTACACATGATCGTCTTACACACCAACCTGGGTGATATCACCCTAGAACTTGATAGCGAAAAAGCACCTAAGACTGCGGCAAATTTCACTAAATACGTCGAGAATGGTTTCTACGACGGTGTGATTTTCCACCGCGTTATCAATGACTTCATGATCCAAGGCGGTGGTTTTGAACCAGGCATGGCTCAAAAGGAAACCGACAACACCATCGAAAACGAAGCTGATAACGGTCTCAGCAACGACAACGGCACTGTAGCCATGGCCAGAACCATGGACCCTAACAGCGCCAGCGCCCAATTTTTTATCAACTTAAAAGACAATAGCTTCCTGAATCACTCTGCAAAAACCACGGAAGGATGGGGCTACGCGGTTTTTGGTAAAGTCGTTGAAGGCATGGATGTAGTTGATCAAATAAAGGCTGTAGCAACCACCAGCCGCGCCGGACACCAGGATGTACCGGTAGAAGACGTCATCATTACCTCGGCAGAAGTGGTCGAATAATATCGATGAGCACACTGTTTATTGCAGACTTACACCTGCATGACGAACGCCCGGAATTAACCCGGGCGTTTTTGCAATTCCTGCAGAAAAAAGCCGTCCATGCGGACGCTTTGTATATCCTCGGCGATCTATTTGAAGCCTGGATAGGCAATGACGATCCTAGCGAAACAGCCACCAGCGTCAGCAAAGGACTGAAATCGTTGAGCAGTGCCGGGATAAAAATTTATCTACAGCACGGCAACCGCGACTTTCTAATTGATCACCAGTTCGCTCAACACGCCGGTGTTCAGCTGCTTGCTGAGGCATGTCGAATCACCCCCTATAACAAGCCCCTGTTATTAATGCATGGCGACCAGCTTTGCCTTGATGATATTGAATATCAAAAATTCAAAGAACTGGTTCGCTCGCCACAATGGCGCCAAGACTTTCTGGCTAAACCGCTTGTCGATAGGCAAGCAATCGCTGCCGACCTTAGAAAACAGAGCCAGAGCAGCGGTCAACAAAAAACCATGGCGATTATGGATGTTTCAGCCGCAGAAGTGGATCGCATCATGGACGAATACGGTGTCGATATACTGATTCACGGCCACACCCACAGGCCTGACATCCACCTACTGAACAACGGTAAATGCCGAATAGTCCTGGGCGACTGGGATAGCAAGCTCTGGTATTTAGAATGGCATCCAGACAACCACTACAACCTTCGTAACCAAACGATCGACTGAAATAGTCGCCATTATTTTCCAGCAAATATTATTGATTGTTTTCATAGACTTCATAAAAACATCCGACAAAGACTATGCTATAAAACAATAGTCATCCAGGATTTCAGATTCATTAACACTGTCCATGCGAGATGAAAACATGTCCCCCGAAGATATCATAGATGGTATAGACGAATTAGTTTCTCTGCCTGATGCGGTCATCAGAGCCAATGAGCTGCTGGATTCTCCCCATGGAAATGCCGAAAATATCGGCGAGGTCATCAGCCATGATCCCGGCTTGTCCGCCAAATTATTGAAGTTAGTCAACAGCGCCTTTTACAGTTTCCCGGCCAAAATCGATACCGTGTCCAGAGCCATTACCTTAATTGGCACTAACGAGCTACGCTCTCTTATCCTCGCCTCATCCGCCACCCAGG
>JBALWH010000070.1:0-16022 GCA_036960175.1 Motiliproteus sp. | reverse complement strand
GAATAGTCATGAATCAAACAATTGCTAAGAGTAGTCAGGTTGGCCTTTGGGGCGGCCTGGCTCTTTGGAAAAAAATCATTGTAGGCTTAGTAGCAGGCGTCATCGTGGGGGCAATAATGGGCCCCGATGCTGAAGTGCTGAAACCCTTAGGAACCTTGTTTATCCATGCGATCAAGATGTTGATCGTCCCGTTGGTTTTTTGCTCCTTGATCGTTGGTGTGACCTCAATGCAGGATACAACCAAGATGGGGCGCGTCGGTATCAAGGCCATGGTGCTCTATCTTGGCACCACCGCTGTGGCGATCGCTATCGGCATGGCATTGGCACTGATCTTCACTCCCGGTGAGGGAATAGAAATGACTACTTCGGCGGCACCCGTGGCAAAGGACGCGCCGGAGCTGGTCCAGACGCTGCTTAATTTGGTTCCAAAAAACCCAGTCAGCGCCATGGCTGCCGGTAACATCCTACAAATCATCGTATTTGCCCTGGGCTTAGGGATTGCACTGAACCTGTGTGGTGAAAAGGCCGAACCTGTCATCAAACTGTTCGACGGCATGGCGGAAGGGATGTACAAGCTCACCGAGCTGGTGATGAAATTTGCACCTTACGGTGTATTTGGTCTGATGGCTTGGGTTGCCGGTAAGTACGGCATGGACTTACTGCTACCACTGGCGAAGGTGATCGCGGTTGTTTACCTAGGCTCCCTGATTCAAGTTGGCGTTGTTTACACGGGACTGATCACCATCGTGGGCCGTCTCAATCCGCTGCGCTACCTTAAGGGTTTGGTAAATCCTGCTGCCGTAGCATTCACTACCACCAGCAGCTCTGGCACCTTGCCAGCCACCATCAAAGCGTCGCGCGAAAGCCATGGCGTCTCCAAAGGAATTTCCAGTTTTGTACTGCCCATGGGGGCCACCATTAATATGGATGGTACGGCGATCTATCAGGGCGTTACAGCGCTATTTATTGCGCAAGCATTTGGCATTGATTTGGCCGCAGGCGATTACCTGGTAATCATGCTCACCGCGACCTTGGCTTCCATCGGTTCAGCCGGTGTGCCGGGAGCTGGCCTGATCATGCTGTCACTGGTACTGACCAGTGTAGGCCTGCCATTAGAAGGTGTAGCCATTATTGCCGGTATCGATCGAATCCTGGATATGGCTCGAACGACCACCAACGTCTGTGGCGACATGATGGTCTGTGCTCTGGTAGGCAAGAGTGAGGATGAACTGGATGAAAGGATTTACAACAGTGAGTCCTGATTAAGACGCTCTAAATGGGGTGCGCCCAACAATCCGGGCGCACCCCACCACCCACACCCGTATTCCGAACAAAATACCCAGCTAACAAAAAACAGCCCTGCTGATACCAGGATAAACATCAGAGTCCGCCGATGCCGAGTCTCGATGACGGATTTTTAAGCTAATTTTTTAACCGGAGGACCTACGTATGGATTCGACTTCCCTAACGTTTTCTAGACTAAATCATGCTGACTGGGCCCAAAAGGCTAAGGCCCTGTCTTCCGGTTTCGTTATTTGTTTGGTCGTTGGAATGGCGGCCAAATTCGTATCGGAAAGCTACGGCGGTCCAACTATCCTCTACGCGTTACTGATGGGGATGGCATTTAACTACCTTTCGGTCGAAGGGCGTTGTGTCGCCGGGATTCAGTTCTCAGCCAAGACAGTACTGCGCTTTGGTATCGCATTGTTGGGCGCAAGGATTACCGTTGAACAACTATTGGGGTTGGGAGTAACCCCCATCGCCATCGTCTTGACCGCAGTGCCTTTAACCATCCTATTTGGCTATTGCTGCGGACGCTGGTTGAAGTTGAGCCGCTCTCAGAGTGTGTTGAGCGCCGCATCAGTGGGCATTTGTGGAGCCTCAGCAGCGCTTGCAGTTTCTGCGGTGCTGCCGCAGGACAAGGATGCTGAAAAGAACTTGGTATTTACCGTTATTTTTGTAACGACGCTGAGTACAGTCGCCATGCTGGTCTACCCTTTCGTGGTGACCCAACTGGGATTGGACAGCGCCGAAAGCGGGATATTCTTGGGTGCGACCATCCATGATGTAGCCCAGGTAGTAGGCGCGGGCTACATGATGTCTGATGGCATTGGTGACACGGCCACGTTTACTAAACTACTACGGGTCGCAATGCTGGTTCCAATTGTTGTGATTATTTCATTGATTGTCGCCCACCGTAGCTCTAAGAAAGTCGATGGGGGAGCATCAGGTTTTCCACTCCCCGGCTTTCTGGTCGCCTTTGTCATCATCGTGATCATGAATAGCTTGGGCTGGGTTCCTGCTGTGATCGCCGGGTCTATGGTCGAACTATCACGCTGGTGTCTCGTTGTTGCGATGGTGGCCTTGGGAATGAAGGCATCAATCAAAGAACTGGCTTCAATGGGTTGGCGGCCGATGCTGCTGATGGTTGCGGAAACGCTGTTCTTAGCTGTACTGGTCGCCGTTTGGTTACTGATGTCCCGTTAAAAACATATTGATACTATTCGAGAAAAATCGAGGGAACTATGACTGATAAAATTGTGGGTGTCATTGGCGGAATGGGACCGGAAGCGACGGTCGACCTAATGAGTCGTGTCATTGCGTCAACACCGGCGCGGGATGACGTCGATCACATTCGAATGATTGTCGATAACAATCCGAAGGTACCGTCGCGCATCAAGGCACTGATTGAGAAGACCGGTGAAAGCCCAGGTCCCTGCATGGCGGAGATGGGGAAGCGATTGCAAGCCCACGGGGCTGACTTCCTGGTTATCCCCTGCAATACCGCACACCACTACTACCGGGAGGTAGTCGAGGCTGTCGATGTGCCTGTTCTGAATATGATCGAGTTGACGGCTGATCGCATTTGTAAGGAGCAACCGGGGATCAAGAAAGCTGGGGTTCTGGCATCGACAGCGGTTCTAAACATCAGGCTTTATCACGGTTACTTCAGTGATCGGGGTGTCCAAACCCTTTTCCCTACTGCGGATGTTCAGGATGATCTGATGTCCCTGATTCGAAAAGTTAAAGCGGGTCAGCAGGATGAAGAGGTGATTAGCCATTTCAAATTGGCTGCCGAAAACCTCAAAGATCAAGGCGCAGAATGCCTGATAATCGCCTGTACAGAACTGTCTGTTTTGGCCAGTGCATTGCAGAACGCATTGCCCGTCTATGATGCATCCCAAGTGTTGGCGGAAGAGATCGTTTGTAGAGCCAAGCAAGCCGTTTGATCCATTAACGCGACTATCTATAAAACTTACCCTAGAGCAGAACATGTCTATATATCTGTTAAACCGGGGCAGGACTGTCACAGCCACCGAGGCGAACGCGGCATCGACAGAACGCCCCCTCAAAGTTCAAATGCAAGGTCATCAGACTAAGTCAAACCAGCGAAAACTGGTAAAAAAAAGACAGCAGGGAGCTACCTCCTAACTATCGATAACAACGCCCACAGGATCTAGGGAGTCTTGGAGCAAGGCTCCCTAGCCCCCAACCGAATGCCAACATCGAAACTTTCAATCAAAGAAGATATAACTATGACCATCGAACGGATCGAATCCACTGAACGTATGAGCCGAATCGTTAAACATAACGGCACCGTCTACCTGTGTGGACAGACCGCAGGACAAGCCGACTGGGATATAGCCGAGCAGACCCGCCATTGCCTAGTGAAAGTCGATGCCTTACTGGCCAAAGCCGGTAGCCACCGTGATCGAATACTGTCGGTCACCATCTACATCCGTGATATGAAAGATTTTGCTGCCATGAACGCCATTTGGGATGCCTGGGTCGCTGCGGGCGAAAAGCCGGCCCGCGCTTGTGTAGAGGCTCGCATGGCTCGACCTGAAGTGTTGGTAGAGATGTCTGTGGTGGCCGGCTGCTTAATTGCAGATAGCCCCTCATATAAGCTCGCTTAGCGCCACACCACAGACGCTAAGCGATGATTGGCCGCAGCGGCCCTAGCTAGCTGGTGTTTATATCAAATCTATCCGGTGGCACATAGGGGCTAAACTCCAGCATATATATTTTGAAATGTGCCGACGGCGCTCTACCAACCAATCTCAAACCCTTAGGAAAGCCTAATGTTTAAATGGACGAACAGCGCTGCAACAATCCGGGCCTGTGTTTTTCTCTTTATGCAGTGTCTGCTTATGGGCTTTTTGTTCTCGGCTCAAATGGTTAGGGCTGAGGTTTCCGCTTTATATCCCCAATTGAAAGGCTCATCGGTCCAGCAGGTGGCGGGAAATTGGCTGGTTACTTTGATGGATGAGAGTGGCCAGAAAAAGCACCAGAAACACATTGTTATGAGTCCCCAATCTAAAAGCTACTGCGAAGAAGTTAATGGCGGATTTTGTGTTTTCCGGTTGGTGGACAATCCCGATAGCGAATGGAAGTCCTACTACTACGGTGATGGAAATATCTACAATTGGGGGTGGAAGTTTACGGGGGGGAATTCGCTAGAGTATTACCATGCCTATGGTCTTACGGGTCACTGGGGCGCAGTATTTAATGGCGGAAAAACCGCTTGCAGAAGAGCAAATCAAAAGACTGCAAGGGCAGTTAACTGATATGAAATTCTACTACGGAGCAACCACCGGTCAGGTTGATGATGACACCCTAAGAGCTCTGTCATCATGGCTGCTCTATCGGCTAGAGGACGACAAGGCATACCGGTTTAAGCGAACGCTGATCACTGAAAACTTATTGGACGCGTTAGGTGTTTTAGAATGAGCCAAACCACGAATATTCAGGCGTAGAGGTGACAGTGAAGACTGAATATATGAAGGGGTTTCTGTTAACCGCTTTCGGAGTATTAGTACTGAGCTTTGATGCTCTGCTGATCCGTTTGATCGAAGCTGATTCCTTCTCTCTGCTATTCTGGCGTGGCCTATTGCTCAGTTTGGTGGTGACGCTCTGGTGTCGATACCGCAGTCCCGACCAGTCCCTTTTTTGCATTGATGGTACTTATATTCGGTCATCAGTGCTGTTTGTGGTCAGTACGATCACCTTTGTTTGCGCCATTAATCTTACCTCGGTAGCTAATGTACTGGTGATTATCAGTGCGCAACCCTTGCTTGCAGCAGTGATGGCGCGATTGTTTCTTGGAGAAAAATCCTCCCCCGTTACCTGGGTTGCCATAATCATCTCGATGCTGGGAATCGCATGGGTGATGATAGGCTCCTGGGAGAGCCCCAATTTGACTGGTGACCTGATAGCGCTGCTGTGCGGTCTGACGCTATCGGCCAAGTTTGTCAACGACCGCGCAGCGAGTCGTAGAAATATGACACCCGCCTTAATCTCTGCCGGTTTAATGATTGCTGCCATCAGTGCTGTTTATGGTCAACCATTGGGGTTGCAGGGAAGTGATTGGGGCTGGATGCTCTTGCTATGTCTGTTAATCATACCTTTGGCATTTATCCTGATCACCTTGGGACCTATGCGTATCCCCGCAGCAGAGGTGGGCATGCTGATGTTGTTGGAGACTGCTGCCGGCCCACTTTGGGTTTGGCTATTGTTGAATGAAACGCCCAGTAGGGAAGCACTTGAAGGTGGAAGTGTTGTCATCGGCACGCTGCTTATCCACGGTCTAATTCAGTGGCGAAGAAATCAGCTGAAAGCTCCGGTGCAGTAAGATTATACGGTAGGCTAAGTTTAAAAATGTGCTGGCATCTTTACAGATTGCCGAGCGTTCGGAGTGTGGCAGGGCAGATTACGTCTACGTTCATTGAACTAATCTGAATGCATGCGCTGTAATCACAGATTATGTAGATAAAATTTCTGCTGAGTCCTTGTTAGGCATTGTCGAAAAAGCCTAAATCTAATTCAACTTCCAGGCCCAGCCAATATGCAAACTCGGTATGATCTTTCAAGTCGTCTCCAGTTACAGCATGGACAAACACAGTAAGATCTTCCCGGTTCGCATCTAGCCAAGAAATATAGTTATCAAAGTCTTTTGACCCAAACGTTACTTGGCAGCTCCAGCGGGGATGCGGGCCAATTAGCTTTTCATGAAACCGTCCAACGCGAAGACCATATTTTTCAGCTGAAGCATCACACAATTTCTTTGCTACAGCTTTAGTGTCTTCATCAAAGTAGATATGGGCATGATAAGCTTTGTGAGCGTTAGTCGGTCTTTTCGCTTCTTTCATAACACTAAACCTCAATACCTGCCCTGCCTAATACCCACATAAAAGGCAGAGCGGTTTTTAATGTGCTTGTTAAATGTTTTTCTAGCAATCACCGCCGCCACCTCCAGAATCATTGTCATGGCCGGTAGTTTGGCAAATATTTTACTTTTTCCTTAATACATCTTGATGGTGAGAGAAATTGTCACCCTTGGCGAGGCGGTCGTAGAGCACTACATTTACAGTGGCTGCTAAATTCATACAGCCCTCAGTTGGGATGTAGACAATGTCTTCGCAAAAGTCGGTGATCTCTTTTTTCAGGGAGCCATCTTCTGGACCAAAAATGTAGAAAGCTTGGGCTGGGTGTTTGTAGGTGGTCAATGGCTTGGCGCCATCGATTAACTCAACCGCCACGGGTACGCAGCCCAACGGGATAGTGTCTTCTAATTCTTTGACGCCGATGAGTGGCAGTTTTTCATAGATTTTTTGGGTGTCGGTGTAGAACGGCTTGGCGTGGTCGTAACGCTTGCCGGTATAGAACACGGAATTGACGCCATAGCAGCCAGCGGCGCGCATCACTGAGCCGACATTCTCAGGAGATTTAGGATTGAAAAGCCCAATGCAGGCATAGCTATTTTTCATAGAAATTACACATTGATATCAATTTGTTTTTGATGACTTAAGACAAGAAAGCAAAGGTTGGGCCTTACATTTAACGCTTAAGATAAAAGGCCGGAGCATAGCGACGGTCCAAGCCCATAGGGCGGTCTTTGGTTTTACCCCGTTTCCACGGACAATCAGTTAAGAGCAGTGTGAGTTAACTTACGCTTCTTCCTCCCGTTATAGAACCGTTCAATGTAATCAAATACATCTGTCCTGGCTTCTGCTCGGGTTTTGTAATTTCTCCTGTTCACCCTTTCTCTTTTTAAGTGGCCGAAGAAGCTTTCTGCTGCTGCGTTATCATAACAGCTGCCTACAGCACTCATGCTAGAGATAACATTGTGATCAGACAGGAAGCGCTGATATTCATAGCTTGTAAACTGAGACCCTCGATCTGAATGCAAAATCACGGGATCCGCATGATCTTTCTGCCAAGCACGGCTTGGATCACTTCCCCGCTGCCGCCTACCTCTTTGGCACTGCCCTAATGGGCCTTTTCGGAATCGCTAAAATAAAGAAGGCGGCTTGATTTTTAGCGCAGCCTTTTGAATTGGCGTTACAGCAAGGAATGGAAGGTGTCGATCAATTAGAATTGGAATAGACCATTAAGGGGGGTAATCCTCCCCTTTTTAGCGGGCGCCAAAAGTAGAGGTTAAGCCACCATCAGGGGGGGGCTGCTGTCGTTAGCTTTGTGCGGTCGCTCATGATTGTAAAACCAAAGCCACTGCGTTGCATTATCTTGAACCTCCTCCAACGTTTCGAATAGGTGTCTGCTGACCCAACTGTATCGGTTTTAAACCAGGAAAAAATTGCTCCTTGATTTTGCGGTATATGCTGACCAATCAGGCGAGCAACTTGTCGAAAGCTATGCGCATAAAAAGTGTCCACCAAAGTGGTACAAGTTCAGCCCGTTGACAGCCAATCCGCTTTGCGACCTTTGACGGTATTTGGCCTGCCCAACTTCCCCGCTCGGGATGAATTTCCCCCAGTTTTTGATGATTTTCCTAAAATGCCTTCAGCACCGCCCACATCCCTGTGGGCCCTGTGTCGTGGTCGCCTGGATGCGAAAGCGTGACTACGGCGTTGTGCCATCGGCACCGTCCTTGATTGCATGGCGCGTATTCCGAGCATGGAACACGTACCCGATCAGGTTCATCAACACCTGGGCGGCCAGGATGCTGGTGGAGCTTGACTGATCGTAGTCCGGGGCTACCTCGCACAGATCGATCCCCACAACTTCACCCTTGTTGGCCACGCCTTGTAACACTTCCATCACCTCGTAGTAGGTGAAGCCACCATGGCTGGGGGTGCCGGTACCGGGGGCGATGGAGGGGTCGAAACCGTCGATGTCGATGGTGATGTAATAGTTCACCCCTTCAGGGATCAGCGCCAGTACCCCTTCTGGACCCAAGCGGCGGACGTCGCGTACCGACAGGATGGTGGAGCCGGCGTCTTCTGCGGCTTTGTGATCGGAGCGGTTGGAGGAGGAGACGTTGCGGATGCCGAGCTGGGTCATGCCGGTGATATGGTCCTGTTCGGAAGCACGGCGGATTGGGTTGCCGTGGCCGAAGCGTACCCCGTGGCGCTCATCGACGAAGTCCAGATGGGCGTCGATCTGAATGATATGCAGCGGGCCCTTGTCGCGAAAGGCGCGAATGCAGGGGGCGTTCACCGAGTGGTCGCCGCCGACGATCACCGGCAGGGCACCGGACGCCAGGATCTTGCTTACTCCGTACTCGATGTTGTCGTGGCATTTTTCGGTATTGGTATGGACCATGTCGGCGTCGCCGATATCGACGATCTTGACGCCCTCAAGATACATGACGTCATCTTCGTGGTCATACGCGCCGCCATGGCCGAAGGAGAACAGCGTGGAGGCCTCGCGGATCGCCCGGGGTCCCATGCGGGCACCGGAACGCCACTGGGTGCCGCAATCAAAGGGAGCGCCCATAAAGGCGACGTCGGCGTTAATGTTGTCCCAATCTTCGCTGGTGGGGCTTTTGGCAAAGGTGCAGAAACCGACAAATGGCAGGTTCAAGCGTCCGGATTCGTAGGAGTTGTCGTTCATGGAGATAGACCTCTGGTGCTAGCTGGTCTCGGGTTCCCGGATCGTCAGGGAATCGAGATTTTTTATCGAGTAAACCAGTACAATTAGAATGTACTGAGTGGTATATTGTTTTGAAACAAATGATCATGGCCCCTTTGCCGGCGGGAAATCGCAGCTTGTGTGCTGGTTGTACCCTGGGTGGATCAACTGATCCTGCCTGAAATCATTACAAACCAGATTACCGTTAAATAAAATCATGTCAATGTAAATATTAAATCATGACAATTATTATAGAGCAGATCAAAGCCCACCTTGAATCGCAGCAGGGACCCCGTTACCGACGGATCGCCCAGGCGATCGCTGCTGCGGTGGATGCTGGCGATATAGAGGCCGGGGTGAAATTACCGACCCACCGGGCTCTGGCTGAGGCACTGGGCTTCAGTGTGCAGACTGTCAGTTTCGCCTACGCGCATGCCCAGCAGCAGGGCTATGCCTACGGCAAAGTGGGCAGTGGTACCTATGTCGGCCACCGCAAGGCGGAACGGGAGGCGGATTTTCTCAAGGCCGATGTCAATGGTGGATCGCGGGTGATCGATCTGTCGATCGCGCGTGCCGTCGCTGGTCCCGAGCAGGAGCGGGCGTTTGCCCAGACCTTGACCGAGATCGCGACCAGCCGCGATGGGGTGCGGCTGATCAACAGCATCAAACCCTTCGCCGGCTTGCCCGAACACCGGGATGCGGCTAGGCACTGGTTGCGTGGCCGCGGTATCCAGGTGCCGCAGGAGCAGGTTTGTATCTGTAACGGCGTGACCCACGGTCTGCTGATCGCCCTGAGCAGTCTGGTCAAGCCGGGTGGCATGGTCGCGTGCGAGGCGTTGGTGGACCACGGCCTGATTTCGCTGGCCAGAACACTTAACTTCAAACTCGAGGGGGTGGCCATCGACGCCGAAGGGATGATCCCCGAAGCCCTGGAGCAGTGCTGCCAGCACAAACAGATCGATGCGCTCTGTCTCACTCCGACACTGCACAACCCCACCACCGCCACCATGGGCGATCCGCGCCGCCGTGCCATCGCCGAGATTGCCCAGCGTTACGGCGTGCCGCTGGTGGAGGACGACGTTTTCGGCCCGCTGGTGGCGGATCGCCATGTGCCGGTCTCAAGTTACCTACCCGACAGCAGCTACTACCTGACCAGCTTCACCAAGACCCTGGCCTCAGGACTCCGGGTCGGTTATCTGGTGCCTCCGCGGGGGGCGGTTTCCCAGGTGGTGGGCCGGTTGCGCGCCAGCAGTTGGATGGCCAGCCCGATGACTGTGGACGTGGTCAGTCGTTGGATCCGAGAGGGGACCGCCGAGCGGCTGTTGAGCTGGCAGCGGGATCAGCTGGCCCGGCGGCAGCAGTTAGCAGCGAAGGTGTTGGCCGGACATGCCTACCAGGCCAACCCGCAGGGGCCTCTGTTGTGGCTGACGTTGCCCGAGGCCTGGCGTAGCGAAGCCTTTATCACTCAGGCGAAAGTGCGCAACCTGAGTCTTACCGCCGCCGAACCCTTCGCGGTCGGACACCAATCGACGCCTAACCAGGTGCGGATCAGTCTCGCCTCGGCAGTGTCGGAGGCTCAGCTAAAGACCGGGCTTGAGATTCTGGCAACGCTGCTGCGCGAGACCCCGCCGCCGTCCGTTAATGACGACGACATTCTGTGATCGGAAGGGAAGGGGCAGAAGACGCGCCGTCCGCGTGAGGTTGGCTAGCTTTCCAGACCGCCGCATTGCCAGACTGAAGGTTGGCTAAGTTTCCAGATCGCGGAGCGCCGCATCGATATCGCTGACAAAGACTTTGACGATATTCTGCGGTGCCGGTGCCCCCCGCATCGCCAGGCTGAAGTCTGATTCCCAGGTCAGGTCGAGGTGATTGATGGCGCGCATCTCGCCGACCCGCAGCCATTGCTCGGCGTAGTGGTTGGGAAGGAAACCGATAAAACTGCCGCTGCTAATCAGGATCGCCTGGGCCTCCATGTTGGAGACCGACGCGATACTCTGGGTCTTATTAAACCCCTTCAGGTCGGCGTGCTGCAGGTAGGTGCGGGTGGAGATGGGGTGCTGTTTGATCCGCTCCAGGGTGATCTCCTCCTCGGGCAGGTCGAATAGCGGGTGCTTGCTGCCGCAGTAGAAGCTGTGCTTCTCGGTATAGAGGTGACGGTAACTGAGACTGCTGTGGCGGTTCTGGAATATGCCTATCGCCAGGTGGATATTGCCGTTGAGCAATTCACGCTCCAGCTCCTCGGGTGATTGCACTGTCAATTTGATGGAAACATCGTTCTTGCGGCTGTAAAAACGGCGGATCGCCTCGGGAATCGGAAACTCCCGGTTGGTTGCCGTGTTGTCGATCAGTCCCAGTCGCAGGGTACCGGTGAGGGCGTTACGCAGTTCTCCCAAATCCGCATCGAAGTCGGAGATGGCGTTAAGCATCTTGCGGCAGCGCTGGTAGGTGATCAGGCCCTTTTCGGTGAGTCGAAAGCCGCTGCGTCCGCGGTGGCAGAGCTGGAAACCCAGGCGGATTTCGAAATCCTTGATATGGGTGCTGATGGCGGGTTGGCTCATGCCAAGGGCCGACTGGGCCCCGACGAAACCAGCGTTCTCCACCACGGTGCAGAAGGTCAGCATGTGTTTCATGGAATGGATCGCCATGGTCGCTCCTTATCGTTGGTCGCCGCTAGAGTTGGTTTATTTTGCCGTTATAGGCTGAACCCTGGTTGCTGCACGCGGGTCCAACCTATTGACCTTTAAGTCTAAGTGGTCTTGGTGGGCTTTTACATCAATAAATATAATGTTTATATTAAAACTTTTGTATTTTTTGATGAATAGGGTTTTGCGATACTGGCTCCGTACCTAGCCGGCACAATCGACCTAACAACAATAATGAAGGTATAAAACCATGTTAGATTTAAAGACGATGTTTCAGGGATTGGCGCTTTCGGCGACACTGGCATTAACCCCCATCACCGTGATGGCCGAGGAGTGGAAGTTTGCCATCGAAGAGATCCCCGGTTCCATCATGGACAGCTATGCGCAGGAGTTTAAGGCGCGTATCGAGGCCAAGACCGATGGTGACGTCACGGTAAAGATCTACCCGCTGGGGTCGCTGGGCACCCCGACCGATCTGGTGGAACAGGTTGCCGACGGGGTGGTGCAGTTTACCAATGTCTCGGTGGGCAATCTGGGCACCATCGTCCCCGAGTCGCAGCTGTTCCTGCTGACCTATACCCTGCCCAACGACCCCCGGGCCACCGCCAAGATGCTCAGCTCAAGCCCGGTGATCTACGGCGACCTGGGACAGGACTTCGAATCCAAGGGGCTCAAGTTGCATACCATGTACTCCGAGGGACCGGTGGTCTGGACCACCAACCGTGAAATCCGCTCTCCCAACGACTTTCAAAACTTCAAGATGCGGGTGATGGTCTCGCCGATATTGCTTCAAGCGTATGAAGATCTGGGCGCCAGCCCGACACCGCTGCCTTTCGGTGAGGTCTACGGCGCGCTGCAGCTCAAACAGGTCGATGGTCAGGTCAACCCGGCAGCCGCCATTGAGGAGATGAAGTTTTACGAGGTCACCGACTACATGATCTGGGCCGGTGAGCAGGAACTGGTGACCTCTGTTATGTCAGGTACCGACTGGTACGATACCTTGCCGCCTCACCGCAAGCAGTTGATCAAAGAGACCATGGCGGAGATGGAAGGCTTTATCTTTGATGTAGTGCAGCGCTTCAACGATGACAAGCTGGCCGTGATCAAAGCGGCCAAGCCCGACATCAAGATGGTGATACTGACCGACAAGGAGCGGGCCGTTTTCCGCAACCGCAGTAAGGCCACCCACTCCGCGTACACCGATATCACCGGCTCGCGGGGCGAAGAGTTGCTTAACGCGCTGCTGGCCGAGATCGAATCTGTCCAGTAAGCCTAGACTGCCCCGGCGCCGTCCCCAGGTAAACCAAGGAACGGCGCCTTTACCCCCAAATACTCTCGGATAACCTTCGTATCAATCCAATCCAACCCAATCCGTAGCACGGTCGCCGATGGCTTGCGCGTTAGGAAAGGCGGTAAGTGCCAGAACTTTGGTCTAAATTGATAGTAGGTTCCCGTATCAGCCCCGGCGCTTGGCGTCAGGAGGGAGCGTCGATGAATCCGCAATGCAGTGCCGAAAGGCTAGAACCCCCGATAAAGGGCAAGACCATGAGACAACGCAGACTGACTCCAAACCGAATTTTTCACTGGATCGATACACTGATCGGCCAGGCTGAGATGGTGGTGTTGAGCGGCGGCATTATGCTGATGGCCGTCAATACCATCGCCAACGTCTTCGGTCGTTACTTCTTCAACCAGAGCATCTACTTTACAGAGGAGCTCAATCAGTTCCTGATCGTGATCATCACCTTCATGGGGCTGGGCTACGTGACCCGCAAGGGGCGTCACATTCGGATGTCAGCTTTCTACGACATGATCAGCGAGCGGCATAAGAAACTGCTGATGATTTTGATCGCCGCCCTCACCGCGGTGGTGATGTTTGTGCTGGCCTGGTACGCCTTCGAATACGTGGCCAAGATCGCTAGCCGGGGACGGGTGACACCGGCGCTGCAGGTTCCGCTGTACCTGACCTATATCTGGGTAGTGGTGGGGTTTGTGGTCACCGGAATCCAGTACCTGCTGACGATGGTCAAGAACTTCGATCTGGCCGACCCCGATGTCTATATCTCCTTCACCACCGTGGACGCCTACGAGGATCCAGAGATCGCAGAGGTGATGCACCTCTACAACCAGGACCATGACCTGCCACAGGACTCAGAGCAAAGCATCGACAATAAAAACAATAACCACAAGGAGGATCAGTCATGACTCTGATGATGCTGGCCGTAATGGTCGTGCTGTTGCTGTTGGGCTTCCCGATGATGATGCCCCTGGTCGGAGCCACCCTGCTCGCTTTCTTTGTTTACCTGCCTGACCTGAGTCTGCAGGTGGTGGTGCAGCAGATGATCGGAGGTGTTAAACCCTCGGCGCTGATCGCTGTGCCGATGTTTATTCTGGCCGCCGATATCATCACCCGCGGCCACTCTGCCGACCGCTTGGTCGATGTGGTTATGCGCTTTATGGGCCATATTCGCGGCGGTCTGGCGATCTCCGTCACCGCCGCCTGTGCCCTGTTTGGCGCGGTCTGCGGTTCCACCCAGGCCACCGTGGTCGCCGTCGGCGGTGCCATGCGCCCCAGGATGCTCAAGGCGGGTTATAACGACTCCTTTGCCATCGCTCTGATCGTCAACGCTGCTGACCTTGCCTACCTGATTCCGCCGTCGATCGGCATGATCATCTACGGGGTGATCTCCGGTACTTCGATCTCCGAGCTGTTTATCGCCGGACTCGGCCCCGGGCTGCTGATCATCGTGCTGTTCTCGATCTACTGCATGTGGTACGCCAAAAAGCACGATATTCCGATGGAGCCTCGCGCCAGTTGGGGTGAACGCTTCACCGCCCTGCGTCGGGCGCTGTGGCCGATGGGTTTCCCGTTGATCGTGGTGGGCGGCATCTACGGCGGAATATTCAGCCCTACCGAAGCGGCGGCGATCTGTGTGCTCTACGCATTGATTCTTGAGTGGGTGGTGTTTCGCTCCATCAAAGCCCGGGATGTGTTTGATATCGCGCTGTCCACCGGTGCTATCACCTCGGTGGTGTTTATCCTGATCGCCGCCGGTGCCGCCTTCTCTTGGGTGCTCTCCTATGCCCAGATTCCGCAGCAGATTATCGCCTCGATCGGGCTGGAGGGTGCCGGCCCAGTAATGACTCTGGTGGCGATCAACATCGCTTTCTTCGTCGGCTGCATGTTCGTCGACTCGATCGTGGTCATCCTGATCCTGGTGCCGATCTTCGCGCCGCTGGTCAAGGCCGCCGGGCTCGATCCGGTGCTGGTGGGGGTGCTGATCACCCTGCAGGTGGCGATCGGTGCAGCAACCCCTCCCTTCGGCTGCAATATCTTCACCGCCGTGGCCGTATTCCGCCGTCCGTTCGTCGACGTGATCCGCGGGGTACCGCCATTCCTGTTTATCCTATTAGGGGTCGCGGTGGCGTTAGTTGCCGTCCCGGATATCGCCCTGTTATTACGGGATATCGCCTTCCGTTAAACCGGTTCCAACCTTCCTCCATCGTGTGCTTTACCTAGCATACACCTCGTTGCCGGACTCCTCACGGGGTCCGGCTTTTTTATGTACAGGAGTTACGGGCAGTTGAAAGCTCCTGCAACAACTGCACTTCCGCCATCCATGGCGGGCGTATGCCGCAGTCGCGTGAATGCGAAGGGCTGCGTCGTTGACTAGACTGGAGTAACCAGTAGCTAAAGTGCGTCATTGAGGGTTAAAGGGGGGCATGTTGATAAACATATTCTGCATCCTTATTTTACTGTTTTCAGTGGCACCGCTCCGGGCTGAGACTCAGCTCAGCCTAGCCACTGACGACTGGCCACCTTACGAGTTTGTGGATGTTCGAAGCGGCAAGTTGAATGGCCTGTCCACCGAGATTATCCGGGCGGTATTTGAACGGATGGGATTGCCTGAACCGGAGATCGAACTTTACCCCTGGGCTCGGGCAGAGCAAGAAGCTTTTGTCGGTAGCGTTGATGGCATCTACTCAATCACCCCAAGCCCTGAACGGCTGCGCCATCTGTTATTCCCCGATGAGCCACTGACCACCGAGCAGGGGGTGTTGTTTGTCCGTAAGGATCGGGTAGGGCTGCTGCAGATCGACTCAGTCGACGATTTGAAAAGATTAAATATCGGCGTGGTCCGAGGCTACGCGTATAGCTCCGCGCTGTGGATGGCCCTCGACGACTTTGGTAACTTCAGTGCGGTCACCCAGGAGGAGCAGCTGTTCCAGATGCTCGCCCTGAAGCGGTTTGATGCGGTGGTCAGTTATCGCAATACAGGGGTGGGTATGGTGCGACGCTTGAGCTTGAGTGATCAGATCGAGCCTTACGAGGGTTACGTGTTGTTCGCTCACTCATTCTATCTGGCATTTAATCGCAACAAGGTGAAGAGTGACGTGGTGCAGGCGTTTTCCCGTCAGTTGGTTGCATTCAAGAAGACCGGAGCCTACCGGCAGTTGCTGCAGAAATACCTGACCACTCACGATCCCTTGTCGGGGGGAGGGGGTGAT
>JBALWH010000069.1:0-16032 GCA_036960175.1 Motiliproteus sp. | reverse complement strand
TTGAAAACAAGACAACCGGACTGAGTTAATGGTCCATTTTATTGGGGTAAAACCATAATGCCGATATCTGACAAGGTCAGAGTTTTCTTAGTGCTGACAGCTGCCCTACAGGTCACAAAGAAACGAATGTCCGGTTTGGGCGCATGAGCTGAAGTCGGATGACCTATCCATAAGCCTCCACCTATGAACAATGATGGACTCCACGTCCATCATCAGATTGAATTAAGTTCATGCTGGGAAGCTCAAAGAGAGCTGATCTGCTGCCTAAGGTTCTGCGAGCCTGATGGCAGCTAAGTAGATACTCCTGCCGTAACCTCTCGCTTCGCGGGGTGTCCGCTATCAGGAACTCCGAGGTTTCAACAGCAATCCCTAAGGCCAGAGGTAAGAGACCGCTCAGTGTCGTGAAGAGCCGCTGAGCCATGCCCAAAACGATCTGTCCCCAATGACCGCTTGTGGGCGAAACTGTCTCCTACTTAAGATGCCCCTCAAACAAAAAGAGCCTAAACACACCCAATAGGAATGGCTTGGTCATAGACCCCCTTTTTAGCACCCGCTTGCTAACCACTGATCAAATGACAAAAGGAACAAAGCGGGCCTTTCCCTGTGTACTCCTAAGGGCTCCGCCCATCTCCGCCAGAGTGACATGAAGAAAAAACTTAACCGCCTTCTGATGCATTTTTCCCTGCTCTACACAGCGACCAAAATCATGATCGCAACCGGACATTATTTCCGCTATATACTGAGTCGGCAAACCCCGTTTTTTGGCTTGGAACTGCATAGCTGAAACCCAGTTCTTGCCCCGCTCAACCCGATTAATGCCCTGCTGCAAGTCGATCTTGTCGGTTTGGTTAAGGGCGTCATCGCGACTGATATCTTCGGATCCAACTAATACGGCCATGGGAATGGTCAGCATCTTTTCTGAAAACAATCTTAAGTCGCTATCTGCTCCGGTCCGATAGCCTCTGGGATAGGGAGTTTGATGATCAGGAAAGGTATACCAGCCAGACGCGCCTAGCACCGCAGACATAACTCTATGAGGATGAGCCAGAGCATAACGATGCACGAACTGCGCACCACCAGAAAAGCCGAACATCCGAAAGCGACGGGTCTCGATACCAAGGTCCTGCTGAATTTCATCCAAAATACTGTTTAATGCCAGGTCAGAGCGAGGGCCCGGTTGCTTGCGCCTGATGCCCAGGGTCTGATACGCGGGAAAGTTCTTACGACTAAACTGCGGAACGACCAATAACCATCCCATCTGCTTACAGATCGCAGAGAAAGCCTCAAGGTGCTCTTCGACATTGCGGGAGACACCGTGCACCGATACCAGTACCGGCGTCTGCGCGTTAATCTCGTCCGGCAGGAAAATAGCGTACTTCAAATCGGGGAAGGTACGTCCGCAGCACGCCTTAAAGCCCGGTCTAAAGGCCTCCGGTTGCGACTTGGAGAAGACCTCCCTAAGTCCATGCTTACTGTCATTTGGACTCATCATAATTCACTCTCTCGTTGTACCTTTTAATAGGCCAGATCTATATCCCTGACATTATCCATGGAGGCTACTTCTTGAGGGTCTGGAAGCCAGGCCGCCGTTTCCATCTGCTGGGCAGTCACTACCGGGATATCCAGCATTGCCTGTGCTTCTTTGATAGCCAAGGGAGCGGTGGTTAATAAGCCGCCCACTGCCAACACATTGATCCCTTGCGATCGCAGCTGGTTAACACCGCCAATGGCTCCCATCGCATCTGGCGCCGCAAAAATCACGCCATCGCAGATACGTCGAAAACAGGCCGAGTTCACTAGGGCGGAGGTCTCCTGCTGCAGTAAACCATCGGCCACTTCCATAACGATCACCTCAACACCGGCTTGCGACAGGTTATGGATCAGTCCCAGCATTATTGACTCCAGTTGAGCTAGGCACAGACCAAAGGTGGATGGCACCCCCATGTCGGTGAAATCCAGTACTTTATCGGCACCAGCGTCGGTATAGACCCAGGCATCACAACCGGCTCCGGTACCGGTAACCTTGGCGGCTCCGACCGATAGCCCTTGTTCGCCAAAACCATGAATCAGCATCCCGGAACAGGTAGTTTTTCCGGAATTCATACTGGTACCCAATACCCCATAAACCTTAGGCCGACTAAAAGACCCCACCGGAGCCGCCAACGAAAAGCGACTCAGGTTAATGCGCTTTCCCTGATGATCCGCCAACAATCCAATAGGGGTAATCCGCGTCGCGGGCTTCATCGAACCATTACGCGAAGCCGACTCGGCAGCAATACCGCCGGCTGCCACCAGATCACATTCATCAAAATGTTCGGGTACGTAAGCTTCAAATTGATCCGGCGCATAGCGGGCGCCATAGCTGACGATAATCTCGTCACCAAGATGCAGATGAGCTCGACGGCCAGTGTTTAATTCCAGGCGTTTATGCTGCCCCAGCCGAGTAATTCTAGCTAACACCAAATCACCGCTTTGAGGTCGCAAATTCCCGGTCAAAATCTGGCTAGCATGATCCAGATCGGCACGACGACAGCTATAGGAACATTTGGCTTTTTGCTTACGCTTTGAAGTCAATGGCGCCAAGTGATTATCGATGTTGTTATGATCCGCCATTGGCATCGTGATAATGTTCATCAATATTCTCCATTGAGAGGTTTACAGCCAAATGCCTTAGGCTGCGACATACTATGATGTAATCATGGCTGCTTTTGATACGTCAGAGTATGACCCAAGGCCCTACGAATAGACCTGAACAAAGTCCTAACTAATTTCGGACCATGGTCCGATGCAGAAAACAGTTTATTCGGGATAAGATGCTGATACGGCCGACACTTATCCCTCTAACGACAGCAAGAACAGGCAAAGAACATGAAGGGACGCTGGCATCATCTGAGCTTATCTCTGCAGTTTGTGACCATGGGTGCCGTGGTCCTGATAATCGGCATGATTGTCATGGGCTTCTGGGTTACCCGCCAGATCGAACAAGGAGTGCTGAACAATACCGCCGCTTCAACCGCGCTGTTTATGCGCAGCTTTATAGAACCGGAAGTACAGGAACTATCATTTTCGGACAAGCTGGACGCAGACACCCGTCAACAACTGGACCAGTTACTTCAAGCCAGTGATCTTAGCCGTCGCATTATCTCTTTCAAGGTCTGGAAGGAAGAGGGATATATTGCCTACAGCTCCCGTCCTTCCATCATTGGCAAGACCTTCCCCACTACCCCTAATCTGCGCAAAGCCTGGACCGGCGTGGTGACTGCAGAATTCGATACCCTGGAAGATGAGGAAGATGCGCTGGAAAGGGCCACCGGCATGGCGCTGCTGGAGATATACAGTCCCATCCGCCAAAGCCGTACCGGCAAAGTTATCGCTGTCGCGGAATTTTACTCCTATGCGGATGACCTGAAAGGAAACTTGCTGGATGCGCAGCTGCGCAGCTGGTTGGTGGTGGCGGTCGTCACCTTGTTTATGCTCGGAGCCCTCTCTGGCATTGTGGTACGAGGCAGTCGCACCATAAAAATGCAACGCTCGGACCTGGAAACTCATGTCACAGATTTACGTCAATTGCTGAGTCAAAACGAAGAGCTACGTAAGCGTCTGCAGCGCGCCTCTCGCAAGACTGTAGAGACCAACGAGCGCTTTCTTCGTCGCATCGGCTCTGACCTTCATGATGGCCCCGCACAGCTCTTAGCCTTTGCGCTATTAAGACTTGATGCGCTACGCAAACAATTAGGCACCGCCGGATTAACCAGTGCAGACCTGAATGACATTACGGTCATGAAGGACTCACTATCCAATGCCCTTACGGAAATCCGTGATACCTGTACCGGCCTGACTCTGCCGGAATTGCAGGAGCTAACGGCAGAGCAAGTGATCCACAGCGTCGCCCAATCCCATGAACGCCGCACCAACACTCAGGTTAACGTCGACATAAATCGCCTCCCCCAGGAATTAACTCATCCGCTGAAAATCTGCAGCTATCGATTTATTCAGGAAGCACTGAACAACGCTACTAAACATGCTGGCGGCAAAGAGCAGCAGGTGACCGTTGATTACGATGAAGACACCTTACACATTAGCGTTAGTGATAGTGGCCCAGGGTTCTGCCCTGATCAACAGGATAGCGAGAGCGGCAGCCTTGGGCTGATAGGACTTCATGAGCGTATTGCCACACTGGGAGGCACTATGAAAATAACATCAACGCCTAGCAGCGGTACTACAATCAGCATGAGCTGTAAAATATACCCGTCACAGTCTGACCAGCCAGGATTCGAATCATGATCAGGATAGCGCTTGCCGACGACCACCCACTATTTCGAGAAGGTGTAGCCAAGACATTGATGGAAGAGCATGACTTTGACATCGTCGGCCAAGGCAAGAATGCAGATGAGGCTTTGATGCTGGCGAACGAACTGATGCCGGATCTGATGCTGCTGGATGTCAGCATGCCCGGCGGAGGCATCGAAGCCGCCAGGCGTATTGCCGCGTCTTGTCCAGCAGTCAAAATAGTCATGCTGACGGTTTCTGAACACGATGATGATGTGATGTCAGCCCTTAAAGCTGGCGCCCGCGGTTATGTGCTCAAAGGGGTTGGCGGACAAGAACTCTGCAACGCGCTGAGATCTATTAATCAGGGCGATGCCTACGTATCCCCGAGCCTGGCGGCCAGGCTGCTAGCAGAACTGCAAGATGTGACCCGGCGCCCAAAACAACGAGATCCGTTGGATGACCTTACCGCCCGGGAAGAGCAGATACTAAAACTGGTCGCCCAAGGACTCAGCAATAAAGAAGTAGGCAAAGAGCTTACTCTGCAAGAAAAAACCGTCAAACACTACATGACCAATATTCTTCAGAAACTCCATGTCCGTAACCGCGTCGAAGCCGCCATCATGGCTAACGAAAGACTCAAAACCAACACCCCCGGCACTTGATTACAACGACCAAAGGTTATCACGCGGGCTGCCAACAACTTTTGGGGGCCCCATCACCATCAACGTCGACAAAAATCTGTTTCATTTGAGCCGTATAGAGCAGGACCTGGGCAAGATTTTTACGCAAATTCAGATAGCACCGACGTTACTGAAACTGAGCTTTGGTTCCAGCCTGAAGGGCATGGATGACAACAGCATCCGCGAGCTGATGACCAAGCTTCATGCACGTGGGGTTTTACTAGCGGTAGAGGGCAGCTCACTATCTCCGGCATTACTGCAAGAACTGCCCATTCAACGCTTAGATATCAGCACCCCTACCCTCGAACAACTGACCGATTCAGCGGCAGATATTGCCATCACTCACGCCATCATCTGTTTGGCAAAAAGCGTATCCGCACTATCTAGCACCGATCAGGTCACCAGCAAAGAGCAATAATCACTGCTGCGAAGAATGGGCTGCGATCAGATCCAGGGGGGGGTTACTTCCGGCCACCCTTGATCAGCGCTATCTAGAACAAAGCCACCAATCGTCATTGATCCGTCCCACCATTTCTGGACACCGAACTAAGCGAGTAAAATCGCTTAACGAGGTGAACAATGAAATCCAAGGTCAAACGTAAGCAGTATTCCCCCGAGTTCAAGTCAGAAGCCTTAAAGCTTGCTACCAAAACCAGCGTTGCTTCAGCAGCCAAAGAGCTCGGTATTTATGAATCTCAGCTCTACAATTGGCGAGCTGCTGCTTCAAAAAAAATCAGCACCAGCGTACGAGAATCTGAGTTGGCAACCGAGGTTGCCAAGCTTAAGCGGCAACTTGCAGAGCAGGCCGAGGAGCTCGAAATCATAAAAAAAGCGGCTACCTACTTCGCAAAGAACCAAAAATAAAACGGTTCTCCTTCATGCTCACGCACAGTTGCCAGTTCTCGATTACTCGAATGGCCTGTGCGTTGAGCGTATCGCGAAGTGGGTATTACGCATGGGTTCGATAGTCTCGGCACCCCAGTACGCAGGCTCTGGCTCGCCAGGATCGGGATGAAAAGATTAAGGTGGCCTTTTGATAAGGGGAAAGAGCGCAATGGCTCCAGACGTATCCAGGCTGAACTTGAGGCCAACTGTGACAAGCATGACATCAAGACCATCGCATGAAGCATGAAGCGCCAGAAACTGGTCGCCAAGGCCGCACGTAAGTTCAAAGTCACGACAGACAGCGGCCATAAACTGCCTGTGCACCAAATCTGTTAGAGCAGAACTTTGAGGCCGCAGAACCCAACCTAAAGTGGGCAGGCGACACCACCTACTTGATGACCAGCGAAGACTGGCTTTATCTAGCAGTGATTATAGACCTTCACTCTCGCGCGGTTATTGGGTGGTCGATGAGTACACGAATGACGGCGGACTTGGTGTGTGATGCATTGAAAATGGCGCTGTGGCGTCGCGGCTTTCCCAAGGGGACCATCATTCACAGCGACCGAGGGAGTCAGTATTGCTCAACTGCGTACCGCAAGATTATCGCCGACCATGGGCAGCGGCAGAGCATGAGCCGCGAAGGAAATTGCTGGGATACTCAGTCCAGAATAGAGTTGAACATCGGGCAGATCTGACCCGTGCTGGGATTGGCCAAGTTGCCTTTGCGTTGACCTGTCGATCTGTTTCGGTGTTCCCCGAGCATTCCGGGCCCAACGGCTGTGACCTAATAGGAGCCTTGTTCTTTTGCACCGTGAGTGTCCTGTCCTGCAACTGGGGTTGGTAATGCGCCACATACAGAGGAGCTTGCCATGAACAACCAATCACTACAGAGAGAGGTGATTCTTGGAGTCGATACTCACCTCGACATACATGTTGGAGCCGTAATTAATTACGCAGGTAAACTACTTGGGACACTCGCAGTTACTACAGATGCTGCGGGGTATCTCAAGCTATTCAAATGGGCTGACTCGTTAGGGGTTTTTCACCGTGCAGGTGTCGAAGGAACAGGAACCTACGGGGCTGGTTTAACCCGGGTATTGCGTGACAACGCTATAGATGTCCGGGAGGTCAATCGTCCCGATCGCAGCAACCGTAGGCTTAAAGGTAAATCAGATCCCATTGATGCTGAAAATGCTGCACGAGCTGTTCTTTCTGGAGTCGCTACAGCCATTCCTAAGGAGCAGTCCGGTGTCGTTGAGGCAATGCGTATAGTTTCAGTTGCTAGACGTAGCGCGATCAAATCCAAAACACAGTCTATTAATCAACTACGTGCGTTGCTCGTAGGGGCTCCGGAAAGTATTCGGGAAAGGCTCTGGAAGGTTAAGCCCGCAGAATGCGTAAGTGCCTGTGCGCGCCAGCGTTCATTGGGAACATCACCCCTTTTGCAAACACTGGCCACCACCCTAAGATTACTGGCTAAGCGCTGGCTGATGCTTTCTGAAGAGGTCGTAGACTTGGATAGGATGCTCAATGATTTAACAAAACAGCACGCGAGGCGACTTCGAGAACAGTTCGGCGTTGGCCCCCAAACGGCAGCAGTACTTTTATCCGTCGCAGGAGATAACCCAGAACGCTTGAAAAGCGAGGCGGCGCTAGCAGCGCTGTGTGGAGTAAACCCTTTACCCGCGTCATCAGGAAAGACCATACGACATCGTTTAAACCGGGGAGGTAGCCGAGCGGCAAACAACGCCTTATGGACCATCGCTTTGGTGCGGATGCGCAGCGAACCCCGAACAAGGGCCTACGTCGAGCGTCGTACAGCAGAAGGCCTGTCAACCAAAGAGATCCATCGCTGTTTGAAGCGTTATATCGCCAGGGAATTGTATCCAATGATTTTGGCCGATTTAGGTGGCTCAGTGAAATCTGTTTGACATAGGAGCGTCAACGCCTGTGTCGAAAGCTTCTTCGGTTCGCTCAAGGTCGAGGCTGTCCAGTACGAGCCAATTATGGGTCGAGAAACGATGCGGCAAGCCGTGTTCGAATATATTGAGGTTGATTACAATCAAACCAGAAGGCACAGTGCGTTGGGCTATCTCAGCCCAGAAGAGTTTGAATCACAACATGTCGCTTAGGCAGGTGTCCATTCTGGCTGGTACAGATCATGGCTTGAGGTGGGCGGCCCCCTAACCCATCATTTTTTAAGAGGGGACAACCCGCAGCACCCTATCTTTAAAATATAGCCCGGAGGTTGCTGGTTTACCCCGGCCGTGCTGGGACGAGCAGTAAGGATGCTAACTATAATGCAGACTAGTCCCAGATCACCGGCGTTTCCGCTAGGTGCAACCGACGAATTTCGATCACCACTTGAGTACGGCTATACACCTCTAGCTTGCGCAGAATCGCGCTCACATGCGTTTTTACTGTGGTTTCTTTGATAGAGAGGTCGTAAGCGATCTGCTTGTTAAGTAATCCCTCATTCAGATACATCAAAATTTCAAATTGCTTATTAGTCAAACGCTTTAAATTAGCAGCGAAATTTGCTTCATTTTCATCTACTTCCTCCTCAGCGGCTTCTTCGGGCAGCCAAACCTCCCCCTCCAGAACCGCTTTTATGCCTTCGGTTATTCTATTGAGGCAGGATGATTTAGGAATAAAACCGGAGGCACCATAAATGATCGAACGACTCATCACGCTGGGCTCTTCACTGCCGGAAACAACAACCACCGGCATGCCTGGATTTTGGCATCGCAGCCACGCCAATCCACTAAACCCATTGGCCCCCGGCATATGGAGATCCAGGAGCACAAGATCTACATCAGAATGCTGCTTGACAGCTTCCCGTACCGCTCTCAGTGTGTCCGCTTCGATGAACTCCACATCCGGCATCATCTGGATCAACGCTTGCTTCAATCCAGCTCTATACAGAGGGTGATCATCAGCGATGATGATTTTTTGACAACCATCGTTCTGATTCAAACCTCGCGTGAGCGTATCAACAGTTCGTGCATGTCGCTTCTCTAGCCTGGGGCGGGTCTGAAAATATTGTTTCAAATTGGCTGCTCCTCGTTTTTGTTGTGGGGCCAACCTCGCTGCACCGTTATGCCATGTTTTTACAACCAACAGAGTCAAAGCATGGTCAAGCGAATGATCGCCCCTATGTCGAGGGTCTCTGGGACTTTGCTACTGCTTAGCGCTCTACCGCTACCGTAATACCCATACCATCACCGGAACTCACCGCTGCCAGGCCCTTACCTGCGTCTCGCTTGACCATTTCGTGCAGCAGACTGACCAAGAGGCGGCAACTGGACGCGCCGATGGGGTGACCCAGAGCGATCGAGCCACCGTTGACGTTGACCCTGCGGGCACCCCATTCCAGTTCCTGGTTGACGGACATAGTCTGAGCGGCAAAGGCCTCGCTGGCTTCAATCAGATCCAGATCGTCGACGGTCCAGCCAGCGCGGTTCAGCGCTACCTGAGTAGCGCTGATCGAACCGGTCCCCATGAGGGAAGGATCAACCGCTGCGGTGCCGTAAGCGGCGATATTGGCCAGCGGCTCAAGACCCAACTCTTCGGCTTTTTCGGCGCTACAAACAATAACGATGGCAGCGCCGTCATTGAGGGGGGAGGAGTTACCAGCGGTAACTGTGCCGTCTACCTTAAACGCAGGGCTGAGCTTGCCCAATGCTTGGGCAATAACACCTGCACGGGGCTGTTCGTCACGATCGAAGACAATGGGCTCGCCTTGGCACTGCGGAATAACAACAGGGATGATCTCGTCGGCAAAACGGTTGGCCGCCAGCGCGGCCTCGGCCTTGTTCTGAGAAGCGGCAGCAAAAACATCCTGCGCTTCACGGCTGAAACCGTACTTCTCGACGAGGTTTTCGATGGCGATGCCCATGGGGTAGTTGTTGAACACGTCCCAGAGGCCATCATTGATAAGAGTGTCAACCAGATTCCCGTTACCCGTCTCTATGCCGTTGCGGAAGTTGGGCATAAAATGGCCGGACAGGCTCATGTTGTCCTGGCCACCGGCAATAATCAGGTCGGCGTCGTACAGTTCAATGGCTTGAGCAGCAAGCAGCACGGCTTTAAGGCCTGATCCGCAGGCATTGTTGATGGTCAATGCGGGAGTGCCTTGGGGCAAACCCGCACTGATCACCGCCTGACGCGCAGGGTTTTGACCGCAACCGGCGGTCAGAACCTGGCCCAGAATAACTTCATCGACTTGCTCGGGGGCGATGCCGGTCTTTTCCAACAGACCTTTGATCACAGTCGCACCGAGGTCGCTAGCAGATATTTCAGAGATAGATCCATTAAATCGGCCTATGGCAGTACGCCCTGCCGCTACGATAACGACTTCTTTCATAACACTCCCACGGATGACAGGCTTCATAGCTGATTTACGTCTGGCAGGAGGAAATAAGCACCAAATTGACGCTATCCTCCCACCGACACACGGCCTCGGTAATTTACTCATTTGTTAACCGGGAACCGTTTTTCAGGCAATTCGTTCTTTGACATAACGACCCGGGGCCGCTTCGATGACCTCAAAATCACAGGAACCCAACTGTTTCGCTGCTGGCACCCGCTTGCCGCCGCGCTTATCGAGCCAGACACTCCAATGGTTCCACCAGCTTCCTTCCTGCTTCTCGGCGCTTTCCAACCAATGCTCAGACCCATTGCCCTTTTCACCGTCGGTCCAGAAATGGCGACGGTTTTTGGAAGCAGGATTGATCACCCCCGCTATATGGCCGCTTGCGCCGAGCACAAACTCGACGTTGCGGAACAGGCCGGCCCCCTTAAAGATACTCGACCAAGGAGCGATATGATCCTCGATGCAAGAGAGGAAATAGCAAGGAACTTTTATCTGGGAAAGATCCAACGCATCACCGCAGACGGTCATTTTGCCCGGTTTGATGAGGTTGTTCTCCAGGTACATATTGGTCAAGTACTCGCTGTACATCTCACCGGCCATGTTGGTCAAGTCGCTATTCCAGTACAGAATGTCGAACGGTGCCGGAGCATGCCCTTTCAAATAATTATTGACCACGTAGGGCCAGATCAAGTCGTTGGAACGCAACAGGTTGAAGGCCACGGACAGCTTCTTGCCACTCATCACCCCGGATTCTTTTGCCTGTTTAATCAGCGGGAGCACCTGTGACTTGTTGATAAACACCCCTAAGTCACCCGGCTCTTCGAAATCCACCAGGGTCGTCAGCAAGGTAGCAGACGCGACACTGTTATCCTTGCGTGCTGCCATTACCGCCAGGGCACTGGCCAACAGAGTGCCACCCACACACCAGGCCACGGTATTGACCCGCTCCGACCCGGTGACGGCTTTGGCAACGGAAAGCGCCTCGAAGATCCCTTTCTCCACATAATCATCCCAGCTTAAGTGCCCCTGCTTGGCTGCAGGGTTGACCCAGGAGATCAGGAAAACGGTCTGCCCCTGTTCGACCGCGTGCCTGACGAAGGAGTTATGCGGCTGCAGATCCAGAATATAAAACTTGTTGATGCACGGTGGCACGATCAGCAACGGCCGCTCGCAGACCTTGTCGGTGGAAGGGGTGTACTGAATCAGCTGCATCAGCTCATTTTCGAACACCACCGCCCCCTCGCTGGTGGCGATATTTTCGCCCATGGTAAAAGCGGACTCGTCAGTCATCGAGATACGGCCCTTGCCTATATCTCCCACCAAGTTCTTCAGCCCATCGATCAGACTCTGGCCGTTGGTGTCGATGGCGCGCTGAATCACTTCAGGATTGGTAGCGGCAAAGTTGGACGGCGACAACGCGTCAATATATTGCTGAGTATAGAACGCCAGCGTCTGCTGGCTCTTGTCGTCCATACCCACACTAGCAGCCAACTTATTAAGCTGCTTAGAGGCGATCAAATAGGAGTCTTTGATATAGTTAAAGATCGGGGTCTCGCTCCATTCATCGCTGTTAAAACGTCGATCCGATGAAGCGGATGAAGCGGATGAAGCATCGATCGGAGCGGCAAAAAAACCGGACCAGAACTTCATCTGACTCTTTTGGTAGTCACCAATGACTTCGATCCAGTCTTGGGTGGAATGCGACTGACCGAGCACTTGGGTCCAATCGCCGTTGAGGTTATCGAGCTGTTCTTTACCGACTTTGCCACCGAAGAGCTCCATCAGTTTGAGGGTTTCGCTATTCATGGCAGCCAAAAAATCATGCGTGTTAGCGCAGGTATTCTTGCTGTTCATAACATCAATCTCAGTAGGGGACTGGTATACATCCTAGGGGAATGACCGACCGTATTGCTGGCCGGTATTCCTATCGCAAAACAGCCTGACCGATGCCATTGGACAGGCTGTAGCAGCGATAAACGGCAGTAAGGCGGATCAGTACATATGCTGGCCGCCATTGATGGAAAGGTTGGCGCCGGTGATATAGCCCCCCTGCTCATCGGCAAGGAAAGCCACGGCACGACCGATCTCTTCGGGATGACCCATGCGTCCGACCGGAATCTGGGCACAGATTTTGTCTTGAACCACCGGATCGATCTTGGCCACCATGGGGGTCAGCACATAGCCGGGAGAGATGGTATTGACCGTCACACCATTTCTGGCGGTTTCCTGCGCCAGTGCCTTGGTAAACCCATGCAGCCCAGCCTTGGCGGCTGAGTAGTTGCTCTGACCGAACTGGCCTTTCTGGCCGTTGAGAGAAGAGATATTGATGATCCGGCCATAGCCTTTATCCAACATATCCAAGATGACCGGACGGGTCATATTGAAGGCACTGTCCAAGTTGGTGCTCAGCACTGCGTGCCACTGGTCCCAGTCCATCTTCTTGAACACGCTATCGCGGGTAATTCCGGCATTATTAACCAGCACATCAATATAGCCACCCGCCAGTTCGATGACGCGTTTAACGCAAGCCTCGCAGGACTCAAGGCTGGTGACATCCACTTGGGCGATCAGGAACTCGTAACCGGCAAGATGCTGCTCCGCCTGCCAGGCCTTGGCCTTTTCCTCATTGCTATAGCCGGCGACAACTCGCATGCCGCTGTCTGCCAGGGCCGTGCAGATTGCTGAACCGATACCACCGGTACCGCCGGTTACCAAAGCAATTCTTTTCGTCATATTCACACCTATTCAATCGATGGGTTATTGCATAAAATCCAGACATGTCACCCGGTCTATGCGTGTCAACCTCTCGGTTGACATATCCTCACCAAGGCGTCGTCTGTGTTTTACAGTGAACCGGTCCATGAACAGGGTCAAATGTGGTGTATGCCGCCAGATCGTTGCGATTCGATCGACCCCATAGTGCTAAATAATCCTTAAAATCACGCCAATCGGAAGCCCAGAAAAACCGTCCTATCTCCTTAGCGAATCCCCTCCTTTCCTCGCTAACACTGGCTTTTTACCGGCCAGAGCCAAGTGCGTGGCCGACCAACAGCCCCCGGACATTCAATGCTCACCGGATCGCTACTCAATGAAGGTTGGCTGTATAGACTGGGGCGCCGAAGGTAGGCCCAGAATTCGACCGGAAAGTCGTAGAATGCCAGCAGAACATGCCTATCTTTTTTCAGACAATCCGCCACTTCAGAGCATCTCGAGCACTTTGTGCATTTACTGCTGAGCCGCATCAAGGTGCGATCAAAGATCGTATGTGCTTGGCCTACTGTCTGGGCCATCCATATATTACCTAGCGCCTTTTTGGCGACCGGCAGCATCGGATCAGGAAGTTTGTCCAGCACTTCGACTACCTTATGCCCCCAGCAATACTGGTGGCGACAAGCGGGATACTGATTGCTGAGTGCCGGCCAGAACCCCAAAGAACCATCGCCGCTGGCCAGGGGGGGAGCCATCGCCAGGCCTCGTGTACGAAGACTATCGAGTAGCGCCTCCCAGCTTTCCGCCGACTGACGGTAGCCGAGCTGAACGGCCACCAACTCATTTCCCCCTTGTTCGGTCACCCCGGTAATCACCAGCAGGCACTGCTGATCATCCCTCCGTCCGCCGCTGTACACGCAGTTCGCCCACCAGCCCACGTAACGCTTGCTGCTCAGGTCTGCAGGAATCGCATGTTTGCAGCTGCCCCGCCAATTCTCTTTGAGTGGCGAAAGGGTATCGGCCCGCAGAGACCTGATCTGGCTACCCAGCAAAGCCACCAGCGCGTCTCTAAAGTCGCCACCGAGGACCCCTTGCAAGTAATGCCAGGCCAATGATGTTTCGTTATCGGCGCTGGTCTTGAAATACGGCGGTAGAATCCGACTGATGAAGCTGACCCCGGAACCGGAGCGGTCGCGAACCTTAGGCACCCTGACCTTAAGCTCACCAAGGGCGGATTTAAGCTTTCGTGCGGGCAGGTAACCATTACGCACGATAGCATGGCGACCATCTTCGATTCGCAGCTCCTCGTATTGCTTCAGCAGCGCCTGAACTTCAGCCTCCACGGCCTGGGAAACAAGTTCACCCGCGCCGGATCTCAACAACTCTGTGAGCGGGTCCTGAAGACCGATTTCCGATTGAAATAACGAAACCGACTCATGGGTTTTCATAACAAGTGCTCTCCAATTGATCTCTAGATGAAGAGGGCGAAGTGGCGGAACTCGACCAAAATCGAATTCCGAGAAGCAACCGACCACGAGCCGGCTTGTGATGCAGACGCGCGGCATCACAAACCCGACAAAATGATCAGAAGAAGCCCCATGAATTGTTATTGGAAGCGAGGGAGCCGGCCGGAAAGGCCTTTACTAAAGTCTTGCGTGCATAACGATGGCTGTAGCCACGCCAGACTTTCACTTAACTGCGACTGAGCGCATTGCCCAACAAGTATTCAACACCAGCGTGTTGAGTACGCGTCATATTCGCCACAAAGAATTAACCACCCGCTGTGGGTCTGCGGCGAATTCCTGCTAGTTAGCAGAGTTCTCACCCAAAACCGCTTTCGCTCCGGCCTCGACGATGAGAGGCCAAGGGAGCGATGAAGTCGGCAGGATGCTTAGTCCGTATATTTAACACGATGAATTGTACAGAAAAAGAACATGATTATGTAAAAATACTACATTAAAGTTATTAATGGTTACTATAACCCGCTTTATTAGGCTTAATAAACCTTGTTTTGTACATTTACTACAAGCTCAACCATTTGTTTTTAATCGAATTTATCTAGTATATAGAACCTTAGAAGCATATTAGACCATTTACCTATGCAGTGAAATAAAAATCACTGATCTAGTGCACCTTTCCAACTCAGGACAGAGCTCGATATTACTAGCCGCAGCTTCTGAAAAGAGGGGGTCACTGATCAACCGAGGAGGTAAATAGCTCAAGTCAGGCGAGCGATCTTTGGTTGCTGTAACAAGCCGGCGTATCGATCGGCCGACAAGCCTCCTGCAAGCACAGGCATTCACAATCTGCGGGTAGTATGACGGACACCCGTTGCGCAGCTTGGCCAACGATAGGCGCCGCGATGCTCGGCTCGAACGTTACCGCCCGGTCGCCATACACCACATTTGACTGCATCGCAGCACCCTCGCAAGATAAAAATGTAACTACCAAGCCATCCCGAGGAAATGACATGCAAAAAAAGCTGACCGCGGCCGTCGTTACTAACAAGTTTCTGCCGAGGGCCTACGCATCCCCTTTGAATCACCACACAGCTGGCAGTCCAACCCCTAACCGTTACGCAGCTTAAACACCACCTGATGGGCTTGATTTCGGCGCAATAGGTGGTGCGAAAATCCGCTTTCGATTTGCCGTATGCGGGCCTGTTAGCACCAACCAAAACAGTCAACGAATCCTTGTCACGCCTTCTCAATCAGAGGTCTCGGCGGGTCAATGACAGGGCCTGAATAATTTATCACAGGAGGAAGTAGCCCATGTTCCAGATACGAATTCATGGACGCGGTGGACAGGGTGCAGTTTCCGGAGCCGAAATGCTCTCGGTCGCTGCTTTTCTAGAAGACAAACACGCCCAAGCTTTCCCAAGCTTTGGCTCCGAGCGCATGGGAGCCCCGGTTGTGGCATTCTGCCGTATCGCTAACAAGGAGATCCGCTCCCGCGAACCGGTACTCGAACCTGATGCCCTGCTGGTGCAGGATCCGTCGCTGTTCAACTCCGTCGATGTCTTTGCCGGTCTCAAGACCGACGGCTATCTGATCATCAACACCACCAAGACGCTCGAAGAGCTGGGGATCGAAGAAGCCGCAGCCAAGCTAC
>JBALWH010000068.1:0-16177 GCA_036960175.1 Motiliproteus sp. | reverse complement strand
GTTTGTCTAACTGCATGGTAAGGCTCCTTTCGTGCTGAAGGGACCTATAGTTTGGGCCAAAGCCAGAGGGCGCTTACCGACACTGAGCGGCCTCACCCCTTTGGCTAGAATGGGCTGTTGATGAGGTTGCGGCGTTCCATATAGCGGACATCCAACGGAGCTAAAGCTCACGGCAGGTGTATCTACAAAGCTGCCATCGCTGCGGCTAAGGATTGACAGCAGAAAAGAGCACTTAATCAGCCATTTTTAGAGGCCGGAATAGGGATTAACCATAAGCGAGTCTATTGCGTGCATTGCCATTGAGCCCTACTGTGCGACAAACATTACTGATGCGGTATCGGTTGCCAAAAATATCTGAGGTTATGAATAACCAAAATTTCTTAAATACACCAATTGCACAAAAATCAATAAGGTATTGATTACCTCAGATATTTTCGATGAATTGTATATCCCAACCATTCAGCCAAGTAGTGCCTAAGGGTAGTTTAGGGTCTATTGCGGATTAAAATAGGAGTTTTTCCTATGGATAATATATAAGAAAAACTTTAAAGTCCCGGCTTTCAAACAGCTGTACATATATTTCTTCATCAGTGTAACTGACCTCGTCATTGTAAGACCACAGCAAGGCGAAACAGTGTGAAAAACAATATTTTTTCGGTTTAATAACCAAGGGTTATCAATGAAACCTGTCATATCACTGCTTTTCCTAATTAATATACTTTTACCCCTACAATCTACTGCTGGTGTTATTTCTCAAGAAAGCTATACCGGTATTACTACTATATATGCAGCTCGCCCCGGGATAGGTCAGTCTTTTACTGCAGAGGATCAAAACGTTTCTATTGCGTTTAGCTTTTCACAACGCAATTCAGGAGAAGCAAACACACCAATAACATTATCTCTTTTGGAAGGAGAGGGTTTTTCTGGCACCTTGCTTGGTTCAGTAGAATTCACGATACCTGATAACCTTTTTATATCTTCTGCTGGATTTTATGACATAGATTTTCGACATATTGATTTGGTAGTTGGAAGTAAATACAGCGCGGTCTTATCTGTACCATCAGGAAGTTTTAGATGGGGCGTAAGTAATTTACCGGATGATGTGTATTCAGGAGGTGTTTATCTATCAGGAGGATTGCTCCAAAGCAATTATGAAGCTGCTTTTAGGATAGTCCCATCAGTACCAGAGCCCTCTTCTTTTTTGATACTTGCATCTGGATTGTTATGCTTTGCGGGGCTACGTAAGCGTCTGCCGACAAGGAGCACCATCCCTAATTGCAATGGTCCTGTGCGACAATGAATATAGGACAACTTAAAATCTAGAGACAATTGTTGCTACTATAACTACGACTATTACAGCTAATCCTCTAATAAGCAGTCGCCTCAATATCCGTTTTCCCGTTTTCCCGTATTCCGATGATACTCAACATCATTGTTTTGAAGCTCGACTGCGCCAACGGCATTTTTTATGTCTATTTCACTTACATTTCCCTAGAGCATTCCCTTCAATGGGATCTGCTTGACCGCACCGTACCAGCCATCAAAGCAGAGTTTTCACGCCAGGGGCTCACAGACGAGCAGGCCAAGTTCGTAATCGACGCGTTAGAAACGGGGATTGCCCAGTACTGGCATGTCGGCATCTTGCGGGTGCTTGGATTATTTGACGACGGCAAACTGATTGCTCGCCACGCTAAGCAGGATTTCCACCATGTGCGTGAATGCATCGATCTGATCATACAAACGAAAGGTGAAACCCCAGTAGATTAGCGGTACAACCTTCAACCTATCAGCTAATGACGGTGGTTAGATAAAGAAAAGGAATCGATAGGTAGAGCGACAGGAAGCCGTACCCACCCCTATCATCGGGGGTGGGAAGCAAGCGCCATGGATTTTATAACCCAATTCCAACTCTCATTTCTCCTGTTGCTTCAAATAATCGGCGCTTAAGTTGAGTAAAAGCCTGTATATAGACACAAACTCTAAATCTTAAGGACACACTATGTCGGAATTCCAAAATATAGAAGGCTTTGAATTTGTTAACGCAGGGGATTTTGTCGTCTCTGACGCGCCATATCAGTTTAAAGGATGGGAATCAAAGATTGCGCTTCGACTGCACGACGAAAGATACGAAAAGGCAGACGAAACAGTCTATTTCATCACATGTGAAGGGATAATATTGTACGTGGGCGAGTACACCTACAACCTTAAGGACAGATGGCTTAGTAAAAACCATGTGAATCATCACATGTATGACAACATTGAGAACTTGCTTATTACGGAAGGGAAATTACTTTCACTCTGGCTAGCTATTTCACCATATTGTGAAACCCCGGCTCACGGCGAACTCAATGTAAGCAAAGCTCTCGAACAACAAATAATGAGAAGGCATCAACCAGAATGGAACACTAGAAACAAGCACTCGGAAGCAAAGGAATGGAGGGCGCGGAATTGCGTCAGGCTCGACTCTTTTATACAAACCACTAGCCATTGTTAGAATGAAGAAAATTTCCGGGGTAAATAACTTCGGGAATACAGACATGCATAAACCCATTAATTAGTGTGTTTTGTATGATCGATGAGTGAGCTTATCTCATGGGTTCGGTCTAATTAATCGGACACCGCGGTGGACTTCAGAGCCTCCAGCAGCTGTGCTTTTGCGGCCTGGCCGCTGGGATCTGTCGCCATCAGCTCTATGGCTTACTCTGGCATTTGGTAGCCGTGTCTCTGTAAAAGACTTTGGCGCTTACGTGATCAAAGGGGGAGTGAGCGTAAAGGCTCTATAGACGGCCTGCCAAGGTGTGGTGGGGGTGAGAGATGAAGACCTGGACTCGATCATCAGTGAATTCAACAACACCGTAAGTGTAGGGGGGTGAGTATCTGTATCATGTTAAATACTCCGCGTTCTACTCAGTCTTATTAGAGAAAGTTGATTTCGTTGACGTAGCATTCCATCGACAAGATTTGTATTCCACAAGGTGGTGAGCCGACAACAGTCTGGACAACGAAATGGATGAATTGGCGTAATCTTTGTTTTAGAAAGAGTGCATGTTAGTATTTTTAACAGGATTCAATTCAGAAAAGGACTTTTTATGCTCTCCCGCGCCTCCATCGTTGCTCTCCTTATTCTCTTAGCCGGTTGCATAGACTCAAGCCCGAAGATTACGGGATTTTGGGTTGCTACAGATCACAGAGCTATAGCTGAATTTGTAAACGATAAGATAATTTTTACCTTTTTAGACTCTGATGATGACCATGTAGTCAGTTTTGAAAAAATCGATGACTCTCGGTACTTACTTAAGAGCACCGCTGAAACTCAATCCGCAATTATGGCAATGGATTGGGATAACAAACGATTTACATTACCGGAAAAATTTGGCGGTACTGAGGTTGATTTTACGCTTGCTCTCACCGTTCAGCTTTCGGAAATCAGTGGTGAATGGCATGGATATCAAAAGAAAGTCGACGTTGAATCTTCATCGAAGGTGTTGATTTCTAGCGATCTATTTGAGCTTAGTACGGTTTCGTTGAATCATAAAATTAAGCAATATAAAGAGACGCATATTTCAGGCAGCGTCTTGATTGACAAAGGCAATCTTGAACGTCAAAGGAAAGGATTTTTGTTATATCAAATCTATCTCTGAAAGCTCTTTCAATTGCACCTTTCCTCTGAGTAACAATGCATACACATTTGTCCGCTCAGCCCAACAACCAGATCTGACAATCCCTACAGACTATGCTCTGGAGGGCAGCGTTAAAGAGGCTGAGCCTTCAAAACAAGAGGTCACTAAAAACGAAGGGGTCGTTTTGGGGCCCTCCTGACTAAAGGAGGCTACACCTATGTTCAGGTAGAACAAAATGGCAATAAGTTCTGGTTAGCAGGCTCTGAAATCGACATCAACAAAGGTGAGTTGATAGGCTGGGCGCGGTGCATCTATCGCGTCTGGGTGAACTAAACTGAATAGATGATTAAGGACTAGATCGAGAAAGGCCCGCCATGAATTCTTTTAAGCGATTTGTATCAATAGCATGTCTCGTCTTCTTATTTGCAATAGAAAGATCAGAAGCATCGAGAGCCGATGTTTCGTTTTGCAATGAAGGTAATGCCAGTATTTTTACAGCCATGGTTATAGATGCTGGAATCCATAGATACACAATAGATCTATCAGGCTGGTTTGAAATAAAACCCGGAGAGTGCAAACTTGTACTAAGCTCTGAACTTTACGGGCTTGGGGGCTTTTATTTTTCATTTGTACGCATTAATCCTGATGGGACGCATGGCACCCTAGACTATTATCCGGAAGGAAAATTTGGCTCGGGTAGTAGTCGGTCAAATCGGAAATTTTGCGTAAATATACATACCCGATTAGAACGACAAGGTAGTTTTGAGTTTCTATCGCAATGTCCTTCGGGATATAAGCTTGCACATTTCCCTTTGCACTTAGCTGATCCGCACTGCGTTAATCGAAAAGGTCACATTACCCAGGGAGACTGTGTTAACAGCCTCGCATTCAATATTAATGAGAGTGACAATCCTCGCTTAGTTGCCTTGACTGATGGACCGCCCGTTAATCTAATCGAAGAAAACAGAAAAAAAGAAATTATTAGAGTGGAAAATGAGAAACTGTCAGACCTCGCATTTCAGGCGATTGAAATGTATATGCCACTTTCAATGGACAGCAAAAGCCGCCGTGCCACATTGAATGACCGATTACCTGCCATGAATTCCGTAAATATGCCCGCCTACCGATCCTGTAGGAGAAAATTCAATTGGTCCACTGAATTGGCAGAAAAACGTCTGTGCATTTGCGCAGCAAGACGTATTCGATTTGATATGTTCAGTGATAATCAAATGCAGCTAGTGGTAAAGGATTTCGATAATTTTGCAAAGTTTAAAGTAGGCAGGATAGGCCAGGCTAACCGGAATATTTTTGACGATTGCATAGCGTTTTATAAAAACTTTAACACTCAAAAAGCGCCACCTAAGCGAGCTTCAGGCCTGGTATCCCTTAAGCGACAGTCATTCACAGATGTGCTGAAACTGACTTACTTGATTGCTAACAGCTATGAAGAATATAGCCATGAAGTATCGGGTTTCTATCCAGTAGATTATGCTAATGTGTTCAATAAGGACGCCCTTAAAAAGAAGATTATAGAGTGTGAATATGAAAGCGGTGCCTTTTATAGGGCGTCCTACTTGGAACCACTACCAGGAATACCCAAAGCCCATCCACTTGAGTTTTTAGTCAATGGCCCGGTTGTTGAGTCATGCCCGCCAAAAGATCCAAAATGGACTCACTGGGCTGATGATTGATGGTTTTTTGAAGGTCAACGGTGCCTATAACAGTAGGTGCCACGGTCACTTATAGTTTTGGAATTACTGTGGTTAGCGGTTTACGAGCCTTATTTTCACTATTAGAGGCTTCCCATCCCAGAGGGGAGATCGGAAACCTCGAATGGCGCGCCAGCGAACAGGCAACTTGGAACTTGGGCGCGCAGCAACCGGCGCACATATTGTCCTTTCTGCCGATCTAATTTATCATCACTAGCGGCTCACACTGATGAGTACAGGCTTGGTACCCCGCTAGTTCGCCAATTGGCAAAGCTACCTTGATACACTCCCGCAGATCCATGCACATTCTCTTTACTTGATGGCAGCAAACAAGGCGAACACTGCAATTCAACAGAGAGATTTGCTATGCCTAATGAATACCTTGAAAAACGCCGGTATTACCGACGCTAAGACCTACGCTGATAACCTGCAGCATGTTTTTGAGCATACCGGCCACCCATTGAAGCGCAGTCGCTCCCTGGAACTCATCGCTTCGTGGTATGGCTATAAGAGCTTCAGCGACCTACGAACCAATACCACCGACCGAACGATACCCAGAGCCTGGCCTGATTTAGTCGAACAAGCCGTTTGCTTGATTAAGCTACATCCGGAACTAGGGTTTTCACTGCCCGACCTGACATTTAAAGACGGCGCCCCCTTGGTGATTTATCATCGAGTTCGAAGACCGCTTGGTTGATTACATTTAACCCTGGCAGTTACACAGAACTATTTACAGGCTCGTTATAGGATGATCCTTTACTGCCTAGAGGAGCCTATATCATGCCCGTGCGAATCGATGTTACGTGCACGGAATTCAGCTTCATCCCTTTTTTTCATATATGTTTTATAGGGACCTTCGCTAGTATCGATAGCTGACCAAAGCTTCTTGGAGTCAAATACAAATACGATATCACCAGGCCGTTTGCCGCCTAACGGCTCTCTCACGGCGTTGACCCAGTCGGCAAAGGATGACCAAGAAGAACTTCTGATGCCATCATCAACAAGCCCTCCTGTCATTTTCTCTATAGCCTCTATGGATTTTTTCTCTTTTATCGTTGCTCCTTTCGTAAGAAATAAAGACAAGTAATATAGGTCTTTCTCTCTAAGGAGCTCAGAAAACTGGATATCGGCTTTAGCGAAGTCAGGCCGGTTGGGATACAAATCAAAAAAGTTCTTTCTTGCAGTCTTAATCATTCGATTAGACTTGCCTTTGGTGGCAGCAAATTTAAGGGCAGAGTTTAGCAACTCTTCAGTTTGAGCCACTACAGTTTCTCCAACAGGATCTGCGTTGTAAGGTGCGCTGTGACTATGTGAGGAAAAAATTAATATAGTAGAAAATAGAAAAGATACTTTTAACATGTTCATCATGATCTCCTTCGGGGGGATTACCCTTCCTATTAGAGTAAGTTTTTTTAACACTATAGCTTTATGTTCTGGTTGAATGCACCGGACACTTTGATGCGTGGCATGTTTGTGGTCACATCCCATTATTCCTATGGAGGACCACAGGAAAACCACCATATGATAAAAGCATTGCGACAGTATTCTCATGTCCATTTGAAAAAGCTATTTGTAAGGCTCTGCCTTCTTTTGCATTTATATCGGCTCCACGAGCAAGCCATCTAAAAACGGCTGGGCTATCCCTTGTTCAGAGGATTCAAATAGTCGGTCTTCAATACTTCCATGATCCGTGCGATAAAACGCCTCGCGCAGAGGCGGTGTTTTTCAAGATAGTTGACGTCTAACAGAGAACCCGAGCAGTACAGTTTATACACGTTAATTGATAGATAATTTTTATTGGCCGATATTGTGTTGCAGCCATAGCTCTGCTGGTTTGAATCGCTTCCATCCAGGAACCTTTACAGAAACATCAATGTTTTTCCATTTCGAATGGTAAGGTCCTGTTCTGAATATATCTATGGAATCAAACAGATGGCCAGTAAATTTATCCAGAAGCTTATATCGACGTGATCCCTCTCTCCAATTGAAAGCGGCTAGAATTGCACCGACAGCTACGGTGGATACTCTATCCCCCTTCTGAATCAAATTCGGATAGTCGGCACTATTGAATGCCGTCTCAAAATAGGGATAATCGATATTTTTGGAAAGAGTAATATCCAGCAACTTGTAGTCGTCACCAATATTTAGGTTTCTTAACAGATTGCTCGGTTTTCCAACCACAAAAACCGCTGCGGAAATCAGACCGTCATTCAAGGCTTCAATTGCTTCCTGGCCACTAACGTTAATGGGATTAATTTCAATACCGAGACCTTCAAATAAGATTGAGGCTGTCATTTCGGTACCACTTCCTTTCCTGCCGACTCCCACGGCGGCGCCTTCCAGGAATTTCAGACTATTTACGGAAGACTTGGTTAGAATATGGACCTCTTCGTTGTAGAGTTTTGTTATATAACGAATAGAACCCGTCGCTCCGGGTACCAAGTTGGAACGTATGACCTCTCTCAGAACGTCGCTTTGAACAATCGCAAGATCAGTACCATCCAACTCAATCAAATCTTGAATATTCTGACGTGAACCTTTTCCAAGCATCGTAATGATTCGCAATTCATCACTATCCAAAGCATCAGACATGTTTTGGGCGATTCGAACATAGGTGCCATTTACACCGCCAGACACAATACCTATATTGGACTGTTCTGCCAAAACAGGCAGAGATACGAGGCATATAAAAGCAGAAAATACTGCTGCTATCCTGACTAGCCCTGATCTAAGAAATAGAAGCACCCCTGAATGGCTAGCGGTGTTAAAACTAAAATTATATAGCATAACAATGCTCCCAGAATGTTTATCCTTGATCACACTCAGATTCGGCATAACTATAAGAAATACCATTATTCTTCAGGAATTTCTCTACCTCTCGGAATGTATGTGCATAATTGAATTTAGAATTGTCTTCCTTCTTACTGACACCGGTATAGTGAAGCCCAACCACATGACCACAGGAATTGACTATTGGTGAGCCACTGTTCCCACCGGTGGTTTCAACACCATGCTGCAAATCTTCATTGCCCTTCCTGTTGATGAAGATCGCTTCAACAGCACCAAAAGAAAATCTGGTGGAGGGCACATCATCAGTTGATGGAACGACTTGTTCATCAATGAAATGCAAAAGTCTGATATAATTCCTGTCCGTGCTGGCAATGACGCTGGGATAGCCACCAATTGCCACGTTATCGCCTTCCATAACACTGTGGGCAAAGGTCAGGTAGCGATTGGGTACAATGCCTCTGACATCAACCACCGCAGCATCGATCCCTAGTCCTTTAGAGGTCATTCCTATGGCGGCAACGGAACCCACCCCTATCCCCATATTTCGACTGGCCACGACGATCTGATTAGCTCCGCGCACCACATGTGCATTTGTAAGAATTTGATCCTTATTTATAAAAAAGCCGCTTCCGTGTCCTACAACCCTCAACTTTCCCTTTCGCCTATTCATAATAAGTACTAGGACGGTCGTATCCTTTAGGTGTTTTATAATATCTTGCTGAGTATACTTAATTTTTCGTGCCGGATCGTTTGCCTTAATGCTGGGTTTTGTCGTCAAAATTTCCATCGGATTTTTCTGCTGAAAACTCATGCCTTTTGAGTTTAAACTTGCAGTACTATCTGCTGAGGTTCTATCTTTTGTAGCCGATGGTCGCGCTCTTAATTTCGGCTTATTCTTTTCTTCAGTCTCAAGACCCTTAAAATATGCGTAAAGAATTTTGGCTTTTTCAGGATTATCGACTATCCACTCCCCAGCAATTTTTCGGACATTATTAATATCGATACCCTTGTATTTGTTACTCCGAAATCTAAGTGCGGTAATGCTTTTTGGATGCTTTTTTAAAATTTCGTCTACTAACAATACAATGTGATAATAATCTTCGCCCTGATTTCCTTCGGTAGCATTATTATATAAACTCATTACACGGGCGGCCATGACAGCATCCGATGATTTGGATCTAGCATCGGTAAGGGGTGCCCAGGAAATTAGGCTTGTGACTATAAGAACAACAAGAAACCACCCACTAAATAATCGTCTCATAACAGCCGTTTTATTGATTGTATCAATCATTATTAAGCCTTGTTTCAAATTTCTTTGCTAAATCATACTCGCCTTCAGAATACGCAATAGCCCTACATAAACGAAAAACCAGATCATAGGCCCCGACCTCACTTCTAGGTGCAGATCTGTTTCCATATTTTTTGCACGATTGAACAAGATCCGTTTTCGGCATGTCCATGAGTTGACTGAAGTTCACACCAAGTTTTCTATAGGAGAAAATGTCGCGAAACGCATGATCAGGTATGGCTTTGTTAGACAATACTGGCGCACTATTTTTGGTCTGATCTGACGGATTTGTTTTTCCAGAATTGTCTCTTCCCGAGACAGGTGCTTTCAGATTGGTTTTCGATAAGGCATCGAAAAAGGCCTGATCCCCTCCTGTTCTTGCACCCTTGGTAGATGGTGGGGTTGATCTCTTTGCTTTAGTCGGCGATTTACGACGGTCATCAAAAAGAGCAGTCAACCTCCATCCGTTAGATGCTTTTGCCACACCGGAAAACACTTTGTCTTTTCCGACAAAACCTACAAATGACATAGATTGCATAACTTTGCAGTTCAAAGAGGTGATTGCCCGTGTACCACCTATAATTTTTTGCAACTGCGCCAGATCACCACGAAATAGGGAAGTGCTAGGTGCAAGAATTAAGAAGGGTACGTCTGAGCTACATTCTGGCCACTCGCGTAGTTGGTAAACGCTTATTCCCTTGTCTTTGGCGGTCATGATCAATCGTAGTTTAGACTCCTTCGCCAATGAAATATGCGTAAAAAAACCGCTTAGAATCAATACGGAAATGGCTATGAAGTAGCGCACGGGTCTAAACCATTTCCCAACCATTTTGCCCCTTACAGACAGTGACCTCATCCGACTGTTCGGAACCATCAGCTAGTTGTACTTGTTGGGTAACAATCCGGCAGGTTTGACCGGATGCGATAGTTACTTCGATAACTTCTTCTGTTTTATTGGCTGCTATCAACGCTCTAGCCGGCGATTTTCTGGCTGATTCCAACAACAGGGAAGAATAAACGAAACCACTACCGACGCCGTTTTCTGATATTAGGTACCAATTTTTTCCGATCACTTTGCCAAGTACCGTTACCTCTTCGTTGGCATTCAAAGAATCGACCACGACATAGTCAGTTCCAGGGCCTCCTCGAACATTGGAACTTCGTTTTGCTATATAAGTTTTATCGAGAAACTCGATGGGAGGTGTTTCAAGGACCTTTCCTTTTAGCACTTTTACCTGGACGGGTTTTAGTTCACGTTTTGTACGCTTCACCTCAGTCACTCCAGATACACCAGTATCTGAGTTTCTCCATACCTGGCGCCTGCCCGAAACAGCCGTCTGTTGAGTGCTTTGCGCCAGATTCTGTCTATCTTTTTCGCCCAAGTACTGAGCAAGTTTATAACCGACCCAAGCCCCCACAGCGGCTCCGACAATAGTACTGAGCTTCCGCCCTTTTCCATCACCGAGTTTTGAACCCAAAACCCCACCAACGACAGCTCCAGCACTACTCCCGGCAATTTGCTCTTGAATGTCAGTCGTTTTGCAGGAACTTACTGAGAAAACGATCCCTGTGATCATACAAACTAAGGGTAGTTTTCGCATGATTCTATCCCCTCTGTCCATGAGTACATGTTATAGAGTAGCGCGTTCCACAGGTATTGCAAATTGCTGCCGATGGGGTCCATACATTGTAGATACACCTGCCGTGAGCTTTAGCTCCGTTGGGTGTCCGCTATAGAACGCCGCAGCCTCATCAATAGCACATTCTGGCCAGAGGTAAGAGACCGCTCAGTGCGCACAGCAGACATATTTTCCATCCAGTAGCGTCTGTATTCTCAACAGTGCCATGCTGCCACGCAGCGGCGATCATCGCCTCCGTGTTGTGAGGAACGCTGCGAACAGTCTAACGACTGACGCAGGGTGGTTTATGTAGGGCTCACCAGTGTACTTACGCACCGGCTTGGCCTCTGCGTGCTTGCGGATAGCAAACGCTCTCGCTTTCTCTTCTAGTTCACTCATAATTTTTCAGTGTTTTTCTCGTAAATCTCTGTACTGTTCGTGATCAATGTTTCCAGCTATTGAAGAAAGGTATAAAAGGCACGTTTATCCAGCATTGAATAATAGAGGCAGAAAAATGCTCAAAGTATTTCGCGCAATGAGCATTTTGGAAGGGTTATCGTATTTAGCCATTTTGAGTGTTACGTTTGGTTTTTTGGGTAAAGAATGGGTCTCTCTTCTAGGTATGACTCATGGGATTCTATTCACTGTTTATCTTGTTGTGTCTCTAAAAGTATCCGATGCAAACCCAGAAACAGCTTGGATGTCAGCCAGTAGGAGCGAAGTCATTCACCCAGGAAGGCTCAAAACGTTAACAGGTTGGTCAACTTACCTAATTAGGCAATTTAAGGGAAATAATCGTTTCGGTGGCCTTTTCAGCAACTGCGTCTGGGATGTCGATGTCGAGACTCCAAGCGATTTGATTATCGTTGAGACCTTTAGCGATTACACTGTTACCCGTTTCGCGATCTAAACAGCGAACTCGTACGCTATCTGGATCATCGCTTTCGTTAGCAAACTGAAAGCCCGTGTACGACAGTTCCCAGCGTTTGCACTGACTTACATAGAATGCATCTGTCTCGTTCTGAGACGCATTTAATTCGCTTTTGGCTTCACGAATAATTTTTCTGAGTGAAAGCAACTCCTTCGTCTGAATTTTGATCTCGGTGTTCTTAACGACCATCTTTTTCTTTTGCTCAGACAGGTTTCGCTTCATCCGATGTGGGTCAAGGGCTTTGAGTTCCTTGAGTTCGGTTTTTACGGTTCGAAGTTCTGTTCGAAGCTTTTCGAGTTCAAGTCGACTCTGACTGGCTTTCTGGTCGATGGCTACCAACGCCTCAAGACGTTCGATTGCTTCCTTATCTGGCATTACATGTTCCGCAAAGGTGGCAGGTTGATGAAACGGGTATTTTCAAACAAAAGTAGACTCAATGCACGAACGTTCTCGATCAATAAACGACACTTCAAACTGGCTGATTAGCCGTATTCTATTGAATCCACACTCGTCGTTTCTTCATTCAAAGAGGCGCTAAGCCACTAGCGTTATTCCTCATACCAGCAGATCTGGTGCATTGGCATTTGAAATGCTAGTTCCGTAGTTACGCTTACATTGATCACTGAATTGGCGATAAATACAAAACACATGATTTAACGTCACCTGACAACTTTGCTCGTACTGCGCCTCGATAAGTTTTTTTAACATTTCTTAAGGTAGGCATTTCCTATCTATTCAGTTTTCCACTTGCTTGATATTTGACATTCTGGCGTGCGGGTACTAATCTAAACAATAAGCTAACTTATTGATATTTAATGACTTAATATCCGTTATAGTAATTCAGCACTTAGTTGATGTGATCCATAGATAACTTTGCTGGGGTCGTGAAATGGAAACAAATAATCCTTTTAATTTTACCGGAATCCTAAGGAACTGGTGTATCCGTAGAGCACCTCTGACGCACAAGCAGATACAGAGATTTTTGGCTTTAAAACCCGGGCGCTTACCTTGTGTTCTTTGTGGGGAGGTAGTCCAGGATTTTAGTTGTCGATGGGCTCCCGGTACAGCAATGCGCAGTTCCCTACTAATAGGATTCGATCTTCAGAATATGGCCGTGACGACGGAAAACAGCCGTTATCAGCTACAGGGCAGAGGGTTAGTCGAAGATATCGATATCGTAGATGATGACGCCGGGGGCGTCGGTAAGGTCATCTTTGCTTTAAATCATGGGTGGTCATGACGCGAATAATTGTCGGGTAGGGTGAGCAAGTGGAAATGATTCAGCGGTATCCTGCGAATAAACACGGGCGTGACTTTGTCTGCGGGGATATCCATGGCCAATTGACTGCGCTGAATAGGGAACTGGCTAAACATTACTTTGATATAGGCGTTGATAGACTCTTTTCTGTAGGCGACCTCATTGATCGAGGAGAGCAATCACTAGAATGCCTCCGGTTAATTAAGCAGCCTTGGTTTCATGCAGTGCGAGGCAACCATGAAGATCTTATGCTGACCGTTTATAGACGGCCGGTATCGATGCCTCTCCAGTTGTGGATGCAAAATGGTGGGGATGCATGGGCCGGAGAAAAAGACTTTCTTCTCTCTAATGAATTTTCCGAGGCTGGGGAGTTGGCTGAAGCCTTGCCTTACCTCATTGAGGTAGAACTGCCAGACGGGCGCACCGTCGGTATTGCCCATGCTCAGCCCCCCTGTGGTGACTGGAAGGGAGTCGAAGACCGTCTGTTACAGAGTGATGTGTTACTCAAAAAGACGCTCTGGGGTAACGATATCACTAGGGCCTATTGGCAGGGTCCAACGAAGAATGTGGATGTGACGGTTCACGGACATACGATTTTTCCAGAGGTTTATTGCCGTGATAACGCTGTATTTATTGATACCGGAGCGGGGCTAATCGGCAGTCAACATAGCCTGCTAACGATCACCAGCCCGAGATTGACAGTCCTGCAGCTGGAGCGACTTTTTGATTACATGGGGACAGAGGGATGAGCACGAAGGCGGGTGTGTATGCGGATGAAGAATCAGGCCTTTATGTCAATGAAACGGTCTGTTGGTCAGATGATGAATCGCCGGCGTTCATCCGGGTTTCTGGGGACGGTGCAATTAAAGTCGTCATGGATTTTGATCAGCAACCGACAGTCACCATTCGCCTATCAAGTCAGGCTATGGATAGGCTCGCCGTCGCCTGGTGTAAACACAGACGGCTTCAGGGGCAGTTAGGTGGACCGGTCGGTCGTGAGTATGGGTCACCAGATTGTGAATATGACTGATTTCAATAGATAACGATTATCGACGTCAGGGAGGCCACATGAAATCTGTTCGGTTCGATAACATTTTTAAAGTCGTGACGGATTCTCTTGATACGGCTACCGAATTAAAGATCCGCTCCGACCTGATGATAATCCTTCGCGACATTATTCACGAGAACCGGTGGAGCAATGCAGCCGCCGCCGAAGCATTAGGACTATCCCAGCAGGCGTTCGTGGATCTGATGAATGGCGAACTAGACAGCTTATCCGTTGAATCATTGTCGGCCAGCCTCAAACAGGTGAACGATGCGTAAGATTGATGCCAGAGGGCGGGTCACTCTTCCTGCTCGTCAGCGAAAACTAGCAGGTATTGAACCAGGGGATGAAGTGGAATGCTTCGCTGCGGATGGGCAATTGATCATTACCAAGAGTTCTTTAGACTCTTCTGCAGTAACACCAATTTCTGAAATTCCAGATTATTTGCTACGTACTGAATATAAGGGACTACTAGCATCGATTACACAAGCCATCGGCGTAAAGTCAGTGAGTCGTCAAGCCTTGGTCGTGGCGATTAAACAGGGGCTACCTTATGCCACTGTCGAGCTAATGAGGACGGCCTACCGCATAACTCAAATACAAACTGCATCGATGCTAGGCATTTCGGTCAGCACATTGAACCGGCGTCGACTCGCCGGGTGGTTTACCCCCACTGAATCTAAACGGCTCTTCAAATTATTATTACTTCACCATGCAGCGGTGGCAATGATGATGGGGGATCATCAAGAAGCTCTTGCTTGGGTAGAAAAACCGTTGGATGTTTTGGATAAACGAACCCCCGTTGAGTGTATTCAACAGGGGCATCTGGATGTATTGGATCTGATTGGGAGGATTCGCTATGGGGTGTTTAGTTAGATTAGTTGGGTGGACGTCGGGGCGTTTCGTCGGTATCAATTTCACGGTGGGGTACCGTCGCTAAGACCCGAAATACACTTATAAAAAGGAGATCACAATCGATGAAAACCGTCTATATCGACATGGATGACACTCTGTGTAATTTCCAGAGCGCCTATCGCCAGCACATCGCTGAAAACCCCGCTATCCGGTTTCCTCAGTCACAATACGGATTTTTCACCGCACTGACGCCGCTTGATGGGGCCGTAGAAGCGGTGGAGTGGTTGAGACAATCACCCGGCTTTGATCCGTATATTTTGTCCGCCCCCTCAGTTAAAAATCCCCTGTGTTATACCGAAAAGCGCGTGTGGGTTGAGAAACACTTTGGCCTAAAGTTTTGTGATCGTCTGATTCTTTGTGCGCATAAAAATTTGTTGGCGGGTGACTATCTTATTGATGACTACGCCAAGGGCAAAGGACAAGACAGATTCAAGGGAGAGTTAATCCATTTTGCGAGTGAACGATTTCCAGATTGGAATGCTGTTATAAATTATTTAGGGACACGCGCATGAGTTCGAACGCAGCGGTCTACTCTGACGATGATAGATACGCGCGAATTCAATGGGCCGAAGCCTGTAGTTCTGGACACCCAACTAAGTGAGTAAAATCGCTTAACGAGGTGAATAATGACAAGCAAAACGCAACCTACATCCCCTTGAATTCAAAGCGGAAGCAGTAGAGCTCGCCACTAAAGAACGCGGCATTTAGGAATTACAGCTCAACAAAAGCTCAAAAATACGATCCTTCAGTACAACACAATTGGTCAGTATTCTCGGTTAATGAAAACCTTATCACCGGTCAACTTGTCCCCTTTACACGTAGAACACCATTGCACTAAAAAGATGACAAGACACCACGCGATCACGTTGGAGATGATCAGTGAGGCTGCAAAGTGAAAAGGCAGGCAATAATCACCGATAAAGAGCTCGAAAAAAAGAAGAAGTGGCTAGGGAACGTACGAACAAGTCCTCCTTTCTGCGTGAATCAACCAATTGAGGTCGA
>JBALWH010000067.1:0-16335 GCA_036960175.1 Motiliproteus sp. | reverse complement strand
GCTTTTAGCTAACCCACGGTGCGGAGGCTAGCACCCAGGGGAGTCATTATGTCTAAGCGTCATCAATTAATGGAAGCACATCATTGAACAAGGTAGTCAGGTTACTCGGATGCATTCTTCTCATTGTTGCTGTTATAGCGGCAGCACTTTTCTTGTGGGCAGGGTATTTGGTTTTCTTTGAATCCGGTTGGTTGGCTTCTATAGGGGTAAAGGTTTTTGACTTAACTGTCCTAATGTTCATTAATGAAAAATCTGTGCGGCTCTCTGAAACTGGAATATTGGTTGTTGGAGTGCTGGCCGTTTCCGTTTTCACTTTTGGTGCGAGCTCATTTCTAAAAAGCCTGATTCAGGGCGGGCTAGCGTTGGTGAGACACGAAGGGAACGATAGTGCCGCTTAACAAGACGCTCAAAGTTTGCCAGCGAGCTGGCTGGACCTCCGCAAGCTTTGATCTTGTACCACTTCGCTTGCTGCGGTCCTTTAGCGCGATGTTATGTCGCCGAAAATACCGAGATACTATTAGGAAAGGGAGAGACCCTTAAATGGTGACGTTAATATTTTTAAGTTTTCTAGCTGTCGTATTTTATTGGCAGATAAGGAACGTTAGAAGAGGTAAAACATCGAAGAAAAAGGCGATTGGACTCTATGCGGGCTACACAATTACTTCAGTAGTTTTGTACGGTTCCGTGTTTATGGCGTTGGTAGGAATAGAGGAATTAACACATACGGCAATAATTAGCGAAGGATATGCCCGCACACTACTCATAGTTATTGTGGGTGGCACAATAGGGGTAATTATTTCAACACTCGTTTTATCAATTGTGTTGTATTTCTTAAAAGCAGAAGATGAAAAACCAACATAACGATGCCAATCGAGTTCGTTCCGCAAGCTACGCTTGCTCCACCGGACGCCTGAAAAGCGGCGCCGCTCATTTGCGGCGTTAAACATCAACGGATATTTGGCATATGACTATATCTATAATTTGTACGAACAAGGACCCTCAACCCTGGGCGGTCGCCTTGGAGAAACTGGACTCTACACTCGATGTTCAAGTATGGCCAAACGAACGCCGAAAAGCTGATGTTGAGTTTGCTTTATGCTGGAAGCATCCTGAGGGGGTTTTAGAGGACTACCCTAATTTGCGGTGCATTTGTTCTATGGGTGCAGGTATAGATCATTTACTGAATGATGCCTTTTTTCCAAAAGACCTACCGGTAGTAAGAATTGTAGATCCATTATTAGCGCAGTCTATGTTTGAATATATTTGTGCTGTAGTTATGTATTACTTTCGGGAACTTGATCTATATAAAACCCAGCAAGGTCAATCAAATTGGCTGCAACAGCCACCCAAATCAATCTCTCAAACCACTATCGGAATAATGGGGTTAGGTAATATAGGAGAATATTCGGCTAGCAGGTTTGCGGAGATGGGGTTTAATGTCATTGGCTGGTCGCGTTCTCAAAAGTCTATCAAAGGAGTGAAATCTTACGCGGGGGAAGAGCAACTTGAGGCATTTCTTTCGCAGGCAAGTATCCTGATTTGTTTGCTGCCGCTCACTAACGAAACACGCGGAATTCTTAACCTTAAAAACTTCAATAAACTACCTCCAGGGGCTTGTTTGGTTAATGTCGCGAGAGGTGAACATTTGGTAGATGAAGATTTGATAACGGCTCTGAATGAAGGTCAGCTGCGAGGAGCTTGCCTTGATGTTTTTAGAGAAGAACCATTAATTAAAAACCATCCATTTTGGCAGCACAGTAAGATATTTTTAACCCCTCATTGCGCAAGTATTACCGATCCAATATCGGTTGCACCACAAATTGTGCAGAATTATCGACTCATGCAAGCTGGCAAACCCTTATTGAATCAAGTAAATCTGCTGCGTGGATATTAACGGAGTGACGGGGTCAGCTGCTGCGATATGGCCTTGACTGAATATCGCAGCAGTGGGGGTGGAAAGCTCTCCCTACGGAGTCACTTGTGCTGACACACGGGGCAGGAACGCATGCCGCTGCCAGATCTTATAGTTTTCTCTGAATGCTGATAAATCGTCCCAGACGGTTTTAAACATAGGGTCTTTGGATTCCTCTTCTACTACCTGCTGCCAAGTATTTTCAAAGAGCTCCAACATCTCCGGGGACCAGTACAGGTTAGTTACCTGGTATTGCTGCTCATTTTTTTGCATCGCCTGATATTGTATCGCCTCTCCCTGTGCCAGGGTGTTGGTGATAGCGCCCTTACATAGGCTTGTCAGGGTGGCTTGTTGGCTGGCGTGCAGATCATTCCAAACTGTTTGGTTGATGAGCAATTCGATGATGCTGGATTGTTGATGCCAGCCGGGAAAATAATTGTATTTGGCTATCTTATGGAACCCCAGCATCTGATCGATAGCCGGTTGGGAAAATTCGGTGGCGTCGATTGCCCCGCGTTCCAGTGCCGGGAAAATCTCTGAGCCGGGGATAAGAGAAACAGAAGCTCCAAGCTTGCTGAATACTTTGCCTCCCAGACCATAGAAGCGGATGTTCAAGCCCTTAATATCTTCAGCGCTGTTAATGGGTTTTTTGAACCAGCCGCCACTCTCTGGCGACAATATTGCGCAAGGTAGGACCTTGACTGAATAACCCGCTTGGTCATACATTTGTTGATAGAGCTTGAGCCCATTGCCGTAATATAGCCATGCCAAAAATTCTGGGCTTTCCGGACCGAAAGGTACTGAAGAGAATATGTTTGAAGCCGGGATTTTTCCGGCCCAATAGCCAGAAATTGCCAGCCCTGCGTCGATTTTTCCGGATGCAACCGCGTCCAGTATTTCTAACGGAGATACCAGTTTTCCTGGCTCATAGGTTTTTAGTTTTATTGAATTGTTGCTAATTAGCGGTGCTTGTTCCGCGACCCACTGGATCGAGCTTTTCATCGCCGGTAATGCGGAAGGAAAGGCTAGAGCTACTTTCAATAACGCGGGTTCAACGGGCTCAGAGGCGTTAACCGAAGAGGCCGTTAAAAATAGTGATAAACCAAGGACGGATGATAGGCCTGATTTTCGTTTGTTGAGCTGTGCTCTCATCATAATTCCTGATTAATCTCTAGGGCTATGCATTTGCAACAACGGTTTTTTTACTAACAAAACCCTACTCATAGACTGCATGGGATTATGCAATATGAGTAGGGCCATTGGATTTTAAGCCTTATACAGGCTTAAATCTCGTTTACTATGCTGCGCATCTTTTCCACGTATATTTCTTCTGTTATTGAGCCTGCTTCGAATAAGGATTTGAGAATGCGCAAGCGCTCTACAGTGGGAGTGACTGCAGAAGCCGGAGTGCTTGAGACTTGCACGGGTGGGTTAGCTGTTGATTGTTCAAGTTGTCTTAAGCGCTGCTCGATATTAGCGGTGCTTGTTTCCTGTTGTCGGGCTGACAAATATTGTGAGCTGTTTTTTTCCTCGCTAGTATTTTCTTTGTTGTAATCGTAATTTTTGTTTAGATCTACTGCTATCCAATCGCCGCGATTATTTGCCGCTACAGCCCCGCTAAATAGCTTCAACCTCCAACCGTGGTTCGCTTCCTCGGTGATGCTACCGGTATCTAATTTGAATCGAGATAACTCCGGAATGGAGGCAAAGCGACTGTTGCTGACCGACTCGCCGGAGCGAACATATTTCTTTTGCAGGTCCACGTGGACCTCGCCGAAAATTAGGTTTAAGCGATTGTCTTTGATGAAAGCCGTGCCACTAACAGAAAGACGTTTGGTGCCAAAAAATGCCGATTTTAAGTCGGTCATGGAGTACAGCACGACTTCATCGTTCTTTGCTGTGGATAGGGCTTTGCTCATCTCCTGGGCTAGATTATGGATTTCCTTGTCAGAGAATATCCGTTTGTCTTCATGCTCGCTGCTGTCCATCATCGACAGTATGCCGTCGGCTGCAACGGTTGAAATGCTGAGTTGGCTAAGAATCCGGCCAAGCTTTTTGGGATCTGTTTTTTGCGGATGATTCGATGCCTGGATGCCTTCAATTTTACTGATGGCAACATAGCTTGGACCTTGCTGCCAGATAGTTTCTGCGGAGAACGCCGAAGCGGAAAATATTGAAACCATGGCAATTGATAACATTTTGGTACGTAAGCAAATCAAGCTAATTTCCTCTTCAGGTACATTTTAGGTATTTACCTGTATAGGCAAGTTGTGTGCCACGCACACGTATTGTTGTCGTAGTGTCTTTTAGTTATCGACATGAATCTTCTATTCCGTGCCTGGGATTCTCCTGCACGGCGTTACTTTGCTGTGGAAAAATAGCTGTTTCCGCTGATGCCGAAAGCATAGCGCGGAGTAAATCCTAATCTGCGACCAGGGTGGATGGAGATGGTGCGACAGCTGTCGCAGGTGTGCGTCACTCGTCGCATTTGTTGTGTTTTAGCTCGGTTGAAACGCCCTCTGTGGTGCCGGTACTTGTCAGTTCAGTGGGTCCGCTTGATTTGATGGTTTGGGATGTTGTTCGCGTTTGCTGCTGCTTAGGTATTCATCTCTTCTTTATAAGGTGGAGGAGGGGTCGCATCTGTGTCAGTCAGTGTTGCGTGGCTGCGACTGTCACTGCAACAGCTGTTTAATTAATCTGCTCTATCTCTGCCTCCTATGCCTTTTTATCGTTTTACATTGCCCTGTTTTTATCTAATCAAAATTAAATAAATAAGCATTAAAACAATAGGTTGTGTGTTTTGTGTGGTTTTTTTTATGACGCTTTCTTTATGTTGGCACACCACTTGCGATGTCCTTGTCAGAGAAATGCTTGTTGTGCGGCAGGCAAAACAAATAAATAGAAAATGACGGTGAGTAAAGTGGAACGACGAAATTTTATGAAGTCCTGTGCTGGTGCCTGTGCTTTGGCTTTGGGCGCAACAGAGGGGTTGTCTTCAAGAGCAGAAGCTGCAGCAAAAAAACCATCGTTGATGCGTCCTCAGATTGGAGATCGGCTTGTGATCGAGGACGGCCATGGTAATGCCCGAGCTATATCTGCTTCGGAACTTATTCTGGAAGCGCAGCAGGTGTTGGCTTTTCCTCAGTGCCCCAAGACTGGTGTGATCAGAAGTGGTTCTCGTTTTAACAAAGTGATGGTCATGCGACTCGATCCTGCGCTGATGGACGAGGCCACCAAAAAGAATTCCGCTGATGGTGTGGTGGCGTACTCGGCGATCTGTACCCATCAGGGCTGTGACGTCAATTCATTTATCGAAGATAAGAAAGAGTTTTTCTGTTTTTGCCACTATTCAAGATTCGATCCTTATAAGGCCGGCAAGGTCACTACTGGCCCTGCCAGCAGGCGGCTGGGGATGTTGCCCATTCGTATTGAGGAAGATCTGATCGTGGTTGAGAGCGGATTTACACGCAAGCCTGGTTTCAAGAGATAAGCAATACAGTAATAAAAAACTCTACTCCCTAAGGGTGGGGGAACCTCAAGATGAGAAATAAAATAACAGGAGCAAGCTATATGTCATTAGCTAAGAAATTTGGTGTTCTGGCTGTTGCGTTGGCCGTCTCACCTGCTGCGCTTGCAGTGGGTAGTGCGGCGAACCCATTGGAAAGCTATAACCCAGTAACGGAGAAGCGGTTGCAAAACCCTGAGCCTGAGAACTGGCTGCAGTGGCGGGGTAACTACGAGGGTTGGTCTTACAGTCCTCTAGATCAGATTAATGCCGACAATATTGATGATTTGGTACCGGTATGGTCCTACTCAACCGGCGAGCTGGAAGGGCATCAGTCTCCTCCTATCGTCAACGATGGGGTGATGTTTGTTTCTACGCCTAATAACCAGGTTATAGCACTGAATGCAGAAACCGGTGAAGAGCTGTGGAGCTATAAGAAAGAGATTCCTGAGGAATTGTTCCAGCTGCATCCTACTAACCGTGGTGTAGGTTTGTATGGTGACAAGGTTTATCTGGCTGCTACCGACGCCTGCTTGGTTGCTCTAGATGCCAAGACCGGTGAAGAAGCATGGGTTACCTGTGTGGCTGATTGGCAGGACGGTTACTACATGACGCTGTCCCCTCTGATCGCCAAAGGTCAGGTGATGGTGGGTACATCTGGTGGTGAATATGGTATTCGCGGCCATATTACGGCTGTTGATGCAGAAACCGGAGAGATCTCCTGGAAGACTCACACTATTCCAGCTCCAGGCGAGCCTGGCAGTGAAACCTGGAAGGGTGATGCTTGGAAAACCGGTGGTGGTTCAGTCTGGGTTGCTGGTACTTACGATTCCGATATGGGCGTAGCTTTCTACGGTACTGGTAACGGTGGTCCTTGGATGCCGGATACTCGTCCTGGTGACAACCTTTATGCCAACTCTGTTTTGGCACTGGATGTTGAAACCGGCAAGATGGTGGGTTATCACCAGTATCACCACAATGATGCATGGGATTGGGATGAAGTTTCCCCTCCTGTAATCATCGACTACAAGCACAAAGGCAAAGACATTAAAGGTCTGGTTCATGCCGGTCGTAACGGTGTTTTGTGGACCCTTGAGCGTCAGAAAGATGGTTCTATCAAGTTTATCGATGCTGAAAAATACGTGAAACAGAACGTATTTAAGAGCATTGATCCTGTCACTGGTCGTCCTACCTATGACCCAGCTCACACACCTGGAACTGGCAAGAAAGTAACTTTCTGTCCTTCTCTGTGGGGTGGTAAAGACTGGACTCCAGAGGCATACAATCCTAAGACTGGTTTGTTCTATATCCCTGCCCATGAAAACCTTTGCTCCGAAATGGGTGGTGTGAAATTGGCTCCACGTAAGTCTGGTGAGCTGTATATCGGTGTACCAATCTCCGAAATCCTTACCAACATTCGCTTGGCTGACGGTGCTGAAGATCACATTGGTGAGATTCAGGCTTGGGATCTAGCTAAAGGTGAGAAGGTTTGGCAGTTCAATATCAAAGAAATGAACTGGGGTCCAATCCTGACAACTGCAGGTAACTTGGTGTTCTCCGGTGGTTCTAACGACCGTATCTTCCGTGCGCTGGATGCGCGTACTGGTAAGAAACTGTGGCAGTTCCGTGCTAGTTCTGGTGTGACTGCTGTTCCTTCAAGCTGGATGGTTAACGGTACTCAGTTCATTGGTGTTCAGTCCGGTTGGGGTGTTGATGCTCAGCGTATGCAAGGTGCATTTGATGCTGTGATGGATCACACCACCAAAGTTCCTCAGGGCGGTACCATTAATGTGTTTGCGCTTAAGAAAAAAGCAAGCCCGCTGATTGAAGCTTCAGCTAACTAAAAAGCACGATTGAGTCGGGAAGGCTCCCTCTTCAGGCCTTCCCGGCTCTCCCTTCAAGAATGATTTGAGAGATATTAGTTATGTCTGTTTCTTTCTATAGCAATTATATAAATGGACGGTTCAAGGCTGAACCCGAAAATACCATCGATGTTTACAACCCTGCGACAGGTGCGCTTTTGTCTCGTGTGCCTGAAGCAAATCCGGGAGATGTGGAGGAAGCTGTTGCTGCAGCGAAGTCTGCACAAAAATCCTGGGCAGGGAAGCCGGCCATCGAACGTGCCGGTTACCTCAGACAGATTGCTAATAAGATCCGTGAAAATGCTGATTCCTTAGCGCGAGGTATCACCGAAGAGCAAGGTAAAGTATTAAGTCTGGCAAGGATCGAAGTTGATTTTACTGCCGATTATATGGATTACATGGCCGAGTGGGCTCGTCGAATTGAAGGCGAAGTGATCACGAGTGATCGTCCCGGCGAAAATATTTTTCTGTTCCGTAAACCCATTGGTGTTGTGGCTGGCATATTGCCGTGGAATTTTCCGTTTTTCCTGATTGCCCGGAAAATGGCTCCTGCATTGATTATGGGTAACACCATCGTTATCAAACCCAGCGAAGAAACACCAAATAACTGCTTTGAATTTACCAAGCTTGTTGCTGAAACAGATCTGCCAGCGGGTGTTTTTAATGTGGTATGTGGGTCTGGTGCCAATGTAGGTTCGCGTCTTACTACTGATCCAGGCGTAGATATGATTAGTTTTACCGGTAGTGTCGAGACCGGTTCCAGAATTATGGCCGCTTCTGCTGCCAACATTACCAAGCTAAACCTTGAGCTTGGCGGTAAGGCTCCGGCGATTGTGTTGAATGATGCCAATATTGAACTGGCCGTCAATGCGATCAAAGGTTCTCGAGTGATCAACTCGGGTCAGGTTTGTAACTGTGCAGAACGGGTGTACGTGCAAGCTGGCGTGGCCGATGAATTTATCAGCAAGATTACAGCGGCCATGGCGGCGACCACTTACGGTGATCCTATTGCTCGGCCTGATGTAGATATGGGTCCTCTTATCAATGGTATTGGTCTGGATAAGGTTGCGGCCATGGTTGACGTGGCCAGATCCCAAGGCGGTGTTATTGAAACCGGCGGCGCGGTTGCAGATCTTGGTAAGGGTTTTCATTATCAACCCACGGTTATCTCTGGCTGTCATGGGAAGATGGAAATCATGCGCAAAGAGATTTTTGCTGCGGTATTGCCAATACAGATCGTTGATGACTTGGATGAAGCGATCTTCCATGCCAACGATTCTGACTTTGGATTGACGTCCTCGGTCTATACCCGTGATCTGAGCAAAGCGATGCAAGCTATTAACCAGTTGGACTTTGGTGAGACCTACGTTAACCGTGAAAACTTTGAAGCAATGCAGGGTCACCACGCTGGCGTAAGGAAGTCGGGTATCGGTGGGGCTGATGGTAAGCATGGCCTCTATGAGTACTCCCATACCCATGTGGCGTACATTCAAAGTTAATGATTACAGGGGCTGTGAAGGCCCCTCTTTTTATTGGGGTGGTGATTATTTCGCTATGGACAGATTTGCGCGAAAACTGAGTCTTTATGATGTTCCTTTATACAAGGTTAAGCATGAGCAAGAAATAATACCTATCGTATTGGAGCGTATTAAGGACGAGATAGGTTTAGAGAATCTTACAATAAAAAGAGTAACGGATTCTGAATGTATAAATTCAAATATTGATGCGGATAATTGCATTTATATTTTTGACGTTATGATCGGTGTTGAAGAGAGCGCGGTTCTTCTGATCGATGGTGCCACCATTGATTTTATTGATGAGAGCTCTGTTTTAGATTGTTTTCCCTTAGTATTGAAAGAGGAAAATATCGTAGAAAGCATAGAAGTTGCGATGTTTAAAATAAACAGGTTTCCTGAGTTTGAAAAGAGTTGTTTTGATGTTTTAAAGCCAGAAGATATTCCCTGTGGATGTTTGGTTTTTGTACTAGAAACCAACAAATAATGGGTAATAAAACGGCAAGTGCGACAACTGTCGCATATCTGCGTCACCTGTTTCGCTGTTGTTTGTCTGCTGTGTCCTGGCTCTGTGGTTGCTAGCTATGCTTAGGTCAGGTGTCTAAGGGGGATGTTTGTGGCTTCCTTGGGTGAAAACCGTCCCTAGGGGCCTGTATGGATAGCGGCTTTAGGGCTATCACTAAGTTATGTGTCTTGTTGATCGTGCCGCAGATCATGCGGTGTGGCGCTGTCGCGATCAGCGCTGCTACAGCTGTCGGATCAATCTCCTCTGTCTTTTTCTATGCGACAACTACAAGTCCCTGGTTTTATCCTTTCGCTAGTTAATAGTTATTTAAAAACAATATGTTATGCCGTTTGTTTGTGGTGAATGTTTTTATTGGCAGGCTAGTTGCATTGTCTTAGCCATTGCTCAGACTTGTTCGCAGGCTCCCTAAGCAAAACAAATAGCTAAAACATGCTGCTGGGGTAATTGTGAATCAATAAGTTTTATCAATGCTTGAGCCTGTTCTGGATATTTAGAGCGAGTAGAGGAAGCTGATTTAAAAACTGTTCCTTTTGATTTAAAAGTTTTTTTGAATTCAAGGTGGTGCGCTTGGTTGCTGTTTTAGCTTCATATTATAAAAGTAATATTTAATAAAAATGTGGCGTGAAATGAAAAAAATTATAATAGTAATGCTGTTCAATATGATTGCACTACAAGCCTTTGCGGCGGTGCAGCCGAAAGTTCGTGTGGCCGTATTAAACTTCGGAACAGTGAACTGGGAAATTGACGTCATCCGTCATCATAAGCTCGACCAAAAATATAACGTCTCACTCGATGTCATGCCTGTGGCCGGCAAGAATGCTGCAGCCGTGGCTATGCAGGGTGGTGCGGTAGACATTATTTATAGTGACTGGGTGTGGGTTAACCGCCAGCGCCATAACGGTAAAGCCTATAGCTTCTCAGCCGTATCAGCGGCGACTGGCGGTGTATTCGTGCAAGCAGACAGTTCAGTGCGTTCGCTAAGCGACTTTAAAGGCGAGCGTTTTGGTGTTGCTGGTGGTCCTGTCGATAAAAGCTGGCTAATTCTGCAGGCTTATTCCAAACGGGCCTTGGGTATGGATTTCCAGTCCCAGGTTGAGCCTGTATTCGCCGCCCCTCCTCTGCTCAATAAACTGATGTATGACGGTAAATTGCCCGCCGTCATCAACTTCTGGCACTACAGCGCCCGCCTTCGTGCGCAAGGTTTCAGACCGGTTATTCAAGTCTCGGAGATTTTAGAAAACCTTGGCCTCGAGTCTTCGCTGCCCGTGGTTGGCTGGGTGTTCGATGAACAGTGGGCGCGAACAAACCATGAGGCAATTTCTGGTTTCCTCCAGGCGTCAAAGGAGGCTCGTAAAATACTGCGAAATTCGGATGCTGAATGGGAGCGTATTCGTCCTCTGCTTCATGCAGAAAATGAACAGATATTTAGGGAGCTGAGGGACCGCTACCGACAGGGGGCGGTGCAGGAAATCAGTCCGGATCACCTGCAATCTCTTGCCAAGCTTTACGCAATATTGGCCCAGGAAGGTGGTAAAAAACTGACCGGTGGCGCATCCACACTGGATTTATCGGGTTTTTGGACGGCGCCGTTAAATGAAGTTTCCGCCGCCCGGTTGCAAGACCGCCAGCGAGGAGTGCAGCAGTGAAGTCGCGATCAGCCAGGATAGTTCTCGGACTACTTCCGCTCCTGAGTGTGGCGCTGATATGGCAACTGTCTGCGTTTTTTCTTCAGAGTACGAACTTGCCGACAGTGACTCAGGTGTTGAGTACCTTATGGGAGCATTTGACAGATGGCGATATGTTGCGGCATTTGGCGATAACACTGGAGCGGGTTTTATACAGTTTCTGTATCGCTATGGTCATAGGCGTTGTTGTTGGGATAGTGATGGGCGCCTATCCAAGACTTAATCAGGCCGGTGATTCACTGCTGATGGTGGCCCTGAATATTCCGGCATTGGTGACGATACTGCTCTGCTATATATGGTTTGGATTGATTGAAGCTGCCGCCATAGCCGCTGTGGCCATCAATAAAATACCCACCGTGGTGGTGATGATTCGTGAAGGCGCACGGGTGGTCGATAAAGATTTGTTAGCCGTGGCCAAGGTCTACAAGCTGTCCCCGGCGAACTGCTTTTTCAAAGTGTATTTGCCACAGTTGTATCCGTTCATCATGGCATCGGCCCGTTCAGGGCTGTCGTTGATCTGGAAGATCGTGTTGGTCGTAGAGCTTTTGGGTCGCAGTAACGGCGTTGGCTTTCAGCTAAATACCTTCTTTCAGTTCTTTGATATCGCCAGCATCCTGGCCTATACCTTGGCTTTTTCGGCCATCATTCTACTCATTGAAGGACTGATTATGCGGCCACTGGATCGTTATATTGCGAAGGGGGTTGCATGATCAATCTGGATATAACCATTAACAGTAAAGCCTACGACGCAGGACAAAGCGGTGTCCTCAGCAATGTTCTAAGCACGATTGATATTCAGGTGGAGGCCGGGCAGTTCGTTGCCATTGTCGGACCTTCAGGCGCGGGCAAAAGTACCTTGCTGAATATGGTCGCGGGTTTGGAGGCCAGTGAGCCTGGCGGCATTAAATATAACGGCATTCCTCTAGCCGACCAGCCGCCATGCAAAGTTGGTTATATCTTCCAGCAACCGCGACTGATGCCCTGGTTGACCCTGGTAGAAAATCTTCGACTGGTGGTTCCTGAGGCAACGGACAGCGCCATAGATGCGCTGCTTGAGGAGGTAGGCTTGGATGGCAAAGGTGCGCTGCATCCCCGGCAATTATCCGGTGGCATGCAACGTCGAGTCGGCATCGCCAGAGCTTTTGCTAATACTCCCGAGTTACTGCTGCTTGATGAACCCTTTATTTCTCTGGATGCTCCCAATGCCAGACGTTTAAGGGCGCTTTTAGAAAATCTATGGTTCCAGAGCAAGGCCACAGTGATCTTTGTCACTCATGACCTCAGTGAAGCGATTCAGTTAGCCGATCGGATTATATTTTTATCCTCATCACCCGGAACGGTGATTCAGGATATCAACATTGATTTACCACGACCGCGCCGGGAAGGGGGTTCAGAAGAGCTTTTGTTAGAAACCAGCTTGCTGCGCTATAACCCCGGTCTACTGGAAGGCGAGCCAGAAGACTATACATTTAAAGCGATAGCCGGAGGTCGCGTATGAGCACTATGCCTGCCTTGGAACTAAATTCAGTGAGCAAATCCTATGGTCGTATTCAGGCCTTGAATAAGGTTTCTATCTCTATTTCGGACTCTGAATTCATTGGTTTGCTGGGTCAAAACGGCGCGGGAAAGTCGACTCTTTTTCAGTTGCTGACCGGGCTATTTTCCGCCGATTCGGGTGACATAAAAGTCTATGGCGATGACATTCGAATCGCGCCTATCAAAGTGTTATCAAAGATTGGCGTTGTCTTTCAGCAATCCACCCTGGATTTGGCATTGAGTGTACAAGACAACCTCCATTTTCACTGCATGCTGCACGGCTTGGGAAGAAAGCAGGCGAAACAACGAATACAGGAAGAGCTGGAGCGTTTCGGTCTTAGCGATATTGCAAACAAACCTGCCCGCAGCCTGAGTGGCGGCAATCGACGCAAGATAGAGCTGCTGCGTGCGCTGTTACACCGTCCCAGTGTGCTGTTAATGGACGAAGCGACCGTCGGGCTGGATCCCGAATCCAGGCTGTCGCTGCTGAATCATGTGACCAGCCTATGCAAGGAACGTGGGCTGGCGGTGTTGTGGTGTACCCATATCGTTGAGGAAGTGCAAGCCGCAGACCGGGTAATTGTGCTGGATAAGGGCAACGTGCTGGCCGAGTCCAGCCCCCTTAGTTTGGTCGAAAACAGTGCCATTCAAACCGATTCATTAGCCAGCGCATTTTTGCAGCTGGTCTCAAATAATAATTACATGCCAGGAGTCGTCGCTTGTGAATAAGTTAGTTAAGTTTTTACAAATTGGGTCTTTAGCGTTCAGTTTATCCATTCCTAATGTGCAAGCCAAAAACACCGGTTATGTCTTTGTCAGCAGTGAAAAAGATGACGTGGTAACGGTGTTCGACTCAGCGAAAATGAACAAGGTGTCAGAGATACCCACCAGTGAACGCCCCCGTGCCATGAAGCTGAATGCGGATGGGTCGTTGCTCTATGTCGCTTGTGGGGATGGTAACTCTATCGATGTTATTGATGTTGCCTCCTTAAAGGTCAAGCAGGTGATTGATATCGGCGACGACCCGGATCGTTTTGATTTGTCCCCGAATGAAAACCACCTTTATGCCTCCAACGAAGATGACGGCATGGTCACTGTTTATGACCTCAAAGCCAACAACGTGTTAGCGGAAATTGAAGTCGGTGAAGAACCCGAAGGGGTCCTGGTTAGCCCGGATAACCGGGTAGTCTATGTGACCTCGGAAGTAGCCAATATGGTTCATGTGATCGATGTTGAATCTCACCAGATCATTGAAAACATCGTTGTGGGCAATCGTCCTCGTCGAATGACCTTAAGCGCCGATCTATCCGAACTCTGGGTGACCAATGAGGTGGGCGGTACGGTAACCATCGTCGATACCACAAGCTATAAAATCACTGCTGAGATCAGCTTTGCGCCCCGCGGCTTACGTCCCGAAAGCATCACCCCGGTAGGCATGGTGATGACCAAAGATGGCTCTCGCGCCTTCGTCACCCTGGGGGGAGCTAATCATGTTGCGGTGGTTGATACCAAGACCCATAAGGTGACCGATTATGTGTTGGTGGGTAAGCGCGCTTGGGGCATTACCCTAAGCCGTAATGAAGACCGTCTGTATGTGACCAACGGTAAGAGTGATGATCTGGCGGTGATCGATGTGGCGCGACTGAAAGTAATTAAATCGGTCCCCACCGGCAGAGTTCCCCATGATGTGGTGGTGGATGACTGATGATTAGAATTTTTGCTATGTCACTGTCGCTGCCTCTGGTTCTGGCCCTCAGTCTCGGTTTTTTCACGACGGATAGGGTTATCGCCGCCGAGCTTAGCTCGGTTAAAGTGGCCCTGATCGAATACAGTGAAGATAGTCGCTACAGCGATCGCGTCATCGAATCGCGCTACCAAGCTCAGCCCTGGGGGCGGTTGTATGACGCGGCAAAAATCGCCTTGAAGGAATCGAAATTCTCTGCACAAGCGGCGGGCATTAATTTAGAACTATCCCGTCACAGTGTGGATAGCCTCTCCCAGCTGCCCGAATTACTCGGTGATCTTGACGCCAAAGGGACGCAGCTGTTTATGCTGGATCTGCCCGATGCGGGGGTCAGCATGGCAGCAACGGCGATGAAGGCCAGCGACAGCCTGCTGTTTAATCTCAGTGCGCTAGACAATAGCTTGAGAGAGCAACAGTGCCAGGACAACCTGTTCCATATCGCCCCCAGCAGAGCCATGTTAACCGATGCTATGGCGCAGTATTTAGTCTTCAAAAAATGGAAAAAGGTGTTACTGCTCTACGGTAGCACCCTAGATGATCGTAACTATCTGGCGTCGATGCGCAAGTCGGGCAAAAAATTCGGGCTGAAGTTTGTTGCTGAAAAAGAATATCTACTGGGCTCTGATCCCCGTGAGCGCTATCAGAATAATATCGCCCTGATGACCAGCAAAGATGACTACGATGTAGTGTTAATCGTTGATCATCAGGGAGAATTCGCGGTCGATGTGCCTTATGCCATCTCCAAACCCCGTCCCGTCGTTGGGGCTGCGGGACTGGTGCCTGACTGGTGGCATTGGAACTGGGACCGCAATGGCGCGCCTCAGGTGAATAAGCGTTTTTATAAGAAGGCCAAACGTCATATGACTGGCTATGACTGGTCGGCCTGGTTGTCAGTAAAAATATTCACCGAAGCGCTGCTGCGAACCGGTAAGCAAGACAGTGAAAGTCTGGCGGCGTATCTGATCAGCGATCAGTTAAAAATGGACGGCGGCAAAGGCTTTCCACTTAATTTTCGGGCGTGGAACAATCAACTCCGGCAGCCAGTATTTATGACCTCTCTTAACCGAGTCATTGCCCGTGCCCCCCTAGAAGGTTTTCTTCATCCCACCAATAACCTCGACATCTTGGGGAAGGATAAGAGGGAGACAACCTGCCAGCTGAAAACGAGGAGAGCTAAGTGAATACCCAGCACGCATTTAATGCTTTTTCTGCGCTGACGTTCCGTGAAGTCAGTAAGTTCTCTCGCCAAAGTGGCCGGTTATTGTCCGCGTTAGTCAGGCCGGCGTTATGGTTGTTGGTCTTTGCTACCGGCTTTCAAAACGTCTTTGGCGTTGCCGTTCTGCCTCCTTACGAGTCTTACATCGAATATGAAGTTTATATAACGCCAGGACTGCTCTGCATGGTGTTGCTGTTTAATGGTATGCAGTCGTCGCTGTCCATGGTTTATGATCGTGAAATGGGGCTGATGCGGTTGTTGCTCACCGCGCCGTTGCCACGCTGGTACATCCTGTTCTGCAAACTATTGGCGGGGACTTTTTTATCGTTGATACAGGCCTACGCCTTTTTACTGGTGTGCTGGTGTTTTGAAGTGGACCTACCTGTCACCTCCGCTATTTATGCTTTTCCGGCGTTGTTGCTAAGTGCCTTGATGCTGGGTGCCTTGGGGTTGTTGTTATCGGTCTCGGTAAAGCAACTGGAGAACTTTGCCGGGATGATGAATTTCGTCATCTTTCCGATGTTCTTTATTTCCCCGGCTCTCTACCCTCTGTGGAAAATGGAAGAAGCGGGCGCCATGCTGATTTTTCATATGGCTGAGTACAACCCCTTTAGTCATGCGGTAGAGCTGGTTCGCTTTGCCATGTATGGACAACTCAATCTAGAGTCGTTGCTGATGGTTTTAGGGGCCTTTCTGGTTTTCTTTTTTCTCGCGGTGTGGGGATACGACCCGCAGAAAGGCGTGGTCGGACGCAAAAGTAGCAGTGCTTAAGGAGCCTGCGAACAAGTCTCTTGCGCCTCTGGCTTTCAGAGAGATTGGAGATCAAGGCAACGAT
>JBALWH010000066.1:0-17674 GCA_036960175.1 Motiliproteus sp. | reverse complement strand
TTGTAGCCTTTGTTGCTCAAACCTGAGTTGGTTTTCCTGCTGTGAGTAGGCTGCCCAGGAAACACCGACTGCGATAAAGAAGAATACAACAGCCAGCAAACGGAACAATTTCCATTTTAAACTGAGAAATTTTTTGCTGGCATCAGTATCCATTGCCTGTACTCACTTCCTAAAAACGATATGAGGCTTGAAATAGGAATAAATTCCAATCACGTTTCAGCACAGACGGGTTCGGATTATCGAGGCTCGGTAACCACGCAGTACCGTCAACATGATGAAATTCGCCTCTTAAAAGTAAACTTGGTGAGTATTGGTGGCCCACCCCGATAGCCCAGTCTTTGGCAAAACGTTGGTGTGCGGGTAAACCGGTGGACAGTCGATAGCGCCCCCCGTCTTTATCATCACGATCAGCAATAACTTCGTCATAGCGAGCAAACAACGTCCACCTATGCTTTAAACGAAAATCTGCCTGTAGATAAAAGGCCTCGACGGTGTTTTCTGGGTTTGAATAAACCCCATTAAAGTCTTTTCGCTTAACCGTTTCTTCTACGTACTCCGCTGTTAGAGAAAAGTATTCTTGATTATATTGAGCGGAATAGCCGATAAAAAAGATCTCAACTGCGCCGGATTGAAACGGATCTGAGCCCTTTCCGTCAAAATCTGATTCAGCATCCACCAACGTTAACCCTAGCCGATATTTACCGCCATCGTGTTCATACAATACACGGGCCAATTTTAGCTCAGCATCCTGGTATTTACCGTCCCAGTCCCGCCCTAACAGGGACAACTCTGAATTTTTTCCTACCTGAGGCTTACCAAGTTGTAGATCAAGGAGTAGATTTCCATTTTCATATCCCGAATTGAAATAGGCAGCGACACCATCAGAAGAGAGTAACAACTCTCTTACTCTATCTTGGTAAATCGATTGCGGTAAAAGTGCGCTAGGCCTAGTAAAGGCCACATCCCTTGTATCATTATAAAAACCAATCGGGTTTTTGATACGACCGATTCTAAACCCTGCCTGAACGCTTTCTTGCTGTAACCATGACCAGTCTGCAAACAAATAATCGACATCGGCGCCACCTTTGTCTACCTCACCTGCCCATCTAGATAAAAGCTGCCCGTTTACACTAACTTCAGAGGTTAATTGCACAGTAGCGTTTAACCCCAGTTCTCGAAAACTAAAGGCCCCATGACTACCGGAAGAACGGCCAAAAAAGTTATTGCGATCACTAATGGACCAACCTTGGGTCACGAAGCCACCCCATTGCCAATCATATCCATTCTGCAAGTCGGCTAGTGCCATCTTTGGTAGAAAGAGCAGTCCGACCACGAGCACAAACTTATTCAACGACCACATAGTTAACTCCACTGCTGCCGCTTCCATCGGCAATATATCCAATTGCACCGGGTGTCCGAGCAACTTCCTTTTGCATGGCGGCCTGATCTACCACCTCCATGGGAGCTTTTCCAATACCGGAAAACACCATCCGATCCCATATTTGTCGTAAACGATATGGGAATACACCAAGATTCTTTTTACTAAACTGTTGATGACTTGGGTGATTATCCGGCAGCACGAACACCCGTATTGGCATACCATCCTGCCAGCGGGTCAACCGCACAGTGAATATAGAGCGTAGGGTACTGCGGGATAGCTTTTCTACACCAACGCTGGGGTGGGTTATAACGATTGGAGTGGACTCAGAGGCCGCCGAAGAGACATTATTCGGCAACAGACACAAAAGCGTGGCTATCACCGAAAAAATTACCGGTGTGATGGTAAGCGTCCTAGGAAGAGAATGCAGCATCCTGCTAGAAGATTCCATTTTAGTGTTGATGCCAATTACATGGCTGAAAAGCTGTTACTGCATATTAAACATTAATCGCGTAATTACCTAATTTTTATGAAAAAAAAGGCAGCCTAAGCTGCCTTTTTTACCGCTTGATAGTTAAAAACTACCAGCCAGTGACTTCCTTCAAAGCTGAACCAATGTCAGCCAGGGAGCGTACAGTTTTTACACCAGCATCTTCAAGAGCGGCAAACTTCTCGTCTGCAGTACCTTTTCCGCCAGAAATGATCGCACCAGCATGACCCATGCGCTTACCAGCAGGAGCAGTTACACCTGCAATGTAAGAAACAACAGGCTTGGTTACATTGGCCTTGATGTATGCAGCCGCTTCTTCTTCAGCAGTACCACCGATCTCACCGATCATCACGATCGCTTCAGTCTGTGGATCGTTCTGAAACATTTCCAGTACGTCGATGAAGTTTGAACCAGGGATTGGATCACCACCGATACCAACACACGTAGACTGACCGTAGCCAGCGTCTGTAGTCTGCTTAACGGCTTCATAAGTCAGCGTACCAGAGCGCGATACGATGCCAACCTTGCCTGGCAGATGGATATGGCCGGGCATGATGCCGATCTTACATTCGCCAGGTGTGATAACACCAGGACAGTTAGGACCAATGACACGAACACCCAGCTCGTCACACTTGACCTTACATTCCAGCATATCCAGAGTAGGTACACCTTCGGTGATAACAACAATCAGCTTGATGCCGGAATTAGCAGCTTCAAGAATGGAGTCTTTAACGAAAGGAGCCGGTACGTAGATAACGGAAGCATCTGCGCCAGTCTTATCTACGGCTTCTGCCACGGTGTTGAATACAGGCAGTCCGAGATGCTCTTGTCCACCTTTACCTGGTGTAACACCACCAACCATCTGAGTTCCGTAGGCTATTGCCTGTTCAGAATGGAAAGTACCCTGTCCACCGGTAAAACCCTGACAGATTACTTTTGTGTCTTTATTGATCAGGACGCTCATTCTTATTTACCCTCCGCTGCTTTAACCGCTTGCACAGCCGCATCTTTAAGGCTGGTTGCAGCAATAATATCTAGTCCGCTATCGGCAAGAACCTGGCGTCCAAGTTCAGCGTTGTTACCTTCCAGGCGAACAACAACAGGCACTTCAACACCTACTTCTTTAACCGCTGCAATAACACCTTCAGCAATCAAATCACAACGTACGATGCCACCGAAAATGTTAACCAGAACAGTCTTAACTTTGTCGTCAGACAGAATGATCTTGAACGCTTCAGCAACACGCTCTTTAGTTGCACCACCGCCTACGTCCAGGAAGTTGGCAGGGAAGCCACCGTGCAGAGCAACGATATCCATGGTACCCATGGCTAGGCCTGCGCCGTTAACCATGCAACCGATAGTGCCGTCCAGAGCAACGTAGTTCAGCTCCCACTTAGCAGCATTAGCTTCACGCTCGTCATCCTGAGAAGGATCATGCATTTCCTGCAGATCTTTATGACGGTACATAGCGTTGGAGTCGATAATGATTTTCGCATCCAGGCAATGCAAATTACCAGCGTCGGTGACAACCAGAGGATTAATCTCCAGCAGCGCCAGATCTTTCTCCTTGAACATCTTAGCAAGGCCCATAAAGATATGGACGAACTGCTTAATTTGGTTGCCTTTCAAGCCAAGCTTGAATGCAAGGTCACGGCCTTGATAAGGCTGAGGACCGGCCATCGGGTCGATAATAGCCTTAAGGATTTTTTCAGGAGTTTCTTCGGCAACTTTCTCAATTTCAACACCACCTTCGGTGGAGGCCATGAAGACGATGCGACGAGAAGCACGATCAACTACCGCACCTAGGTACAGTTCCTGATCGATATCAGTGCAAGTCTCTACCAAAATTTTGGTAACAGGCTGGCCATTTGCATCGGTCTGATAAGTAACTAGGCGCTCGCCCAACCACTTCTCTGCGAATGCTTTGGCTTCGTCAGCGCTATCAATTAGTTTAACGCCGCCCGCTTTACCACGGCCGCCAGCGTGTACTTGAGCTTTAACAACCCATTTGTCGCCGCCAATTCTCTTACAGGCTTCTGCAGCTTCCTTGGGGGTCTCAACCGCCTCACCTTGGGAAACTGGCAAACCGTATTGGGCAAACAACTGTTTTCCCTGATACTCGTGAAGATTCATGCTTTAGATCCGTTGTTTATCAAAATTTACTGGAAGAAGTTCAATCAAGAACTACTGAACCAACTAATGGCACACGCAAAGTGCCACCATTCAAAATGGCCGCCATTACGGCGGCCATACATTTTAAACTAGCGCTTCTTACGGTTAGCCACGTGAATGGCGTGCCCGTCTACCGCCAGCGCAGCTTCGTGAACAGCTTCACTCACGGTTGGGTGAGCAAATACAGTCAATTGCAGATCTTCAGCTGTAGATCCGAATTCCATCGCAATAACCGCCTGAGCGATGAGTTCAGAAACAACGCCACCGATCATATGAACACCTAAAATCCGGCCAGTCTCTTCGCACGCGATCAACTTAACAAAACCATCGGTGTCCTGAGAAGCCATCGCGCGACCAGAAGCAGCAAATGGGAACTTACCCACTTTATATTTAACGCCTTCGGCTTTCAGCTGTTGCTCGTTCTTACCAACCCAAGCCATTTCTGGGTGAGTATAGATAATGCCAGGGATGCAATCGTAGTTCATCTGGGCCTTATGGCCGTGGATGATATCCGCAACCATGATGCCTTCTTCAGAAGCTTTGTGTGCCAGCATCGGGCCACGCACAACATCACCGATAGCAAATACGCCAGGTACATTGGTGCGGCACTGATTGTCGACAGAAATAAAACCACGCTCGTCCATCTCTACACCGCAATCACCCGCCAACAAACCTTCGGTATAAGGACGACGGCCAACAGCTACAATAAGCTTATCGACAACAACTTCTTGATCGCCATTCTTATCGGAATAACTGACAGTGACTTCTTTGCCGTTAACTGCAGTACCCGTTACACGAGCACCCAGCTTGATATTCAGACCCTGTTTCTTCAGCAGTTTTAAGCCTTCTTTAGCAACGTCGATGTCAGCGAAGCCCATGAATTCTTCCATCGCTTCGAGAACGATAACTTCCGAACCCAAACGAGCCCAGACAGAACCCATTTCCAGGCCGATTACACCGGCACCGATCACACCCAGACGCTTTGGCGTCTCAGAGATATTCAGTGCGCCTTCATTGTCGAGAATGAGGTCATCGGTCAATGGTGCTGGTGGGATATTAACCGGCACGGAACCAGCGGCAATGATAATGCTTCCTGCATCAACAGTTTCGGTAGACCCATCTTTCTTAGTGACTTCGACTTTCTTGCCAGCCAGAACTTTACCAGCTCCTTCTAGCACTGTTACGCCATTGGCTTTAAACAGGCCTGCGATACCGCCGGTCAGATTCTTAACGATCTGATCCTTGCGCTTAATCATAGTCGGAACGTCCATAGAGACATCATTTGCCTGAATGCCGTGGATCTTAAATTCCGAATGGGCCATATGGTACTTATAAGTTGAGTCCAAAAGTGCTTTCGATGGGATGCAACCAACGTTCAAACAAGTACCACCGAGGATGGTGGCACCTTTATCGTCGATCCATTTTTCAACACAGGCCGTTTTCAATCCCAGCTGTGCAGCGCGAATAGCTGCTACGTAACCGCCAGGGCCCGCTCCAATTACGATAACATCAAACTTTTGCGACATATCCTTAGCTTCCTATCATTAAACTTTGTGCATTTTGGGTCGTTTATACGTCCAGCAGAATACGTGCAGGGTCTTCAAGCAAGTCCTTGATGGTAACCAAGAACTGCACCGCGTCCTTGCCGTCAATCATGCGGTGATCATACGATAGCGCGAGATACATCATTGGGAGAATTTCTACCTGACCATTAACAGCCATAGGACGCTCTTGAATTTTATGCATACCCATGATCGCCGTTTGTGGCGCATTCAGAATCGGTGTCGACAACAAAGAACCAAACACCCCACCATTGGTTATGGTGAAAGTACCGCCCTGCATGTCAGCAATTCCCAATTTACCGTCGCGGCCACGCTTGGCCAGCTCACCAATGCCGCCTTCAATATCAGCCAGGCTCATGCCATCGGTGTCACGCAAAATAGGTACTACCAAGCCCCGCTCGGTAGAAACCGCTACGCCGATATCCTGATAACCATGGTAAACCATATCTTTACCATCGAGAGAGGCATTAACAGCAGGGAAACGTTTTAGCGCTTCAGTTGCAGCCTTAACGAAGAAAGACATAAAGCCTAGACGAACACCGTTATGTGTCTTCTCAAACAGGTCTTTGTATTGCTTACGCAATTCCATCACTGGCTTCATGTTGACTTCGTTATAAGTCGTCAACATCGCTGCGTTCTGCTGAGCCTCAACCAAACGCTTGGCAATTGTAGCACGCAGGCGCGTCATTGGTACGCGCTTTTCTACTCGCTCGCCAGTAACTACAGGCTCAACAGCGACTGCCGCAGGTGCGGCAACAGCGACTACTGCAGGGACTGCTGCAGTCGCGTTTTTGAGGAACGCAGTAACATCCTCTTTAGTAATACGGCCACCCTTCCCGGTACCTGGAACTTGCGCGGCCGTTAGATCATTCTCATCCATCAGCTTACGCGCGGCCGGTCCTGCTGCGGCATCATCAGATGCAGCAGCAACACTTTCGACAGTACCGTTGTTAGCCGCCGGACTGACGTCACCAGCAGTAAAATGCGCAATAACTTCATCGCTGAGAACTGTGGCGCCTTCCCCACTGATGATTTCTGTAATAGTGCCATCTGCAGGAGCGACCACTTCAAGAACGACCTTATCTGTTTCAATATCAACAATCAGTTCGTCACGAGCAACAGCCTCACCAGGCTGCTTGTGCCATGTTGCTACAGTGCCGTCTGCTACGGATTCAGGAAAAGTAGGTGCTTTGATTTCGATTGACATGATTCTTCCTTTATAAATTCTTGGCTAGTCTTCGCTTAGCCTATAAACCATTAATTGCGTCGTTAACCAGCTTTTCTTGTTCTGCAACATGCTGGGACATATAACCCGAAGCCGGTGCTGCTGAAGCGTCGCGTGCTGACACATCCAGATTATGATTCGAGGATACCTGTTGTATGGCATGTCGCATATGATGCTGACTACAGTACCAAGCCCCTTGGTTCAACGGCTCTTCCTGACACCAAACCACACTTTCCAGGTTGGTGTAGGGGGCAATCGCAGCTTTCAAATCACCTTCTGGGAAAGGGTAGAGCTGCTCAATACGAACAACAGCGACATCTTCCCTCTCATCAGCGGCGCGCTTATTATAGAGGTCGTAATAAACTTTACCGCTACAAAGCACGACGCGTTTAACCTTCTTGGCATCCAGATCATCGACTTCTGGAATGACTGTGAGGAATGAACCTTCAGTTAAATCCTCCAGGGAAGACACTGCTTGCTTATGACGCAGCAAACTCTTCGGAGTCATGACAATCAGTGGCTTACGCAGAGGTCTAATGACTTGGCGGCGTAGCATATGAAATATCTGCGCCGGCGTAGTCGGCACACATACCTGGATATTGTGTTCAGCACACAATTGCAGATAACGCTCCAGACGAGCGGAAGAATGCTCTGGCCCCTGCCCTTCATAACCATGCGGCAACAGCATGGTCAGTCCACACAAGCGTGCCCACTTATGCTCACCGCTAGTAATAAATTGATCGATAACCACCTGTGCACCGTTGGCAAAATCACCAAACTGAGCCTCCCAGATTACCAGTGCATTCGGCATAGTCGTGGCGTAGCCGTATTCAAATGCCAACACCGCTTCTTCCGACAGAAAAGAGTCGTGCAATGTCATTGCAGGCTGATCATCTGACAAGTGCTGCAAAGGTATATAGGTGGAGCCGTCTTTTTGGTTATGCAATGCCGCGTGACGATGCGAGAAGGTGCCACGCCCAACATCTTGACCCGTAAAACGAATGGGGTGCCCTTCAGCCAAAAGCGTGCCGTAGGCAAGAACTTCAGCACAACCCCAATTGATTGGCATTGCACCAGAACCCATCTTTTTGCGGTCTTCTAGGATTTTGGCTACCTGGCGCTGGATAACAAACCCTTCTGGGGTGGTATCCAACTTCTCGGTCAGTTCTTTGATCAACTCACTGGATACACGAGTATCACACCCATGAGTCCATTCATGACCAAGGTAAGGACGCCAATCAACGAACATCTCTTCGTTAGGCTCAACGACCAAGCTCTTAGCCACATGACGACCATCTTCCAGCGACTGGCGATAATCCGCCGCTAAAGCACTGCTATCCGCCTGCGTAATAACACCTTTGTCCATCAGGTGTTCAGCGTATAGAGTTCGTGTAGTTTTCTGCTCTTTGATTTTCTGATACATCAACGGCTGAGTACCGGAAGGCTCATCCGCTTCATTGTGCCCACGACGACGATAGCAAACCAGATCGATAACCACATCTTTGTGGAATTCATTACGATAATCGAGAGCCACCTTAGTAACGAAGGCTACAGCTTCAGGGTCATCGCCATTGACATGGAAAATCGGCGCCTGAACCATCTTAGCAACATCGGTACAGTATTCCGTAGAACGCATATCTTCTTGCTTGCTAGTCGTAAAACCAACCTGGTTATTGATAACGATATGTACGGTACCACCGGTCTTATAAGCACGAGTCTGGGACATCTGAAATGTCTCCATGACCACGCCTTGTCCAGCAAATGCCGAGTCACCGTGAATATTAATCGGTAGCACCAAGTCTCCCGACTTATCATTCCGACGATCCTGGCGCGCACGCACAGAACCTTCAACAACAGGAGATGATATTTCAAGGTGAGAAGGGTTAAAGGCCAGCGCAAGATGGAGTTCACCCTCCGCTGTGGCGATATTCGTAGAGAAACCCTGGTGATACTTAACATCCCCCGATGTTTCCAGCGTCCGCTTTCCTTCAAATTCTTCAAACAAATCTTTCGGGTTTTTTCCGAAAATATTGACCAGTACATTCAGACGACCACGGTGGGCCATGCCAATGACGATCTCTTTGGTGCCGTATTTACCGGCACTCTGCACCAGCTCGTCCAGGCAAGGGATAAGACTTTCAGCCCCTTCCAGACCGAAGCGCTTAGCGCCAGCAAAACGAGAGCCAAGATACTTTTCCAAACCTTCGGCAGCCGTGAGGCGCTCAAGAATATGCTTGCGATATTCAGGTTCGAATTCAGGATGGCAACGCACAGGTTCCATGCGAGACTGGATCCAGCGCTTCTCCTGCGTATCGACAATATGCATAAACTCCAAACCTACAGTGGTGCAGTAGGTTCGTTGCAGGTCGGTAACAATATTTTTTAAAGGAGCTTCTTCTGGACCGAAGAATAGTGAACCGAGCTGAAAAGTTGTATCTAGATCAGCTGCAGATAATTCGTGGAAATGCAGATCAAGATCAGGAATCTCTTCGCGCTGATGCAGCCCTAACGGATCAAGCTTTGCTTGCTGATGGCCCCGCACACGGTATGCGTTAATCATACGCAGCACGCGAATCTGTTTTTTCTCGTGATCTGAACTGACGCTGGAAACCGGTCCAGGTTGCGAACGTCTTTGGTTTTTAGCTAGATAAAGAAAGTGCTCTCGCACGGTTGAGTGCGGAACGTCTTGTGTGACCGTATCCTGCACACGCGCGAGCTTATTAAACTCGTCACGCCACTCTGCGGAAACCTCATTGGGATCTCTTAAAAAGATCTCGTAAAGCCCTTCGACATAGGCAACGCTCCCACCGGACAAATGGGAAGTCTTCCGCATTAGTTCCATTATGCCTTCTTGCATTCTTGATGACCCTGTACTTTGGAGGCGGACGCCTAGGGCAGTGTTCCATTTTCACTGACTGACCAAGTGAAAATCTGGGAAAACCCAATTGCGCGGAGGGTGACCCGTCCCCGTTTTGGTTGCTAAATTGAGTATTATACTAAGCCTTTATTTTTAGGCCCTTTGGAATCTTGCGGAGCCAAGTTTACAGTACTTAGCGGAGTGTCAATATAATGCTTTCTACTTACAAGCTAAAGCATTTATAAACACTATTTCAGCGATTATTAGAGCTTTTTAGCAGATAAAAAAATGGTGCGCTGTTTGCGCACCATTTTTTTGCTTTTCGATCAGGTCGCCTGCTGAAGCAACATGTTTCGAATATGACCGATTGCCTTCGTCGGATTCAAACCCTTAGGGCAAACGCTGACACAGTTCATGATGCCGTGGCAGCGGAAAACGCTGAATGGGTCATCTAGCTCTGCAAGCCGTTCACGGGTTGCCGTGTCGCGACTATCAACCAAGAAGCGGTAAGCCTGCAACAAACCAGAGGGGCCGATAAATTTATCGGGATTCCACCAGAATGAAGGACAAGCAGTTGAACAACAGGCACAGAGAATACACTCGTACAGACCGTCCAGCTTTTCACGCTCTTCAGGCGACTGCAAACGCTCAATAGCTGGCGCTGGTGTGTCGTTGATCAAGAATGGTTTGATTTTCTCATACTGCTTATAGAACTGAGACATATCAATAACCAGATCGCGGATAACCGGCAGACCAGGAAGAGGACGCAGCACCAACTTGTCGTCTCTAACAACAGCAGACAAGGGTGTGATACACGCCAAGCCGTTGACACCGTTCATGTTCATGCCATCAGAGCCACAGACTCCTTCACGACAAGAACGACGGTAAGCCATGCTTGGATCCTTGTCCTTCAGCAATTGCAGAAGATCAAGAACCATGATGTCTTTTCCACCCGGGATATCAATATGGATATCCTGCATGTAAGGCGCTTCATCAACCTCGGGATTGTAACGATATACACTAACTAGCATGACGCTTCCCCTTAGTAAGTTCTAGCCTTCGGTGGAAAGGCCTCTACGGTCTTAGGCGCGAAGTTAACATCACGCTTACCAACACGCTTCTCCCCTGGGAAGAAGACAGAGTGCACCAGCCAGTTCTCATCATCACGCTCGGTAAAGTCATTACGGGCATGAGCACCACGGCTTTCCTTGCGCACTTCAGCGGCAATTGCAGTTGCTTCAGCGACTTCCATCAGGTTTTCAAGCTCCAGCGCTTCAATACGTGCAGTATTGTAGGCCTGACTCTTATCTTCCAAATGCAAGTTGGAAATGCGCTCGCGAATACCTACCAACAGGTCAAGACCCTTCTGCATGCTTTCGCCGTCACGGAATACACCGAAGTAAAGCTGCATGGTTTTCTGCAGATCACCACGCACTTCAGCAACACTCTCACCACCGGTGGAATTATTTAGACGATCGAGGCGGGCAGTTGCACGCTCGATATCTTCTTCAGTTGCATCAGCAGCGTTGTAGCCAGCAGCCAGCATTTTCTCAATCTGAATACCTGCTGCGCGACCAAATACCACTAGATCAAGCAGCGAGTTTCCACCCAGGCGGTTGGCACCGTGTACAGACACACAAGCCACTTCACCACAGGCGAATAGACCTTCAATAGGCGAGTCCTTTCCGTCCGCATCAATAGTCAGAGCCTGACCACCAATGTTCGTTGGAACACCACCCATCATATAATGACAAGTAGGAACAACAGGAATTGGCGCTTCTACTGGATCCACATGAGCAAAGGTTTTAGACAGCTCACAGATACCCGGCAGACGACTATGAAGAACCTCTTCACCCAGGTGATCCAGCTTCAGGAATACGTGATCTCCTTCAGGGCCACAGCCGCGGCCGTCAAGAATCTCCAGAATCATGGAGCGCGCGACAACGTCACGACCAGCCAGATCCTTAGCGTTAGGAGCATAACGCTCCATAAAGCGCTCGCCATCCTTATTGATCAGGTAACCACCTTCGCCACGACAGCCTTCTGTAACCAGAACGCCCGCACCAGCAATGCCGGTTGGGTGGAACTGCCACATTTCCATATCCTGGGCTGGGAAACCAGCACGCAAAGACATGCCAACACCGTCACCAGTATTGATCAGAGCATTAGTAGTGGATTGGAAGATACGACCAGCACCGCCGGTTGCAAGAACTGTTGCCAGCGCCTTAATGTAAACAGTTTCACCTGTTTCCAGGCAAATCGCGACACAGCCAACAACAACACCGTCTCCGTTCTTAACTAAATCGGTTGCGTACCACTCATTAAAGAAGGTGGTACCTGCTTTCAAGTTAGCCTGATAAAGAGTGTGCAACAGCGCGTGACCAGTACGGTCGGCTGCGGCACAGGTGCGAGCAGCTTGACCGCCCTCACCAAAATTTTTGGACTGGCCGCCGAAAGGACGCTGATAAATACGACCTGCTTCGGTACGAGAGAAAGGCATACCCATGTGATCCAGCTCAAACACCGCCTGAGGACCAACACTACACATATATTCAATAGCGTCTTGGTCACCGATGTAATCGGATCCCTTGACGGTGTCATACATGTGCCAACGCCAATCATCGTTCGGATCAGAACTGGCGATCGCACAGGTAATACCACCCTGAGCGGACACCGTATGAGAGCGCGTGGGGAAAACTTTGGTTACACAGGCAGTTTTCAGACCTGATTGAGCCAGCTGTAATGCAGCGCGCATACCCGCACCGCCACCACCGACTACGATAGCATCATAGCTAAGCGTACGAAGTTTAGACATTGCTTATAATCCCCAAAGAATCTGAACACCCCAAACCACATACACGAACATCGCAGATCCACATACCGCTTGGAACAAGAAGCGAGGCCCAGTAGGCTTGATATAGTCCGTAGATATACTCCAAAGACCAATCCAGGCGTGAGCACCGATAGACAGGAGCGTCAGCAAGGTGAAAACTCGAACCCAGGTTTGCTCAAACAGTGCTTTCCACTGCATGTAGTCCAGGTCTGGGTTAAAAAGCAGATACGCCACAATAAATAAGGTGTACGCAGCCAGAATAACAGCAGTAGCACGCTGCATCATCCAGTCATATAGGCCGCTACGGCCAAAACTAGTAATAGAAGTTACCATATCCAAACTCCTGCCAGAAGCGTTGCAACAGCACCGCAAACAAGCGTGACTTTGGCAGCAGCTGTGCCACTTTCAAGCTCTTCACAGTAGCCGCAATCCATCACTAGATGTTTAACACCAGCGAACAGGTGGTATAACAGCGAAGAAACCAAGCCCCATGCAATGAACTGCCCAAAGAAGCTGTTCGAAAGCATATTGGCAGCGGCGTCAAATCCCTGCTGAGAACCTAGCGACAAATCAAATGCATATAGCATAAATGCAACTCCCAAAAAGAGAATCACACCTGTTGCGCGATGCAATATTGAACTAATCGCTGGCAAAGGTTGTTTAATAGTACGTAGGTCAAGATTCACAGGTCTATTTTTGTTCACGGCTCTAATTCACACTTTGAGGCCCAACCGTTTTGGGCGATTAGAAGGACGCGCTTGAGACACAAAGCCTGAGATTCTGACAAACCGTTTAATACGGCTCGTACATCCCAGATCTTCGACGCGGAATTATAATCAACTCGGCCGATGAAAACAATTCAACCTATCTAATACCAAGGCCCAACATATAAATAAATTCCGACCGCCAGGGCATCAACACAACCAAAGAAGATAACAGAAGGTGAACAAATTAAACTAAAGAGCAATTCAATTCAGTGTTTTAAATTGCTATTTATAAGGCATGTTGCAACGCCGCAACACGGCCATATGTTTAATTGACTTTAAGTTTTTAGACTTTATAGTGTTTGGGTCTTTTGAGCTTACAGCGTTCACTAACTAAAGCGTGGCACAGTACTTTTTTAGTGCTATTTCAGCCACCAAATTCACGAACGATAATAAATGATAGGAGCACCCATGGCTGATAAAAAAGCATATCTGACAATTGATGGTATTGAGGGGACCGTCGAACTACCAGTATTAGAGGGGACTGAAGGCCCTGATGTGGTAGATGTACGGGCACTCACTGGAAAGGGCCTGTTTACCTACGATCCTGGTTTTGTTTCCACTGCCGCTTGCGAGTCAGCCATCACCTTTATCGATGGTGATAAGGGCGTCCTGCTCCACGGTGGCTACCCAATTGAGCAGCTGGCAGAAAAGTCAGACTACATGGAAGTGTGCTATCTACTGCTGAACGGCGAACTACCAACCGCCGAGCAAAAAGAAACATTTACAAACACTGTTAAGAACCACACCATGGTTCATGAACAGCTAAGCCATTTTTACAATGGCTTCCGTCGCGACGCTCACCCAATGGCCATCCTCTGCGGTGTTGTAGGCGCACTATCTGCGTTCTACCATGACTCTCTGGATATCGACAACGCCCATCATCGTGAAGTTTGCGCATACCGCTTAGTCGCCAAGATGCCTACCCTGGCAGCCATGTGTTACAAGTACTCCAACGGCCAGCCGTTTATGTACCCTCGTAACGATCTGACTTACGCAGAAAACTTCCTGTACATGATGTTCGGTACGCCTTGCGGAGAGTATATCCCCAACCCGATACTGACTAAGGCAATGGATCGCATCTTCGTATTGCATGCCGATCACGAGCAAAATGCATCCACTTCTACCGTCCGTCTGGCCGGCTCCTCTGGCGCTAACCCGTTCGCTTGTATTGCCTCTGGTATCGCAGCCCTCTGGGGACCCGCACACGGTGGTGCTAACGAAGCCGTACTTGCCATGCTGGAAGAGATTGGTCACGCAGACAACATCCCAGAATTCATCGAGAAGGCCAAAGATCCTAACGATTCTTTCCGCTTGATGGGCTTCGGTCACCGCGTATACCGCAACTTCGACCCTCGCGCCAAGGTAATGAAGGTTTCCTGTGATGAAGTACTCAAGGAGCTTGGTCTGGAAGACGATCCTCTCTTGAAGATCGCAAAGCAGCTGGAGCAGATTGCGCTGGAAGACGACTACTTCGTATCCCGCAAGCTGTACCCGAATGTCGACTTCTACTCAGGCATCATCCTGAAAGCCATGGGCATTCCAACCAGCATGTTTACGGTTATCTTCGCCCTGTCTCGCACCATCGGCTGGATCTCTCACTGGAACGAATTCCACAGCAGCCCCAACCGTATTGGTCGTCCACGTCAGCTGTACACAGGACCTACCCAGCGCGACTACCCAGGCTAACCGCCGAAAGAGCTACTCAAACCCCGCCAAGTGCGGGGTTTTTTCGTTAAGAGCTACGACACCTCTTCAACTTAAACCCCTGACGCCCACGATGCATAACCATCCGTAGAAATCACAGCATTTACTTTGAGGGCTGTATCACGAAACAACACAACCCCCTAACCCCTGCCTTTCTACCAACAACAGCCTCTACCTACCCCCCAAGCACAAAAGAACCCTCGCAGACATTAATAGCACTCCGCTAGCATTTCCATTTCCCATAAAAAAAGGCCCGCTTAATTAAAAGCGAGCCTTCTTGCTACAGGTCAAGTCAGCGGAAGATCATTTCCCGATGCCATGACTCCCCATAATTTCAGAGATTTCCGGAAGACTTGCCGGATCATCGATGGTCGAAGGTACCGTATACTCTTCGCCATCTGCGATCTGACGCAGGATCTTACGCAAGATCTTACCGGAGCGAGTCTTTGGTAGACGATTAACGACCATAGCTTGGCGGAAGCAAGCGACAGCGCCAATCTGCTTACGCACCATGGCGACCAACTCAGCCTCTAGTTCCTTCTCATCAATTTCGACGCCATCTTTCAGCAGCACCAAACCAACAGGGTTTTGACCCTTCAGGCTGTCAGCAATACCGATAACGGCGCACTCTGCAACCGCCGGATGATCAGCAATAACTTCTTCCATTTCACCGGTAGAAAGACGATGGCCTGCAACGTTAATGACGTCATCAGTACGACCCATGATAAAGACATAGCCGTCTTCATCCTTGTAACCGCCATCACCAGAAACATAATAGCCTTCAAAAATATTCAGATAACCCGTACGGAAGCGCTCAAAGTCACCCCATACCGTTGGCAAACATCCAGGAGGTAACGGAAGCTTAAGCGCAACATTGCCCTGCTCATTGACACCAAGCTCATTACCCTTGCCATCAAGAATCTGTACATCAAACCCAGGCGTCGGCAACGTAGCCGAACCAGCCTTCGCCTCTTTGGGGTCGATACCCATCAAATTACCGCAGATTGCCCAACCGGTTTCTGTCTGCCACCAGTGATCAACCACTGGCAAACCAAGCAGATCTTTAACCCAGTGATAAGTAGGCGGATCAAGACGCTCACCCGCCATAAAGATATACTTCAGATTGGAAAGATCATAAGGCTTCAAGCATTCAGAATTAGGATCTTCCTTACGAATAGCACGGAAAGCAGTCGGCGCAGAGAACAGGCCTTTAACCTTATACTCTTCACACACGCGCCAGAATGCACCAGCATCAGGAGTTCTAACCGGCTTTCCTTCATAAAAGACGGTAGAAAGACCAGCCAACAAAGGCGCATAAACGATATAGGAATGACCTACAACCCATCCGACATCGGAAGCCGCCCAGAAGACATCACCTGGATCCATATCATAGATAGCTTTCATGCTGTAACGAAGAGCAACGGCATGCCCCCCGTTATCACGAACAACACCCTTTGGCTTGCCAGTGGTACCCGAGGTATAAAGAACATATAGAGGATCAGTACCTTTAACCGGAGTACAGTCTGCAGGCTCAGCCTTAGAAACTGCTTCAACCCAATCCAGGTCACGACCTTCGGTCATCTCTGCGACGACTTCCGGACGCTGGAAAACAATACAGGAACTTGGCTTATGCGCAGACAGCTCGATCGCCTTATCTAGCATTGGCTTATAAGGGATAATTTTTTTAATTTCGATACCGCAGGAAGCGGTAACCATGACCTTAGGCTCAGCGTCGTCAATACGCACAGCAAGCTCGCTTGGCGCAAAACCACCAAACACAACAGAATGAACGGCACCCAAACGGGCGCAAGCCAGCATGGCAACAGCGGCTTCAGGAATCATCGGCATATAAACAACAACACGATCACCCTTCTCTACGCCCTGACTTTTCAGAACGCCGGCAAACAACGCAACCTGATCGCGCAGCTCGGTATAGGTATAAGATTTTTTGGTACCGGAAACAGGAGAATCGTAGTAGATAGCAACCTGATCGCCACGACCATTGTTAACATGATGATCAAGAGCCATGTAAGAGGTATTCATTTCGCCATCGGCAAACCAACGGTCAATACCATTTTCATCCTTCGAAAGAATCTTCTCCGGTTGCTTAAACCACTCCAGTGCTTGCGCTTTCTCTGCCCAAAATTCAGCGGGGCTTTCGATAGATCGGTTGTATTCATTTAGATAGGCCATTGTACCGTTCCCTTCTATTTATTGATTTTCTGGAATGACAGTAGACACACCATCTACACATATATTGTAGTCAGTTGCCCGAAATCATGGTGACACTTTAACCCAATTGTAGACTATTTAAACTTATACGATAGGCGTACAAATATTGCCAGAATACCATCTTAGCCCGCGCTGCATAGGTTATAGCCGAGTTAGGCGATATTTAACCAAGAAGACAAGAGATGTAAAACTATAACAATTGTCGACAATGTGGCGATAAATGCTCAATAATAAAAACCCCCGTAATCACGGGGCTTTCAGGTCAAACCCTCTGGACAGCCAAGACCCATTAGACCGAGGAAGAAACAGATTAAGCAAAGCAGCAACTATAGCGGAGAGCGCTATTCCACGAAGAGTATGCTCCCCGGTTCCAAGCCGCATTCCACCAATACCAAACACCAGGGTCAGCGACACAATAACTAGCTTTCTAGGCCCAGCAAGATCGAAAATCTCG
>JBALWH010000065.1:0-18359 GCA_036960175.1 Motiliproteus sp. | reverse complement strand
GTAGCTTGGCTGCGGCTTCTTCGATCCCCAGCTCTTCGAGCGTCTTGGTGGTGTTTATAATTAGATAACCATCGGCCTTAAGGCCTGCGAATACATCAATAGAATGGAATAGAGAGGGGTCTTGTACGATTAAAGCGTCCGGTTCCAACACCGGTTCACGAAGTCTTATTTCACGATCATCGATACGACAGAAGGCAACGACTGGTGCCCCCATGCGCTCAGAACCAAAGCTTGGAAAAGCTTGAGCATGTTTATCTTCCAGAAAAGCTGCCACCGAAAGCATTTCTGCTCCAGATACTGCACCTTGACCACCGCGCCCATGAATTCTTACCTGAAACATCGGCTACTGTCCTCCAAAAAAACATCAGTTTTTTTAAGGAATCAAAATCCCAACGGAACATTGAGATTCAATTTCCCTGCGATTAACACCGTTGTCGAGTGTTGAGGCCTTTGGTTTCGGAGTAGTTATTATTATAATTTGCTGCAGTCCCTGGCTGGTTATTGGCTAATCTGACGACCAATAACGACCTGCTGATGACAGCAGCGTTACCTTCTTTGAGGTAATGTCCCTACTTATTTTGTGGGGTACAGTTTGTCATCCTAGTCTTAATATTCGAATATGCCAATGGCTAATTGTTTATTTAGTAATCGCTAATTGTTTCTCCGTCCATGAATGTCCGTAATTCTAGTTAAAGTGACGTATCATGGGCCTTATAGGTCAAACCAATTCACCGTTTAGTTAGTCGGACTCATGATGATAGCCATATCCAACAGTGTCTCTATTGCCGATGATGAGCTGGAAATTTCGGCAATACGGGCTCAGGGCGCCGGTGGTCAAAACGTTAACAAGGTGTCTTCCGCTATTCATCTGCGCTTCGATATTCGTCGTTCATCGCTGCCGGATTTTTACAAAGATCGACTATTAGCGCTTTCTGATCAGCGCATCAGTAGTGATGGTGTGATTATTATCAAGGCCCAGAGTTTTCGCACCCAGGAAAAAAACCGCCAGGATGCTCTGGATCGTTTGGTGCAACTGATACGCGAGGCAACAGTAGTGCAAAAGGCTAGACGAGCGACCAAGCCCTCGCGTAACTCCCAGAAAAAACGCATGGATAAGAAATCTCAGCGAGGTCAAACAAAAAACCTTCGTGGTAAGGTATTTGATTGATCTTCCATACCAGAGTGAGCAACTGAAAAATGGCAAAAAAGAACAATTCCGGGTTAGTGTTTTCCACTGAATTTGGACGTATGTGCCCCGACTGTGGTCAGCCAACACAGAGTTGCTGTTGTAAACACGATGATGCAATCCCCGAGGGTGATGGTGTTGTGCGTATTAGTCGTGAAACCAAAGGCCGAAAGGGCAAGGGCGTCACGCTGCTGACCGGCGTACCGCTGCCGGCTGCAGAGCTCAAAAATTTAGCCAAGCAATTAAAGCAACGCTGTGGCACCGGTGGTTCCGTTAAAGACGGCGTCATTGAAATCCAGGGGGATCAGCGAGACCTGATGTTGGAGGAGTTGCTAAAACGAGGGTTTAAAGCCAAGCGCGCGGGTGGTTGATGTTTTTCCTCGTAGCTCTTAATCATTCGCCTTCTACAGTATTTTAATCAGCGATGCTTTTGCTATCGGGGTCGATCACAAGTAAGCCTCTGTGGAGAGCCCATATAACGGAATCAAGGGGTCAATGTCGTTGTAATCAGGCAGGGATTTTCTATATTTGCCAGCGGCGTTTACCAACGGCACTCACCCATCCTTTAAAGCATCCATCGATACCTGTTCTGGCGGAGTGGCAAGCGCCAGTCAAGGCGATGTATGAGGCCAAGGCCACCGGCCGTGACTGTGTGAAAGTGAATTAGTGGATAATTCTCTATTTGCCAAATTCGTACTATGCTTTAAAAATGGTACGAACTTTGTGGTTAAATGAGGGTGGATAGTATTATTCCGACACCCTGCCTTGAACAATTTGTCGATACTGTAGGTGCCCGATTAGCCGTTTTTGAGAAAAGGTCGGATCTGCAGTTTTTTCTGGTGCTCGCCAATCAACAGTTTCACGAAATTATCAACCCTAGCGCCAGCTCTGGCGCAGACCAACGTCTTCAGGATCTTTTCAATCGCGATGATATCGAATTGCTGGAAGGCATGTTTCTCCGCTGTCTGGAAACCGGTTTGACCCAGGAAATAGAGCTGTCACTGGAATCAAAAGGAGAAGTGAGCTGGTGGCGTATGCTGGCGTCGTCGCTGCAACCGGCGTCCGAACTTGCTGCCGCTGAGCGCCCCCGAGTATTACTCAACTGTATTGATATTACTGAGACTAAACGCCGGGACCTGAACCGGGAGCGAATGTTATTGCGTTTCGAACAAGCGATTGATGCGGCATACGATGGCATCATGATTTTTGATAGCGATAATTGCCTCGAATACTGTAACCATGCTGCTGAAAGCATATTCGGTTATGCTGCCGGAGAATTGCATCGGGTCTGTTTTGATCAATTGATTCCGGTACGCTTGCGCGCAGCCCATAACGATTACGTGCGTGAGTTTTATGGGTCGGAGGATAACGCCAGATTGATGGAACAACGCTCGCCAGTATCTGGGCTGTGTAAAGATGGTAGTGAAGTAGCAATAGAAATCAATATCAATAAACTGCAGATCGGCGACCAGACTGGAGTTGCTGCGATCATTCGCAATATTACTCGGCGCACCGAGATGATCGAAGAGTTGCGTCGCGCGGCCTTCGAAGATCCTCTTACCGGCATCTATAACCGCCGCCATATGAGTCGTATTCTGCACCGTGAGCTGCAGCGAGCCCAGCGCTTTGACCGGTTTTTCTCGGTGGTAATGATCGATCTCGATCACTTTAAACGCATTAATGATACCTACGGACATGGTATTGGTGATGAGTTGTTGATGTCCTTTGTCAGTAAAGTCTCTAACTGCATCAGGTCCGTAGATGTTTTTGGTCGCTGGGGAGGGGAGGAGTTTATCCTGATATTACCGGAAACCTGTGCCGATGATGCCGTTACCGCCACTGAAAATGTGCGCAAACAGTTGAACTCCGCTGATGCTGTGGATGAGCTATATGGCTTGACTGCCAGTTACGGTGTTACCGAAGTCCTGCGTCAGGAAACCAGCATTGAGAACATTCTTGAGCGCGCCGATAAAGCCATGTATAAGGCCAAGGCTGACGGTCGCGATTGCGTCCGGAAAATGCTATAAATTCTGCCTATCCCCGTTAACGTCTTTAACCAATGCTGTTATTGTTAAGCAGCGTCGGGCAAAGCTGTTTCTAAGTGAGGAGGTCATGAATAATGGCGTGGGTAGAGTTAGTTCCAATTGCTGCGATACTGCTAATGGTGGCCTGGATATTTCTTCGGCCCTATCCCAGCGATGGTAGCGCTTCGACTAGTGAGCAGCTTCTAGAGCAGTCACCAGAGAAAATAGAGAATACACACTCAGGGAAAGAGGGTGCTGAGGGCGTTCAAGCTAATAGCAGACAACAATCAGCGCAAGATCAGGACTAAGGAAGGGCATGTCAAAATCCATTATACCAATACTACTCTGTCTGCTGACCATGATGTTCAGCCAACAGGGCCTGGCAAAAATTTATAAGTATCAGGATGTGAATGGCAAATGGCATTTCAGCGATAAGCCTATTTCTGATGCGCAAAAAACGGCGGCTAAGAAGGGTGTCAAAAAGCCTTCTTATGGGTCGCCTCAAGTGGTCAATAAGGATAAACAGGGCTCTGTAAAAAATTTATCGGATGCACTAGAACAACGCTTCCAGCCCCGCAATGCCATCGAACGTGTCACCCTGGCGGTGGTATCGGTGGAAACGGCCCTGGGGGTGGGATCCGGTTTTTTTATCAGTGACGATGGCTTTATTCTGACCAACAAGCATGTCATCAGACCTACCGGCAGCAGCCACTGGCAGGAAGCCAAAGCAAAGCTCGAGAAAATGAAAGAAACGTTGCGACAACGGTCCGACTGGCTGAAAAAGGAAGACCGGCGTCTGGTAGCTATGGAGACGGACCTAAGTAACTATAAAGCACAGATCGAACGGGCCAGTAAGGGCAATCTGAAAAGTACGGCGGCCTCGGATTATGAAGTGATGAGCAGTCGCTATGAGCATTGGCTAAAAGAGTATCAGCAGGTTGACGATAACTATCAGAAGATGAACAAGGATTACGAAAAATCCAGGTCTAAATTTAGTCTGAAAAGCAGTACCGCCAAGCTGGCTAATAGTTTTAAGATTTATCTCAAGGATGATACCGAGCTGACCGCAGAGTTGGTGGAAATCAGTTCTACCCTTGACCTCGCGTTACTACAAGTCAAAGGTTACAAAACCCCTTATCTGCGGCCTTTTCAAGGCCGGCCCGCTCAGAGTTTGAAGGTCTATGCCGTCGGTAGCCCGTTGGGGTTAAGAGACTATGTGACAGCGGGAATTATTACCCGGGTACAGGCTGATGCGATCATTACCGATACCCAGATCCTGCCGGGAAACAGTGGTGGTCCCTTGGTGACAGAAAGTGGTGAAGTATTGGGGATTAATACCATGAAGATGTTTAAAACATCGGTGAATGCCGGCGGCTTTGGCATTGCGATTCCACTGCGGATGGTTAAAGAGGCGTTTTCCGCGCGAATAGATCAGTGAGCATGAGTATCTAATCCGTTTGTTGAAGGAGCGCGGCAATGATTAAAGTAAGTGTCTTTTATCCCCAGACCGAAGATAGCCACTTTGATATGAATTACTACCTGGACGTTCATATGCCAATGGTTGAAGAACGCTTGGGGTCGTCCTTAAAAATGGTATCGGTCGAAGAGGGTATCACCGGTGCAGCACCAGGATCGCAACCGAGTTACGCGGCAATGGGGCATCTGTATTTTGATTCGGTGGACGATTTCCAGCGTGCCTTTGGCCCTCACGCCGATGTGATCCTCTGTGATATTCCCAATTACACCAATGTTCGTCCCAACATCCAAGTTAGCAAAGTGCGACGCTGAGCAGGGTAAGGAATTCAATTATGACCTCGACTGTATCAGCACAAATTACCGCCGGAAGCTGCCTCTGTGGCGCGGTGAAGTATCAGCTTCAAGGCGCCGCATCGGTGTTTCAGTATTGTCATTGTTCGCGCTGCCGTAAGGTCACCGGCAGTGCCCATGCCAGCAATATGTTTGTCGCTCCGGAGCAATTTAGTTGGCTGCAGGGGGAGTCTTTGGTGCAGCGTTTTGAGCCCCAGGATAGCCGTCACTTTGCTACCTGTTTTTGCCAGCAATGTGGCTCCAATCTGCCCTGGATGAATAAGGGTGGAACCTTGGTGATTATTCCCGCCGGTACTTTGGATGAAGATCCGCAAGTGCGGCCCAGCCAGAATATCTTTTGGGATTCCAGAGCCCCCTGGTATCAGGGTAGCGACAGTCTGACCACTTTCGGTGCGCTACCGAAACGAAAGTAGACCAGCCTTTGTAGCGATTGTTGGCGATGCCTTGGCTGCCTCTAGGAGCCTGCCGGACTTAACACTAATCTACTGCGGAAAAGTCGCCATTGGCCATATTGTCACGACTCACCTCGTTAAATAGCTAGCTATTCGCCTCGGGGAATCAAAAAATCTGCCTCAAATCGCCTTTCCCTCGCTACGATCGGCCAAGCCCGACAAGCTCCCGGAGCGGCCACTGAGGATCCCATGATGATGAAAGCTCGGATAAGCAGCTATGCTTGCCTGTAGGCGTGGCAACATTGAGCCGATTGGACGCTCTCGCTAGTGTGAAACTCTGGCTAGTGTGAAGCTCTGACTAGATAGTCGGCTGTTGCTACTGTAAAGGCCGTTTTAGGTGATCTGATCCTCTGCGTTGCAGAGAAACAATAATAAAGACGTTAGATTCAATGGCTGCTATTAATCACATCCAACCGTTATCTGCATCACAGTTACTGCAATTGCAGGATTACTTTGGCCTTAATTTGAAGGTGCTGCAGGCTATCTGTGAGTCTGTGTCGCAACGGGTTTCCTGTGACATTTCGATTATGGCTGAGGCTGGGGTTATCGTTGCTTCATCGATTCCCGGTCGCTTGGGACTCCAGCATCAGGGCGCTCAGCGTATTCTGCTCGGAGAGCTTGATTACCTGGATGTCAGCGCAGAAATGGAACGCCAGTCCGATGTGATGCTGGAGGGCTGTAATCAACCCATTGAATTGGATGGTGCCAGAATCGCATCGGTGGGTATTACCGCCCCCCTTGCTAAAGCCCGTGACTACGCAGCAATCGTACAAACCTGCATCGAGCTGATGCTGCAGTCTCATTTAGTCAATTGGCGCAGCAATCAAAGCCTCTCTGAACAGTTTCAGCAGACCTCTTATGCGCTCAAACAAGAGAGTGCAGAAAAACGTCTGGTGGAAGCCTCCCTGCTTGCCAGTGAGCAACGGTTACAAGAAATTTCCGACTATATGTTTGATTCTATTTGGGAAACGGGTCCTGATCATCGATATACCTACGTCTCAGAAGAAATGCGCCTTGGCCTTGGGTTGGCAAGGGAGAATATTATCGGCAAGACACGCTGGCAATATTCCGAGCCCTTTTTACTCAATAAGGATCAACTGGCCTGGCAACGACATCAGCAGGATATGGAGGCGCATCGAGATTTTCGTGACTTCCCCTATTCCTTGCAACTTCCGAGTGGTGAGGACCGGCATCTGCTGGTCAGCGGCAAAGCAGTGTTTGACCCGTCCGGTGGATTTCTGGGTTATCGGGGTGCGGTGCGGGATGTGACACAACAATATGATGCTAAGGAAGCCCTGCGGGAAAGTGAAATCCGCTTTAAAAATATCGCGGAATCGTCCTCTGACTGGATCTGGGTGATGGATGAAAGGCTTCGGTTTTCCTATGTTTCAGACCGTTTTTATGAGATCACCGGACTCCAGTCCGAGGACATTATCGGAAAAACTCGAAATGAATTTGTCGGTGCGGAGGTGATCGCTGCCGATTCTCAGAAATGGCAGGAGCATTTTGATGACCTGCGGTGCAGACGTCGAATTAAGGAATTTGATTACACAGGTACTCGTTTCGGTGGTGAAAGTTATTGCATAAAGATCAATGGCTCTCCCTATTTTCGTTCTGACGGAAGTTTCGCCGGATATCACGGTACCGGGACTGATTTTACCGAATTGAACAATGCCAGAGAGCAGCTGCTGCGCAGCGAAAAACTGGCAGCCCTTGGTGGCATGGTGGCGGGTGTTGCCCATGAAATTAATACACCGGTTGGCAATGCCCTCACTGCCGCATCTTTTATCAGCGCTGAAACAGTCACTATCAGTGACGCTTTTAACAGCAACCAGTTGGGGCGCCGTGAGCTGGCCAGGTTTCTGACTGAATCCCAGGAGACCTCCGATATCTTGCTGGAAAACCTGGGTCGTGCCATCACCTTGATCGAAAATTTCAAACAGGTGGCGGTGGATCAGAGTAGCGATCAGGTTCGTTCCTTCAAATTGGCAGAATATATCGACAGTGTGGCAATGAGTCTGCAGCCAGTACTGAAACAAGGAGGTCATCAGTTGCGGATTGAATGTCCTGCCGAGCTCGAAATGCACTCAGAACCTGGAGCACTGTACCAGGTACTCACTAATCTGATTATGAACAGTCATGTTCATGGTTTCTCTGATGGCCGCAAAGGAGAAATTGCACTAGTCGTTTCAGCGCAACAACAGCAGATTCTGATTGACTACAGTGACGATGGTCAGGGTATGGACAGGGAGGAACATCGACGCATCTTCGAACCTTTCTACACCACTAAACGGGGCAGCGGTAGCAGTGGCCTAGGCATGTATCTGGTCTACAACCTTGTCACAGAAAATCTGCGCGGTCGCCTGCAATCAGACTCTCTGCCGGGTAAAGGGGTAAGGTTTAGGCTGACCCTGCCGACTAATATTAGATCTATATAATAATTATCTAAATTCATTTGGATTTAAGCGCTTACAGGAAGTTTGATTATCGCGACTCGACAGCACCCATGGATTATTGATCTCGAAGCCTCAGGTTTTGGCCCCCACAGTTACCCGATTGAAATTGGCCTGGCCATGGCTCCAGGGGAACGTTATTGCAGCTTAATTAAGCCGGTAGAAGAATGGACCCACTGGAGTGATGAGGCGCAAGGCTACCATCAGATATCTCGGCATACGCTGTTTCAGCACGGTAAAAGTATCGAAGAGGTTGCCGATGATGTGAACCGGTTGCTAAAGGATCAGACGGTGTACAGCGATGGCTGGGTGGTGGATCAGCCTTGGCTGATCAGATTATTCCATCAGGCTAGAAAGCCAATATTGTTTCGTATCAGTCCGTTGGAAATGATCCTTTCAGAGGTGCAGATGGAAATCTGGCATCAGACCAAGGATCTGGTTTCCCAGGAATTAGGGCTCAATCGCCATCGGGCCAGCAATGATGCCCTGATTATTCAGCAAACCTACCTTAGAACCCTATCCCCGGCGCAAAGTGACCGCAGTACTCAGGCTATCTAGAAGATTTTTCCTTGCTACCTAGGCACAGCTTAACTGCAATGGCTGACTAATCAGCTCTGCAGTTAAGCTGTTTGAATGCTGGCTTAGTGGTCGATAGTCAACTGCGTGGTACTCTAACGCCTTTTCAAATTTTGATATAATGGCAGACGCAAATCTGGGTTATAAACGGGGTACTATTCATTGTCGAAAGCGGATATCAGGGCGGTCAAGGCAACGCCCGCTGTTGCTATGGCTGAGCTAATTACCCAAGTAAGAACGGCAGTGCCTTTTGATACCCCTATGTCTGAGCTTTGTGATGGTCCTTGCACGGGCTGTTCGAAAAAATTACTGGATTTTCTTGATCAAGAATTAGAAGAGTGGGAAACCCGCTTAGGCAGGGGAGAAAATCCAACTTTTGGTGACCTTCAGCGACTAGGAAAACAGAGCCAGAAAATATACCGGGTATTGCAACGCAATGGCTTGATCGCTGTTTGATATGGTTGTTTTGGTTGTTTTGGTTGTTGAAAAAGAGGGGCGACTGGAAACTCCAGGCGCCCAAAGGTAGAGAGAAGGTTTTTAATTAGTTCAGATTACTCGCAGCGTTTCACCGCGCATAAACTGAATCATCCAGACTTTTTTACAGTGTTTGTCACGTACAGGTCGTACTCCTCCTTGCTCAGCTTCCGGTCACCATCGCTATCGATTCGTGCAAAGGCCTTGACCAGGCTAATAGAATTAGTCGCTTCTTCTACGCTGATGCTGCCGTCCTGGTTGCTATCCAGTACCTCGAATTGATTGACGGGTGCCATTTCGGTGGTACCGGCCGTGGATAGAGCTGGGTAAGCAGTGGTAGCAACTAACAGGGCAGCAGTGGTTAGCAGTTTTTTCATGGATAGTTTCCTTTAATGATCTTAGTTGACGTCTCAGTCGATCAGCGTGAGTATCGCTATATCAAGTTTCGATAAGAGCTATATCAAACTCTGTGCCATGTTTTTATATTCTATATAAAACAGCTGGTTACCTTTTTTGTTGGGTTTTGGTGGAGTCGCTCCTGTGGTCTTGGTAGAAATTCAGGGCAGATCTGTATCTAATAGCAGACAGCTGTATTTTGATTGTTTTATAGGTGTTATTTAAATCAATAGGTTAGCGATCGTGTCTCGGTGGACGTAAATGCCATTGCTTAGCCTTGAGGGCCAAATGAAAGTGTCCTTGTGTCTTTTGTGTTTGTTGTTATCTTCTTGATAAATAATATATTTTATCTGTTTATCTTATATTAAACGGTAGTTTTGTTTGTCTTGTCTGCAATTGGAGACTGTTATTTGCGGCAGCAGCATCGTTAGTTTATAAAGGCTAATGAAACAGTGTTTATTGCTGAGCCAAATTGGCCGATACTTAGTGTCATTGCCGCACCCATTTTGCTGCATCATTGCTGGAACCCTCGAGGCTAATCATCCTATGACTACACGTAGTCACTTTTTTGCATATATCAATAAAATCCGTTGGGTCATGCGTTGGGGTTTGAAGCGTAATACCATCCCTGAAAACGTGATGGAGCATAGCTGGGATGTTTCGACCATCTGTCATGCCCTGGCGTTGATTCGAAACCGATTTTTTGATGGCAATATCGATGTCTATTATCTGACCACGGCAGCGCTCTATCATGATGTCAGTGAAGTTATCACGGGAGATATGCCAACACCGATCAAATACCACTCGCCGCAGATTCGTGATGCTTACAAATCCATCGAGCGCGCTGCCGGTGAAGAGTTGATCGCATTGCTGCCCCAAGAACTGCAAGAAGATTTTGCGGTGGTGATGATCGAAGAGAACTTGCCAGTTGAATATCGACAGTTGATCAAGGCCGCCGATACCTTGGCAGCTTACTTAAAGTGCCAGGCTGAACTGAAAGCCGGGAATGCAGAATTTGCTCAGGCGGCAAAATATGTCGAAGGGCGTTTGAAAAAGGCGCAGCTTCCTGAAGTTAATTATTTCCTTGAGGTGTTTGCCCCCAGCTATCAGTTAACGCTGGATGAACTGATGAATGATGGGAAAATAAGCTCTCATCAGTCACTGGCAAAGGAAAATGAAGAATTCGGTGCTTAGTCCGGAATTTCTGATATAGCCGCCATTTTAGAAAATTACGGGAAAAGACGGTCATTATAATGTCACAATGGTTAACGCTGGCCTTTGAACCTTTTATCGTCAAACGCTCCGAAAAGGTGGCGTTGCTGGTGGGTAGCTTGCTAATGGTGATTAACCATAGCTAGGTGGCTAAAAACGCCAAAACCCCAACATAACTATAAGGAATAGCACCTGTGTTTTTTTCCAAAAAGAACGTTGCCAGCGCCACCCAAAGCTTGATCGAAAATGATGAACTGCAAGCCTTACGTGCTAAAGCAGAACTATTTGATCGCTTGGCACAACTGCATCCGCAACATAAAGCAAAGCAGGTAATCAAAAACTCCAAAGGGGTGAATGAATCGGCTGCACAGCGCCTGCAAGAGCTTGAAAATGATTTCCAGCTGTTGCAGCAGTTTGTCGATCAGTCCCGGGAGATCGAAGCACTATCCAGTGAGTCAGCTAACTCCGCTCAGCAGACCCTGAGCACCAGTACCCAGACTATCGATCAGTTGAATGAATTGGCCGCTAAGATCCAGTCGGCGGAAGAGATTATCGCCGAATTCACCGGATTGCTGGGAAGCCTTAATGAGAACAATCAAGCCATTAATCAACTGGTTGACTCCATTAAAGGTATTGCTGACCAGACCAATCTACTGGCTCTGAACGCGGCCATTGAGGCTGCCCGTGCCGGTGAGCACGGCCGTGGTTTCGCGGTGGTCGCTGATGAGGTTCGGGCGCTAGCCAATACTGCCAACAAATCGGCGGAGCAGATCCAGAATGAAATGGCTAAGATTATGGAGATATCTGAGAACATTATTCGTAAGCAACTTGGGGTTACCGCGCGCATTTCTGATAGTCGTGAAATAGCCCAAGGCACCGTCGAGAGCCTCGATGGGCTGGTTACTATCTCCAAGGAAAATACCCGTGCAGCGCAATCGGTGATCGATCAACTGGAGGCTCAGTTACAAGGCTCTACTCAAATGCTTGAATCGATGAGCCTAGTGGTGGAAAGTACCCGCCAGGCGGTCACCACCTCCAGCGCAAATATTCAGCTGGGCGAAGATTTGGCTGCTGACCTGGATGTATTGTCTCAGCGACTTTAATTCTCGGGGGGCGATAGCGGTTGAAGTGCTGCCGCGACCTTCAGCAGCTGTGAGTCCTTGATGTGCAATTGTTGCAGGTGGCGAAGCGTGCTAGCCAGATAGTCCTGGCTCGTTCCGCTTAATCCTTGAGCCTGTTGAATGTATTTAGCGCATGCTCTTGGATCCAGCTTTCCGGCATACTGATGGTGTTGGCGGTTTACGACAAAGCAAAGCGCCTGCTGTTGACGGGATTGCCTATCAGTTGGCTGGTTTGTCAGGGTGATCGGGTGTAGCTCTGCTTTATAAACTAGCGTTGCCATCTCTCTGGCGTATAGATACTCGGTGATCTCTTCTTTATCCCGCGCGGCAATCAGAAAACCACGCCCCCGGCAGCAACCGCCTCGATCGAGCCCTAAGACCATGCCCGGCTGCTGCGGAGTACCTCGGTGAACATGTGAGAGTACACAAAGGGAGCGATGGTAGCCGTGCAACCTTGCCGGGCTATGACGCAGGTATTCGAAGGCCGGGTTCCACATCAGTGAGCCATAGGCAAAGACCCACAGATCCCCGTCGGGTAGTGATGGCCGTATAACATTATGGTGTGGTGTCAGTGATGCGTGCAGGTCGCGCATTGATCATATCTATCTGCTAATTTTTGCTAAGCTAAAACGATAACAAGCTATCAACCATAATAGTTTATAAGTTATTGCTCTGTAGGCCGATACAGTTCTTCACGCTGATGATTGGCGACTACAGGGTTTATAAAAGTTTGATTTTAATAGGCTGATATTAGGGAGAGTTTTCGATGGGAGTCGATTTTGAAGCCTGGCACCTTTGGGTGATCTTGGCGCTGACACTCGCGGCGCTGGAAATGTTGGGAATGGGGTTCGTCGCTTTGGCCGCCGCTGTAGCCTGTCTCGCTGGCGCAGCGTTGGCACTGGCGGATCAGCCCTTCTGGATACAGTTGGCAGCAACGGCAGTGGCCGCTGCGGTTCTGACGCCACTGTTTATTCGCTGGTACGGCAATATCGGTGGTGCCAAAGAAAATGTTTCTGTGACCGGCGATAGCGGATCACAGGGGCAGGAAGCCGAGATTGTTAGCCGCCAAGAGCGCTTGGGGGTCATCATCAAAGGAGATTTCTTCCCGGCTCAGCTCGATAGCAAAGGTGCAATAGAATTGGCAGTAGGACAGCGGGTAGAAGTGATCCGTTTTGAAGGTATTACTGCACAAGTAAAAATTCTCTAACAGGCCTGAGGCCTTGAATTTAAGGAAGCTTGAGAATGAATGCGATGGATATAAATGCCCTGACGGTTATAGTCGCGGTTGTGGTTATAGTCGTAGTTGTGTTCCTGATAAAAGGCGTGGTTGTTGTGCAACAAAGTGAGGCCATGGTGATTGAGCGCTTGGGTGAATACAACCGTACCCTGGAACAGGGGCTGCATCTGCTGATCCCCTTTATTGATCACACGCGCTCCATTCGAATGCGTCGGTATCAGACCATTGATGGCGTACAGATCCCGGTTACTATCGATATCCAGCGTATAGATCGGCGTGAAATAGTTGCCGATTTTCCCAAGATTCCGGTCATTACCAAGGATAACGTAACGGTGTTGGTGGATGCCGCCCTGTATTTTCAGATTATTACCCCGCGCGATGCGGTGATGGCGGTGGAAAACCTGATTCAGGCAATTGAGACCCTGACCCAGACGTCACTGCGTAGTAAAGTCGGCGAGTTGGAGTTGGATCGTCTGCTAGAGAGTCGTCAGCACATCAACAGTGCCTTGACCGCCACTCTGGATGAGGCAGGCAATAAATGGGGTACCAAGATCAATCGGGTCGAAGTGCAGAATATCGTGGTGCCTGAAGAAGTGGAGCAGGCGATGCGTAAGCAGATGACCGCCGAGCGCGAACGGCGCGCCACCGTGACCGAAGCTCTCGGTCAGAAAGAGGCGCTGATCAGTGTCGCTGAAGGTGAAAAACAGTCGGCTATTCTGCGCGCTGAAGGCCAGCGTCAGGCGATTCAGACTATTCTTGAGGCTACCGGTCAGACCGTGAAGGAAGAGCAGATTTTGAGCTACCTGATCGCGCTGGAATATATGAAAACCCTGCCAAATATAGCCAAAGAAGGCGAACGGGTGTTCCTGCCCTATGAAGCCTCTGCGTTACTGGGCTCCATCGGCTCCATCAAAGACTTGTTTCCTGCTACCAAGTAGGCCGTTGTTTTAATTCTAAACACTGCCCGCGATCTGCTAGCGGGCAGCAAATATTCCGTTCACTCACCCTTCCGTATTGATCGTTTCTGTCAACGACTTCCATTAACAGCCTCTGATACACTAGAGTTTCGATATACGAATTCATAGCTATCGGAGCCTGCTGATGCGATTTGAAGGTACAGAACGGTACGTTGCCACCGATGATTTACGCATGGCGGTCAACGCGGCCATTACCCTGCAACGACCTCTGCTGATCAAAGGGGAGCCGGGTACGGGTAAAACCATGTTGGCTGAAGAGGTCGCTGAAGCGCTTAATAAGCCGATCTTCCGTTGGCATATAAAATCCACCACCAAGGCCCAGCAGGGGCTTTACGAGTACGATGCGGTGTCACGTTTACGGGATTCCCAGTTAGGGCACGAACGCGTTCATGATATTGCTAACTACATCAATAAAGGGATGTTGTGGCAGGCCTTCGAGGCCGATCAATCGGTGGTTTTATTGATCGATGAGATCGACAAAGCCGATATTGAATTCCCCAACGATCTGCTGGTAGAACTGGATAAAATGGAATTTTCTGTTTACGAAACCGGTGAACGTATCCAGGCCCGGCATCGTCCGATTATTATTATTACCAGCAACAATGAAAAAGAACTGCCGGATGCGTTTCTGCGACGCTGCTTTTTTCATTACATCCAGTTCCCTGATAAACAGACCATGGAAGAGATCGTGCGGGTGCACTATCCCGATATCCAGAAGAGACTGGTCGATGAGGCAATGGAGCTGTTCTTTCAGGTGCGCAGTGTCAATGGCCTCAAGAAGAAACCTTCCACCTCCGAGTTGATCGATTGGTTGAAGTTATTGATGGCCGATAACATCCCCGTCGAAGTATTACAGAACCGCGATAGCAGCAGCGCGATTCCACCGCTCTACGGGGCCTTGCTAAAGAATGAGCAGGATGTCCATATGCTGGAAAAGCTGGCGTTTATGGCGCGCCGAGAATCTCGCTAGGGATACAGGATAGGATCCAGCCATGTTAATCGATTTCTTTACCGAACTGCGCAAAGCCAAAGTGCCGGTGACCCTGAAAGAGTTGCTGGTGCTGCTAGAGGCCCTGGATAAAGGCTTAGTGTTTGCCAGCCTGGATGACTTCTATCTGTTGTCGCGCATCTGTCTGGTTAAAGACGAGAAATATTTCGACCGCTTTGATCGTGCTTTTGGCCATTATTTTCATGGCTTGCAGCAGCTTGAGGGGTTTATGGAGGCCATGATCCCGGAAGACTGGCTGCGCAAAGAATTCGATAAGATGCTCAGCGATGAAGAGAAGGCCCAGATCGAAGCCCTAGGTGGTCTCGATAAATTGCTGGATACCTTACGGGAGCGACTCGAAGAGCAAAAGGGGCGTCACGCCGGGGGCAGCAAATGGGTAGGGACTGGCGGCACCTCTCCCTTTGGCCATGGCGGTTACAACCCCGAAGGTGTGCGTATCGGCGGTGAAGGCAAGCATAGCCGCGCGGTTAAAGTCTGGGAAAAGCGTCAGTTCCGTGATCTGGACGATAATGTTCAACTGGGAACCCGCAATATCAAAGTGGCGTTGCGGAAGTTACGCAAGTTCGCCCGCAGCGGTGCGGCGGAAGAGTTGGATCTGGACGACACTATCCAGTCAACAGCCCGTAATGCCGGCTATCTGGATCTTAAAATGGTACCGGAGCGCCATAATGCCGTTAAAGTGCTGCTGTTTTTCGATGTTGGTGGCTCGATGGATCCTTATATCCGTGAGTGTGAGCAACTGTTTTCGGCAGCGCGTACCGAGTTTAAACATCTGGAATATTTCTACTTTCACAACTGCGTTTACGAAAAGGTCTGGCGCAACAATCAACGGCGCTTTAATGACACGATCCCCACTCTGGATCTGCTGCATACCTATGGCCGTGATTACCGGGTAATCTTTGTTGGTGATGCCGCCATGTCGCCTTATGAGCTGCTGTACCCTCAAGGCAGTGTTGAGCATTTTAATGAAGAGCCGGGGCAGTTGTGGTTGCGGCGGATTATCGATAACTGGGACAAAGTGCTGTGGCTGAACCCCAGTCCTCCCCGCTCTTGGGAATATACCCAGAGCACTCAGATCGTGCGCGAGTTGTTGGATAACAAGATGTATTCATTGACGCTGGAAGGCCTGGAGCAGGGCATCAAATACCTGTCTCGTTAGTATCATAGGGGCGCGGGGGCCTATAGGCACATCCCGTGCCGCCAACCACGAAGGCGAAACAGATACGCCGAAATAATAACGATAGACCTCAGGGCCCTAAATACTAATCCGCCTTGTGTTCTGGCAACACCCAGTTTGGACGCGGGAAGTGGCAGGTGTAACCGTTAGGGATACGCTCAAGATAATCCTGATGTTCTGGCTCTGCCTCCCAGAAATCACCTGCCGCTTCGACCTCGGTGACTACCTTGCCGGGCCAAATCCCTGAGGCGTTCACGTCAACAATCGTTTTTTCCGCCATCTGTTTCTGTGCATCGCTCAGATAGTAGATTGCCGATCGATAGGACGGCCCCTGATCATTACCCTGACAGTTGGGAGTCGTCGGGTTATGGATCTGAAAAAACAACTCCAATAAGCGCCGGTAGCTGACCAGATTCAGATCGTAAGTGATCTCTAATCCCTCGGCATGAGAGCCGTGATTAGGATAGGTCGCATTCATGACCTCACCGCCGGTATAGCCTACACGGGTTTTTAGTACGCCTGCTTGTTTGCGGAAGAGATCCTGCATTCCCCAGAAGCAACCACCAGCCAAAATAGCACGTTCAGTCATTCAGATACTCTCCACTTGATGCCGACATTCGCGGCAGTCGTAGCCTGGTTTTTATTGTGATGGATAAACCGCTATGGCGCCATCTAGATGTTGATACAGATGCGGAGTTGTTGGAATTGTTACAGGGCGGTAAAAGTGTGAGCAGATCACAAAATATTTAATTACCTGTATCAAGTATAAAGAACGGTTGAAGGTTATTTTAGCTCAATAGCAGACGTAAACTAGCCCAGGCCTAACAGCGGCTTTTGCCCAAAAACAGACACTCCTGCCATTAAGGCGTTAGCGCGAAGGTTTCTTTGTCACTAGCCTCAACTGATATAGACACCATCGAGCGTAAGAGGCTACTTAATTCCTCCCTTTTGAAAATTGCGATATCCGATAAGGCCACCATTAATATACTTGGCATTTATATATCCCATATTCCTTATCGTATTAGCTGATAAAGCGCCACGGTTTACTGCATTGCAATAACATAAAACAACAGTTTCTAAATTTTCTATTTTTGCTTCTATATTCATCTCCAATTTCCCTCGGCTTATATTGAGTGAGCCTTTAATATGGCCTGCATCATGTTCTTCTCTATCACGGATATCTAATGCAACTGCACCTTGTGCTATCAACGCATCAACCAGGTCAGGTAATACTCCTTCAACACGTGAACATGCTTCATCTGCTAGCTTTTGGAATTTTTCTGTATATGCCATTGATTTATCGCTTATCAAATATTCTATCTATTACCGTCGTCAGCTTAACTGTCTGAGATAGCAGAACTATGTTCTTATGGCTACCTCAGGCTTGCTAGTCAATTTATATCCTCGCTTAAAACATCTATAGACCCAACCTGCACCTTTAATGTAGCTCCAGACAAAATGTTTCAGGGAAAATAATCATATTTGTTAATGAGCAACTAATCCGTAATCAGGTACGTGAAAAGGTCTGCTTTGGGCGAGTGCTGCAGTACTGATCACCGAGCCGTGAATGGCCGGTTTGTGCTGTCCCTCTCGTACTAGATAATGAATGGCCGCCTTGTGCGCATTTCAGCCTGGATGAGAATCGCCCTGCCGTAGGAACCGAACGGATGCTAAATAGAAGCTAGAAATGGGCATCTAATGCCCAAAAGCGGACATTATGGGGAGCTCCAAAGGATAGATTTTTTGTCCACCAAAGTGGTACAAGATCATCCGGCGAACAAAGGGAGCGAATTTGATGTGTTTGTTATGTTTTATTAGGCTTTGCATATTTCTGACAGGGCAAGTGTTGGATAAACAACTATGACTATAGAAAGCAAACTGAAAAAGAGTATTCTCCGCCATTTTCGGCACTCACCATCAGGGCACTTTCCAATAAACAAAGCCCAGATGCCAATGAAGTAAGCAAGTACATAATGAACCGATGCAGGGACATTGCTTTTAGTGTCAATATTAAAAATACTGACGAAGATCAAAACAACGGGCACCATCATAGAGAAAAAGACCGCTTGCTCTAAAAGACTATTACAGCTCGATAACGTCATTTTCATTTGTACTCAGTAAAAATAACGCTTGCAGCAGGGGACGCGAAGCGAGGTACGAGTGAAGCGTTCCCTCTGCCTGCACTTGTGTACGCCCGGCATGGGCATGAACTTATGGGGTGAAAGTCCCCTGTAGGAG
>JBALWH010000005.1:0-207668 GCA_036960175.1 Motiliproteus sp. | reverse complement strand
TTTTCAATCCTCTGCTCTACCGACTGAGCTATCCGGGCATCAGAAGGCGCGTATTTAAGCTTGTTTATCAGGGGCTGTCAAGCGCTTGTTAAGGGGCCCTGCAAGTAACATGGTTTACTGCCCCCCTGCTCTGATATAATGCCGCTTTTTGTTGGATATCATAGGGGACGCCACTTGATCGACAGTTATGAGAATGCGCTGCGCCGTCACCAGCAAGTGTTTTCCCAGGCAGGGGCTTTGGCTCCAGACGTCTTGCTGCTGGCTGCTGCTGTCGTCGGCTGCTTGCGTAGTGGCGGCAAGGTCCTGTGGATGGGTAACGGCGGCAGTGCGGCTGATTGTCAGCACCTGGCAGCGGAGTTTATGGTGCGCTATAAAGCGGAGCGCCGGCCTTTGCCATCTATAGCGTTGACAACTGATACCTCGTTACTGACCGCTCATACCAATGATTATGACTTTGATAGTTTGTTTGCTCGGCAGATAGAGGCGTTGGCTCGCCCCGGTGATTTGGTTATTGGGATTTCAACCTCTGGTAATAGCGGCAATGTCATTCAGGGTGTCGAACAGGCTGCGCGTATGGGTGTTCAGACCGCGTCTTTGCTGGGTCGTGATGGCGGCAAGTTGGCGTCGATAGCGGATTGTTCGGTCATTGTTGACTGCGATGAAACGGCCCGTATCCAGGAAGTTCATATCTTTATAGGCCATTGGCTCTGCGAAATCGTGGATGATCAACTAGCCTCGGTAGACGAATAGAAATTATGCAACCTTCTTATATCCCCGAGTACGCGAAAAGCCGAGTTCTAGTGGTAGGTGATCTGATGTTGGATCGCTACTGGCATGGACAAACTCAGCGAATATCTCCTGAAGCCCCGGTTCCGGTTGTCCATATCACCGATCATGAAGGTCGTCCTGGCGGTGCTGGTAACGTGGCTCTAAATATTGTTGCCTTGGGTGGTGAGGCGACACTGCTGTCGCTGGTGGGGCAGGATCCGCCTGCTGAGATGCTGCGCAGTCAATTGGAAGAGGCTGGTGTGCAATGTCAGTTCGAAGAGGTTGCCGGCTCAGATACCATTACCAAGCTGCGGGTGATGAGTCGCCACCAGCAATTGATTCGCTTGGATTTTGAGGATGGTTTTACCGATTATGATCACGCTCATTTATTGAGTCGCTTTGATGCCTGTCTGCGCTATGCCGATGTGGTGGTCTTTTCCGACTACGGTAAGGGTTGCCTGGATGAAATCAGGGCGATGATTTCGCGCTCTCACGCTGCCGGTAAAAAAATTCTGGTGGATCCCAAAGGTACCGATTTCAGTCGTTATCAGGGTGCCACGCTGATCACTCCTAATGAAGCTGAATTCGCTGCGGTTGTTGGTGCTTGGCAGGATGAAGCGGAGATGATCGATAAAGCCCATGGGCTGCGTGCTTCTTGTGACTTGGACGCGCTGCTGGTTACTCGCAGTGAGCGGGGCATGTCGTTGATTCTAGATGAAAATGAGCTGCATATTCCCACGGTTGCGCGCGAGGTGTTTGATGTCACAGGCGCCGGTGATACCGTTATCGCTACACTGGCCGCCTCATTGGCGGCGGGTGAGAGTATTGAAGATTCGACCCGCCTGGCCAACCTGGCTGGTGGCATAGTGGTGGGTAAGATGGGAACTGCCACGGTTAGTGCCGCTGAATTGAATCAGGCTGTTTTGGGCGATGCTGTCGAAGAAAGCGGGGTGGTCAGTCTTCATGCCCTGAAGCGACAGTTGCAGATCGCTCGTGCCAAGGGTGAGAAGGTGGTCATGACCAATGGCTGCTTCGATATCCTTCATGCCGGCCACGTGCAATACCTGGAGCAGGCGCGTTCACTGGGTGATAAACTGATTGTAGCGGTCAATAGCGATGATTCGGTTGCTCGCTTGAAAGGGCCTGAACGCCCTATTAATAGTCTCGATCAGCGCATGATCGTGTTGTCCGGGCTGGCCAGTGTCGACTGGGTTATCCCCTTCGGTAAAGATTCCAAGGATGACACCCCTGCCGAACTTATTTGTGACTTATTGCCGGATATTCTGGTCAAGGGTGGTGATTATCAGGCTGCTGACGTTGCCGGTGGTGACTGTGTGATCAATCACGGTGGCGAAGTAGTTATTCTTGATTTTGTAGACGGCTGCTCTACCACCAATATCGTCAGACGCATTCGACAAAACAGTGACTCGGTCTGAAACCTTGAGGGGCAGGCCGCATGGGTACAGCGGTTGGAAGCAAGAATTTAACAGGAGTGAAGTGAAGTGATTATCGTTACCGGTGGCGCCGGCATGATCGGCAGCAATATTGTTAAAGCGCTTAATGATCAGGGTATTACAGATATTCTGGTGGTTGATGATCTGACCGATGGCCATAAATTCTGGAATCTTCAGGATTGCAAAATAGCCGATTACCTCGACAAGGATGATTTTCTTAATCGCATCAAGGCCGGTGAACTCTTTGATTCTGTTCGTGCCGTTTTCCATGAAGGCGCTTGCTCTGCCACCACCGAGTGGAACGGCAAGTACGTGATGGAAAATAACTATGAGTATTCCAAGGTATTGCTGCACTACTGTCAGGAGCGGCAACTGCCTTTCCTTTATGCTTCATCAGCAGCGACCTATGGCAAGGGCTCGGTGTTTAAAGAAGAGCTGGAATTTGAAGGGCCGCTGAACGTATACGGCTATTCCAAATGGCAGTTCGATCAGTATGTTCGAGCCCACGAACACCGTTTTCAGAGCCAGGTGGTTGGCTTTCGCTATTTTAATGTTTACGGCCCCCGGGAGCAGCATAAAGGCTCTATGTCCAGTGTTGCCTTTCACCTCAATGGTCAGATATTGAAAGGCGAAAATCCCAAGCTGTTTGATGGTCATGAAGGCTATGTCGCCGGTGAACAGAAGCGGGACTTCGTCTATGTGGGCGATGTGGCCAAGGTTAACCTGTGGTTTATGGAGCACCCTGAGCAGTCGGGTATCTTCAACCTCGGCACCGGCCGCAGCCAGAGTTTTAACGATGTTGGTAATGCCGTGATCGGCCATCACGGTAAGGGTGAAATCGAATATATTCCTTTCCCGGACCATCTCAAGGGTGCCTATCAGAGCTTCACCCAAGCCGATATGGGTAAGCTGCGGGCAGCGGGTTACGATGCGCCCTTCAAAACAGTTGAAGAGGGTGTCAGCGATTATCTGAACTGGCTGAATAGAGACCGTTAATTTGAGCCCCGCTGGCATAAATACGGATACCCATGAATAAACATTGGCTGATCGTAGGTCCGTCCTGGGTCGGAGATATGGTCATGGCCCAAAGTCTGTTTAAGCGACTGAAGGCCGACCAGCCCTCCTGCACCATCGATGTTATCGCACCGGGCTGGTCACAGCCCATATTGGCGCGTATGCCAGAGGTGCAGCAGGCCATCGCGCTGGATGTCAAACATGGCGAACTGGGTTGGAAGAAAAGATTTCAGCTGGGCAAGGAGTTAGGTGGTCGTTATAGCCACGCTATTGTGCTGCCACGTTCCTGGAAATCTGCCTTGCTACCCTTCGTCGCCGAAGTGCCCGAGAGAATCGGTTATCGAGGCGAAATGCGCTATGGCTTGATCAATGATATGCGCATGCTGGATAAACAGCGCCTGCCATTAGCGGTAGAGCGTTTCGTGGCATTGGGCGGCCCTATCACCCTGGATAAACCGGATATACTCGAGCCGCATCTCAGCGTTGATCAGGCCAATCAGCAAGCCTGTATCCAGCGCTATGGTCTTGATCTCACCAAGCCAGTGATAGTGTTGCTGCCAGGGGCTGAATTTGGTCCGGCCAAGCAGTGGCCCACTGAATATTGGGCTGAAATCGCTGATAAACTGACCGCACAGGGTTATCAGTTATGGTGTCTTGGTTCACCGAAAGATGCGGTGGTCGCGGAACAGATTCAGTCGTTGGCCAGTTGTACGATTGAAAACCTGTGCGGAAAAACAGAATTGAAAGATGCGGTGGATCTATTAGCGCTGGCGAAGCATGCTATCACTAACGATTCCGGTCTGATGCACGTAGCCGCTGCTGTTGGTTGTCATCTAGTCGCTATTTATCGCACCACTACCCCTGAATATACCCCGCCGTTAACGGATAACTGCCATATTCTCCGAGCGGATTTGGGTGGGGATGATAGCTTGTTAATGGTGCGGGAGCTTCCTTCTGGGCATTCGCTGACAGATGTTACCCCTAATGAAGTAATTGACTGTATTAGTTGAGGAACTATGACCACCATTCCGAGCGATCGACTATCAAATCGTTTTACTGCTGAACAACTGCTGTTGATGGTTGCCAGTGCAGGGCTGTTGCTCGTTAATCTGCTGGTGTTATCGGTTAATAGGGGCATCGGTTATGGTGCTGGATTGTTGCTGCTCTCTTCTGTCATCTTGCTGATGATTTCACTGAAACGGGAATCTAAACCACTAACGGGCAATGACCGCATCTTTGTCCTGAGTTTAATTGTGTTCCCCGCGGCGGTCGCTATTTCAATGGCGCTGCACGGCGACTGGCACTGGAGCAGTCTGGATAAGCCGTTGCGTTTTCTATTGGTGGTGCCGGTCTTCCTGGTCATTCGCTATTTTGGGCTGTCACGAAATTTCCTGTTCATCGGCGCTATAGTGGGTGCGATAGCGGCTGGCTCATTTGGCTATTATCAGAAGTATATTATCGGCATGGACGTGGCCCATGGCTTTACCCACAAGATCCCTTTTGGTGATATCTCTCTGATGTTAGGAATGTTTTCTTTGGCTGTAATCGTCCCCAGTAAAAACTGGAAAGCGCCGAAGTGGCTGTTGGTGCTAGCGGTCGTTGGCTTCGGCTTCGGATTGCTGGGGTCTCTCTGTTCCGGCACCCGAGGTGGCTGGGTTGCGTTGCCGTTGCTGTTCTGGTTAATCCTGTCCTCGTCTGTTTCCAATCGAAAAATTCGCTGGGGCATATTTGGTGCTTTTGTCGCTATTTTGTTATTGCTTTACAGCAGTAACTCCTTGGTGCAGGGCAAAGTAGACCGTGCAGTAAGTACCACGCAGAGTTATTTTTCTGAAGGCAAGATTGAAGGCTCTGCGGGATCTCGGTTTGAGATGTGGAGAGGCGCCTGGACCATGTTCGTTGAAAATCCTTGGATAGGTGTCGGTAAGGAAAACTATCGCCCTGAGGCAGAGCGTATGAAAGCGGAAGGTCGTTTTCACACTGATATCTATGATCACCCTCATAATGACATGTTCAATTTGTTGGCTGAACTGGGGATTATTGGCGGGCTGGCGATGGTATTGCTTTACGGCTTGTTGATTCGCTTCTTCGCCCACTGGCGTCATATCGATCCCCAGTTAGCCTGTGCGGGGTTATTGCTAACCTTCGGCTATATTGATTTCAGCCTTACTCAGGCGATGTTTGAGCACAATATCAGTACTAGTTTTCTCGCCCTTAATGTGGCGGCTATCGCTGGCATGTTAAGTCATAGCTACCTGCAAAGCCAAACGGCCAAGGGGAACTGATAATGTCTGCTCAGCCCCAGAGGCTTCTACAAGTAAAAACCATCAGTGCCGCGCTGATGGTCAAAGATGAAGAAGAGATGTTGGAGCGCTGCCTGCAGGCGCTGACCTGGGCTGACGAGATTGTCCTATTGGATTCGGGCAGTACGGACCGTACCCTTGAAATTGCGCGACAATATACCGATAAAATCTTCGTTAATGACGACTGGCAGGGTTTTGGTATGCAGCGTCAGCGCTTGCATGACCTGTGCACGGGTGACTGGATTTTAATGGTTGATGCCGATGAAGTGATTTCACCAGAATTGGCGGAAAAGGTTGCCGAGCTGCGCCAGGATCAGGACTGCAATAGCGTCTTTCGGCTGCGCTGGCAGACTCATGTGTTTGGCAAAGCGCTGAAATTTGGCGGCTGGTGTTCTTATAAGCTCTGTCTATATCCGAAAGCTAAAGGTAGCTGGGATCCGGCCATCAAGGTCCATGAACGACTGACGCTGGCTGAAGGGGTAAAAACCCAGAAGATTGAAGCCAGGATGCATCACTATAGCTATCGGGATATGGAAGATTACCTGGTCAAATCAGCCCGTTATGCCGCAGTCTTTGCGGAGCAGCGCGAAGCCAGAGGCAAGCAGGCCAGCCTGACACAGGCATTCCTTCATGGTTTGGGGTTGTTTATCAAAATGTATCTGATTCGAGGTGGTTTTCTCGATGGCCGTCACGGCCTGTTAATGGCGCTATTGTCCACCCATTCCTGCTTTGTCAAATATGCTGATCTTTGGAGCCGCACCAAGGCGCTAAAATAATCCTGGCTACTCCTTGGCCCTTAGCTCCATAGCTGCTGCATAAATTGCTGGATTCTTGCTGCTGCGGCCGTTAAATCAACCTGACTCATATCCTGTTCAACTTCATCCGGTGGGGTGACGGCCAGATAACGGCCTTCGGAATTCAGGGTGCGCCAACGTAATGGTGTTGCTGAGCGCCGGTTTGGGTAGAAGCCCACGGTCGGGCGATCCAGCGCACCGGCGATATGCAGGGTGCCGGTGGAACCGGCGATAAACAGATCTGCCAGCGCCAGGTGTTGGGTGAAGGCTTTCAGGCCTTGCTCGGAATGATATATCCGGCAGTCTATGGATGCTGCTTTAAGCAGCGCTTCCAGTTCTTGTGTGGCTTGCAGTTCGCCGGGTCCGGCTGTTAATACGAAACAGAGATCGTCGCGGTTAATCAGGCCGCTTAGGCGGGCATATTGCTCAATAGAAAGATTATTAGCCGATCCCCCGTGGCCGGAGTGAATAAAGACTAACCTTTTATCGGTTGCTATTTGTTGTTGGTCATAAAAGTTTTTCCGAGTCTCTTGTAATAGCGCTTGATCTAGATTCAGGTAAGGCGCAGTAATCAAAGAGGTTGTCTGTGATAGTGGATAGTTGCTGAGGCTGGCCAAGGCCAAGTCAACATTGTACTGGTATTCAGGCTTTTCAGATTTTGAGCGTTTTTGCTTTAATCTATAATTGTAAAAGAACTGTGCGGCCTTGGTGGCCGGTGCCCAGCGTGAGGGTATGCCCGCCAGCAGGCCTGTCAGGGCGATTCTGGTCGTAGAGAACAGGGTTATCATCAGATCAAAGCGATATGCCCGTATAGCCTTTAGCAACTGCCAGAACCCACTGATACCGGAGTCGCTGCCCGGGTCAATCAGCACTTCATCGATCCAAGGGCAAAGCTCTGCCATATCTCGTGTATAAGAGGGCACCAAGGCGATCACCCTGCTATCCGGGCAGGCGCTCTTGATTGCGGCGAAACTGGGCCAGGCCAGCATAAAGTCTCCCAGCTTGTCGTTGCGAACCACCAGGATCGTTTTAGGCGCGGAGCTTTTTTTCATTAAAGACCATTGACTCAAGCAGTGAAAACTGGACGATTATAGCCTTTAATCCAGTTCCTGCTAAACGAGATTTTGTGGGGCCATTGTAGTGGCGCAGCGTGCCTTGGATTATCGCATTTCCCTAGGGATCAGCAACCACTGGTAACAGTGCCATACGACCTAGTCGTTGAAATTAATCAGAGATCCATCGATGAAAGTAGCCATCTTGTGCCTTTCGCCCGGAATTGGCGGTTTAGAGCTTTATGCCTTGAGAGAATATCTGGCATTAACAGCGCGGGGTGTGGACTGTGTTCCGATCGTCACTGCAGGCAGTCCGTTGGCGCAACGTTTTGAGGCAGAGCAGATCCCTGTTATGTATCTGCCGGTTTCCTTTCGGAAAATGCCAGTGCTGGCGGCAAGTCGATTAGCAGCACTGCTGCGGCAGGGCTCCATCGACATCGTTCATATGCATTTTGCCAAGGATCTGGCATTGGCGGCACTGGCGAAAAAACGTTATCCATTCCGGTTGGTCTATACCCGGCATATGGATATCTCCAGGAACAAAAAGGATATTATCCATCGTTTTCTTTACAAAGAAGTGGATGCGTTCTGGACCATTACGGAAAGCATGCGGCAACAGGCCGTGGATTATCTGCCCATTGATAGCGATAAAATTCAATGCCTGTATCTGGGTGTTGGGGCTCCTGTCGGTGACGGTAGGCAAGTAGATTTTTTTGCCAGCAGCGAGTTTCCTAAACGTCAGCTTAATCTGGCTTTGTTTGGGCGCATGGAACGAGAAAAGGGCCAGCATCTATTAATCGATGCGATGACCCGGTTAATTGACAAGGGCATGGATATTTCTGCGACCCTGGTGGGACATGTCATGGATGCCGATTACAAAAGCCAATTGCAACATAAAATTGATCAGCAAGGCCTGCAGCAGCGTATTCGTTTTATCGATTTTATTGATCGGCCGATTGAATCGATGGTCAATTTTGATGTGATTGTGCTGACCACCTTCAAAGAGACATTTGGTCTGGTGTTGCCTGAAGCGATGCGAGCAGGTGTCGCTGTTATCGGCAGTAATGCCGGTGGTGTGCCGGAGATTATCGACGCGGGTGAAACGGGTTTGTTGTTTGACTCGGGTAGTAGTGATTCTTTGGCGGATGCCATTTCAGCGCTCTATGAGGATGCTGATTTTAGACAATCACTGGCCGCCTGTGGCAAACAAAAGGCAGACGCCATGTTTGCCGAAGACCGGCATTTTGACAGGGTATTAGAGCAGCTAAAGCAGGTCTGATCAGTCCTGGCTTTGGTTGTTTGGATTGAGCTGGTTTTGGATGCTGTTTTTTAGATAAACCTACGAATACTTCATTCCGGGCGCATCTTTAAAGCGCTTGTGGGTCCACAGGTACTGCTCAGGTACTTTCAGCACTTGCTGCTCGATAAGCCGATGGTAGCGTTCGGTGTCTTCAACGTCATTACCACTGGGGTAGTTTTCCAACGGCGGCTGAATTTCGACCCTATAGCCATGCTCTCCTCGTGAAAACCATACCGGGATAACCGCTGATTTAGTGATTTTTGCAAGATTAGAGGTAGCTGTGGCGCTATGGGCCGGTTGCTCGAAAAAATTAATTAGCGAGCTGTGACGGCCCTGATGTTGTTGATCAGGTGCGAACCAGAGTATTCCGCCTCTGCGCAGGTGGCGAACTGACTGAATCATGTTTTCTTTGACGATAGCGCCGTCGGTGTTTTTATTTCTGCCTTTGCTGGTGAAGTACTCAAGCAATGGATTGTTCATCTTGCGGTACACAGGGGCAAAACGAAAATGCAGGCTGAGCAAGCGCAGACAGATTTCCATATCGGTAAAATGAGCCCCCAGTAGGATTACCCCCTGCTTACGTTCTTTAGCGTTTGCAATATGTTCCAGGCCCGTTATCTCGTCGATGAGTGGCAGCAGCTGTTCGGGTGTGGCCCACCAGCACAGGGATGTTTCGAAAAAGGAGATGCCAAGGGAGTCGAAATGCGCGCTGATCAGTTGCTCTACCTGTTGCGCTGGCATCGTCGGAAAACAATGCTGAATATTTGCCCGTGCAACGGCGACGCGTTTGGGAATCAGCCGGTAGATCAGTCTCCCCAACGCTCTGCCGGTCGCTAGTTGTCCGCTGTAGGGCAGTAGCATGACCAGTCGTAAAAAACCGAGCCACAACCAGATCGGCCAGTACTTTGGATGCAGAAAATCTGTGTAGTGTTCAGATTTTCGCTTCATGATTCCATCTGCTGGTAGAGACCACGATAGATTCCGCCTTGATCCATTAATTGCTGATGGCTACCCATCTCTCGGATTTCGCCCTTATCCATCACCACAATGCGATCAGCTTTTTCGATGGTAGACAGCCGGTGGGCCACGATGATAGTGGTCTTATCGGCGCATAGCTGCTCCAGAGCTGCCTGGACCTGGCGTTCCGACTCGTTATCCAGAGCAGAGGTGGCTTCATCCAAAATTAATACCGTCGCTTGTCGATAGAAGGCTCGTGCCAATGCCAGTCGTTGTCTCTGGCCGCCGGAAAGCATGCTGCCCTGTTCGCCCACCGGTGATTCCATACCGGCCTCCATATCGTCCACAAACTGCTCTGCATGGGCTTGGCGCAGGGCTTCGCGAACCCGCAGGGGGTCGGGACCCTCAGGGTCCCCAAAGGCGACGTTTTCAGCAACGTTTTCATCAAACAGCAGCACCTCCTGATCAACATAGGCGATATGCTGGCGTAAACAGCTGAGTTTAAGTTCACAGATATCGACACCGTCAAAGCGGATCAGTCCCTGCTGAGGAGCATAGAATCGCGGTATCAGCTGGGTCAGGGTGGTTTTGCCGCTGCCGGAGGCGCCGACCAGGGCGATGGTTTCGCCGGCCTTGATGGATAGATTAATATTGTTGAGGGCCGGTGAATCCTCGTCACCATAGCTGAAGGTCAGCCCTTCAATTTCAATGTTGCCCTTGAAGTCGCGCAGTTCCTGGCTGCCAGTGTCTTGTTCTTTGGTCTCATCAAGCAGGGCGAAAATACTCTCTGCGGCGGCCATTCCTTTTTGGAAGGGTTCAGCCAAGCTGGTGAGTGCGCGCATGGGTGAGAACAGCATCCCCATGGCAGTAAAGAAGGAGATAAAGGTACCGGGAGTCATCGCCGACTCGCCCTTAAGATTGGCGGCGATGTAGACCACCGTGGCTAAAGAAAGGGAAATGACAAATTGCACAATGGGGGAGTTGCAGGCGCTAATGAATTTTAATTTGTTGGTGTTCTGGCGTAGCTGATTAGCAACCCCGTAGAGTTTACCGGCCTCTTGCTCTTCGGCGCCATAGAGCTTGATCAGCTTGTGGCCTTTGATGCTTTCTTCCAGGCGGTGGGTCAGGTCGCCCATGCCTACCTGAAGTGCGCGGCTGGATTTACGCATGCGCTTACTGACAAGCGTGATAATCAGGCCAATAACCGGCACGGTTATCAGTACCAGCAATGATAGCTTCCAGCTTTGATAGAACATAAAGCCCAATAGGCCGACGATTTTTAGAGAATCACTGACCAGAGTCATCCATACGTGGCTGATCGCAACCGATACCTGTTCGACATCATAAGTGATTTTTGACAGTAGTTTGCCGGTGGTATTAGCATCCATAAATCGCTGCGGTAGCCGCTGGATTTGTCGATGCATATCCGTGCGAATAGTCATAACCAAACGGGTAGCAATGACGGCCAAGGCCATGGTGCTGAGGATTCGACCAATGCCGCGCAGCAGAAATATTCCCACCAGCCCCAGAGGGACTAACAGAATTGTCTCCGGATCCTTGGCGATAAAGGAACCATCAATCATCGGCTGCATCAACGCCGCTACAGCGGGTTCTGTCGATGCGACAACGGCCATGCTGATAATGGCGATTACGGCTTTGCCCCAGTGTGGGCGCACATAGGCGAACAGTCGCGAAATGAGTATTCGATTAGTCATCGTAGGGATTCAGTTCTTTAGTTGCTTGCTGGCCCGGCTCGCGATCGTTGCGAGAAGTCCAGACAACGCGTTCACACCAAGGTTTGCCTTAACTAGGCAGAATCAAATAGTGACCACTTGGATAACAATAAGTGGGCCATTCTAGCATAGGCAATTCCCGGATAGACAGTATCAACCCGGGGCAAAAAAAGGCGCAGGATATGAATGTTGCTAGGGAGTTGCAGAGGCTGATGTGGCCAATAATTCTAGGGTAGCACGGGCCTGGACCTCGCTGGCATCCTGGTAGGGGCGGGTAAGTTCGGCTGCCGTCCTAGACATTGAGCGGCCCTGTTCGGGATTGCGTATTAGCTGGCACAGCTGCTGGCTTAGCTGCTCAGGGGTTGTGGCCTGAAGCAGCGCCTGCTGTTGGATGAACTCTTCGCAGATGGATAAGAAGTTTTTCATATCCGGCCCCACCAGTATGGGGCAGAGACAGGCCGCCGGTTCCAGAATGTTATGACCGCCTACATCGCAAAAGCTGCCGGCAACCCAGGCCATATCAGCCGCACAATAGAGTGGCAGTAACTCACCGAGACTGTCCGCCAGATAGACCTGTGTCTCAGGCCTTACCGGGGTAGTATCTGTTGATCTGCGCTGACTGCGAAGACCGTGCTGCTGGCAGAGCGACGCCGCGCGATCAAAGCGCTGCGGATGCCGGGGTACCAGCACTAACAGAGCGTCCGGATGCTGCGATAAAATCTGCTGCTGACAATTCAGGGCGATCTCTTCTTCCCCTTCATGGGTACTGGCCGCTAACCAGATCGGCCGGTCAGCGCCTAAGTGCTGTCTGAGTTGCTGCCCTTGTTGGCGAACCTGTTCCGGTATTTGCAGGCTGTATTTAAGATTGCCGGCGATCTGAATGGCTTTACTGCTAACCCCGAGGCTTTGGAAACGTGCTGCCACGCTTTCATTTTCAGGCAGTACCCGTGCTGCCCGGGCTAGAGTTTGGGTCATTAAACCGGCGAACAACTTTTGGTAGCGCCTTAGTGAGCGTTCACTGAGTCGGGCGTTGGCCAGACAAATGGGGATCTGTCGCTGGCTGCAGGCCGACCAGAGGTTGGGCCATATCTCGACTTCCATCACCAGCAACAAAATGGGCTGGATCTGATCAAGAGCCCGCTTCACCACCGGACCTAAATCACTGGGAGCATAGAGGTGGATATCTCCGGTGAGCAGCGCTTTGCTGATTTCGTTGGCGCCTGTGGCCGTGGTTGTGGTGGCGACAAAATGGCCGTTATAGCCCTGGTCTCTCAGGGCTTGAATCAGCAGGCAGGCGGCTTTGGCTTCTCCGAGCGAGGCAGCATGAATCCAAATTGGTTGTTGGGGCAGAGCTATGTTGTTGTAGCGGGCCAGGCGTTCCTGCCAGCGAGCAGGGTCCTGCTTTCTGGTTTTCCAAAGCAATACCGGCGTCAGCAACCAGAGCAGGGTCTGATAAAGGGCGGATTGATTAAGAATCCTCATTGGCTGGTGCCGGTCCTGCTGTTTCAGCCATCAGCTGATCGAACTTCTTCAGCACCTGTTTGCTGCTGATGCCGGACATTACATCGGGAGCTCTGACCCGGGTGCCCCAGGCAAGATCTTCCACCGAGCAGTTAAAGTGCTCGCGGACCTGTTGCGGGTATTGGTTTACTACCCAGTTTCTGGACAGATAAGGGGCGGCGCGGTCTGGGTTGGTGCTGGCATAGAGCCCCAGGACTGGGGTGTTCATAGCGGTGCCCATATGGGCCGGGCCGGAATCGGGGGCGACGACCAAGCGAGCCCGATCGATCAGTGCCAGCAGCACCTTTAATGGGGTTTTGCCAATCAGGTTCACGGGTTTATGGTTGGCCAGGGCGCTGATCTGTTCACCAAAGGCAAGCTCCATAGCGGAGGTGCCTCCTGTCATCAATGTCTCCAGGCCGTATTTCTCATAAGCATGGTCGATCACTTCGGCATAGCCTTCAGGCAGCCAATTGCGAAAATTCCGTGCACGTTGCTGGGAGCAGGGGCTCAGGACCAGGTAAGGGCCTGCGGTCGTCAGCGTGTCGGCTTGCTGGCGAGCCGCTTCCGGGATGTCGATATTCCAGGTCAACGGCTGGGTGTTGACTCCCAGCGCATGAGCGAAATCAAGGAAACCTTCTAACACATGCGCCCGCGGGTGAGTGGGCAGGTGATAGCGGGTAAACCAGTTCTGGTAGTCTTTGGCGCGATCGCGGTCATAGCCAATGCGAATGCGGGCCGGGATAAACAAAGACAATATCGATGCTCGCAGCGCCTGCTGCATATGTAGCAGGATATCGAACTGGCATCCGCGCAGCTGTTTGCGGATATCCAGCATGCCTTTGAGACCACTACTTTTGTCATAGGCCAGCAGCTCGATACCCTCAAGGCCCTGCAATAATTGCAGTTCTGTTTTGCCCAGTATCCAGGTTATGCGACAATCGGGCCACTGTCGTTGCAGAGCCCTTACTGTGGGTACTGCATTACAGACATCTCCCAGGGCAGACAGACGCAGGATGCAGATAGACTGTGGTGCCCGTTTAAGCGGCAGCTGTATAGGTTTTGTTAATGTCACCGATAAAATTCCAAAGCCTTCAACAGGGAGGCACAACCTTGCTGGTTGTGCCGGAGCTGGTTGAGCATATTACTCCATCTTGGTTTGATCTCAACTGGTGGCGTGATCAAGGCCTGCTAGAAAGCTCGGCTCCCGGCAGAGGCGAGAGCTATTTCGTCAACTATTCTCTGCAGCAATCCAATCTTGAGCGATCCAGCTTGAAGCAGTCCAACCGGGAGCAACCGAGCCCGTCTAAAGCGGATCCGGAGCAAAAGGTCTTGCCGATGGTCTGGCGTCATTATCGCCGCGGCGGCGTGGTTTCCCGTTTTAGTGAGGATAGTTACCTTTGGCCAGGATTGACAAAAACTCGGCCCTGGCTGGAATTAAACCTGACGGCTGACCTTTATGACAGGGGGTTGCCTGTACCTAGGCCCTTGGCGGCTCGGGTCGTTCGTGAAGGTCTGTTTTATCGTGCTGACCTGCTCACCGAGCGTTTGCCTAAAGTGAAATCCATGGCGGATCGCTTGTCTGATAACAACTCAGACTTACCCTGGAGTGAGATTGGCGCCACCGTGGCAGAGTTTCACCAGATAGGGTTGGATCATGTGGATCTGAATATCCGCAATATATTGCTGGGGCAAGATAACCGTGTTTATCTGATCGACTTTGATCGCTGTCGTCTGCGCAGTTTGTCCAAAGGTTGGCAAAAAAGTAATCTGGATCGGCTACGTCGTTCTATCGATAAAGAGTTTTCATCAGCCTGTAGCGATTCGGATTGGCAGCAATTATTGCAGGGGTATGGGGGGTTTTTAGGTCATTAAGTAATAACCCAATGCTAATATCTTACTCATTTTGCTCAAAACTCACGACTTATGTCAGGGGGTAATTCCATTTTCTGGCGTTGGTGATTACAATCTTCACCGAACCATTCAGCAATCCAACGCTGGGTTCTTGCAACGCCGGGATTCATCCTGCCGGTAAGATTTATAAGAATAATTACAAGTGAGAATTTTTCTGACTTTTTGAGGTAGTTACATGTCCGCGTTTGGTACCGTTTTTATGCCTGAAATGGCGATTTCCTGGTTTGATGGCTCAGGTTGGAGTGAACCTGAGATGGTTTCCAGTGACAGCATTCAGCTGCACCCTGGTGCCCATGTGCTGCATTACTCCAGCACCTGTTTTGAAGGATTGAAGGCCTTCCGCCACGAAGACGGTTCCATAAATATTTTCCGTATCGATCGCAATATGACGCGCTTTGTCCAAAGCAGTCGTTTGCTAGCGTTGCCCGAGATTGACCCTGCGGCCACCACCCGAATGATTACTGACAGCGTTGCTCATTTCGCGGAACAAGTGCCTGCGCCTCCGGGATCTATGTATATCCGCCCGACTCATTTTGGTACAGAGCCCGCTATTGGTAAGGCGGCAGCGCCGTCGATGACCTCCTGTCAGTATGTCTTGCTGTCCCCCGTGGGTGATTATTTTGCGGGTGGCGATGCCTGCCTGCGTTTGTTGCTTGATGATCAGGGCATGCGTTGTGCGCCTCATAACGGCATGATCAAGAGCGGCGGCAATTATGCCAGCGCCTTACGACCTATTATGGAGGCGCGTGCAAAGTATCAGGCCGATCAGGTGCTGTTCTGTCCGGGAGGGGATGTCCAGGAGACCGGTGCGGCCAACTTCCTGCTGATTGATGGCGATGAAATTATTACCAAGGCGCTGGACGAGAGTTTCCTTCATGGCGTTACCCGTGACTCTATTTTGACTATTGCCCGTGACTTAGGCATGACGGTGTCCGAGCGCCAGCTGTCTGTCGAAGAATTGTTAGAACGAACTGCCAAGCCTGGATGTGAAGCGGCGCTGTCTGGCACCGCTGCGGTACTGGCGCCGGTGGGTACGCTGATTTATAACGGTAAAGAGTACAGTGTTGGTAGTGGTAAGGTCGGTGAGACGACCGTTAGGCTGCGTCAGACCCTGAATGATATTCAGTGGGGAAAAACTGAAGATCGTCACGGCTGGCTCACCAAAGTAGAGCGCTAAATACGGATTACCTCGCATGAAAAAAAGCCTTACTGCAATCAGTAGGGCTTTTTTTTTAGGTGCGATTTTATCCTGAAAAAACAGGGCCTGGGATCGTTATTCGGAAGCAGTTCCGATGACACGATCCCAAATGGCCGCAACAGCGCGACGCAGATCCAGAACTTCCTGCTCGCTGATGACGTTGGACTGCCCCTGTAAGGAGCGCCTATGTCCTATTGAGCGGTAAGATTTATAGGCTTCACGCAACAGCTCAGCCTCTTCCGCTGGTAGCAGTTTGCTTTGCTCCACTGCATCAAGAATACGGATGTTGTCGGTAAAGCGAATTAGTTCCGGTTGTTTCGCTGCATAGGCTAGGGCGAGGTATTGCACCAAAAACTCGATATCGACGATGCCGCCAGCATCCTGTTTTAGATGGAAAACAGTAGATTCACCTTCTTTGGTTTTCTTTGACCCCAAGTGTTCACGCATCTTCAGACGCATTTCTCGAACATCCTGGCGCAGCTTTTTGGTTTCCCGGTGTTGTTCCAGAACCTCCTGACGGACTGTCTCGAACTGGCCGCGCAAGCGAGGGCAACCGGCAACGACCCTGGCGCGTACCAGCGCCTGATGCTCCCAGGTCCAGGCTTCTTTGAGCTGGTAGTTACGGAAGGCGGCAAGAGAGCTAACCAGTAGCCCTGAGGCACCTGAGGGCCTTAGCCGCATATCGACTTCGTAAAGCTGGCCAGAAGTAGTCGCGGTATTCAGCAGATGAATAATCCGTTGGCCTAGGCGGGTAAAGAATACCTGGCTATCTAGGGGTTTGGCCCCGTCTGTGGCTAGGTTGGCAGCGGCGTTGTGGATAAATACTAGATCCAGATCGGAGCCGTAACTCAGCTCTATGCCGCCAACTTTGCCGTAGCCCACCACAATAAAGTCAGGGTCACAGGGAACCCCAGGCTCGCGCTGTGGAGATCCGTGTTTTTCTGTCATCATGCGCCAGGCCATCTTCAGTGCACCATCGAGAATGACCTCGGCGATATAGGTCAGGTAGTCACTGACCTTCATCAACGGCAGGGCCCCGGTAATTTCGGCAGCCGCCACGCGCAACACATGGGCGTTCTTGAAGTAACGCAGTGCTTCCATCAGAGCTTCAGTATCGTCTTCGGGGATACGCAGCAGTTGTTGCCGTAATTCATCTTCCAAGGCTTCGCGGTCAGGGGGGGCGTAAAGACTGCGAACATCAATGAGTTCGTCCAGCAATATGGGTTGTTTGGCCAGCAAATCGGCAAACCAAGTGCTGGCAGAGCATAGCTTGACCAATTGCGCCAGGGCGCCGGGGTTTTCCATGAGCAGGATGAAATAAGCGCTACGTCTCAGTACCGCTTCGACCAGTTGTAACGATCTTGCCAGAGTTCGGGTGGGTGCTTCACCGTTGCAGACCGCTTCCAGCAGTAGCGGCATTAGCTTGTTTAAGCGCTCGCGACCGATCTGCTGCAGTACTTCCACCTTGCGGCTGCAGCGCAAATTTTCGATCAGTCTCAGCGCTTCTGCCGCGTCTTCATGACCATGCTGCTGTAGAAAACTCTCTGCCTCTTCGTCGCAAAGTTCGGCATCCCATAGCGGTTGCCAGTCGATGTGGTCTTGATCGTCCTCATCCGTTTCCTGAACCGGAGCGATAACTTCGGCAAAGTGCTTTTCAACTCGCTGGCGGTGTTGCTCCAGGCACTGGAAGAAACTATTCCAATCCTGAAAACCCATGGCATAGGCCAGACGCAGCTGACCTTGCTCGTCACCCGGCAGTTCCTGGGTTTGTTTGTCGGCGAAGGCTTGAATGCCGTGTTCGGCGTTTCTTAGGAAGCGGTAGGCTTCTAGCAGCTCATCAGCCGCCTGTTGCGGCATGCCGACCGTTTCTGGCAATAACGCCAGGATATGACGCAGTTCCCGTTGCTGTAGACGGCTATCCCTGCCACCACGAATGAGCTGAAAGGCTTGAGCGATAAATTCAACTTCGCGGATGCCGCCGGATCCTAACTTAACGTTGCCTTGCAGGTTTTTGCGACGCACTTCGCGATTGATCATCGCTTTCATGTCCCGCAGTGATTCAAAGGCACTGAAATCCAGGTATTTGCGATACACAAAAGGACGCAGCATCAGCAGCAGTTGCGCACCGGCCTGTTGATCGCCGGCCATAACGCGGGCCTTGATCATGGCATAGCGTTCCCAGTCTCTGCCCTGGTCCTGGTAATACTCTTCCATGGCTGCAAAACAGGGAGACAGAATTCCCGACTGGCCATAGGGGCGCAGACGCATATCGACTCTGAAGACAAAGCCATCGGCGGTATTGTTGTCCAGCGCTTGGATCAGTTTCTGGCCGAGACGATTGAAAAATGTCTGATTGTCGAGGCAGCGTTTACCGCCTTGGGTTTCACCGTTATGGGGGAAGGCGAAAATCAGATCGATATCTGAGGATAGATTCAGCTCCTGTGCCCCGAGCTTGCCCATGCCCAGAATCACCATTCGTTGCTGTTCTGGCGGCTGATCATCAGTACCTCGAGAATAAGGGGTGCCCCAGCTTCCGCAGGCCCACTGATATAGCCAGTTAAGCGCCTGATCGGTACAAGCATCTGCCAGATCGCTGAGATCTCGAGTGGTTTCTTCCAGTTCGGCATGACGCAACAGGTCGCGCCAAACAATCCGTACCATCTCTCTATTGCGGAACTGTCGCAGGGTGCTGTGGAGTTGTGCTTCGGTAGAGGCACTTTGCAGCTGTTGTTGCAGGGTTTTAACAATATGGCCGTTGGCATAGCTGCGATTGAAGTCAGTGATAAGCTCCGGTAGCCAGTGCTGCTTGCGGCAGCATTGGGTCGCGACGAAATCGCTGCAGGCCCAGACTTGGGATAGTTGCTGCCAGAAAGTATCAGGTTGTTGCTGGAGTAGGGAAACGATCTGGTCATCGGCGCTAGCGCAGAAATTTTGCCAATGGCGGTTAACGGCGTCGTGGAGTTCGATTGGCACTGCTTCGAGTAGGGGACCCTGCATGCTTGTATCCTTCAATGTGTCGACCTCAGTCCATCAGGTTATGTTAATTAAAGCGCCCTGATCAAGGCTTTCAGCATTATTGTCGAGTATCCAGAAAAACACGGTAGCTAAGCTGCAGCAGGCATTGAGCCAGAGGCACCCCCTGCAGTAATTCCCGGCATTGCCGCAAACGCCGCTGGCGGTCGTTATCATCGCTAAAATTACAGGGATATTGCTGTTCCAGTATCCAGGGCGCCAGCAATTCCTGTAGCTGTTGATAGTTCTCTGACAACTGTTGGGTGGTAATGCTGGAGACCTTGATGGCAGAACTGGACAGTAGCGCCTGTAATTCTTGCAGGCGCTGCATTAACTGGATTAAGTACTGGGGCTTGTCCTCAAACTCGAAACTTTCTATCAATGACTGGCAGTATTCCAGCAGATGCGCCAGCAGCTCCGACGCGGGGTCCGCAGCGCTGCTAGCAAAGGTTTTGACGGCTGGCCCTTGGCCTGCCGCTGAATTTTGCAGCCTAAAGCCGCGTTCTGCTTTGCTGATGCGAGATATTCTAAGGGGAATGGTTTTGGTCAGCTCTATCGCCAGGAAGAATATTAGCTGCGGATCACCGGATATCAGCTCCAGTTCTATTTCACTGATGGGATCTGTTGGCATTTTATTTTTATCGTTGCCTGTGTGAGATGTCTTTCCAGTGGCGGCAAAACCATCGTCCAGTACCAGTTCGATGTGGGCTTGGCGGTTATCTTGTCTCAGTTGCAGCTGCCAGGCGGTGCGCATAAAGTCGGTATTAAAGGCGGGTTGAATTGCCCCTATGTCGATGGCCTCCGGTAGCGAATTAGCCGGCAACAGGCTGAGGTCCAGTACTGGCTCAGGCAGATCCCATTCCCACTCTTGACGCTGATGCAGGCCGCCGCCGCTATTGCCCTTGGTTTTCAGGGTCTGAATATAACGCTCACCCTGGCTCCGAATCCGTAGCGCGACGCGATGCTGATTGAGCGCTTGATCAGGGGTGTCGAAATAGAGGTTAAACAGCTGTCGTTGCTCACATTTGGCTATGCTGAGTTGTTGTAACAGCGGGTGTTGTAACAGTTGTTGCTGTGCAGATGGCGGTAAGCTCAATTTGAGTTCAATTTCCTGAGCCATGGGATCCCTCAACTTATTGATTAATAATCAATCGTCTAGCCAGCGTATATGCAACCGATGTGCAGCAGCTATAGTTTGTTAAACCTTTGTTTTACATTGGCTATCAGTATTTTAGAAAGACACTGTGTTTTTGACGGTTTTACTACAAAACGATGACAGCCGCCCGTATAATTGGCCGAACTTTTAACCTTAAAGGTATGCCATCATGGTAGCAAATAGTTCCTTTTTGAAGATGTTTGCGAAGTCACCGGTTAAGCCGATGCAGAAGCACATCGAGAAAGCACATAGCTGTGCATCGGAATTAGTCTCGTTCTTTGAGGCCGTGATGGTCAAGGATTGGAAAAAAGCGAAAACCATTCAGCAACGGATCAGCCGCTTAGAGCAGGAAGCCGATGTGCTTAAGCGTGGTGTGCGTTCACACCTGCCTAAGAGCTTGTTTATGCCGGTGCCTCGTACCGACCTGCTGGAATTGCTGCGAATGCAGGATATGATCGCCAACAAGGCGAAAGATATTGCTGGCATCATGTTGGGACGGAAGATGGAAATACCTGCCCAACTAGCAACACCCATGATTGAATATTTGAAAAGTTCTCTAGCCGTAACAGCGCAGGCAGTTGCTGCTCTGAATGAGTTGGATGAGCTTGTCGCCACCGGGTTCCGCGGTCGTGAAGCGGATGTCGTGACGGAAATGATCAACGTACTCGATGAACTCGAGCATAAAACTGATTTAGTTGAGCGCGACATTCGTCTCGCTCTGTTTGAAGTGGAGAAGGATCTTCCCCCTATCGATGTGATGTTTCTTTATAAAATCATCGAATGGATCGGCGAACTGGCTGACCGTGCTCAACAGGTCGGTAGTCGTCTACAGCTATTGCTGGCGCGATAGCTTAATCCTTAACCATTAATTCTCTGGAAGATTCTCCATGACTATCATTGCAGAATACGGTGATGTGCTGGTTATCCTGGCCTGTGTTTTCGGTTTCTTTATGGCTTGGGGTGTCGGTGCTAACGATGTAGCCAACGCCATGGGTACATCTGTCGGCTCAAAAGCACTCACCATCAAGCAGGCGATTATGATCGCCGTCATTTTCGAATTTGCCGGTGCTTATCTGGCTGGCGGCGCAGTGACCAAGACTATCCGCAAGGGCATTGTTGATCCCAGTATCATGGGTCAGAACCCGGAGCTACTGGTGTTCGGTATGATCGCCGCATTGCTGGCGGCGGGTATCTGGCTGTTGATCGCTACCCACTATGGTTGGCCTGTCTCCACTACTCACTCTATCGTTGGTGCTATCGTCGGCTTCGCTGCGGTGGGTATCTCTGTGGATGCGGTAGCCTGGGGTAAGGTCGGAAAAATCGTGGCCAGCTGGGTGGTATCGCCAGTCATTGCCGGAACTCTAGGTTTCATACTGTTCAGGAGCGTGCAGCGGTTAATACTGAATACGGCTAATCCTTTTGCTAACGCTAAAAAGTATGTGCCGCTCTATAGCTTTATCGTCGGCTTTATTATTGCCATGGTGACTTTCACCAAAGGCCTGAAGCACATTGGTCTGGGGCTGAGCTTTGAAGAGAGCGCGCTCTACTCCGTGATTGCTGGCGCGGTGGTGTTCGTGGCCGCCAAGTATTTGCAGCGCAATATCACCGAGAGCGCGGAAGAAAACAGTGATTACCAGTTCGCCGGCGTGGAGAAAGTGTTCGGTGTGCTAATGATGTTTACCGCCTGCGCCATGGCATTTGCTCACGGCTCTAACGACGTTGCCAATGCGATTGGTCCCTTGGCGGCGGTTATCTCCATCGTCGGTGCCGGTGGTGAAGTGTCACAGACGTCGTCCATGCCAGCCTGGATATTGGTGCTTGGTGGTAGCGGTATCGTTCTGGGTCTAGTGATGTACGGTCATAAGGTGATCGCCACTATCGGTAATAACATTACCGAATTAACCCCAAGCCGTGGCTTCGCTGCAACCTTGGCGGCAGCGACGACGGTTGTTATTGCTTCGGGTACCGGGCTGCCGATTTCGACGACTCACACATTGGTAGGTGCGGTGCTGGGTGTGGGCTTGGCGCGCGGCTTGTCAGCATTGAATATGCGGGTGGTGGGTACCATCTTTATGTCCTGGATTGTGACTTTGCCAGCGGGTGCCGCACTGGCCATCCTGTTCTTCTTTATACTTAAAGCTGTATTTGGTTAAAACAGCGCTTAGCAAAAGATAAATTAAGGCCCGCTACGAGTGATCGTAGCGGGCCTTTTTATTTGTCTGGATTATCACTAGGTGATGAATGCCCCTGACTGCAGCAGGTTAATACTTTCTGTTTTGTGTTTGCCATTCAATGTCTGCACAATGAGGAAAAGATTTATTCGTAGCAGGTAGTTCCCGATGCAGCAGATTCCCTCCCTCATGACCATGATGCAAGAGCTGATTGGCGCTGAGTCCGTTAGTTCGACCCTGCCCGGCTTGGATCAGAGTAATCTTGGTGTTATCGCTAAGCTTGAATCCTGGCTGAGCAGTGCTGGGTTCAATTGTGAAGTGCTGGACGTTCCTGATCAGCCCGGCAAAGCTAACCTTATTGCTACCTTGGGACAGGGTTCCGGTGGTCTGGTGCTTTCCGGGCACACGGATACGGTCCCTTATGATCAGGGGCGCTGGAATACCGATCCCTTCAAACTTAAAGAACAAGATAACCGCCTGTATGGGCTCGGAACCTGTGATATGAAAGGTTTCTTCGCCCTGGCGATTGAAGCGGCCCGCAGTTTTCTGGATCGGCCCCTGCAACAACCGCTGATCATTCTGGCGACTGCGGATGAAGAAACCAGTATGAGCGGTGCCAGGGCGTTGGCCGATATGGGAAGGCCCAAGGCGCGTTATGCGATTATTGGCGAGCCCACAGATATGCAGCCAGTGTACATGCACAAGGGCATGATGATGCACAGAGTACGGGTGCGGGGCCGCTCGGGGCATTCCTCCAATCCTGCATTGGGAAACAATGCTCTGGATGCCATGCACGAAGTAATGACAGAACTACTGGCCTTTAGACGTGAGATGCAGCAGCAGTATCAGAATTCGGCTTTTGAGGTAGCAGTACCGACGTTGAATCTTGGCTGTATCCATGGCGGTGATAGTCCCAACCGAATTTGTGGTCAATGCGAGTTGGATTTTGACTTACGGCCCTTGCCTGGGATGGATAATCTGGAGCTAAGAGGGCAGGTGGAGCGGCGTTTACAGTCGGTAGCGGAGCGCTGTCAGATTGAGTTGGAATGTGAAGCCTTATTCCCCGGCATACCAGCATTCGAAAATCCGTTGAATTCCGAGCTGATTAGAATGGCTGAGAGTTTGACCGGTCATCGCGCTAAGACAGTTGCTTTTGGTACGGAAGGGCCTTTCTTGCAGCAGCTGGGAATGGACACCATTGTGATGGGGCCGGGTTCGATCGATCAGGCCCATCAGCCCGATGAGTATCTAGATCTGAAACAGGTAAAGCCGACGATCGCTATTCTAGAGCAGATGATTGCGCGCTGTTGCTTGTAATTTAACCGCTTGTTTTTGCTTTAATCTTTACTTGTGAAATGCACAGTGGCTTAGTAAGTTACTGATAATATATAAACAGTCATACGCCTTAGCGGATATCGGAAAGAGAGTAGTTGAGCTTGACTAAACACGGCATGCAACCCAGTAGCGACCAAATCGCAAAGACGCACCGGGATTACGTTGATTTTTTTCGTCACTCGTCGCCCTACATTAACGCTCATCGGGGTAAAACCTTGGTGTTGATGTTAGATGGTGAGGCTATCGCGTCCGATAATTTTGCCAACATTGTGCATGATATTGCACTCTTGAATAGCCTTGGTGTGCGCTTGGTGCTGGTTCATGGTGCTCGGCCACAGATTGAAGCCCGGTTACAGGAAAAGCAGCTGGCGACGCGGCTGCATCATTATTTGCGAGTGACAGATGAAGCAGCGCTTAGCTGCGTGAAAGAAGCGGTTGGCAGTCTGCGTACCGACATTGAGGCGAAATTGTCCATGGGGGTGGCCAATTCACCGATGCAGGGCGCCAGCTTGCGGGTCTGCGGGGGTAATTTTGTTGCCGGTAAGCCCTTGGGCGTGGTTGATGGTGTGGATTATTGTCATACCGGAGAGGTGCGTCGGGTTGATCATAAAGGCATTGCACGACAGCTGGACGATGGTCATATCGTACTGCTGTCCAATCTCGGGTATTCGCCCACCGGAGAGGTTTTTAATCTGGCGCTAGAGGATGTGGCCACGCAGGTATCGGTGGCGCTGCAAGCCGACAAACTAATCTGTTTTGGTGCCAATGCTGGCATCACCAACCAGCAGGGTGAGCGGCATTCTGAATTGCTGGTAAAAGCGGCAGAACGATTACAGGGACGCTACCTCGATACGCTTAAAGACAGTGATACGGCCCACACCGAATTGTCACGGCAGCTTGCTGCTATTACCGCCGCTTGCAACGGTGGCGTAGAGCGAGGTCACCTGATCAGCTACCGCAACGATGGTGCGTTGCTGATTGAACTCTTTACCCGTGAAGGCTCGGGTACGATGGTTGTTCAGGAAAGTTACGAGCAGGTACGCCAGGCGTCTATTGAAGATGTGGGCGGTATTTTGGAAATAATCCAACCTTTAGAAAACGCGGGTGCTCTGGTCAGGCGTTCCCGTGAATTGCTGGAACATGAAATCGACCGCTTTACTGTGGTGGAGCGTGACGGTGCGGTGATTGGTTGTGCTGCGCTTTATGGTTTCGAAGACGGTTCAGCGGAACTGGCCTGTGTTGCGGTCAATGCCGAATATCGCGGCGGTAATCGTGGCGATCAGTTATTGAAAGCGATTGAGAACAGTGCTCGTGGGCAGCAGGTTGAGCGCTTGTTTGTGCTGACTACTCGCACTGCTCACTGGTTTCAAGAACGGGGTTTTGCCGAAGTGGATATCAGTTCATTACCGGCCGCGAAACAGTCTCTTTACAACCTACAACGCAATTCCAAGGTGTTCCTGAAAATTCTTAAGTAGCAGGTAATAATAGTATTTTCTGGCACGCTAGATGATGTTTGCTGTTCTTTTTGAAAAGAATAAAAAATAATAATTGTTAGGGTGATAAGCCCCTCTGATTTTCTGAGGTCGCGATGATCAAGCTATGCGGAAATAACCCTGTGAAAGCAGTGCTGTATTTGCTGACATTGGTAGGTATTCTTTGCCTATCTTTTCCGGTGATGGCAGCCAAACGGGTGGCCTTTATCAATCCAGGCTTTGAAGATAAGGGTTTCTGGAATGCGGTTTCGGCTACCATGCAGGCTGCCGCAGACAGTCTTGGCTTCGAACTGGAAATCCTCTATTCCGATCGTCAGTGGCCAAAAATGGTCGAGAACGGCAAAGCATTATTATCCCGTGAGCAAACCCCCGATTACCTGATTTTGGTGAATGAGCATCAGCAGGCGCCAACACTGATGAAGCTGGCCGAGGAACGGGGTGTTAAAACAATCTTATTGCTCAATAGCCTAACCGCAGAGCAGACTCAGGCGTTGGGGGTTCCGCGACAACGATTGCATCGCTGGATTGGTAGTCTTACGCCGGATAATGAGATTGCTGGCTATGAGATCGCTACTTCAGTGATTGACGGCGCTAAAAGCGCAGGGATAGTCGACGACAATGAGGTCAATATGATCGCATTGGCCGGTGATTTTAAAACCCCGGCCTCTATCGGCCGTCTGGATGGGCTGGATCGGGCGCTAAAGTCCCATCCAGAAGCGAAACTGGAACGCCGGTTTACCGTTAACTGGTCCTTTGATAAAGCCTATCGGCAGACGCAGTTATGGCTCGAAAATCAGGGGCAATTGGATGCCGTCTGGGCGGCCAACGACCCTATTGCTCTGGGCGCCATAAAGGCCTTGCGTGAGGCCGGTAAAACGCCGGGTAAGGATGTTATGGTAGCCGGGCTGAATTGGTCCCCAGAAGCCTTGACATTAGTAGAGCGTGGTGAGATGACTCTTACCCATGGAGGCCATTTTCTCGCGGGAGCATGGGTCATGGTGTTGCTCTATGATTATGACCAGGGTGTAGATTTTGCCACTCCCGCAGCGGATGTGCGTTTTCCAATGACCGCTATTGATCGGAGTAATGTCAGTGCTTACCGCCAGGCATTAGGGGATGGAGACTGGAGTCGCATCGATTTCAGTCGCTTTAGCCGCCGTAATCACCCAGAGCAATCTGGTTATGATTTTTCCATGGCTGCTCTGTTAGGCGCTATCAAGCACTAGGAGCCAGGCATGTCTGCGACAGATCCCAAGCACTCATCACCGGAACCTCCATCCTTAGCCAAAGGTTTAGCCTTCGGTCAGGCTAGACTTGCCATCATTCTGGCCTTTTCTCTGGGTTTTATCTTCAGCTGTTTACAGATCTATTGGGATTATCAGACTCAGCGCAGTTCATTCAGCAGCTCCATCGATCACCATGTAGCCACTATGCAGGGCCCTGCGACTGAGGCGCTCTGGTACCTCAATGAGGACTTGGCCAAGGGAGTCATCGATGGTTTATTCGGTTTTGAGCCAGTGATTGAGGGCGCCATCGTCAATAACGTGGGCTACGTGTTAGCAAACCGTAGTAAGCCCAAACAGGAACATGCGTATCGCTGGTTAATTCAGCTGCTCTTTGGCGAAAATCAAAGGGTCGAGCAGGCGCTGCAGTTCCAACAAGATGGTCAGGCTCATGCTGTGGGTAAGCTGGTTATCGTGATAGACCCCTACAGCCGTGGCATCGATTTTATATCCAGAGCTACCACCATCATGGTAACGGGGTTGATTCGTAACCTAATTTTAGCGATTGGTTTTTTCCTGCTGTTTTATCTTAATTGCACCCGCCAGATTCTTGATATATCCAGATATTTGTCGCGCTTAAATCCTGCCAAACCTCAAGCAACTTCGTTGCAGGCTCACAAAGGGCATCGAGACGATGAAATGGGGCAGTTGGTTGATTCCGTCAATCAGCTAGTGATATCGGTCAATCAGCATGGCCAGCAACGGCAATTGGCCGAGCGCGCACTTAAGGAAACCAACCTCAATCAGGAACGCATCATTGATGAGCGCACTCGTGAGTTGGAAGGGACCGTGCGACGGCTGCAACAACAAAGTACTCATGTGCATTTGTTGGGTCAGATAGCGGCTATTGCCAATATTGAATCGGACCCTTATATAGCGCTGCGCAAAAGCCTGCTACTGCTGATAAAAATCTATCAGGGTCGCTACGGCGCGGTATTGCTTTATGGTGAATGGGCAGGCGGCAAACCGGTGAAGCAACACTGGTTTCAGCGTAATTCTCACTCAGAAGTGGAATTCGGACGCACCCTGACAGAGCCTGAATATGAGCGCTTTGCTGGTATCGCCCTGAGCCAGCTTGGGCATCATACGTCGGCAAGATTGCTCTACTTGTCTTCCAATTATGAAATGGATCTCACCGGTGATGGCTCTAACGATATTGCTAGTCTGATCGAAGAGGGTGTTGATAGCTTGCTGCTGGTACCGGTACTCATGAGTGGTGAGGTGGTCGCGAGATTGGAGATATTTATTGCCGGGGATGCTCACATTGCGGTGGACACCGAAGAAGTACTTGATCATGTGAGTGAGCAGTTAACGCACGTTTTTGAGCGGCGGCAGAATGAAAACCGTCTAACGATTCTGGCGACCACCGACCCTCTGACCGGTATCTTTAATCGTCGGGCTTTTGAGGACAGGGCGAGCAACGAATTTCAGCGCGCCAGTCGACATCACCGTGATTTAGCCATGATCATCTTCGATATTGATGACTTTAAGCGTTTTAACGATACGTTCGGGCATGCAGCTGGTGACAGTATTTTGATGATGCTGGCTAAGGTTACTAATCAGCAGCTGCGCACGACGGATATTTTTGGCCGCATGGGAGGGGAAGAGTTTGCAGTGATGTTGCCGGAGTGCGCCGCCACAGAAGTTCAGGAGGTTGCCGAGAGAATTCGCACGGCCTGTCAGGCACAGAAGCTGAGTTTTTCTGGCCAGACAGCATCGGTCAGTTTGAGTCTGGGGGTGGCGATGATGGCTATGCACGATCGCAGTTTTGAGGAGATTCTATCCCGCGCCGATGAGGCTCTTTACAAGGCTAAGGAAGCGGGTAAAAACCGTACCTGGATCTATGACGTATCTAGCCAGGGGCCGGTCTCTATTCACTAGCTGTTAAGCGGTTAACAGACCCTAGGATACCGGCAGGCAGACTCGAAAACAGGCTCCGCCTAGTTCGCTGCAATCAATATGTAGCTTGCCCTTATAGCCTGCCAGAATGTCCCGCACCACAGCAAGGCCGATGCCCTGGCCAGCGCTGATGGAATCGGCGCGCGTGCCTCGCTGCTGGATCACTTCTGAGATTTCTGCTGAAATACCGTTGCCGTTATCTTCCACACTGATGGTTAGAAAGCCAAGGTTTTCGGCGATGCTGACTCGCACTAGGCCATTACCGTATTTGAAGGCGTTGTCGAGGAGGTTGCCCAGTATTTCCATCAAGTCTCTTTCATCACCTTTAAACTGAAGGTCAGGGCCGACGGTATCAAAGCCTTGAAATTTGTCCCGGTAGATTTTTTCCAGAGCCGAGCCGATGCGCTTGGCCGCCGCCTGTATTGAAACCGGTTTCAGCAGGTGATGAGCTGAGGTGGTGGTGGCTCTGCCCAGTTGGTGGCTGATGATCTGATCCATGCGATCAACTTGCTCTGTCAGCATTTGATTGGGGTTGTCGTTGGTCTCGTTTCTAAGCACGGCTAAGGGGGTTTTCAGGCTGTGAGCTAGATCTGCGAGGGTGTTACGATAACGTTCACGCTGGCGCTGCTCAGCCTCCAGTAGTAAGTTTAGATTGGTGGTGATAGCGCTTACTTCTTGCGGGTAATCGCCGCTGAGCTGATCGCTGTTGCCCTGCTCGATGTCCTTCAGATCCTTGGCCATCTCCGCCAGAGGGTTCATGCCCCAGCGCAGAATGACGCCCTGGGCGGCCAACAGCAATATTGCCAGCAGACCTAAACCGGCCCACAGGTGTATGCGAAAGGCGCTGAGTTCGGCCTGATAGAAGGTGGGAACTTCAATCGAAATAAAGGTGAAAGGGGTTTCCTTACCATCTTCTGTTTCCCAGACCACCGGATAACTGTAGAAGAAGAGTCCTGAGGGGGTGCGACCAAACTGTTGTTCCTTGCCGTTTTCAGGCGCGGCAATGGTTAGCCCCAAGGTTGATGCTGAGCGCCATAGCAGTTCTCCGCTGTCGGAACTGACTAGGCCGTAGAGGCCGGACCCGGGCTGACCAAAACGCGGTTCTTGTAACACTGCCGGCATCCACAAGGTGCCTCCGCCAGCTTCGGCAGCGCCCAGCAACACATAGGTTTGTAAGCGTAGTCGCTCTTGTGTGGCCGCTTCCAGACTGCGGCTGAAAGCCTGCTCCAGAATCACCGAGGTGACCCCCATAATCAGTGGCAATAACAGGCAGGAGGCTAGCCGTAGGCGAGCGATCAGGGAATTCGGACGTACCCAGGGATGGTGAAGGAGAGGTTTAAGCAGCCCTAGCATTAGCGCTTAGCTATCCTGCTGCAGCACGAATCGATAACCACGACCGCGCTCCGTGGTGATAGGTTTCAAGGTGCCGTCGGGGTCGAGTTTTTTCCGCAGCCGGGTTATAAATACTTCAATGACATTGCTGTCTCGGTCGAAATCCTGATCGTAAATATGCTCGGTGAGCTCGGTTTTGGAGACGACTTTGCCAGCATGGTGAATCAGATATTCCAGAGTGGCATATTCGTAGGCGGTGAGTTCCAGGGGGCTGTTCTCCAGCGTTACCTGTTTTGCGACGGTATCTAGGGTGATAGCGCCAAATTTTAGTTGTGGATGTGCATGTCCGGCAGAGCGGCGCAGTAATGCATTGAGCCGGGCGCTTAACTCTTCCATATGGAAGGGCTTGGTCAGATAGTCGTCAGCGCCAGCTTCCAGGCCTTCCACCTTATCTTGCCAATCTCCCCGTGCCGTCAGTATCAGGATGGGAAACGTAATGGCCTTGTCCCGTAGCGAACGGATCAGCTCTAAACCGCTCATCTTTGGTAATCCCAGATCGATGACGGCCAGATCATAGGGGCATTCGGAGGCCAGATAGAGACCTTCTTCACCGTCTGGCGCCGCATCTACCACATATTGATTGGCTTTCAAGCTGCTGGCTAGCTGTTCTCGCAGTGCCTGTTCATCTTCGACCACCAGAATCCGCATAATCAGTCTCTTTATTGATTCTTTTTCCGTTTTTTCTTTTTGCCGTTGCCGGCGAGGGGTTTACCACTATAGGCATCGATTAGGAAAACCCGGACCCGCTCTGAAGGGAGTAGCAGTTTGACTCGGTAGGCGTCCCTGTTATCAAGCACGAGGGGCTTAATCCCCAGGACCTGCCCACCATACTGTTGTTGTACTCGAGCGGCCGCCTGGGGAGGGGATAGTTTGTCTTGGCTCTGAGCGGGTAAAGCGAGGCACAGCAGCATTCCAAACAAGGCTATTATGGATGGCCATCTGAAAACGGAATACTGCGAACGCTTTAGCAATTTATGTCGCCTCGTTTTGCGGTGGTCATCTTGGTGCTGTGCAGAGCTCTGATTCGCACAGAGCTCCAATCCTTAGCGACCTTTAGATGACCGGTCTTACATTGACTCGGACACGGATTTTCTTACCCGGATCATAGTCCATCTTGGTGTAATATGTCTCGCCTCTATAACGATAGCCGACATCATAGCCAACTACGCGCTCCTCGTAGCTGGTTTGGTAGCTGACTTCGCAGCGTTGTTCGTCTCGGTACTGGGCGTTGTTGTTGGAGTGATTGCGACGTCCCATATCACGACCAATGGATGCCCCCAGCGCGCCTAAGGCGACGGCTTTGATGGTGCGGTTGGTCTTATGATGCTTTTTGCCAAGACTATTGCCGACTGCAGCCCCCAGAATGCCACCGATTAATGTCGAGGTGTATGAAGCGCTACGATGGCTGGGTTCTTGGTAGCGTACCTTTTCGGTCCAGCAGGTTTCTTCGGGTACTCGGTGGGTGAGCGTTTCGGTAATTGGCTCAACACTGACCACACGAGCCTGATCGATTTTGCCTTTGCGATGTCCCTTGTTGTTATCGGCCCATGCGGTATTCAGGGTCAGACCAGCGACTACTATTGTGGTTATCAGTTGCTTGATCATGGTGAACTCCTTGCTAGCTATTCTGCTGATTGGTTGAGGTCAGAATAAAGCAGGCTGTCTGAACGAAATCTGAATAACTGCAAAGAGTTTGAAAATAGGGCCGCAATGGCTATAGATTCAGCGTATTTCGAAGGAATAAAAAAAGGCCCTAAGTCGGAAGGGGGGCGAACATTAGGGCCTAATAGACATGTATTATTGTTGTTAGAGTCACTTTAGATGGCACCAATTGTCGAGAACGACATGACTCTCAATACATGCGACCCAGATTGAGACTCTGGGTTCATTAAGTATAGGTCAGAAATCAATTTTTCGAGACGTCGTTGGCATTATTAATGAGCCTGATCCCAGTTATCTCCGACACCGGCCTCCACCAGTAAAGGTACATCAAGGTCCGCCGCTTGAGACATGATCTCCACGACTTTTTGCTGAAACTCTTGGAGGTCGCTTTCTTTGACTTCAAAGACCAGTTCATCGTGCACCTGCATGATCATACGGGCATCGGTGGGGTCATTAGCAAGCCAATCCGCTACATCGATCATCGCTTGTTTAATGATGTCTGCTGCGGTGCCCTGCATGGGGGCGTTGATGGCGGTGCGTTCCGCTGCCTGGCGCCGCATGGCGTTCTTTGATTTGATCTCCGGCAGGTACAATCTGCGACCTCGCAAGGTTTCTACATAGCCGTTTTCGGAGGCCTGGCTGCGAATATCGTCCATATAGTTCTGCACTCCGGGATAAGTCTCGAAGTAATGTTCGATATATCGAGCCGCATCTTTACGAGAAATCCCCAGTTGTTTTGCTAGCCCGAAGGCAGACATGCCGTAGATCAGGCCGAAGTTGATGGCCTTGGCGCTGCGACGTTGATCGTTGCTGACGGACTCCAGAGGTACCTTAAAAACTTCGGCGGCAGTCGCTTTGTGGACATCCTCGCCATGGGCAAAAGCATCCAATAAGCCTTTATCCTGAGACAGGTGGGCCATGATGCGTAGCTCGATTTGAGAATAGTCGGCCGCCACCATTTTATACCCTTCGGGGGCTACAAAGGCCTGCCGAATACGGCGACCTTCCTGGCTACGAACCGGGATGTTCTGCAGGTTTGGATCACTGGAGGAAAGTCGGCCCGTGGCCGTTACCGCCTGGTGATAGGAGGTATGAATACGGCCGGTGGCGGCATTAATCATCAGTGGTAACTTGTCGGTATAGGTGGATTTCAGCTTGCTCAGGCTGCGGTATTCGAGCACCAGTTTCGGTAGCGGGTAATCCAGCGCCAGCTCCGCCAGTACGTCTTCGGCGGTAGAGGGGGCACCTTTGGGCGTTTTTTTGATCACCGGTAGTTTCAGTCGTTCAAACAGAATTTCTTGCAGCTGCTTGGGAGAGTTCAGGTTGAAGGGTTCTCCTGCCAGGTCATGAGCTTCACGCTCCAGGATAGTCAGGCGCTGAGATAACTCGTGGCTCTGCTTGCCGAGCATATTGCCATCCACCAGTGCGCCCTGGCATTCGATTTGTGACAGCACCGGTATTAAGGGCCGTTCCAGAGACTCGAAGATTGCCAGCAGAGCGGGCTCTTTATCTAATTTTGCCTTCAAGGTCTGGTGCAGTCGCAGGGTTATGTCGGCATCTTCGGCGGCGTAGGGGGCGGCTACTTCGATATCGATTTGGTTAAAGGTTAGCTGTTTTTTGCCTTTGCCAGCAATGGCTTCAAAGTGAGTGGTTTCCACGCCAAGGTACTTTTCTGCCAGGCTGTTCATATCATGGCGGTTGGAGGTGGAGTTATAAACATAGGATTCCAGCATGGTATCGAAGGCAATGCCCTGCAGGTTAATACCGTATTTCACTAGCACGTTTTTGTCGTATTTCAGATGCTGACCGACTTTGGCGCGATCGGGGTCCTCCAGCAGCGGCCGCAATAATTCCAGCACCTCTTTACGATCCAGCTGTGGGGGTGCTCCCATATAATCATGGGCCAGAGGGACGTAGGCGGCTTTTCCTGGCTCAATGGCAAAGGACAGGCCGACTAATTCCGCTTCCATATAGTCAAGGCTGGTGGTTTCAGTATCGAAGGCGAACAGTTCTGCATGTTCCAGTCGCTGCAGCCAGCCTAGTAAGGCGCCGCTGCTGAGGATGGTGTCGTAACAGATCTCATCAGGAGCCTTGGGCAGGCTGTCATCATCAGCGGCAGAGCTATTGTCTTCAGCTTCGCTAGCATCGGCGCTCAGTTCCTTAATCCAGCTGCGGAATTCATATTCAGTAAACAGTGATTTCAGCTGTTCAGTATCTGTTGCGCCTATGTGTATATCCGCGATACCCAGCTCTAGTTCTACATCGGTCTTAATCGTCGCTAGAGTGTAGGAAAGGTCAGCATCTTGGCGATGAGCTTCCAGTTTCTTTGCCATGGTCTTGGCGCCGCGGAAACTGAGTTCGGCTATCTTATCCAGATTTTCAAAGATATCGTTGATACTGCCGAGCCCTTGTAGCAAGCCCAGCGCGGTTTTTTCTCCGACCCCAGGGACGCCGGGGATGTTATCGACTTTGTCGCCCATCAGCGCCAGAAAATCAATAATCAGTTCAGGTGGGATGCCGAACTTATCGATTACCCCTTGGCGGTCCATCAGTGTGTCGGTCATGGTGTTGATCAGGGTAACGTGTTCATCTACCAGCTGCGCCATATCCTTGTCGCCGGTGGAGATTAGCATATGGCGATTAGCCCGGCTGGCCTGGCGAGCCAAGGTGCCGATGACGTCATCCGCTTCCACGCCTCCAACAGCCAATAATGGCAGCCCCATCGCTTTGATGATGTTGTGGATGGGCTCGATCTGAAGGCGCAGATCGTCCGGCATAGAAGGCCTGTTGGCTTTGTACTCCGGGTAGATATCGTCTCTGAAGGTTTTTCCCTTGGCATCGAATACCACCAGCACCTGACTGTCAGGATATTGCTTCAGCAAGCTGCGTAGCATGCTGGTCACCACGCGAATGGCCCCGGTGGGGTGTCCCGCTGAATTTCGCAGATCCGCTTGTTGAGAGGCAAAAAACGCCCGGTATAGATAGGAGGATCCATCGACGAGAATCAGGGGTGCAGTGGTTTGCTGGTCAGACATGGGTTGCTGGTCTCGGCACAGAATAAAACGCCATCATAATTAATCCTGAGCATAAAAGCAGGGATGATCTTCATCAGTTGCTGTTCAGTTATCGCAATCGTCACTGTTGTGCTCGGGGCTAGGGAGCTAGAATGAAATTAGGACGTGTTAATGCAATGGGAAAAGCAGAGGGCAGGCGAATGAAAAAGGTAAAGATAAAGTCCATGTTAATGGCGGCAATGCTGCTACTTACATTCGGTTTACCGGTGTCTGCCGCTGAGCCCGATTACAATGAAGATGAGCCGGAAATCGTCATCCGTAAGGGCAAGGAAGGGAAAGTCTTTTACGAATATGTCGTCAATGGAGAAATCGTCGAAATCAAGGTTGTTCCAGAGAACGGCACGACTTATTATCTGGTCCCTTCCGAAGGTCACGATGGTTATATTCGTCTCGACCGCTCCCAGCTGCTGGTGCCTAAGTGGGTGCTATTCCGCTGGTAACCTGCTCAGCAAGAGAAAGAGCAAAGGTAGGGGGCAAGGGAGAGGCTATCATTATGACAATTTCAATCCAGTATCAATTATCAGGTAAGCGCTAAATGGCGGTTTATACGCACCTCAACGAGGAGCAGCTAAGTCTGTTTCTGGCGGAGTTCGATCAAGGATCGCTGTCGGCTTTTCAGGGCATCGATGGCGGTATCGAGAACACTAACTATTTTGTTGATACTGAACAGAATGGCGAGCGACAACGCTTCGTATTGACCTTGTTTGAGGAATTGAGCGTAGAAGATATGCCTTTCTTCGTGGAGTTGACCGGCTTTTTAGCGAGCCAGAGTATTCCCGTCCCCGCGCCTATTAAGAATCGCCATGGCATTGCTTTGAAAAGCCTGGCTCAGCGCCCAGCACTATTATTACCTTGTTTCCCCGGCCGTCAGCTAGAGGTCGTTAAACCGCTACATTGTGCCGAAATTGGCGATGCTCTGGCGCGTATGCACCAGGCAGGCCAAGATTTCTTTATGAGCCGTCAGGCCCACCGAGGGGTGTTTTGGTGGCGTCGGGAGTCCAAGCATGTAGCCCCTCATCTTAGTCGCGAAGATGCTGAACTATTGGCTCAGGAAGTGGCGCTGTTTGATGAGTTAAGAACCCAGCCTTGGGATCTGCCCACGGGCATCATCCACGGCGATCTTTTTCATGATAACGCCTTGTTTGAGAATGATAAGTTGCAGGGCATTATTGATTTTTACAATGCCTGTAGTGGTTACCTGCTTTACGATCTGGCCATCGTTGCTAATGATTGGTGTGTTAATGCGGACGGTAGCTTGGATCCAGCCAGGTTGCAGGCTTTGCTGTCTGCCTATGCCGCTCAGCGACCCTTTGCGGAAAATGAATACCAGGCCTGGCCGTTACTGCTGCGTACCGCCGCCATGCGTTTTTGGCTGTCCAGGCTGATCAGCAAACATGGTTTGGAACAGACCCGTTATGAAGGTGAGCAGGTGGTTAAAGACCCCAATGAGTGCCGCCGGATTTTGCTGGCTCATATTGCCAATCCTGCAGAATTGCCGCGTCCGTAACACTTCTTACTATTAGCTGCATACTAATCCGTCTTGGCCATCGTCTAGGGGTGGCCGAGTCGTTATAATGTGTCGTTTTGATTCCCGCGAAGAGTGCCAGTTATGGACGTATCTCCCATCCTTGAAGGTCTGAATCAAGCCCAGCGTGAAGCCGTGGCTGCCCCTGCCACCAGCTTATTGGTGCTTGCTGGTGCCGGTAGTGGCAAGACCCGGGTGCTGGTGCATCGCATTGCCTGGCTGATTAACCAGGAACAGATGTCGCCTAATAACATTCTCTCGGTGACCTTTACCAATAAGGCGGCGAAAGAGATGCGCGGCCGCATCCAAGAGATGCTGGGACTTAACCCTTACGGTATGTGGATTGGTACTTTCCATGGACTGGCACATCGTTTGTTGCGCACGCATTGGCAGGATGCTGGTTTACAAGAGCATTTTCAGATCCTGGATTCTGATGATCAGTTGCGTCTGGTGAAGCGATTGATGAAGGAGATGAATCTGGATGACAATCAATGGCAGCCGAAACAGTTGCAATGGTTTATTAATGGTCAAAAGGATGAAGGGTTGCGGGCTCGTCATCTGGAGCATCATGGCAATGCCCACCAACGTACGCAGATCGCATTTTATCAGCATTATGAACAGGCCTGTCAGCGTTCCAGTCTGGTGGATTTTGGTGAGTTGTTGTTGCGTGCCCATGAGCTCTGGCTGCAGAAACCACAGATTTTAGCCCATTATCAACAGCGCTTTCGCCATATTTTAGTGGACGAGTTTCAGGATACCAACAGCATTCAGTACGCCTGGTTGCGGGTCTTGGCAGGCGAACATGGCAAGATGATGGTGGTGGGTGATGATGATCAATCCATCTATGGCTGGCGCGGTGCCAAGATCGAAAATATCCAGCAATTCAGCAAAGACTTTCCCGATAGCCATGTGGTGCGACTGGAGCAGAATTACCGCTCAACCAATACCATACTGCGCGCTGCTAATGAGCTTATATCCAATAACCAGGGGCGCTTGGGCAAAGAGCTCTGGACTCAGGGAGAAGAGGGTGAGCGGATCTCTCTTTATGCCGGTTTTAATGAGCAGGATGAAGCACGTTTTATTGTCGATAATATTCAGCGCTGGACCACAAAAGGGGACCGGCAACGCTCAGAAGTGGCGTTGCTGTATCGTTCCAATGCGCAATCGCGAGTGCTGGAAGAGGCGCTGATCCGCTCCGGTGTGCCTTATCGTATCTACGGTGGGCAGCGCTTCTATGACCGTTTAGAAATTAAAAATGCGCTGTCTTACCTGCGCTTGGTGGGAAATCGTCTGGATGATACGGCGATGGAACGGGTTATTAATGTGCCTGTGCGTGCTATCGGGCCTAAGACCGTGGATGTCATCCGCCGTCATGCCCGTAGCGAGGGCTGTAGCTTGTGGCAGGCGGCCCATGAAGTCTTGGAGCACAAGCTGCTACCGGCCCGTGCTGGCAATGCCGTGCAGAATTTTATCCAGCTCATCGAGAAATTGGATGACGATACCCGAGGGGTCTCACTGCAGGAGCAAACCGAACATCTGATTCGTCATAGCGGACTGATCGAACATCACCTCAAAGAAAAAGGTGAGAAGGCCCAGACCCGAATAGAAAACCTGGATGAATTGGTTAGTGCGGCGCGTCAGTTTGTTAGCACTTGGGAGCCTCAGCCCGGTGAGGAGGATATTCCGGTCCTGTCCGCTTTCCTTGATCAGGCTGCATTGGATGCCGGTGATGCGCAGGCCGATGAGTTTGAGGATGGTGTGCAGTTGATGACCCTTCATTCCGCCAAAGGTCTGGAATTCCCGCTGGTGTTTCTGACCGGTGTGGAGGAGGGATTGTTTCCCCATAAGATGTCGTTGGACGAAGCAGGCAGGCTGGAGGAAGAGCGGCGTCTTTGTTATGTCGGTATTACCCGGGCGATGGAAAAGCTTTACCTCACCTATGCTGAATCGAGACGCTTGCATGGCCAGGAAACTCATAACCGACCTTCTCGTTTTATCCGTGAAATCCCGGAAGAGCTACTGGAAGAGGTACGCCTAAAGACCCAGTTCAGTCGTCCGGTGAGCTTTAATCGCCAGCAGAAAAGTAGCGGTCAGCAGCAGCTGGGGGTTAGCTTTGCTGGCGTAGAAATTCCTGATACCGGGCTGGCGCTGGGGCAGCGGGTTATGCACAGCATTTTCGGTGAAGGGGTGGTGCTCAGTTATGAAGGCCAGGGCCCGAATGCCCGAGTGCAGGTGAATTTCGACACTGAGGGCACTAAATGGCTGGTGGTTTCTTATGCCAAATTGCAGGTGCTCGATTAAGGACTGCCTCCTTCTCATCTCAGCCTATATCAGTGGCGACGCTACCTTGGGAATTTCCAGAACTTATCTCCTGTTGCTGTGAGTGTTCTCCGTTCTGGTAATTCTGTCGCCACTGCTCGAATCCTTCCTCTTTAAGTGGTTTGGCAATGAGGAAACCCTGGAGGACTATATCGCAGCCATAGTCCTCCAGGGTTTTCATGATCTCCGCTGTTTCGACACCTCCCTGTCGCTGGCTTCATAGGCGATGATGGTGCTGGAGTATTGTCCCCACAGGCCAAAGACAAAAGGTATCGCGTCCAAAACCCAGAGCGCATAATTATTCAGCTGTACATCAATAATGCCGGCGGCACTGATAGTTCCGTGATGTATATAGGATGAAGCCAGAGTCGCTATGATAATGGCTGCGATCGCGACCAGAACGCCGTGAAAGGCGGTTTTGGATACTCGGGATTTAAGCACCCGAACGTTGTTGTGTAGAAAATCGCTGGCCGATGAGGTCATATCCTAATCCCTAATCCCTAATCCCTAATCTCTAATCCCTAAGTCATGTTCACCAATCCGTCGCTGCCCGGCAATTGCAACCGGGGTACTCCATTGTTAGCGATGGTTTTAGGGAGGCAAGGTCCCCAAAAAAGCCTAGCAAGCCTTCAGATAAATTTAGCACTGTTTAGGAAGAATTGTCGTGGAATAGGAAATCTAAGAATAATAACGGTTACTGCTTAGGCGTTGATTTAGAGGACAAATACTGCAAATCGAAGAGAGGCAATGGCAGGCCTAAAATCAGCCATCTAGAATGAGTCAATTTCCGTATCAATCAGGCCACGCAGACACTGTTCTTTCCCTGACTCTTGGCTTGGTACATTGCCCGGTCGGCTTCGCGTAGCATCTTATTGATGTCCGCACCTTTGGCGGCGGTGGTAACTACACCGATACTGGCGGCAATATTCAGTTGTAGGTTGCCTAGTTGCATAGGCTCAGCGATCTGCTGGCGAAGTTTCTGGGCGACCTCATAGGCATGTTGGGCGCTACCCTGATTGGTGAGTATGACTACAAATTCGTCACCGCCATAGCGTGCGACAATATCTTCGTTTCTCAGGGTGGATGCCAGTCTGTCGCCGACCAGAGATAGCACCGCATCACCCATATCATGTCCGTGAGTGTCGTTAACGGGTTTAAAACCGTCCAGATCAATAAACAGCACCGCCAGAATTTTCCCTTGGATGCGCTTTTGCCGCCATTGATCGATTTGATCATGGAGGGCGACACGGTTGGGCAGGCCGGTAACGGGGTCATGCATGGCCATGAAGCGAATCTTTTCCTCTGCGGCCTTACGAATTTGGATCTCCTCTTGTAGTTCGTGAGTGCGTTCTTCAACCCGCGCTTCCAGGTTATGTTGGCTGCGCTGAACTTCTTCTTTCATGCGATTGAACGCAGTGGCCAAATCACTCAATTCTCGGGGTATAAAACGGGTGTTGTTGTTCACCTTGAGGCCAAAGTTACCTTTGGAAATCTGCTGTGCTGAATCACGGACATTGGTCACTGGGGCGGCAATCAGGCCTGCTAACCACCAGCTGAATAAGGCGGTGATCAGGATCGCTACAATGCCAAGAATAAAAGTATCGAGCTGGATCTGTGCGGCATGTTCTTTTAGCTCTGCCAGGGGTTGTGGGATCATAACTCCCCAGCCAGTCTCTTGTACGGTTGCGTAACCCGCAATCATATCGGCTTTGACCGCTGGCGAATAAAACGTAGTGACTCCGGTCTGGCCCTTGATCATGGCGGCTACCGGTTTTATTTTGGAGATATTCTTAGCATTCTGTTGCCATGCCTGCTTGGGGTGCGCCAGCACTTGTCCTTTGTGGTCAACAATAGCGGCATGACCTTTTTTACCAAAGCTGATGGACTGTTGCAGACGCTGTATATATTTGGTGTCCACGGCGGCTAACCAGGTACCTTGCTCAGGGCGATGAGTCACCATGAAAATGGTTGGGTGTGGCATCGATGCCACTACAACACCGCTGAAGATTACTTTTCCCGGCTGTTCCATCGCCAGGGTAATAAACCCTGAGAGGTCGTCGATAGTTTGTTGGGTGTTGAATTCTTGATTGCCAAAAAGTTGTTTGCTGAGTTTTAGATCGTTGTTCAGCAGAGCCAGTCCTTGGATATTGACCGCCTGCATTAGGGATTTTGTTTCAGTGCCGAAATGACCGTTCTCATGAGCGGCCAGAGCTGACTGGAACACGACCTGAGTATCGATAGCGTAGCGGCTTAGCGCATCGGTAAGGTTGCGGGCTAGCAGCAGATGTTTTTCTTTTACGGCGGCTAATTCTTTTTTGAAGGCGGAGTGCTGTTCCCACCCAGAAAGAATGACGACAGGGACGATTGCAACCGCCAGAAAAGCAACAAACAGAGTTTGCTTAAGGGATATCTTGATCAAGCTCATCAGGTAGAAAACACCGTATTTTAGGTATTATTTTCGGTACTGCGCTTCAACTTGAGTAATGATAATAGCATTAATAAGGTCATTAGGTTGACGGTTGGGCCTTAGTTGCAGGCTTTGGGCCGTTATTGGAATGGGGCTGAAGCGGCCATAAGTCAGTAAATCCGAGCTTAATGCTCGGGTGTTTTTTGGTGCGTTGTGTTTTAGCTAAACGCAGGGTTGACTATGAATCTTTCTGTTCATCAGCAAACTGTTGATGAATGGCTTCAAACAGCTCGATGTTGGCCAGAAACAGGTCGGTGATGTCGGGGTCAAAATGTTTGCCGCGACCTTCGCTAATAATAGATTTGGCGGTTTCGTAGCTGAAGGCTTTTTTATAGACTCGTTTCGACAGTAGCGCATCATAGACATCGGCCAGCGCCATAACACGACCTTCGAGGGTGATATTCTCGCCCGCTGTGCCATTGGGATAACCGCTGCCGTCGTAGCGTTCATGGTGTTCGAGGATGACGTGATAGGCCACTCTGAAGGTCGAGCTTTCCAGCTTTGCCAGAACTTTCACCAGCGTTTTGGCGCCCAGGCTGGTGTGGGTTTTCATAATTTCAAATTCTTGATCGGTCAGGGCTCCGGGCTTTAACAACACGGCATCAGGGATACCAACCTTACCGATATCATGGAGCGGGGCGGCGACATAGATATCTTCGATAAAATGGGCATCGATCTGTTTTTCAAAGAGCTCCGTGTCGGCCATTAATGTTGCTAGCAGGTGGCAATAGTTCTGTACTCGGAACAGATGTGCACCTGTCTCTGGATCACGGGATTCGGCCAGGTCAGACAGAGAGAAAATAAGTGCCTGATAGGATTCGACCAGCTGGCGGTTCGCTGTGCGCTCGGTCTCGATCATGCGTTGCGTCAGCACTTTCATCATCTTCTGACCAAAGCGACCATTTTCTGCCAGCAGTTGCTCAAAGGTGCCTTTATTCAGTTTCAGGCAGAGGGAAGGAATGCAGGCGGTGACGGTTGCGGTGCGGGGGCCATCGGACACCAGTGAGATTTCACCAAAGCTCTGGCCCTTGGATAAGCGGCTCAATTCTTTGCTGATCCCAGCGAAATTCTTGGTGACTATCAGTTCTCCGCTGAGGATAAAAAACAGGCCGTCGCCACAGTCGCCTTCTTCAACGACGGCGTCATCAACGGCAAGAGAGACGGTTTGACCGTGGCTGATGATCAAATCGATCTCGCTGTCAGACAGGGAGCTAAGCAGCGGGTCGGTCAGTAGCTGTTGACGTATGTGGGCGGTGTTCATTTCCATTCAGCAGCAACCCTAGGTAAAGCCGTGGTTGAGGGTATAGCCGACTCAGATGGAGGCGGCTAACGACATCTCTAAGAATAGCTCCCCCGCTGGCAATTGTTGAGCGCAGTTAAAGGCGCTATTGACCGGGATCAGTCTTCTTTGGGGAAGGGGCGGCCAGGTTCCCAGTCGATATAGACACTGTCTTTCTCTTCTAGGTGCGGAGCCTTAGTGAAAACCGCTTTAAAATTGCTATCGCTTTCATTACGGAACAGATGAGATTCGCCAGGATTGCAACGCAGATAATCACCCGCTTTCAGGATGACTTTCTCACCATCGACGTAGACCGCGCATTCTCCTTCCAGAGCCAGGAACGATTCTTCCTGAATGGTATGTTTATGACAGGGGTGGGTCTCGCCGGGGGTGATGACCACCACCCCCATGTCGACTTTGGGGCCGACGGTCAGGTATTTAGGGCCATAATCGCCAAAGCGGTATTCGTGTTCGGCTTCGTTGGTCAAGTACATTGAATGTCTCCAAACTGCTTCCCGGCATCTCTAATTGCCGGAATGCTCAGTATTAATAATCTGTCAGGACTCAGAGTCCGGGCGCCGTCCACATGGAGGTGGTGAGGCCGTCATCTACCAATTGTAACTGGCGCTGATAGATCTGTTGCCAGCGTTGTTTGATCTCAGTGTACTGATTATACAGCTTAGGATCAGGGTCGAACTGCTGTTCCCAGCGCACCCAGTGCTCGGCTGCCTCTGCGATGCTGTCATAAAGGCCGATGCCGACGGCCGCAGCCATGGCGCCACCGAGGGCGGTGGCCTCTGTCACTTTCGGTATTCTCACCGGCTTGCCGGTGACATCAGCCAGAATCTGCGGCCATAGGAATCCTTTGCTGGCTCCCCCGGCAAAAACGATATGATCGCAGTCGTAGCCGCTGAAATTGCTAATGGCTTCTAAATTAATTGCCGAGACGATGCAGGCATTCTCCTGCAGGCTTCGGAACATGCTAGCTTTGTTGCATTGCTCTGGGTCGATGGACAAGTTAATAAATGACGGACTGGCGTGGTACCAGCGACCGTATTTCATGGCATCGGAAAAGATCGGCATAATACCGTGACTGCCGACAGGAACCTGGCTAGCCAGCTCCTCCAGAATGCGATAAGGATCAACGCCCCGCTGCTTTGCCTGCCGGACTTCATCGGCGCAGAAGGCATCCCGGAACCAGCGCATGGTGAGGCCGCTGAAAAAGGTAATGCCTTCAGCCTGGGACTGGCCAGGGATAACATGGGGGTTAACACGAATGCCCATATCGGTTGGTGGTGCGGTGTTGGCATCGATGTTAACCACTTGCTGCCAGAAGGTACCACCGAGAACGGCAGCCTGTCCTTGCTTTACCACACCAAGACCGGCTGCACCCAGTTGCACATCACCGCCACCCATAATCACCGGAGTGCCGGCCTTGAGGCCACTGGCTTGAGCGCCGATCTGGGAAATTTCTCCGAGTTTCTGTCCGGGCTCTAATACCGGTGGAAAGAGCGCTGGATTCAGTCCTACCTGCTGCGCCATATCGGGCACCCACTGGCGCTCACTAAGGCTGAAGATACCACTGGTGCCACCATTAGACGGGTCCGTGGCAATAGTGCCGCTGAGGCGGGCCAGCACCCAGTCGCTGATCATTGAGACTTTATCGGCGCGCTCATAGAGATCGGGTTTATGCTGTTTAAGCCACAGCAGGCGGGGTAAGGCGCCTAAGGCAAAGGTTTGTCCCGACTGCTGATAAAACTGTTCTTCGATACCAGGAAACTGTTGTTTCAGCTCTCTGACCTGTTGATCGGCGCGAGCATCGACATTGGCAACTGCCCAAAGCTCGTTGCCGTCGCGATCATAGACGACGATGCCTTCGCGCATGCTGGTGGCTGAGACCGCTAATACCTGCTCGGCTTTAGCACCAGCCTGGGTCAGAGCAGTGGCAATACAGTCACAGATCAGCCGCCAGTTTGCCTGGCAATCAAAACCCATGGAGTTAGCCACTCCAGGTTCTGCATGGTGCCTCCATTCCTGTTGGCCGATACCGACTTCATTGCCTTTCAGGTCAAACAGCACGGCACGACCACTGCCAGTGCCAGCATCAATCGTCAGTAGGTAGTTATCCATGATTCAGGTCTCTATTCGTGGCTTAGCAGGTTGTTGAAAAACTACCTGCGTTGCCGATACGTCGTTAAAAAAGACCTCAAAATGCTCATTTATTACACATAAACTGCGCTCTTTCGGTCTTTTTTGCCTAGCCTCGACTGCCTCGCTAACGCTTTTCAACAACCTGTTAGAGTTTAAATGCAACTTCATTGAGTGCAGGGTCGCCAATCAAGGTGGCGATAAGGCCTGCCACTGATCCTATTTCGCTAGCGTTTTTAGTTTCAGAGGCGATATCGATGCGATTGATACGGACATGGGTATCGGCAAAGTTAATCTCAGTCGGCGCATTGATGCAGACCATCACCGGGTCAATGCCTTGCTCCAGGAACAGGCCTGCTGATGCCATCAATGCCTGGCAGTCTTGTTGTTCCATATTAAGCACTAGAGCATCGATACCGCCATAACGCTGCACAATCTCCATAATCAGGCTATCGGGGGCTGCGCTATCGAAGCTAAACACTTGGGCGCCTTGAGCGCTGAGATTGTCTTGCAGTGCCTGGCGCAACGTCGCGTCCTGCTCGGCAATAATGACCACCTTGCCGCTTAGCCGCGGTGCGTTGCCGCCTTTCGCCAGTTTTGCCTGTTCCAGTTCCCAGTATTCAATATCAAACAGATGATCGCTGGAGAGAGCCTGATAGCCGCCCAGTTTTTCGGCTTTAAGTATCGCCGCAAAGGTATGCTGGTTGAGGTCTTTTAGAATCTGCAGTTCTTGCGGTTTTTTGCCGAAAGCAATGGCGCCATGTTGTTGCCAGATAGCGTAGTTCGGCGCTGAATTCAGGCAGATCTGGCCCTGCTGGTGGTCTTCAAAATATTGCTGATATTGTTGCTGGAACTGTTCTAGCTGGGTGCGATATCCGGCTTCGTCATTTTCGGTGGACAGCACTGCGGCGAAGGACTTGGTACGGATAACATGTTCGGGTGTCAGCGGGCCGGGTCTGGGTATATTGCTTAAGGGGTGTCTGGAGAAGGTCATGGCCAGGTCGGAATTGTTCAGCTGCGCTAAAACCGCATGGCCCTTCAGCTCACTGACTAGCTTACGAATAGTGGCCAGTTCTAGCAGGTCGGTTTCGGCTGGGGTGGCAGGGATTTTTAGCGTCGCGCCCTGAGTGATAAGAAACTCCTCGGCGCGGCTAACCAGCTGGATATGTTTTTCGTAGCTGGCTTTGGCATCTTCGTCGAAAGTGAACAGACCGTGGTTCATTAACACGATGCCTTCGAGTTCATCCCAATTACAACCGACGGTCATATCGCGAATGGTTTTGGCGAGGATAAAGCCGGGCATGACATAGGGCACTACGAGAATATTGTCCCCCAGGGCTTGGCGAATCAGCGCTTCTCCGTCGGGGGTATTGGTTATAGTGACGATGGCATCGGCGTGGCTGTGATCCACAAAGGTATAAGGAATCAAGGCGTGCAGTATAGCCTCGATGGAGGGGTTGGGAGCGCTGGGGTCGATCATTGCCGCCCGTTGCTCACGCACCATATCGGTGTCGCTTAAGCTATCCAGCTGTGCAAGTTTCAGTAGTGCATCCATTCGTACTGGAGCAAAACCGGCTTCTTCGATGGTGGCTAGATCCCAGCCACTGCCCTTGACGGTCAGGATTTCCTGGCTCTGTCCCAACAGATCAGTGACGGCTTCCTTTACGGAGGTGTTGCCACCGCCGTGCAGTACCAGATCAGCATCAGAACCTAGCAGTCTGGAGCTGTATACCCGCAGCGCTCTTAAGGTCTGGTAGTTCTGGGCATCGGCATCATTCCACAGGCTTTTCATCGTGCTATTTCCTTGTCGCAGTTTCTGCTTTCGTCGACATTCGTTGACTAAATTAAAGTTGGCAGGGGACTGTACGTATACGTCCGTCGGGCTCTATGGCGACCTGAACCGTCTCTGTCTCGGTGATTTTTCTGAATTCCCCGCCATCGGGACACCGGCCCCAGACGTCAATTTTGATCTTCAGAGAGCTAGTGCCGGTTTCAATGATATCGGTATAGAAACTCAGCAGCGTCCCCACCAGTACCGGTGAGACAAATTCTATCGGGCCTATATAAACCGTGGCTATCCTGCCTTTGGCCACCTGTGCAGCACGTGTTTCTGCCGCCAGGACCATTTGTGTCGAGAGCCAGCCGCCATGGATGTCACCAAAGTTGTTGGTGTCCCGGTTGGTTGCCGGCAGCTGTAAGGTTAGTGTCCCCTCTGGAGTCAGGACTTCTTCGGAGCTGCACATTTGTTATTTTTCCCATCTGAGCATGCTTACGGATTGGTCGGAATCATACCACAGCAACATAGTCGGATTGCGATAGGGAATTAACAGGTTTTTTAGTTTTTTTTGAGGTTCAAACTACGGATAAGTAGGCCAATGACTGGGATATAGCCATCGATGCGCTCTGCACCCGGGTCATTGCCCGCCGGCAACCGGCGGCTAGTGATTTGCGGATGATCGTGGCGGTGAATAAGGCATCCAGTGATCTGGAACGGATTGGCTATCATTCCCGTAATATTTGTCAGCATCTGATCTATCTGGTGAAAGGCATTAATGTCAGCCATCACACCTTGAAGCAGATCAAGAAGACCATCAAGGACTGATGACTCTGGTTCTAGTTCGGGCTCTGATTTTGTTCTGGCTCTTATTGTGTAAATAGAAAAAACCCGCGTTAAGCGGGTTTTTTAATGGTCACAAAAGCTTAGGCACTGCATTTCTTGCAGGTGCTAAGGCCCATGATCTTATACAGTGGACAAAACCCAACCAGCGCTATCAATATCACCGCAACGCCGATCCAGCCCCAGGGGGTCTGAGGTCCGATAAATACCAGTGCGATCAGCGCCATGCCAACCACAATCCTCAGAGTCTGGTCAATTTTTCCTATATTTTGCTGCATGTTCACTTCTCCTATCAGAATAATGTAAATGCTTTTTTAGGTATGCATCACAGTTTAAGGAAAGGCGTTGCGTGCTTCAGTGACAATGTCACATAAGGATAAGCTAATATTCTATTCTGTGTGGCTGAGGGCCAGTTTTTCCAACTGTTGCAGTTGCAGGATGCGGATATTGCCGCGATTGAGGCCGATCCAGCCGCGTTTCTCAAACTCTTTCAGTTGCCGGCTGATTACTTCCCGCGCAGACCCTAATTCAGTGGCTAGCTGTTGGTGGGTACAATGAATCTCTGTCTGGGTTTTACCCAGCAGCGCTAGCTGTCGTGCCAGGCGCAGGTCGATGCGCTCAAAAGCTATCTCTTGCACCAGATGGATGAGGTCACTAAGGCGTTCGCTGTAGGCTTGGAAGATAAAGTCTCTTAGGCCAGGGGAGTTGTTGAGAGCCTGTTGGAACTGTTGTCGTGGAATGATGAAGGCTTTGACCTCGGTTTCGGTAATGCCTTCCGCTGGATAGCAGTCGTGACTAAGCAGGCAGCTAGTGGTGATAACACAACTGTCGGTATTGTGGATGCGGTAGAGGACTATTTCCCGGCCATTAACGCCTCTTCCCAGCACCTTAACCGTACCTTCAACGATGAGCAGATAGTTGTCACAGCTATCACCTAGGCTGAACACCACTTGATTGGCTGGTAATGAGATCAACCGTGCGGTGGATAGAATCTGTTGCCCTGCAGAGTCATCGACACGGCCTAGGGCAGGAAAACGCTCCAGCAGCAGGGGATCCATATTAAGACGCTCTAGGACTTTCGGCGCCGACGGGCGGCGAGGATAAAGTAGCGGATATTGTAAGCAAAACCGATCATCAGGGTCAGAGGCATAAAAATGATAAATAGGCTGCCTAACTGTGGGATATGGAACGCTTGTCCGATCCACAGGCTGGCGATGCTAATAATGGCCAATGGAATCCCTGCTTTTGTCATCCATTGCAGATAGCGATCGGCACGAATGCTTGGCTGTTCCGGCTCGTTTTTCATTACTGTCCTCTTATCCTTTTCGGTTTATAACCTGACTGCTGCGCTTCGTGATGGTATTTCTGTGGCTGGAATCATTGCAGATATTTAGTGATGGGGAAATAAGCAATTAGGGGAGAGCGGCATTAATGCGGCAGCCCCGGGAACTGCCAAGTGGAGCATGGATCATGTATGTTTTATTCCCTGGCTGATTTCATCTACATCAGGGCGCTGTTAGAATAGCACTCTTGTTTACACCCGATATTTTTTACGCGACACACCAGGAGAGCCTCTTCGATGCCTGCCTATCGTTCCAATACTTCGACTCAAGGTCGTAATATGGCCGGAGCCCGTGCGCTCTGGCGTGCAACCGGCATGAAAGATGAAGATTTCAGCAAGCCGATTATTGCCATTGCCAACTCCTTTACTCAGTTTGTACCTGGGCATGTGCACCTGAAAGACTTGGGGCAATTGGTTGCCCGTGAAATCGAAAGGGCCGGTGGTGTGGCGAAAGAATTCGATACCATCGCCGTTGATGACGGTATCGCCATGGGTCACGACGGCATGCTTTATAGTCTGCCTTCCCGGGATTTGATCGCTGACTCTGTAGAATATATGTGTAATGCCCACTGTGCCGATGCGCTGGTGTGTATTTCCAACTGTGACAAGATCACCCCCGGAATGCTGATGGCGGCAATGCGCCTCAATATCCCGGTTATTTTTGTTTCTGGTGGCCCCATGGAAGCGGGAAAAACCAAACTGGTGGATCACGGTCTGGATCTGGTCGATGCCATGGTACTGGCGGCTGATGATACGGCCTCTGACGAGCTGGTTGCCGAAGTCGAGCGTTCCGCCTGCCCAACCTGTGGTTCTTGCTCCGGCATGTTCACTGCCAACTCCATGAACTGCCTGACCGAAGCCTTAGGCCTGTCACTGCCGGGTAACGGCACGGTGCTGGCTACCCACAGCGATCGCGAAGAGCTGTTTTTGGAAGCCGGTCGCAAGATCGTTGAGATCACTAAGCGGCACTACGAGCAGGACGATTATTCTGTCTTGCCTCGCTCCATTGGTTGTAAAGCGGCGTTCGAGAACTCCATGACACTGGATATCGCCATGGGCGGTTCCACCAACACTATTCTGCACTTGCTGGCCATCGCCCTAGAAGCGGAAGTGGACTTCACTCTGGCGGATATGGATCGCCTGTCTCGCCGGGTTCCTTATCTGTGTAAGGTGGCGCCTAACGATCAGAAATACCATATCGAAGACGTGCATCGTGCCGGCGGTATTTTCAGTATTCTTGCTGAATTGAATCGTGCCGGATTGCTCGATGCCAGCATTCCTACCGTCCATTCGGCGACGCTGGCAGAGGCGATCGAGAAGTGGGATATCACCACCACAGGCGATGAAGCGATCAAGACCTTCTATAAAGCAGGTCCTGGCGGCATCCCTACTCAAGTAGCCTTCTCTCAGTCAACCCGTTGGGGTTCTCTGGATAGTGATCGCGTCAATGGCTGTATTCGTTCCGCCGAGCATGCCTTCAGTCAGGAAGGTGGTCTGGCGGTATTGTTTGGTAATCTTGCTGAAGACGGCTGTGTGGTGAAAACCTCTGGCGTCGATGAAAGCATCTGGACCTTCGAAGGCCCTGCGTTTATTTGTGAAAGTCAGGATCAGGCCGTCGCTGATGTGCTTGCTGGCAACGTAAAGGCTGGCGATGTAGTGGTTATCCGTTACGAAGGCCCCCGCGGTGGACCGGGTATGCAAGAGATGCTTTATCCCACCAGCTACTTGAAGTCTAAAGGTCTGGGTAAAGAATGTGCGCTGCTGACTGACGGGCGTTTCTCGGGTGGTACTTCGGGCTTGTCTATCGGCCATGTCTCACCTGAAGCGGCGGGTGGCGGAACTATTGGCCTGGTCGAAAACGGTGATCGAATCCGAATCGATATTCCTAATCGCAGCATTGATGTCTTGCTGTCTGATGAGGAGCTAGCTAGCCGCCGTGCCGCCATGGATGCCAAAGGTAAAGATGGCTGGAAACCTGCTGAAGAGCGTCCACGCAAGGTATCAACGGCACTGAAGGTCTACGCCAAGATGGTGACCAGTGCCGATAAGGGTGCGGTGCGGGATCTGAGTCTGCTGGACTAAGTTCCTCTCGCCATGAATAAAGGGTCACTTAGGTGGCCCTTTGTTATTTTCAGGACAGCGCTTTATAATTTGCGCCCTTAAAACTACGCCGACTAACGACCGAATGCAGAGTTCCACAGCGATGACTGAAGACAATACAAAAAAGCGCACCATACGCACCTTTGTCATGCGTGCTGGACGCATGACTCCAGGACAGGAAAGAGCGTTGACGGAACAGTGGTCGACCTATGGTCTTGAGATTGAAAATGGCGTGCTAGATTTTGAGCAGCTGTTTGGACGTACGGCCCCGGTCGTGTTGGAAATCGGTTTTGGTATGGGTGATTCTTTAAAGGCCATGGCCGAAGCCGAGCCGGAAAAGAACTTCATTGGTATTGAAGTTCATCGTCCGGGGGTGGGCAGGCTGCTCAATAATATTACCCTGGCTGGCCTGAATAACGTGCGTATCTACAAGGAAGATGCACTCGAGGTGTTAGACCGCTGTGTGCCTGACGCCAGCCTCGATTGTCTGCAGCTGTTTTTTGCTGACCCCTGGCCGAAGAAAAAGCACCACAAGCGCCGCATGGTGCAGCCGGATTTTGCCCAGCAGCTGCGGCCCAAATTGAAAATCGGTGGTTGTTTTCATATGGCAACTGATTGGCAGCCCTACGCCGAGCACATGATGGAAGTGATGTCCGCGGCTGAGGGCTATGACAATGCCGCCGGTGCAGGCAATTACTCGCCACAACCTGAGCATCGCCCCGATACCAAATTCCAGCGCCGGGGTGAAAAGCTCGGGCATGGGGTCTGGGATCTGATCTTTAAGCGCACCGCTTGATCATTGCTGCTTCTGCAGTGTTGATCCGCCCCACTACTTCTGGATACCGAACTAAGCGAGTTGGACTGGCCATATTTCACTAGGCACTTTCCGACTATTCGAGCGATAGTATTTTTGGTGCACTTTAAACGGACTCTATAGGCCATTGATCAGGTAATCCACAGTCGAAAGCGGATGTTACTCGATCCGTGTATCGGATCGTTTTGGTGATCTGAATGACCGCCCTTAAGCGCCAGGACAGTCGGTGTTGCGGCTACTCTGCGAATCTCTCAATTTTCGCAGAGGCTGTGTTGGGCTCTGGCCGAATCCAGCGTTTGGCTGATCAGCGCATTAATCGTCATTGGGCCAACCCCGCCAGGAACAGGGGTTAGTGCTGACACTCTTGCTTCCAGCCCTGTTTTTTCTATATCGCCAATACCGCCGGGGTGATAGCCGGCGTCGATGACCACGGCTCCGTCACGAATCCATTCCGCCCGGATCAGCTCGGGTTGGCCGACGGCACCGACCAGGATATCGGCTTGGCCCACCATCTCGGCGAGGTTTCGGGTTCGAGAGTGGCAGACCGTCACTGTTGCGTTGGCATTGAGCAGCATGGCAGCCATGGGTTTTCCGAGGATTGGACTGCGGCCTACTACCACAGCATGTTTACCTTCCAGTTCGATATCGTAATGGCGTAGCAAGGTCATGATTCCCGCCGGGGTGGCCGAGCCATAGGCGGGCTCGGCCATGGCCATACGTCCGAAGCCTTGAGTGGTTACGCCGTCTACGTCTTTTTGCAAAGCAATGGCATCAAAGCAGGCGCGTTCGTCGATGTGCTCAGGTACCGGATGTTGCAACAGGATACCGCTGACGTCGGGATCACGGTTGAGCTTTTCGATCTCGGTCAGCAGCTCTTCGGTCGTCGTGCTGGCCGACATTGCGATCTTTCGAGAACCAATGCCCACTCGTGCACAGGCATTAACCTTCATTTGCACATAGGTAGCTGATGCGGGGTCTTCGCCGACCAGAAGGGTGGCCAATGTGGGGCGTCTGGCACTCTGTTGGATCAGTGATTCAACGGCTTTTTTTAGCATTGCTTCGCGGCTTTTGGCCAAGCTTTTGCCGTCCAGCAGCAGAGTGGGCATTCGGTATTCCTCCGGTCATTTGAAAGGCTGTATTGGCTGCCATAAGCAAGATATTGCCCGTAGCATTCGTTCAGTTAATTAGCATTTGGTCTTTTCCATGGCCGGATTGTAGTGCGAACGTAATGAGGGAGTCACCCCCTAGCGTTCACACTCCATCTCTGTTTAGAAAAGGGTGTTCTCCAGCCACTCTTTGGTGACCCCCGTTGCGGGCTTAACGTGATAACACAAAGGTTAGGGGTTATCAAACTGGAAGGCGACGAATCGACTGTTAAGCGGACTAGTACTTCGCGGCCGATAAATCCGCCTTCTTTATCGAAGTCAGAGGCAAGCCCTAGCCGACTAAACGCGCGCTCTGTTCTCATTTGCGAGAGAGCAGCAGTTTCTTCCCATTTGCTTGGAAGAGTAGAGCGCGCGATCAGCCAGACGGTAAAGTTCGCTCAGGTCTTCAGTATCCAATGGGTAACTGGCAACACCGAAGCTGGCGCCTATATTGATTTTATTGCCATCGATGTCCGACAACTGGCGCAGAGCCTCAATGATTCGTTCTGCGGGTTGGCGGATCGCATTTGGGCTGTCTGGATTGGTCATGATAATGGCAAATTCATCACCGCCGATGCGAGCCACAAGATCGGTTTCTCGAAATGAATCTTTAATTATTTTAGCGACCTGTATTAGCAGCTTATCGCCGATTGGATGGCCATGCTGGTCATTGACCTGCTTAAAAAAATCCAGGTCCATTATCGCTAGAGATAGCAGTTGTCGCTGGCGTTTGGCGAGTTTAATGCATTCTTCGATTTTGCGATTGAACTGATGACGGTTGGCGAGCCCGGTCAAGGGGTCCGCCAGCGCCATGCGGATAATTTCCTGTTGAGATCGCTTCTGTTCGGTAATGTCCTGGATGACAGCGATAAATCCCAGGGCATGGCCGTTTACGTCAACGATTGGGCCGCCCTGAGAAAGGCTTGGAAATAGCTCACCAGTTTTACGGCAGTAATTGATTTCATAGGGGTCAATATGGGGCTGGGTGACCATATTGAAGTGCACATGCCCTTGTTCTTTAAAGGTTTTATCATCTTCATATAAAATAGCTGCGGATTTGCCGATTACTTCATCAGGTTGGTAGCCAAAGGTTTGGCTGAACGCAGGGTTGCAAAGAATAATCTCCCGCTGGTTATTGCTGATCACCGTGGCGTCCGGAGTGCTCTGGAAAATAGCCTCGAATAGGGCGGTTTGCTGCTGCAGTTTGTGCTGTGTCTGACGACCGTAATCAATGGCGCCCTTGAGCCTGCGGTTGTAGTAATAAAGCCCCATGGCCACGATGCTGAGCAGCAGCACCCCTGCTAGCAGCGAAAGCACTGCAGTGTACCAGCGCGATAGGTCCGGTAAGGGGTTTGGATTATAGATAAAACCTTCAAGGTCGTAGCCAGACTCTGTCATACCCTGTTGCACTAGAGTATCGGCCATATGCTGCCAGCGACCTGGATTCATATGTCCGTATTGGATGAGGTTGGGCATAATCAGCTTGCGCATAGTGGCGGCTTCGAAGCGCAAATGGTCTCGGCTTTTGGTATCGGCATATTCAGAGATGATCAGGTTGATGATTTTTTCCGGATGATCCATCGCGTATTGCCAGCCACGCAAAGATGCCTCACGAAACAGTTTCACTCGCTGTGGGTGTTTCTTAAGCTCTTGTTCGCTGGTGAATAAAATGTCGGAATAAAAATCGACGCCATAGGTGGATGGATGGATTACCGATACCGGAATATGTCTCTCCGCCATGAAATAAGGTTCATTAGTGAGGTAGGAGTTGAAGGCGTCGACCTTACCGGTGGCTAGGTCGTTAATGTCGTAGCTGCTCTTGATCAATTGTACGCGGGAGATGTCGACCCCTTCGTTGTGGAGCATCGCCACTAGCCCGACGTCGGCTGATTTGCTAATAAGCATGACTTTGCGACCGATCAGGTCCTGCGGGGTGCGGATACCAGAGTCTTGTCTGACCAAAAATACCGACGCAGAGTGCTGAAATATGGCGGCCAGAGCGACCAATGGTTCGCCGTTGAGTCTTTGATGCAGTAGTTCGCTGTTGCCGACGCCGTAGTGAGCCCGTTCCTCTACCACCTCTTTGACCGGTTCACGGCCGGGAGCTCCGGGTCGAATCTCCACATCCAGACCGGCGTCGCGGTAGTAACCTTGTTGCTTGGCGGCATAATATCCGGCGAACTGGAACTGGTGAAGCCAGCGTAATTGCAGGGTAATTGGCTGCAGAGAATCGTTGGCAGTAGCTGCCCATAGGGGGAGAGACAGTAGCATGCTGAGTAGTAACGTCAGCGGCAAAAACAATACAGACTTCAAGGGTTGTCCTTGTGGTTTCAATAGCAGCCCCGTAAGGCTTCCTTGAATGGAAACGGCATTCTGCTTGCTGGCTAATTTTTGTCAGTTTTAGTATGGCATAGAGCCTGAGCTTGGCTAACAATATTTTTTGCAGCTGCGAACACCGAAAACATCACTTAAAGAGGCTTATCTAACAGGTAGTTGCGTGGTGTATTTTACTTCTTCCATAGAAAAACTGGAGGTCACGTCCGTTAGTCCATCCACCTGATGCACCAGTTTCTTGTAAAAATGATCGAAGGCTTCAATATCTTTCACCACCACCCTGAGCAGGTAATCCCACTCACCCGACATTCGGTAGCACTCCATGACTTCGTCGAAGCGGTCCACCACTGCAGAAAAGTGGTCAAGCCAGGCGCTATCATGATGTTGGGTCTTGATATGGACGAAGACAGACACTTTTAACTGCACTTTTGCAGCGTCGAGCAACGCCACTCGGGCTTTAATAATGCCGTCTTGTTCCAGTCGTTTGATGCGCTTCCAGCAAGGGGTTGTAGAGATATTAATCTGCGCAGACAGTTCAGCGAGGGAAAGAGTCGCATCAGTCTGTAATAGTTTAAGAATGCTCTTGTCTGTGGCGTCCATGAAAAAAAATACCCTTATTTTGAGGTTCTATAGGAAATTATTCTACAAGAGCCTTGAGATAGCCAGTGGTTGGTAATACTTTTCTAGCGTCTTGGGCATACACTATTGTTAGGTTGGGTAGCGAACCCATGATGGCTGGCAATGAGTAACCAGAGGTAAAGGTAATGAGGCAATGGCTTAGGGAATCGATCAATAAGATATCCGCAGATTTTCAGCGTTCAGCAGACACTCATCTGATTAAACTGGAATTGCCGGGGCTGACATCGATTGATTTGTATCTTAAGGATGAGAGCACTCATCCTACCGGTAGTCTGAAGCATCGCCTGGCGCGGTCGTTGTTCTTATATGCATTGTGTAACGGCAAAATCCAGCAAAGCACGACAGTGGTGGAGGCCTCATCAGGTAGTACGGCGGTTTCAGAGGCTTATTTTGCCCGTATGATCGGGGTGCCCTTTGTTGCGGTGATGCCGCGCTCAACCGCTCGCAGTAAAATTCGGCAAATAGAACTCTACGGTGGCCGCTGTCATTTTGTCGATTCAGCCACTGAGATGGATGCTGCGTCGGTAGCGTTGGCCGACGCCCTAGATGGCTACTTTATGGACCAGTTTACCTATGCTGAACGAGCAACCGACTGGCGCGGAAACAATAACATAGCTGAAAGCATCTTCCAGCAGATGGAAAACGAACCTTACCCGGTGCCACGCGCCATCGTGATGAGTGCAGGAACAGGGGGAACATCGGCAACCTTGGGGCGCTATATCCGCTACAAAGGCTATGACACTGAGTTGATGGTGGTAGACCCCGAAAATTCGGTGTTCTACGACAGCTACGTCAGTGGCGACACTCAGCTCTGCTCTGAGCTGGGCAGTCGCATCGAGGGCATAGGCCGACCCAGAGTCGAAGCCTCATTCCAGCCCGCGGTGATCGATCGCATGCTTAAAGTGGATGATGGCGCCAGTATCGCCAGTATCCATTGGTTAGAACAGCGCATAGGGCGCAAAGCCGGTGCGTCTACCGGCACCAACCTGTGGGGCGCGTTGGCTCTGGCAGGAGAGTTACAGCAGAGTGGTCAGAGCGGTTCCATTGTGACTCTGATGTGCGATGGCGGTGAGCGCTATCTGGACAGCTATTACGATCGAGATTGGGTTGCTCAGACATTCGGTGATATTGACCGCTATCGGCAGCAATTGGATGTTTGGTTGTAGCGTCAAACAGGCGCTATGAGAGGCGCTGTGAATGGTCTTTATGCCTAGCTCGCGCAAGCTACTGGAGTATCCGTACTCTCAAGCTGCCGCCTTCTTTCACCCGTAACGCGTCCGCTTGCAAGGGCGTTAGAAATACACTCCCCTGTGGTTCTATCGGCAATGGTGCCAAGGTGCAGCGGAAATCTTCGAGACTGGTATTGCTGGCTAAGCACAGCTGTGGAGCTTGTTCAGACGTTGTCACCCTAACCTTGTAATAGCGGCTGTGACGGATCGAACGAACGTCGCTGACTTTACTGACCAGCGTCGGTCCGCCATCAAAGATATCGATGTAGCCTTCGAAGCGGAAGCCTTCGTCTTCCAGTATTTTTCGGGCCGGTTGGGTGTTGGTATGTACCTGGCCAATGACCGACTGGGCTGATGGCGGTAATAGGTGGATGTATATCGAGTGCTTGGGCATCAACTCAGCGATAAATGATTTGTTACCGATCCCGGTGAGGTAATCGGCTTCTGAAAATTCCATTGAGAAGAAGCGCTTTCCCAACCCCTCCCAAAATGGACTGACGCCGTTATCGTTGGATACGCCGCGCATCTCGGCAATGACCCGATGGTTAAAACGCTCCGGGTATTCGGCCATAAACATAAACCGGGATTTGGATAGCAGGGTGCCGTTTTTGCTATGGCGGTACTCAGGGTCGAGGTATAAGGTGCAGACCTCAGAGTGGCCGGTGTAGTCATTACACAGGTAGAGGGTCTTAAAGCGATTATGTACCTGCAGTTCTCGAGAGGCGTGCACGATGGTGCCGATACGATAGTGGTACCAAGGGTCGCGGGTGCCTACTGCCGCTTCGATGCCGCAGGTACCTATGACTTTCTGCTGCTCCGTGTCTTCCAGTACAAACAGATAGCTTTGCTCGCCGGCGATACTGACTTCCTGTTTAAAGGACGAGATGGAACGCTCAATTTTTTGTATCAGTAGATCAGGGCTATGGGGAAGGGAGGTGAACCCAGGGCCGCTCTGTTCCGCTATGTCAGCCAGGATATCGATGTCGTTCGCGGTTATCGGTCGAATAATATTCATAGCAATCCTCGCCCTGAATGGCAGCCTCTAAAAACTGAGAACCACCAAAATTAGCCCCGAAGTCGTTGAAACATTGGCCCTTACAGTATCGTTATTTGACGTAAAGCCCCATCGCTGTAAGTGTAGTTGATAGTGCAGAAAGCTATTTTTAGAGGCGGATTACAAGGTGTAGAGGGTGTTGCAGGCAATAAAAAAGCACCCGTAGGTGCTTTCTTTTGTTAAACCAAGTCCGTTAAAGCTTGGTGTTAAAGTGCGTCGGTGCCAGTTTCGCCGGTGCGGATGCGAACGACCTGCTCCAGGTTGGTGACGAAGATTTTACCGTCACCGATTTTTCCGGTGTTGGCAGAGTTGCTAATCGACTCGATAACCTGGTCCACCACTATGTCGTCAACAGCGGCTTCGATTTTTACTTTTGGCAAAAAATCTACCACGTATTCAGCGCCCCGGTAGAGTTCGGTATGACCTTTCTGGCGCCCAAAGCCTTTTACTTCGGTGACAGTGATGCCCTGAATGCCAATCTCTGAAAGCGCTTCACGTACATCGTCGAGCTTAAAAGGCTTAATAACTGCTGTGACCAGTTTCATGCTCTATCTCCTATATAGGTCTTTATTTATCAGCTTACGGGTAACTAACCTAGCAATATCAAGGAGATACCGTAAGCATAAATAGAATGTGTGACTTAGTATAACGCATTTTTGGTATCGATAGCGTAATCCGCTGACTGCTCGCTATAGAAGTTCAAATTGAAACAATCGTGGTTGCTCAGAAATAAAAAAGGGTACCCGAAGGTACCCTTTATCCTTAGCGATCGGTGAACAATCGGTATTAGGATTTAGTGAATTCAGGGTAGGCTTCCATACCGCATTCGGCGATATCAACACCTTCGTACTCTTCCTCTTCGGTGACGCGGATTCCCATGACTGCTTTCAGGATAGCCCAGACGACCAGGCTGAATCCGAATACCCAGATGAAGATAGTGGCAGCACCGATCAGCTGACCGCTGAAGCTAGAAGCATCGTTGGTTAAAGGTACCAGCAGCAGACCCAGCAGACCGCAGACGCCGTGCACAGAGATGGCGCCGACAGGATCATCAATTCTCAGCTTATCCAGAGTGATGATGGAGAAGACCACCAGTACGCCGCCGACAGCGCCGAACAATGTTGCTTGCAGAGCCGTAGGAGTAGAAGGCTCAGCAGTGATCGCTACCAGACCGGCCAGGGCGCCGTTCAACAGCATGGTCAAATCAGCCTTGCCGAACAGTAGGCGAGCGGTGATTAGCGCGGCAATACCGCCACCGGCAGCTGCGGCGTTAGTGTTCAGGAATACCATGGCAACGGAGTGAGCACTAGAGATATCTCCTAGCTTCAGTACCGAACCGCCGTTGAATCCGAACCAGCCCATCCACAGGATGAAAGTACCCAAGGTTGCCATCGGCAGGTTAGCACCAGTAATTGCATTAACAGTACCGTCCGGGCCGTATTTACCCTTACGAGCACCCAGTAGCAGTACGCCAGCCAAGGCAGCAGATGCACCAGCCATGTGGACGATACCGGAACCAGCGAAGTCAGAAAATCCGAGGTCGCCCAGGTTGAACAGGCCGAAAACGTCGGCGCCGTTCCAGGTCCAGGAGCCTTCCATTGGGTAGATAACACCGGTCATCACTACGGCAAAGGCCAGGAATGCCCAAAGTTTCATGCGCTCGGCAACGGCACCAGAGACAATCGACATCGCGGTAGCTACGAATACCACCTGGAAGAAGAAGTCAGACGCACCAGAGTAGACCGAATCGCCACCAAAGCCCGCTTCTTTAGAGTCGGCCAGCACCTGGTCAACATCAACAGCCTCGATGCCAGAGAGGAATATGCCGCCGCCGTACATCAGTTCATAACCGACGACCAGATACATAATGCAAGAGATAGCAAACAGCGCTACGTTCTTGGTGAGAATTTCAGTGGTGTTTTTGGAGCGAACCAGGCCAGCTTCCAGCATGGCAAAGCCAGCGGCCATCCACATAACTAATGCACCGCACACCAAGAAATAAAAGGTGTCCATTGCATACTGCAATTCAAAAATTTGGTTTTCCATTGTTTCTCCTCCGATAGCCCCTACTTCAGTAAGAAGCTTCGTTGAAAGTTTTTAACTTAAATTAGATCGGTGAAGACAGCGCTTAGAGCGCGTTATCGCCGGTTTCACCAGTACGGATTCGAACGGCCTGCTCTAGGCTGGTAACGAAGATCTTGCCATCACCGATTTTCCCGGTATTGGCGGTCTTGGAGATTGATTCGATAACCTGGTCAACGATTTCATCAGCAACCGCGGCTTCAAGCTTGACCTTAGGAAGGAAGTCCACCACGTATTCAGCACCGCGATAGAGTTCGGTATGGCCTTTCTGGCGACCGAAGCCTTTCACTTCTGTGACGGTGATGCCTTGTACTCCAATCTCGGACAGTGCTTCACGCACATCGTCCAATTTGAAAGGCTTGATAACAGCCGATATAAGTTTCATTGGTGTTCTCCCGATGTTTACCAGTGTCCGGTTGCTTCTCTAAAGTGGGTCGCATACCAGTCCCCTATGCACTGGCTTAATGCACCTGTTGTGCCAAAGTAATAAATGCCTGTTAAAACAATCAGATAGTGTGTTTTTTATGATTTGTTAGAATTTAATAACCTTCGACGAAGGTTGGGCAGGCACGAAAATAATGCGGCCTATCGCTGTACGCACCACAATGGTGCTCAATTCTGGTGCGTGAATATCCGCTCCGATATATGGGTGCTGTCGTGTTAGAATTGCCGCCATTAAAGCTAACGGACAGGAAACTATTTATGATCGCTCCCAAGCTATTAGAAGGCCTTAATGAACAGTTGTCGCAGCTGTTTGGTGAAGGTCCGCAGAAAACTCAGGAAGAGCTTAAGCGTGGTGCTAATCAGGTTCTTCAGAGTGCATTTTCTCGACTGGATCTGGTAACCAGAGAAGAATTCGATACTCAGCAGGAAGTGCTGCTGCGTACCCGTACCTTGGTGGAAGCGCTGGAGAAAAAAGTGGCAGCCTTAGAGCAGTCACTACAGGAGCATAGCGACGATGCGGGTACTCAGGATAGCTGAGCCGAATTACCCGACCCTGAGTCGGGGATAAAGCTATCTACTATGCTATCTTCATGAGTAACATGCTTTAATTTAGGGCGAGCACGGATTGCTTGTCCTTAGCTTTCTTAAATGGATCATCTAGTGGCTTTGCCCAGATGACATCCTGTTCTAGAGAGTTGATCGTTCTCTTTTTGCCAAGGAAGGTAATCTATGACTCTCGCCGTGGTTCGTAGTCGGGCATTGCTCGGAATTGAAGCACCTGAAGTTACCGTTGAGGTGCACATTACCAACGGTCTGCCGGGGTTATCCATTGTTGGATTGCCTGAAACTGCGGTTAAAGAAAGTAAAGATCGTGTCCGTAGCGCCATCATTAATGCTCAGTTCGAGTATCCCTTAAGACGAATTACCGTCAATCTTGCCCCTGCAGACCTTCCTAAAGAGGGAGGGCGTTATGACCTGGCTATTGCTGTGGGAATCCTTTGCGCGTCGGGCCAGCTTCCCGTTGCCGGGCTGGAACAATTGGAAATTATTGGTGAGCTGGCGTTATCGGGTGAAGTTCGTCAGGTGCCAGGAAGTATCGCGGCATCTATAGGAGCTAGTAAACTGCAGCGGACGCTTGTCGTACCTAAGGCGAATGCTTCAACGGCGGCAATGGTTGATAACGCTCGAATACTGGGCGTGGATCATCTGCTAGTCCTGTGCGCTCATTTGCTGGGGCAGACGCAGCTGCCGCTGGAAATACCTGCCCCCGTACCTGTAGACAATAATACGGGGCTTGATCTGGCTGATGTGAGAGGACAGCCATACGCCAAACGGGCACTGGAGGTAGCGGCGGCTGGCCAGCATTCGCTGTTGTTCGTTGGGCCTCCTGGTAGTGGAAAAACCATGCTGGCCAGCCGTCTACCGGGGTTGTTGCCCTGCTTGGCGCAAGATGAGTGGTTGCAGGTAGCGGCGATCAGGTCAGTGTCTGGGCAGCCTGAAAATGCCCATGAGCAGAGACGGCGTCCCTTCCGAGCGCCGCATCACACTGCTTCTGGTGTGGCCCTGGTGGGTGGAGGTAGTTCCCCAAAACCAGGTGAGATATCCCTTGCTCATCAAGGAGTGTTGTTTCTCGATGAACTGCCAGAATTCGACCGGCGGGTGCTGGAAGTGCTCCGTGAGCCCCTGGAATCTGGGCAAATATGTATCTCCAGAGCTGCCCGGCAAGTGACATATCCGGCACGTTTTCAGCTGATCGCGGCGATGAATCCCTGTCCCTGCGGTTACTTTGGTGATGCCAGCGGTCGCTGTCATTGTGGCCCGGATCAGGTTCGGCGATACCAGAGCCGGATATCCGGTCCGCTGCTGGACCGGCTGGACATGCATGTGGAAGTGCCGGCGTTGAAATTTCAGGAACTCACAGCAGAATCTCACCATGAAACGCCATCTCGGCAAGTACGTGAAAGGGTTGATGCCGCGCGGCAAAGACAGTATCAACGCCGGGGTATGGTAAACAGCATGCTGGCTAATCGGGATTTGGAGCAGGATTGTGGGCTTGCTGCCGCTGACCGTAAAGTGATGGAGCAGGCGATGGAAAGACTCAGCCTCTCTGCCCGGGCCTATCACCGGGTATTACGGGTGGCCAGAACCTTGGCGGACTTAGAGGGAGTGGCACGGGTTGAGCGGCAGCACTTGATGGAGTCGTTGGGATATCGAAAACTGGATCGTCTTTCGGTTGACCGTCGCTGATGCTAAATCAGTACAGCTCTATGGGTTGGTCTTCTCAGGCGATGTTTTTCGCTTGCTGGCTTGGATGGGCCATCTCACAGAATTCTTCAAAGCTGATCGCTGGGCTGAAGTAAAATCCCTGTACCTGGTCGCACTGGTTTTCTTTAAGAAAGGCAACTTGCTCAGGGGTTTCTGCGCCCTCTGCAATCACATCTTTACGCAGGTTGTGCGCCAGATTGATGATGGCCCGCACAATTTCCGCATCGTCTGGGTTTTCAGTGACTCCACGAATAAAGGAACGGTCGATTTTGAGGGTGTCGATCGGAAGCTTCTGCAAATGTGCAAAAGAGGAGTATCCGGTACCGAAATCATCCAGAGAAAAAGACAGGCCCAGCTTGCTTAGCTGGCGAATGCAGTGACCAACGTGTTGCTCGTTAAGGGCAACGGCGGTCTCAGTGAGTTCGAATTCTAGGCAGCGGGGGTCAACGTTGGTATGGCTGATCAAACGCTGAATAGTGGGCAATAGGGTCTCATCTTGAAACTGTCGGAACGATAGGTTTATGCCGACTCGTTTCAGTTTCAGCCCCATAGCTTGCATGGCTTCCAGATCTTTACAGGCTTTGTAAACGACCCAATAGCCCATTGGAACGATGAGTCCGGTTTTCTCCGCCAGGGGGATAAACTCACCGGGGTGGAGTAGGCCACGTGTGGGATGCTGCCAGCGAATTAAGGCTTCAGCTCCGACAATTTCTAGGGTGTTGAGATCTATGCGAGGCTGATAATGGAGCACGAATTGCTGACGTCGCAGAGCAGTGAGTAGCTCCGGTTCCAGAGCAATCTGGTTAGCGGTATCGGTATCCAGGCCTTCGCTGTAGAAGCGAAAGGTACAGCCTCGTTCCTTCTTGGCCTGGTGCATAGCGGTGCCGGCATGTCGTATTAATTCATCGAGACTACGACCAAAATCCGGATATACGGCGCAGCCCATACTGCAGCCAAGCATCACTTTGCGTTCCAGCTGGTTATAGGGCATGCGATGCAGCTGGCGTATGCGGTCCACCAGGGTTTCCAGTTCTCCACGGGCATTTTCGCTGATCAGGTTGATGCTGAACTGATCATCACTCATACGAGCTAGCTGTTGTCCGGGCTTCAATGCCTGTTGCAAACGGCTGACGACTTCCTGAACTGTTTTGTCGCCGATGCTGTGGCCTAGAGAGTTGTTGATTCGCTTGAAACCATCAATGTTTAATACCATCAAGCCAACTTGTTGGCCGTTAGCTTTGGCGGTATCCATGCGCTGCATTAAACGGCGATAAAAATGTTGCCGTGTGGGCGCGCCAGTCAGCTCATCGTAGTCGAGTAAGTCTGTAATGCGTTTTTCACGCCCTTTCAGATCCCGGGCATAACGGATGGAGCGCTTAAGGTTATAGAGATCCAGCTGATCTAGGGACAGGTAGTCAGAAGCTCCGGCATCGATAAGGAATTGTTCCTCTTCGATCTCGACGGTATCGCCAAGCAGTATGATAGGAACCGGAAAACGGTTGCGACGGGCTTTGCCCAGATAGTTTTTGTGGGTGTTTTGGCTGAGCTGATGGTCTAGGAATATCAGGTCTAGAGGGCGGTCACGGGGTTCGGTCAAGGCGTCTTTGATACTGGCGCACCAGTTGACTTGGTAGACGCAGCCATCTTCGTTCTGAAGCAAATCATGGATAAGATGAGAAGAGTCCGGGCAAGGGGCGACCACGAGTATCGAAATGGTGCTTTGCGCACCTGCATCGTTAATACGGTGATCATTTAAAGACATAGAGACACTAACCTACTTCTGTCTACTGAAAGTCCCTGCTGCAACGGACACCAGCTACATAATCTATTTGTTGTTATAACAAACGCTAATACATCCAGTCCGTTTGGATATAAAGTTAGAGTAACACTTTAAGTTTGTTTTTCAACCTGATGTTTTATTGTTGTTCTTTTGTGTTCCAGTTTAATGGCATAAGGATGAGCAGCGATCCGCCCCTGTTTCTTTTCTACAAGGGTCAATAGCTTGATACAATGCCATACCCGAATGCCATACCCGTGATTTATCGGCCTTTCTTCGAATATATTTAGGTTTTTTTGTGAGTCAATTAAATACCCGACAAAGTGAAGCTGTCCATTATGTGGACGGGCCGATGTTAGTCCTTGCCGGTGCCGGTAGTGGTAAGACCAGCGTGATTACTCGAAAAATTGCTTATCTGGTTGAAGAATGTGGAGTCAAGGCCTGTCATATAGCGGCTGTTACTTTTACCAACAAAGCTGCCCGGGAAATGAAAGAGCGGGTGGGTAAGTTGATTAAGGGGCCTGCTTCTCGAGGTCTGACGGTCTCGACCTTTCATAATCTGGGCATGAACATTATTCGCAAGGAGCATCGGCTGCTGGGCTTTAAGCCAGGCTTTTCTATTTTCGATGCGCAGGATGCATCCGCGATGATCCGTGACTTGATGATGCGTGATTCGATGGATGAAACCGATCTAGTGGATAGCATCCAGCACTGTATTTCCAACTGGAAAAACGACCTGGTGGGGCCGAAAAGAGCATTGGAAATGGCTCAGAACCCTAACGAGGTGCTGGCCGCCCGGGTCTATGAAAGTTATAACCGCCAGTTACGAGCCTATAACGGGGTTGATTTTGATGATCTCATCTTAATACCCACGTTGTTATTGCAGTCTAATCCAGATGTCTTGAATCGTTGGCAGCAGCGTATCCGCTATCTATTGGTGGATGAATATCAGGATACAAATATTAGCCAGTACATGTTGGTTAAATTGTTAGTGGGCATTCGCTCTGGTCTGACGGTGGTGGGAGATGATGACCAGTCTATATATGCCTGGCGTGGTGCTCGGCCTGAGAATTTGCAGCAGCTAAAGTTGGATTTTCCCAGTTTGAAAGTGGTGATGTTGGAGCAGAACTATCGCTCCACTAGTCGCATCCTGAAAGCCGCTAACGAATTGATTTCGAACAATCCTCATGAGTTCGAAAAAAAGCTCTGGAGTGATATGGGGGTGGGTGATCCGTTACGCGCGATCTGTTGCCGCAATGAAGACGCAGAGTCTGATCGAATTGCCACGGAAATTGCTGATCATCGTATGCGTTGTGGCAGTGATTTTCGTGACTATGCAGTGCTGTACCGTGGCAATCATCAGTCCCGGCTGCTGGAGGTAAAGCTTCAGCAGTATCAGATTCCCTACAAGATGAGTGGTGGTACGTCCTTCTTTTCCCGGGCCGAAGTGAAGGACATCATGTCCTATCTGAAGGTGTTGATTAACCCCGATGACGATAATGCCTTCCTGCGTATTATCAACCTTCCTCGTCGAGAAATTGGTCCTGGCACCCTTGAAAAGTTGAGTCTGTATGCGGGGGAGCGTCAGGTCAGTCTGTTTGCGGCTTCGAACGAACTGGGGCTGACGGAGTTCTTGTCAGAAAGAAGTGCCGGGAAACTTCGTGAATTTGGGAACTGGATGGAGCGTACTTATGAACGCTGCCATCGAGAGGACCCCATCGAGGCAGTCAAGCAGATGATCCGTGATATAGACTACGAAAGTTGGCTGCTGCAAAACAGCTCCAGCGATGCGCAAGCCGAACGTAGGATGGCGAATGTCTGGTTTTTGGTGGACTCATTGGAGCGCACTTTGGAACGTCTGCGTGAGGACAATGATGATGCCGGAATCGCGGATGCGGTATCGCGCCTGTTGTTGATTGATATGCTTGAGCAGCAGGAAGAAGAGGATGATTCTGACCGAGTGCAGTTAATGACGCTGCATGCATCCAAAGGGCTGGAATTCCCTCATGTCTTTTTGATGGGCATGGAAGAGGAGTTGCTGCCTCATCGTAATAGTATTGAAGATGATTTCGTTGAGGAAGAACGGCGTCTGGCTTATGTGGGTATTACCCGCGCCAGAAAGTCGCTGACCATGACCTTAGCCAAGCAGCGCAAACAGTTTGGTGAAGTCACGGATACTTCACCGAGCCGCTTTTTGGATGAGTTACCTGCTGAGGATCTGGAGTGGGAAGGTCGTGATGAAGCTTGTCCGCAAGTGAACGCCGTAAGGGGACGTGCGACCTTAAGCGGCTTAAAAAACCTGTTGAGTGATTGTTAACGGTTAAAGGCCCGTTAGTTATCCAGGGTTGTTTGGTTTTGAGCGGTTCAGCGAAGTCCTTATCAGGCCGCTCAAAACCCCAGTAGATAGTGCTGTACCCAATAGAATGACAAGGCAGGCAACGACCATGTTAAAGGTAACCGACTCGCCTAAATACATCGCTCCCCAGGCCATCGCAAAAGCCGGTATCAGATAAGTGACCGTCATGGTTTTATGGGGACCGACATTGGCAATCAGTCTGAAGTAAAGCAGAAACGCAAAGCCTGTACAGAGAACGCCTAAAACGATCACAGCTAGCCAGCTGGTTAGAGTCGGAGTCTGTTGTGGCCACATCAATATTGCCAGCGGCAGTAGTAATATAGCTGCGCTCATCTGGCTTCCGCAGGCATTCACCAATGGATTGATATGGTTCGTTTTTGATTGCGAGTAATTAGCGCTTATGCCATAGGCGAAGGCGGCTCCTAAGCCCGCTGATACCGCCAATAGACCTCCTTCCTCTGGCAGGGTGGCATTATCCCAAACTAGCAGTATCACACCGAAGAAGCCGATACATAAGCCCAGTACCTGTACCCCTGAGAGCCTGTGCCGGTAAAGAAGTACTCCTACCAAAGCAACGAACATGGGTGTTGTCGCGTTAAGAATGGAAGCAAAACCAGCTGAAAGAGTCAGGGTAGAATAGGCGATAAGGCTGAATGGCACGGCGGAACTTATGGTACCTAATATCATTAGCGAAGTTTTGTTTTGCCATAGCTGGGATCGATCAGGGGAGCGCAATAACCAAGGCAGAAGAAATAGAGCGGCGATTAGAACGCGCATTTCAATCAACGCGACAGGGCCAAAATCTGCAGCGCCCATACGCATAAACAGGAAGGACGCGCCCCACAGCGCCGCCAGTAATAATAGATCCCGTACTTCGATTGCCCTCATTGACCGCTCCGTCGGCTTGCCCAATGAATCCTGAGGGGTGCTTAATGTACCCCTTATATATTGATGAATCTTCTTTTAATTACCGGTTTCGTCGGAGTAAATGCACCCGTCTCCCGGTGCATCGTTTGATGGCTATATAGAGCAGCTTGGTTTTGTATACAAGGTAATTTATGGATGCAGAAGTAAGCTTACTTCTGTTTATTCGGCCTGGGAGTATAGCTAAACTTCTGACCACCCACGGAGGCTTCATACATTAGTCCGCCTTTTGCCATCGTAAAGACCGCGACACCGTCGGAATAGTCGGCATCGGCAGAGGCGCCTGAAGTGACCGCAACCGCGGACGCTTGAGCGTTAAGTTCAAAACTGCCCTCTTTGAAGCGGTTGATGGCGGATTGGTCCTTAAAGAAAATGATCTCACTATATGCTTGGCCACCGAGCTGCAACCCGATAGTTATCTGGGCCAAAGAGGTTTTTCCTGCATAGCTGCCTTTTTCGTACAATTTGCCTTCGCCATAGGCTCCGCCAATACCAATGCCACCTTTGGCGACGGTAGGGAATACCGCATAGCCATGAGCCTTGCTGAAAAACACTTTAAGGTCTGGGTCTTTGTTCTTAAATTTGGCAATGGTAGAGGAGATTTCATTATCCCCGACACCCTGATTCCCCGCCTTTTCGTTATCGAAGGGGTTCCAGCCAGCTTGGGCCGTTGTCAGCATTAAGCATGAGATCAACGGCAAGACTAATTGTCGTATCAGGCGGATCATAGGCATATCACCGAGCACTCTAAGTTATCAGCGTTAAAGGCTAAAGCCATCTTTAGAAGATGGAACCGCCCTCTCTGGAACGTTAATCGTGTCATTGCCAGCCTTTAGCGCGTCCATAAACGCGGCTTTATTGCGCGCTAAGTAGATGCAGAGATCATTTCTGTCTACATCTCCTAGTTTGAAATCTGGAGCGCTTTTCTGCATTACTTTATCTAGCTTTTCCGCCACTTCAAAAATGTCATCCCATGTTTTTGCTTCAGCAGCGGTGGTAACCGTTACCTTTTCCTTGCCGTTTATTTCGTAAACATAAACCGTCTTTTTTTGAAATTTCATGGCCATTACCTGCTCAGAGAATCTACATGAGTATAGTTAAGCATGGTCTTCTTTTCTGTTCCTAGTGAGGATATTGCCTAGATAATGATCGATTGATCTGAGTCACAGGAATTCTCCTGTATTAACAAGGATATGAACGGGTGTTTAACTTTTTATCCACTTTTAGCCAGCACTCTTCAGTATGAGTAAGGCCTGTTGCATGACTCAATTTAAAGGCTTGCCGCCATCGAGCCAGCTGAGTAGAATACGCCCCTCTTTCACGAGTTCTTTACGCGCCTGTAGCTCAGCTGGATAGAGTAGCAGGTTCCGATCCTGTTGGTCGGGGGTTCGAATCCCTCCAGGCGCGCCACTTCCAAGTCCAAACAAATCCATTTAAGTCCTGTATATAGCCTTCTCCGGCTAACTCTGTCTATACTGTCGTCTGTAGTCGTCCAGCATGATACCCCCAAATCCACTGCTTAATGGGGGCGTATATGGGGGTATACCTGCTTTCTCTAAATCCTGTACCCCCAGAAATTGTACCCCCAGCACAAAAAATGGACTGAGATATGGCACTAACAGACCGGGCTGCGGCCAGTGCAAAGCCTAAGGAAAAGGATTACAAGCTCAGCGATGAAAAGGGCTTGTTCCTGCTGATCAAGAAAAATGGCTCTAAGTATTGGCGGCTCAAATATCGAATTCTTGGCAAAGAAAAGTCGTTGGCTCTTGGGGTCTATCCCGAAGTTAGCTTAAAAGAGGCCCGCAATGGGCGCGATGATGCCAGAAAACTCATTGCACAGGATATTGACCCATCGGCTGAAAAGAAATCCCGCAAGGCCGCTATGTACTCTAGTGCTGTGAATACCTTTGAGGTGTTGGGGCGCGAGTGGTTTTCAAAAAAGATGACCGACAAAAGCCCAACTCATCAGGAGCGGACATGGCGATTGCTAGAGAAAGATCTGTTTCCATGGCTGGGCAATAAAGCAATTCTCTCTATTGATGCGTCCACGCTGTTACAGGTGCTTCGCCGGATCGAATCAAGGGGGGCGATAGAAACGGCCCATAGAGCCAAGAATGTAGCGGGGCAAGTGTTTCGCTATGCTATTGCGTCAGGGCGCGCAGGGCGTGACCCTAGCGCTGATCTAAGGGGCGCGCTAATCACACCGAAGACCACTCATTTTGCCGCCATTACCACCCCCAGGGAAGCGGGCCAGCTAATGGTGGCAATTGATAACTATCAGGGAACGGCTGTTGTCTGTGCCGCGTTGAAACTCTCCCCGCTGCTGTTTTGCCGCCCTGGTGAATTGCGATCATTGGAATGGGCTGATCTTAATTGGGATGAAAATCGAATTGAAATTCCTGCCCAACGGATGAAGATCAAAGAGCCACATATTATCCCGCTCTGCACTCAAGGGTTGGCGATCCTCAGAGAGCTACACCAGCTAACAGGCCGACACCGCTATATATTCCCATCGGCCAGAGGTGCCAGCCGTCCACTATCGGAAAACGGGGTTAGGGTTGCCATACGGACGATGGGCTACGACAACACCACCATGACAGCCCACGGCTTTAGAGCGATGGCTAGAACGCTATTGGATGAGGTGCTGGGCTTTCGGATCGACTGGATAGAACACCAGTTAGCCCACGCGGTTAAAGATGCGAATGGTAGAGCCTATAACCGCACCAAGCACCTACCGCAACGGGCGGAGATGATGCAGAAATGGGGCGATTATCTGGATCGTCTGAGGGCGGCGGCGCTGAGTGGGAATGTGGTTACAGGGGATTTTAAGGCTAAAACAAACGGAGTTTAGGTAATGGACGTATCTGTGTTTTCTGATAAAAGTTTAAGTGATGTTGCATTAGGAATATTTGAAGTATGCAGCGCAACAGATTTTCCTATGCCTGAAGGTACCGTTTCCGCAGCTGCTGATGTAACTGCTATTATTTACACAAACCTTAGGTCTTGCTCTGCTAGTAATTTAGGAATTAGTGAAGAAACTAACTTTAATGACAAAGATGTAATAATAAAAACAGAATTTCTTCTAAGAAAAACAAAAGAATGGATTGTATGCGGACATAATATTATCAATGATGCTGGGTTTAACAAAATAGACTCATGGCCTGATGTTTTTTATCTAGAAGCATTTGTTTCTGAAAACATAAATGATGAGTTCGTATTCCACAATTCTGACTTAACATATGATCTTTTATGCCTACACCACTTGTCAGAATTTGCTTTGTATCAGCAGCAATCATGTTCAAATATTGAAGACTTTGATGTTCCAGAAAAAGCTGCTCGTCTATACAAAGCTACCATTGATGGGATGGGAAGCCTGATGTGTGCTCAGGCTGCGGCTGAGTTGGCGCGTGTTCATACAAAAGAACTTTCCGGTCATGCAAAACTTATGGATGAAAGGTCTAGGTTTGATGAATTGGCGCCGAACGCTCTGATCAATAAAGAAAAGATGGAAGATTACAATCGATCGAAACAACAGAAAGCTATAGATTACTGGGTTCCATTGATTCGAGAGGTTATAGAAGTAAAGAATAGAAGAGGTATTACAAACAATAGTGCTGCCTGCATAGTTGCAAATAAGCACGGAACGAACCACGGAACACTTTACAACAATATTTCTAAGTATAAAAAATTCACATGATCCTAGGTGGGTGCAAGATAAATTTTCACTGACCTAGGTGTGTGTAAGCTTGGCTAGGCAGCCTTATTAAATTTACTCGGACGGTGTAGCACTATTAAAGACGCTGATTTGCAAAAGTGTTTTTATATGGAGCTACACAAATGATTAAAGCTGATCATACCCCCCCTGTTTTGCCAGTAACTGGATTTCTACGCCTTCCCCACGTGCTGCAATTTGTCCCTATTGGCAAGAGCAGTTGGTGGGCAGGCGTTAAATCCGGAAAATACCCACAATCTTACAAAATTGGCCCACGAACTACCGTTTGGCGCTGTGAAGATATCCGCCAATTGCTTGAAGAACTGAGCGCTGGGGGTGAAGCATGAGCGCCATAACTCCCGTTACCACCATCCGGCTTGAAACCATCAAACAAGAATCGCTGGTCGATAGCCGCATCATGGCCGCGCACCTAGGCAACCAACACAAGCATACTCTGAAGCTTATTCGGTGCTACCAGTCACAGCTGGAAACCCTGGGGGTAATGCGATTTCAAAACTCAAAACCTCTCAAGGGAAGCAAAGGCGGAAGACCGGAAGCCTATGCGCTACTTAATGAAGATCAGTGCTATTTGGTGCTGACACTTTGTACCAACACGGAACAGGCGGTGGTGCTGAAACTCAAGCTAGTCAAAGCGTTTAAAGAGTTGCGCGAGTCGCTGGCGGCTAAGGTGGATTACCTTCCCTGCTACCGCGAATGTCATGATGCTGTTAGTCAGCTGGTACGGCAATCAGGCAGTACAACGCCAGAGCATATCCACCACATGAACATCGAAAAGATGATCAACAGATCGTTGGGAATTCCATCGGGTGAGCGTAAACATCTGCCGCCATATTGGCGTACTGCCGTTTCCATGGCTGAACGATTGGCGGGTAGTCACTATAAACGAGCAATTAGCGCCGGTGGTGACCATAAGCAAGCCTATCAAGACGCCAAGTCAGCCGTTGCGCTCTACGTCGATAGCGTCCGCGAAGCCCTGCCGATGCCGGAGGTGCAGCAATGAGTGATTCCCAGCTATTTATTGTTTGCGTGATAGAAAGTATCCGCCATACCTTATCTATTGAAGCAGCATCCATAGAGGAGGCTACGGCACTGGTAAGCGATCCGAACAACCCTAGAATCACCCCAGTAGATAAGACCGCCTTAGAGCTGCGAATCACTGATATTCGACCACTGCACCCTGATAGCGGCCAATCCCTAGATAGCGCGGTGATAGACAGTCACAAGGGGGCGTAATGGGCCGACCAGCAAAGCAAACCAAGGGTGCTAATACGATCACCTATCCGGGCTTTTTCAACCTGCCCAAGGCGATGTTAAACGACCCTGGCTATATCGCCCTGCCACATCGCGCCAAGAGCCTTTTGACCGATTTAGGGGAGCAGTACAACGGCCGCAATAACGGCGATCTTTGCGCCAGTATCACACTGATGAAAAAGCGGGGTTGGAAGTCCAGAGATCAGCTATCCAAGGCTATTAAAGAGTTGCTGGTGCACAACTGGATAGAGCAGACCCGACAGGGTGGTCTCAACATGGGGCCAACGCTTTACGCCTTCACATGGCAACCGATTCATGAATGCGGCGGCAAGCTGGAGGTAAAGCCAACCACGCTACCATCGAGAAAACTGATTAACAGATAAGGCTGACCGCATACAGGTACTGACCTGACCGTATAGAGGTACTGAATTGGGATAATTGACTAAAACCAAGACCGCCCACAGGTACAGACAAGACCGCATATAGGTACTGAAACGTGCCTTTTCAGCGCTTCACCTGACCGTATAGAGGACACCTTTATATATTTACCATATGTACTCTCAACGAAGAGGAATTTAGTGGTGCGGGGTCTGTATCGTTGACCAGATTTTTCTAGCCAGATGCTTCAGATGGGGAAAGTGTCTATTTAAAATGGGAGAGAACCAGTTCTCGGGCGTATTAGGTTTGTTGCTGGTAACCATGAGTCGGATTTCGCCATTGTGAATGTCTATCACCGTTACTCGGTGCGTTTCACCAATCCGAATGGATTCATTTTCCCTGCGATTAAATATAAGCATCTAACACCCTCCTTGGTATCGCTTGCTCATGAGCATACACCAACGCTAATCATTAGCGACATTGGGTGATTAGAGTACGGATGTTCAGGTGAAGATTAAAAAGCATGTTTTCCTAATGATTCTGGTTAAAAAGATGAGGGGTGATGATGGGCGGTCAAGGCAGTGGTAACTGGTGCCGGTGGAGTAAACAAACCACCCTCGATGACGTTAAACGGATAGATATTCGTTATATGAAAAAGCGGGGGATGCTCAAGGCGGGTTGGGGCGGTAGTCTCAGCTGGACGCGTGGTGGCGAACCTAGCGGCAACATCAACTACCGCTGCCATGATAATTATCTACAGCTTAATTTTCGCTACAGGGAGCATGGCGATGACTGGCAAGCGATGGAGCAGCGTATTGCCTTTGATCGTACCCCATGCAACTACGGTGGTGAGCGGCTGTGGTTCCTCTGCCCGCGTTGTGACAAGCGTGTCGGCATTCTCTGCTGTGATGGCCCGCAGTTTCTCTGCCGTCACTGCTACCAACTGCCCTACGCCTCACAACAGCAAAGCCGGATGGATCGATTGATCGACCAGAAACACAAACTCGGTGAGCGGTTGTTTGAGTATTACGACTACGGCGAGGGCTGGGGGAAAAAGAAGGGGATGCATTGGAAAACTTACCACCGATTACACTCCCGTTATCAGGCTATGGAGCGGCAATGGGTGCAGAATATGAGTGAGCATCTGAGTTTGTTGTAGTGGTCTGTGCGGCTTAAAGAGATGCTTGGTGTCGGTAGGAATAAACCGATGTTCATCAGGAGACAAAATCCACTACGCGATTACAAAGCTTGCTTTCAGATATAGATGGGGTAAGGAGTACAAGCCAACTATCGATGCTATGTTGCGGGTTATATATCCGTTTCTAGCAGCAGCTCCGCGCCATCATCCTGCAGACTTAAATTATCAAAATCGTAAAGCTTAAGTGAACGGCTTGCAGCTACGGTCAATACATCATCACCTACGGTATCAACACCTATGAATGCAATACCAGTACAACAGGAAAACTGCTCATCAATAAAGTCAGAGATCACTGACAAGGCCGCTCGGTGAAGCTCAAACTCCCTGCTATCAATGATTAAAGTTACGCCCAGTTCATAGTCCTCATCTTCAGGCAGCTCTATATCATACTGAGGAATGTCTAAGCCAACGCTGGCGATACATCCTGCTGCATCCTTGACGTCTGCCTTCTTGAGCCTTTTCTTGATTTTATCAATGGCAGAGCCAATGCGAATATTGAATTCATTGGGGAAAGCAGGGCGTGTATATCGACGGGATAACCATGTTGTCAGCGTTCGCAGCTCATTTTCTGGAATTGATACTTCATTTGCCGGAGAAAAATCTTCCAGCCAGTGCCTCCCAAAGGTGTATTTGTCGTATATGTTCGCGAGTACAGGTACTTCTTTACCGGCCACGACCAGTTTCATCGATAACTGACGGGAATTACGACCGTACGAGACATCCTTTCGATATTTGTCTGTCCTGCACGCAACGAGGAACTCTGCTCGAGGCTCCTTCTGGTATGACGCATTCACCACTGAACAGGTATGGGTGATCAGAATTAAGAACGCATTAGCAGGTACTGACGGGAACCACGATTGCAGACTCCAAGAGTCAGTTCGATAAAAAACCGATCCCTGCCGCCAGCCTTGGGACTTAATAGTACTCATCCCGATCAAGCTCCAGGGTAGTCTCTACTCTCCAGAGAAGATGCTAAGTCATCGGGTGGAGCTCGACGCGGAGTCTCACTACGACGTGTAGCGTCGAGAATAGCGGGAGTAAGCTGTTCATACGCCTGAGAGAAGCTCGCCACATCAGTTGCAGTATCAGCCAGTATCTCTGTCAGATTGCGCCCTGTAGGCAACGTCCTCTTCAGGAGTCGGCCAACGCTGACGGAGTGCTCTAACGGCACAACGACCATGAGTTGCTTCAAATGCATGAGGCGATCAATATTTGCCTCATTAGGTTCTTCTTTGCCCTTCTTCCAGCTATAAATAGTGGGTCTGCTAACGCCGACGATCTCTGCTAGTTGAGATACGTTTAGGCCCAAGTGTTCCTGTATCTCACTGACAAGCGCCGATGCAGGCAAAACCGCGTTTGCAGCCAGTAGCTTCGATGTTAAATCTTCGCTGACAATCCTTAGGTTGGATGTTGAGGGAGAGTCCAAAAAATCAGGCAACGCAGCACGTACACCCGTACCCGTTCCAGCAAGGGAAAGTGCGAATGCTGCAGAAAGTAGCTTCTTAGAAAGCGAGGCTCGCTCGCAAGCTTGAGGAGCTGGGGCTGGGGTTGTTGCCATCAGCATACTGATAGGCATCTGTGCGTGTATTGGTACCGATGTTCTTAGTGCAAGTTCGCCCATGGTGCTATCCCTCGCTCCATTCAGTGAGTGCCCGTTCTGTAATTGCTGATTTGAACGCAGCGGATGCATTTTTATGCATTAAATCAAGTGTGTTGACAATAACATTAATGTTGAATGGCTGCAGCTGTACCTTTCCTGATTCGCCAAGCCTGTGAGTATGATCGGTGTCGAGAATTACAAACTTACCTGGACTATGAGGGGTCTGCACAGTGAGCTGATCCGCTGTATCTTTTATGTCAGCAGGAATGGTTTCACCGGCATCGAGAGCATGGCTGCGAATACATAACACACCCTGTTCGTTTGTGTATCGATGCTCCGAACGACTCTGGCCAGAACTTGTGGAAATACCAGTTAGTTGAAACGGCAATAACCTATCTGAAATGTAGTCTGATAGCTCTCTTCCAGATTTAGGCATGATGGCATCAATATACCGAAGCCCTAAGGTGTGATAATGCGTAATATCGGCTTTAGACTTAATAATGTTAAGAACCGACTTAAGCCGTTCACCAAAGTCATCAAAGTGCTCATACTGGGTAGTGTGAAACAAAAGAAGGTTCGACTGCAATAACACTCCCCACTGTCTCTCAGCGTCAGAAAACGACCACTGCATGCTTTGGTTTGTTGTAACCTTCGACTCACCGTTAGGGTTGTGCTCAATGGTCACACCATTGATAGGAGTAGGATCAAAATTGGGATATGTACGACGCAGTTCTTCCTGAATATCCGGCACATAGTCGGCCATTTTCTGAATCTCAGAAAAACGAATCACTACGAGGGTGTAAAGAAGTGGTGGGGTTTTTAACTGCCCCAAGCGATCATTCATGGCTTACTCATTGTAATAAGGCTTAAGTGTGGCTGACTTTACACGTTGCTTTACACCTTAACAATAAGATATAGGTAAGGATTGTCAAATCACACCTCAAAGAAATGACAGTAAAGTGTTAAATGTCAGCTTCTGGACTCTCCTAAGAACCACTGCCAAGTGGCAAAATGGATCTAAGGTTTTTATCTGGGGGTGCTTTTGGGGGCATCTTTTGTAATATAGTTGTACGTCTGTAATATAAATCAACCGTCTACGGTGTCTTATCGGTAGACTCCAGGGCGCCACTCCTTCATACACACCTATCTTCCCTAATCTGTTATTTCCCTTGCTGAAATTGCTACCCACTCCAACTGAGCTACAGGCGCGGTTAGAAAAGGTGAGTACCGGGCGGTCGTCTGGTCACGCTTTGGTCACAGTGGCAATGTTGGGGCCGGAGTAGATTGTGTTCGAGTATCTGACGGTAAGAGGTCTGAACCGGCTCAGAAGCTTTGAATTTTCTAATCAATAAAATGTATGGTTCCCCTCATTGTTGCAATAGTTACCTGCGATGATGAGGGAAGTCATACATTTTTGTTATAGGTTAAGTTCTCTTGCGTCTGGCGATGCCTAGACCAGTAAGAGCCAGCCCGAATAAAGCGAGGGTGGAGGGTTCTGGGACTGAAGCCGTATCTGGTACAAACTCTGTAATTGCGGTCATTGTGCCAGTGAATCGACCGCTTCCTTTAAATGTTAAATTTGTAATAAATGCGGTTGTATCAGTCGGGTCCAGCATTAGATCAGGGTTAATGCCCAGAATTGAAAAGCTATCTACACCGTCGGAATTTAAAGATAGGAAATTGAAGATTTCGCCTGCTGTTATTTCAAATTCGCTTCCTGCTACAAATAATTTATAAAGACCCGATGCAGAAAGGTCTAATGGGATCATGACTGATGCAAACAGGGGGTCACCGATGCCTACCGCATAGTCATAGCCAACGGCTATGAATGGATCTATTGAGACAACTTCGTTTTCGACAACTTCAAAATCGAAATTATATGCGCCAGTGATGTCTACTGTCGGCAGGAATGTTGGTGAGGTTGATACAGGTAGAGTAGTGAAATTTGCAAAAGTTGAAGAGCGATTAATAAGAGGGCTAACATCTCTGTTTTTGTCGCGATACCTGGTTTCGATTCTCAGTTCATAGGCTTCGTTGTCGTTCAAATCAGGAAACGCTTCAGTAATATTTATGCTGACGTTTTGCCCGTTTTCGACATAGCCGATGTCCATAGGAGATGTTTGAGCAACTAATTTGCGGTCACTTTCACGAATGACAGAAATACGGTAGTCGTTGTAGTTCACTTCTGTGGCAGGGATTTTCCACGTTAAATTTCCAAGCCCGTCAAGCTGAATATCAGTTGCTAAGGGTAAATGGCCGGTAACATTAATAGTGCCGTCGGGCGTAACGATAGTTTCTTTAGTTATTGTACCGTCTGCCGACTCGTTAGTTGCCTCGATCTTCCATGCACTTGCAGCATAGTTGTCTTGCCAAGCAAAAGTCCTGATAAATTCATTGGGCCACACTGGACTGAAGAACGGACCAAGGGTAGATCTAAATGGTGTTTCTGACGATGGGTCGTCGCTGCTAATAAGTTGCGTTACTGTGACCTCGGTATTTCCACTGGGTAGAGTTCTTTCTGCGACTGCTTGAGCATCCGATACCATTGCGACCATAACAAGCCGATCGCCTGAGAGTCGAGTACTACTCGCTCCGCGAAAGTCACGATATATTGACGAAGGTCTGTCAATATTTATCGTAGGTGAATCGGTTATGACTGTTGCGTTGGAGTTAAATGCGAGGCCAAAAAGCGTACAGAAAAATACTCCTTTGAACATCGATCGTAATTTGTTCATATTGATTCCTCAAGTTGTCCTAATTGGGTCATTCAGCTTCTAATCCAAATCCTTGCTGCAGACTGAAAGATGTGTTAAGCAAAAATAATGCCGATCACTCTTGCAATTTATATATCAACAACATAGGAGGGATTCCTTTTTTCTATATAGAAACAATGTAAATTATCCTGACAGTTCGTATGGGTATTATGTGATTTATATCACCAATGAGACGGAAGACTTGTGGTGTCCGCAAAGTCGAGGGTCTTGCCACTACACCGCGCTCGGAACAGATAATTCAACGTCTGCTTTCGTGTTTCTGGTGAGATGGGAGAATTACTGTGTCGCAGACCTTCAGGGATAACTACTTTCGTTGGAGAAGTTCTTTTTAAGGGACTGCATTAGGGCCGGTTTTTACCGCTCAGGGTATGTTAGCCCAATGATCCTTATTCAAATGCGTTTTCAGCACATACAAGGATGTATGTAGTGGCACAATAAGCCCGGACACCGATCCTGACACGGGGGGCTCTTGGCCGGGGGGGGGGGCGAGCCGAGCGAAGCGAGATAACGTTGCTATCAGCAACGGCCCGAAGGGTGAGGAGAAGTTGAATAACCCTCCAGGCGCGCCACTCTCTATCTTCCCTAATCTATTATTTCCCTTGCTGAAACTGCTTCCCACTCCAGCTGAGCTACAGGCGCGGTTAGAAAATGTGAGTGCCGGGCGGTCGTCTGGTCACGCTGTGGTCACAGTGTGGGGCCGGCGTGGATTAGTTTCAATTATCTAATGACGTTTCTAGCTGATGAGCCTGTTTTTGGTCTGTTGCGGATAGCTAGAGCCTAGTAAAGTTGAGATCGAAGGGGGCTATGAAAGGCTATAATAGAGACTTAATCTCGGCAGTATAGAGTCGCTAAGATTAAGCCTTATTCGTAATTTCTGATTGTGTGTCAGCTTTTGGGAGTTGACTTTTTCCGGGAAAATCCTACTCCGATCAATCCTGCCATCAGTAGCGTCAGTGTGGCTGGGACGGGAACTGCCTGATTAGCTGTTTCAATTACCAGTTCTGGGATAACCCAGTTAATAGCTTGAGAAAGTACGATGCGGTCAAATGCTAAGCTGCTTTCAAAGAAATCCGTTACAGGGGGCGTCAGGATGTTTGGTGTTAGGATTGAACCGACGGAAACGGCGCCGTTGAAGAACTCAAGAGTAGATCCGATCCGGTCCGCCAGTTGGAATCCAAATTGAGTAACGAGATGATCTAACACTATAGTCATGGAAGTTGACTCATTGAAAACACCTAGTTCCGGGACTATGGCCAATCCACCTGCTCCATCCGAAGCTAACGCGTTGCCGGAGCCTAGATCAGAATCGTAAGTGCCGGTTCCGCTCCCCCCCGCAAAAGAGATTGAAGTAATACCTGCACCAGGTGCCGCAGCATTGATGGCGGCAACAGATGTTGATCCGGTCGCAAAAGTACCAAAATCTATGGCGACATTTGAATTTGTCATCGCGCCGATCTGGATTACAGTCGCATTTACTAAATTGGGAAAACCAATCAATAGTAGCGAGGACAGAGTTAGGGTTGAAAATTTGTTTTTTATCAGTGCTTTAAGATTCATTGTGTGCTTCTCCTAAGGCTGAGGGAAGTGACGGCTTTTAAGGGTAACGCTTAAGTGCATTTATAGCGCGTGACAACACAGCATCTACAAAACGAACTTGGTTTTTTAGTATTACGTTCAGTTTTCTTGGCCATCTAATGTTTATTTCAGGATAAAAACTGCATAATTCATGCCTGTTTTTTTTTAGCTTTAATTATCAATAAGATAATGCTCATGTTTTCGTGAGCAGGATCAGTCATGTAAAATAATCTGACAATAATTGCTAGTTAGTATGTTGATAAATATCATATTTGCAGAGTGGCTTGACTCAGGTTGATGATTATATAGCGAAATGCACGCCAATTAGGAGCCAGGCACCATTTCCTCAAAGGCTCTTTTTATTTTCCCTTACTGAAACTGCTACCCATTCCAACTGAGCTCCAGGCGCGGTTAGAGAATGTGAGTGCCGGGCAGTCGTCTGGTCACGCTGTGGTCACAGTGGCAATGTTGGGGCCGGAGAAGGTTCTTTTGCCAGAAACCACTTAATGGTTTGGTTCCTATGTTTAAGGGCCTCAGTACTTGGGTGAGGTTTTGAGTTGTCTGGCAAAACGTGTTTGAGTAACAACATGTCGCTTAGGTTGGTGTCCATTCTGGCTGGGGCAGATCAATCGCATCTCAGCCCCCTTCATGAATAGATCATCACGGAAAGCCTTATGTCGCCACACTATATTGGAAGCCCCAATCCAGGTTTGATCCTCTACCTACCAAATCCGCCAATACGGCCGTCAATTGAACAACCAATAGACATCCCAGAGTTGATTGCCTTAAACGGCAACCACTGGCGAAAGATCTTTACCATCTTTGCGAAGCTGGGCGCCCCTCGGGCCGATTGGAGACAGTATCGAGACAACGATTTGTTGAAGCGAAAGGAAGCGATTTGTTTTGGCGATACGCTAGTCCATATCAACGCGCGACACATCGTCGCTGGGAAGGCGAGCTGGGAGCGTCTAGGGCTTGACCAGATAGATTTTGATTCGCTCGATGACCAACAGCGAGTATGGAAACAGGGCAACGTGTTTCTCACGCCGTACCCTGATTATCGGCAATTTCCCAATGAGCTCATCGAGCAGTTAAAGCCCTTCCTGAGCTGAGCTAATAGTGACTAGTTTGTGTCACTGACGGCGGTATTTACACGGGCAATTCAATGCCAGATTAAACGTAATTTCACAGGGAGCAGATGAGGCGTACATTTGGCGAGAAAGAAAATAAAAAAACACTTTAAAATCAGGCAACAGGATCGGAAACTGCTTCCCACTCCAACTGAGCTATATAGCCTGAGCAACAGAGAAATTAGGGCGTAGGTCGCATCGATGTTATCGCACTCTGCTTTGTATCAATACCAGTAGTCTCGAAAAAACTGTGCGGCTGCGTAGTGTCGTTTCTTGCCGCTCAGATTGGAGCTGCCAGCTGAAACCAGGGGGGCCGTTGTCGACCAACGGCCATTCAGGCCATAACGAAAGGGGGTAAGAGCTTTGCTACGATGCTTGACCTTCCCCTGCTTGCTACATGTGTTTACGGCTAAACTAAGGTGCCGTCGAACCACATCAGTTCCCTTGAACACAATCCATCGAACTCAACTCACCGAACACAGACAAGGAGTCCTATATGCGTTCAGGACGAAACAGCACCCTTATCCAAACGATGCGTCCGCCGTTTCTTGTATTGACGCCGGTCTGTGTCTTCCTAGGTGTCGCCACGGCACTCTACGCCTCGGTAGTACTTCCCGTTACCGAACTGTCGCTGATTCTGCTGGGGGCTCTATCGGCCCATATCAGTGTGAATACCCTGAATGAGTATTTCGATTACCGCAGCGGTCTGGACAGCATGACCTTCAAGACCCCTTTCAGCGGCGGCAGCGGCGCCCTGATGGCGGATCCTGACGCTCTTCCTTGGGTAGGCATCACCGGCTTGCTCGCATTGATGCTGACCTGTGCTGTTGGCATTTATTTCATTGTCCACCAGGGCTGGCAGATTCTCCCTATTGGCCTGCTCGGGGTGATCATCGTCTTAACCTACACCCCCTGGATTAACCGCCATCCGCTACTGTGCCTGCTAGCACCGGGAGCTGGTTTCGGTCTGTTGATGGTGATCGGGACATCCTTGCTGTTGACTGGCGCCTACGCTCCCACAGCCCTGCTGGCTGCCACCGTTCCCTTCTTCCTCACCAATAACCTACTGTTGCTGAACCAATATCCTGATATTGAAGCCGACCAAAAAGTCGGTCGCCACCACGCACCTATCGCCTACGGCATTGGCCGCTGCAACCTGATCTACGCCTTACAGCAGGCAGGGGCTGCACTGGCTATCTGCACCGGAGTCGCCACCGGCCTGTTCCCTATAACTAGCCTCTACGCGCTGCTGCCCCTGCTAGCCGCCATCGCTGCCCTCTACGGCGCCATGCGCTTCGCGACGGACCACGAACGGCTGACGCCCTTTCTGGGGCTGAATGTCGCCGCCACATTACTGACGCCGTTGGTGCTGGGTATCAGCTTCATCTGGTAGGGGCGAAAAGAGGTGAACTTACCGCTGCGGGGGGGCTGTCAAGATCCAGCATTCTGAGCGGCCGGTTTGTGTCGTTTCCTGCCGGTCAGGGTAGGGGAGGAATGAGCCTTATCGAGAGGTAGAATTTTTTTTAGGGGTGCTTTTGGGAGCGGTTGTTAAAACATTCCTGGTTGTTGTCTTTGTTAATCAACTGCTTATAGCGGTTATTAGGTAGGCTCCAGGCGCGGTTAGAAAATGTGAGTACCGGGCAGTCGTCTGGTCACAGTGGCAATGTTGGGGCCGGAGAAGGTTCTTTTGCCAGAAACCACTTAATGGTTTGGTTCCTATGTTTCAGTGCCTCAGTACTTGGGTGAGATTTTGAGTTATCAGGCAAAACGAGTTTGAGTAAAAACATGTCGCTTAGGTTGGTGTCCATTCTGGCTGGGGCAGATCACAGCTCACTAGAAACACGAAAGCAGACGCTTATTTTGCAGTCAGGAGCGACTGTTAATGGCGGGAGTTGTTTAGTGTATCTCGGATACCTGGCCGCAGCACCAGGCTTCAGATTAACAGAGTAGGAAAAGCCGGCAAAAAGGTTCCGGGCGATGGGATTAGGAAGGGCGCTGAATGATTAGTGCCACTTGAGCAATGGTGGACAATCCCCGCTGACGCATTCATCAGCCCCCACGGCACCCTGCATGCTGATCCGCACAGGGCCAAGCTATCAGTTCAACGCTATGGCAGCAATGACATACAACTTGCAATTCCTGCCATATTCATGAAAAAGCGACTAGCAGCTACACTAAATTAAACAGCCCGTTTACTGCAGATAAGACTCCTGAAGGAAAACACCATGAACCAGAAGCACAGCCCGATAGCCAAGTTGTTCGCCTATGCTGCAATCATCAGCCTCCTGTCAGCCCTATCAGTCTGCGCAGATGCAGATACTGAAAAAGAGGGCCACCACATCACCGCACACTGGTCGAAAACCCTCAGCAAAAGCCAATGGGACCAAGTGAACGCCATGCACCATAAGCTGGAGGACGACCAGGCTCCATTCAAGGCCAGGGAAGCACAGGTACTGAGAGAACTGAATACCCTGACAGTCCGCGACGACGCCAGTCTTTCAGAGATACACAAGAAAATCGATGAGCTGATGAATGCCAAAAGAGAGATCATGCGCCTGCGCCATGATCATCTGGTGGTGATGCGCCGTGTGCTCAACGCGGAGCAGAGGGTCTCCTATGACGAGGCTGTGATGAAGCGATATGAAGTGAAGTAGTTCAGCTGTCGGGTATCGATTTTTTCTGCAAGAACAAGCGCGCCAGGCTCGAATGGATTTTTCAAAGCGGCTGCTTTGTGTCGTTTCCTGCCGGTCAGGGTAGGGGAGGAATGAGCCTTATCGAGAGGTAAGAATTTTATTTAGGGGTGCTTTTGGGAGCGGTTGTTAAAACATTCCTGGTTGTTATCTTAGTTAATCAATTGCTTATAGCGGTTATTAGGTAGACTCCAGGGCCACTTACCAGTCCTCAGATGTCCCTGTTAGTCCTGCACTCCAGGCGCCACTCCTTATACACACCCACACCACCTAACTTGTTATTTTCTATGCGGAACACGCTAACCCATCCACCTGAGCTACAGGCGCGGTTAGAAAAGGTGAGTACCGGGTGGTCGTCTGGTCACAGTGGCTTGACTGGCTAAGTGCCGGCAGCTGCGCTGTGATAAGAAAGTTTTCCGCAATGCGGCAATATAGGAATTATTCCTATAGATGTTGATTAATGGCTAGGGCAGAATAGATTCCAAGCTACACGGACACATCGGAAGTGCCACCAAATGGAATCGGTGGGTAGCCATGAAGGACTCGATAAAGAAGCTGCCATAACAGGCGGCTTTTTTGCGTTTTGGAGATTGTTTTTTCAGTACAGGGTTATCCGATAGTTGCTTTTTTGGGGCTAGGCTAACAGCCTCCAGGCGAGCCACTCCTTTCTTACACCCATATTCCCTAACTTGTTATTTCCTATGCGGAACAGGCTACCCCGTCCAACTGAGATACAGGCGCGGTTAGAAAATGTGAGTACCGGGCGGTCGTCTGGTCTCGCTGTGGTCACAGTACCGGAGGGGATGTGAGGGTTTTATCCTGGTTGTGGGGATTTAACTATCTGGCAAATTGAGTTTTCTTTAGAATGGAGTCAAATTCTCAGGGAAGATATTATGCAGTTAATTACTCTCACTCCGATTCGAAGTCATCTTAACCTGAAGGTGGGTGTTAACGAGCAAAGTACGGGCTATAAGGCTTTTCTTGAAAGCCTTGTGAAGGCAGCCCCTCTAATTAGTGTGCAGAAATTTCGCAATGAAAAAGCCTATGAAAAAATTAATGAAGATGACAGAAATACTCTTTGTTTGTTCAGGTTGAAACAGGATTATCCAGAGCAGAAGGCGAAACTTGAGGTGCAGGTTTATAGTAACTGCATGAGCGTCGTAGCGATCCAGTTTCACTTAGATGAAGTTAATGATGCCCGACTGGAAGAGCGTGTTCAGCACACGACTACAGAGCTGATTAGCCGATTTTACAGAGAAACTCTTTACCCTCTATTAAAGACACTCCCCACTGATGTCCAGCCCTCATACTTGGAGCCCGTAGGCCAGCTTACGGGCTTTGCGGATATGAATAAGCCTTTTGCCGAAGATAATGAGGTTGAACAGCTCTGGACTGCCCGTTTAATGCGCCTTAAAGGCTCAGAGGTCAAAGGAAACGCAACGCTAATTAAGCATTGGCTGAGTAATACCCCGTGCCCGGAGGATGCCGATGACATTATACGGGGCGACAAAGATCATGCGCTTTCCTGGCTTAATTACGTACTTGTTGAGCAGGAAGAACGAGAGCTGGAGTATATGCTCGAAGCCATGTGTTTAGCGCAATATGTGTATGCGGTTCAGGATGTCTGCAATACACACCTATACAGAGCTATTTCTGATACCTATCTGGAGAATAATACCCGTAGTGCAGAGAAGATTCTGGATGGAATTCGTGCAATCACAAGAATGCATTATTGTTCTTATCAGCAGAGCTTGAAGTACTTTAAGAGGAACAAAAAAGATCTGCTAGAAGAGATTCTTGCTGGATGGGATTTCGATAAGCTAAGTGAAAATTCGAATAGGCTTTTAGATATATGTTCAAGCCGACTCAAAGATATTCACACATCACGTTCAGAGAAAAGTACCTTTTATACGGATCTGATATTGGTAGGAATTGGTTTTGTCAGCTTGTTTGATCTAGCTATTTCTCTTTCAGAGTACAGTCGTGCTTATACATCAAGTGCAATACTAGGTTATCGCGATTTGGAGCCTTCTGGTTTTCTGACCGAAATTGCCAGTTGGGAAACAGATAGTTTGTTGATGCTAAGTGTCGCTACCATCGTATTGTTATTGGGAGGCTACTGGTATGCCAAAAATCGTTAACTCATTGTTGATCTGTTTACTTGCCTCGGTCCTTTGGTCAACCCCAATCCAGGCTAAGCCTTTTACTCCTTCTGAGGTATATACGGCTCACTGGCCGCCTTACGTGAACAAATTGGGGCAGGAGCTCGGAACAGCCTCACGCATTGTGCAGCTGATTTACTATCAGATGGAAATAGAACCTGACTGGCAAGAACTTGATTATTACTTTAGCTACCAGCAGATTATGAAAGGCGGTATCAAGGCGAGCTTTCCTTATTTTCGCACACAGAAACGGGCTAATGAGGTTCTGTTTTCTGCTCCTCTTATGAAGGTTGAAAACGGTGTTTTTTATTCAACTCGTGGGGAAGTAGATCCTGAAAGGGTTGATATTAATCGACTTCGTATTGGTCGGGTTGCTGGTTATAGTTATGGTGAGAATCTTACTTTTATGCTTGATAAAGCAAGGGTTTTCAATAGTGAAATACAGGCGCTGACTGGGCTTGTAAAGGGCGAAATTGACTTATTGCCTATGAGTGTAGAGGTCGCTCGTAAACTGATACAGGAATACTTCCCACATAGAATTCATGAGTTCAAATTATTGGATGAGTACCGCTCCAGAGACGCTGTTCATTTGATTGCTCCAAAAACACTTGAGGGTGAATCCTTCATCGCAGACTTTAATACCGCGCTGGAAACGCTGAAGCGGCAAGGCATGATCGATCAGATTCTGAACAGCCCTAAGACAGGGGGTGGCAGTGGCTATGTCCGGCTCATTCCTGCCGAGGGGTTTCCTGTTATAACCGGTTATGAGTTGAGCCCAGAGGGCGATAAGCTTTTTTATGTTGTTCCTCAAGGTAGCCGGGCGGTTGTGCTGAGCTGGGATGATGTTGTCTTAAAACCTCATAAAACAGAAAAGATTTTTGATGGCATGATGCACTACTCCATCGTGCATATAGTTGATGGTCCCCATGCCGGTCTAGAACTTCATGTACGTAATATGCACCTAAAGGTCAATTAGTGTTTGAACTCACTTTAGGTTGGATGGGAACTGCTTTTTACATACTGGCACACGGCTGGTTATCTGTTCTGAAGCGCCAGCCGGAGCAGGGTTATTATTGGGCAAACTTTCTCGCTGCGGTGCTTGTTGCTCTTTCGTCAGCCATGCTTACATCATGGCAACCGGTGCTGATCAATGGTTTTTGGGCATTAGTGAGTCTAGCCGCAATATATCACTTTCAATTGCCAAATCTGAACGTTAGCAATCGTCGTATTTTCATCCTTGTATGTATCATGTTCTGTACGGGAGTGCTTGCTCTCGTGCTATTTGGTCGGACGGGGATTGATATTCTGGCATGGAGTTCCGTTGCTGCTTTTTGTCTATCTTATTGGCGGTTTGCAGCACGGCAGCTTTCCCGAAAGGCCTATTTTCTGTTTGGTGCATATGCCGCTTTTACTCTTTTGCCTAAATTGTATTTTGATCAAAATTGGCCTGTTTTTCTGCTGGAAGTTATCTGGGGTAGTTTATCTGTCATCGGGTATTTGAGGCTTTGTATCTATCTGAAGCATTGAGAACCTCCGTGGTTTTGAATCGAGCTAAGCGAGGCAAGCAACGTCGCTTTCACTTACGGCCATTGACAGCAAGCTTGTTATTTCCTATGCGGAACAGGCTACCCCATCCAGCTGAGCTACAGGCGCGGCTAGAAAATGTGAGTACCGGGCGGGTGTTTGGTCACCCTGTGGTCACAGTGTGGGAGGGGTAAGCCTTTGTAGGTTGTATGGCAATCGATAAGTAAAGGGAGGGGCTTGAAACAAGCCCCTGATCATCTTTAAAGAATTGATTAGCGTGCCTTTTGCACAGCAGGCAATAACAGGCCGATGGTTTGAGGCTTATTGGGCGTCGTGATCCGCTTATTGGGAGCTGGCAAGGGATGTGGTGCAGATCCTGGAAATGCCTGTCTGGCAGAAATTTTATTGAAATAGAAGGATACTTCTTCCGTCGGACGGTCACTAGGGACTCCTGCTGAACCGCCTTTCCATGATTTATTACGGACATTGTCCCATTCCATGCCGGTACGCTTTGGAAAGCGCTCTACACTCCGCTCAGTTGCGTAGTGAGGCGCCTTTTCCAGGGGCATACTGATGGAATCGAGGTTTATCCACTTCTTGTGATTCTGGTTTTGCGCAGGTATAGACTCACCCTTAATACCATCATATTTTACAAATCCGGCCGCATAAGTCTGGCTACAGAACATCGTTAGAACCATTATGCTAATAGTTAATTTATCTATATTTTCCATATAGTTTTCCTCTAAATTGTACTCTTGTTTCATTGTTTGCTTGTCACATCTGCGTCCGTAAAAGGACGGTGCTGCCAACAAACTCAAAGGGTGAGTCACAACTTCCACAAAAAAGGTTCAGTGAATATTGGGTGGTGAATGGCGTTCTTCAGAGCTCTGTTTTTGTTTCCTAAGTCGGGCTTGCTACCCCATCCAACTGAGCTACAGGCGCGGTTAGAAAATGTGAGTACCGGGCGGTCGTCTGATCGCGCTGTGGTCACAGTGGCTTGATTTATACCGGAGGAAAATGGTTGCAGGCCACTCTACGAAGGAGGGGGATGTTGAGGAGGAGTGGCTTAGGAGATATTTGTTTATTGCGATTTTACTCCCTTAGCTGGGTGTCCAAAAATGATGGGGCGGATCATTCATCCAGAGGGGGGTAACAGATGCGATGCCGTTATTGGCCCCGCTTTGTCTTTTTAGCCTTCTGAAGAACCAATGTTTGTGCCGTTACCTGCCTTTAGCCGGAAGCGAAATTACCCCCGCCTTGTCTTTATAAAGCTCGAATTTACCAGCCATTGTTGTCACTCCTCGTTATGTAGTAAATGTGAGGATCGAGATCCCTAACCCTATGACAACGTTTGTTCGCAACACACAGGAACCGCGTTCGACTCTTCCTCTCAACTGAGTACATAAATAAGATAGCGTGATTTTAGAATAGATCAAAAATGAGACGGGTTTTCTTCGGTTGTAGCTGTGCCGTGGGTATGAGTTTTTTGCGGATATCTATAACGGACAGGCTAGCCCTTCTGACTGCTTCATGGGCGCAGTCAGAAGGGCTAGGTCGGTTGGTCTTACCTTTGGTGACAGTGATTCGGGTCAGTTGAGTGGCGACCTAACAGCCGACGCTGCCACAGCTGGATAAAATACCTTCGCGGATGCCATCAAAACTATAACCGGATGTTGGCGAATTGTAAGGTGCGCTTCCCACTAGCTCAGCCCCCGAGGTTAGTTGTGATTTGATCGTTACGGTATCCGTTGTCCCATTTCTATCGATGAGTTGTGCAACCACCCCAGCAACGTGGGGAGCAGCCATACTGGTGCCGCTCATTCGCGCAGTGCCACCACCGGGCTGCAAGGATAGAATGCCGATAGAGGATATACGACAGCCTCTGTTTACATCTTCTCGTGCCGCACCCGGTGCCGATATAAGCACACCTGTGCCATCAGTGGTGAAATAGGATGCGGTGTCGGCGGCAATGGCATTGTTCAGTCGGTTGCATCTATTGTTACCGGTTTCTGCTGTGGTGCTGGCTACCGCGATGACCTCTGGATAGGCGGCAGGTATTTGGCCGGAAACTACTGCTGTCGATGAGTTGCCAGCGGCAACCACAACGCTGACGCCAGCGTCAGTTAAGTTAATGATCGCCTGATGGAGCAGGGGGTTATCACCGATGCTTCCAGGGCGTCCTAAACTCATATTAGCGACGTGAATTGCAGCGCCAGAATTCTTTTGATCCAGTACCCATTCCAAGCCTGCAATTATTGATGCGTCGCTGCCGGAGCCGGTGTCATCGAGAACCTTAGCTGCGTGAATCTGAGCCTCCGGTGCGACCCCGATTACCCCGATATTGTTGCCTTCAATCGCTGCTGAGATGCCTGATACATGAGTTCCATGACCGTGTATGTCGTTGCAGTTATCTGCAAAGCTGGTGTAGCAATCAGAGGCAATAGAAAGGTCTGCATTGTTTATATCTACACCGGTATCAAGTATCGCAATGCCGACTCCCGAACCCTTATAGAGGCTGTTGTTGGCTCCGATTCGTTCGACACCTTTTGGTAGCTGTTCACCCGTAGCTCCTTTGTTTTTATTGCCGGGGTTAGCAGGTTTGGCGATGACGTGGACTTCTCGGTCAGGAATTATTCTCTTGATGGCCGCATCACTGCGCAGTGCTACCCAGGCATTGTAATTTGGAACAAAGACCGCCGCGCCACGGATCTTTTTAAAGCTATGGAAAATCTTCCCCCCTCGACGATGAATAATATCAACGCCATTGCTAGGGGCGATGTAATCAGCAAATTGTACTAATACTCGGCAGGGTTTGAAGGCCGATGATGTCGTGAATCCCAAGACACAGGAAGGATGAGTTTTCGCTTCTTTATAGGCTAAATCCTTAGAAAAAGGTGCCGCTTGAGCGATTCCTCCAAAAAGCAGGAAACAGAGCGCTACAAAGGGGGGGGCAAATATTATAGGTTGGTGTATTTGTTTCATGACTACATCCCAAGTCTTATTTTAGGTGAGTATAGATCGATCCAACTTTTATTACGCTGTAAGAAGTGATTTATCTTACATAGGGGGGGTTATCGGCCAAAGGTCGACAAACTTGTCTTTCGGAGGTGTTTGTTTGTGGTATTGATGGGGTTCTGGATCACTCGTTTTATATCGGTTTTTCAATATCAGTTGGTTGGGGGGTCGAGCCGAGCGAAGCGAGATAACGCTGCTATCAGCAACGGTGCAGATATTCACTTAATCGTTGATGGCTTTAAAGGCTGTGCCACATGTGAGCGGCACACTTTGTTATCATCCATCATTTGGAAGCTGTCATGGCCATATCCAACTCCCCGTCAAAGCTTTCTCTGCCACAGGTGAATCCGGGTGTTGAAACGGTATTGGAATACTTGATCGTAAAATTCCCCGCTATTGCCCCTCAGATTTGGCTGCAGCGCGCAGCCGACGGCAAAATTCACTGTCACGATGGTTCTTTAATTACCGCCGAGTCTCCCTACCAGCCACAGCAGCGCATTTATTACTATCGTGAGGTCGAATGCGAGCCTGTTATTCCGTTCAAAGAGAAGATCCTTTTTCAGGATGAGCAGCTTTTGGTGGCCTATAAACCCCCTTTCCTTCCGGTCACACCCGGTGGGCGTTATGTCAATGAGTGCCTGCAAAGCAGGTTGCGAGAAAAAACCGGGATGGTGAAACTACAAGCCCTACACCGCTTAGATAGAGCCACGGCTGGGTTGGTGATGTTTTCAGTTAATCCAGAGACCTGCCACCGTTACCATCATCTATTTGAAACGCGTCAAATAGACAAAACGTATCAGGCAATCGCCAAGATCAATACTGGGGAGAAGGCAGAAAAATCACTGATCGGCCGAGAATGGGAGGTAATCAATCGCCTGGGGGTGTCGGAGCCGCGCTTTCTGATGCAGGTTATCGAAGGGGAGCCCAACAGCCATTCGGTGATTCGCTGCTTGCAGCGGTTGGGTGATAAAGCACTGTTTGAATTAAAACCGATTACCGGAAAAACGCATCAGTTACGCGTTCATATGCAGACGCTGGGCTGGACGATAATGCACGACAGGTACTATCCAGATTTACAGCCAGAATCGCCTGATAATTATGCTCAACCGTTACAACTACTGGCAAAAGGTCTACGATTTATTGACCCTGTGACTCAGCTGCCCAGAGCGTTCAGCTGCGACACAGAGCTGATGTTAAATTAACGCTGATACCTTGCTTAACGGTTACGATAATCTAATTTGCAGTGTGCTCAGTGGCGAAATCCGATTGTCGTACGAAGCCTCTATGCAGCAGGAAAAGCCACCGGTCCTGCCCTCAGCCGATTATGGCCGTATCGATATCCTTCATAAAAATACCACGGGAGGTTTTTTGCCGGTGCAAGCCACCTGCGGCAGGCTAATCAGCCGTTTGTAATTCCGGTTTTACGGACCGGACCCTTTGGTTTACCGACCTCTGCTTTACCTCGTGCCTTTGCTGCCGCTAGATCGAACCCTTCCAGCCGTAGCAATTCAGCAGCCAGTCCAGACCGTATCTGCTCCAAGGTCTCACTCACATGTTTGTGCTTGCTGGTAACCCCCTCGCTATTCCTTTTGTGGAGGTCACTGTAGCATTTCAATGCGGCATCAAGTGCTTTAGCCAGCCGCTCTGAATCACCTGGAATGCAATGAACAACGATCTTGTCCCTGTACTCAGCCGGAAGGCTCTGAATAGCCTCAAGCGCCTTATCCATATATTCCATTCCTTATTTTTTAAAGCGGCATCATTTGGGTAGGCTTATACTACACCGATCTGATCCGCCATTCTTGTTCACGGAGCTCAGCGAGTAAAATCGCTGGGTTCTCGTCGTTGGATAGCTAGCGCTGGCTAGGTCTTCTTAGGTCATAGACGACCAGCGCTCAAAAACGTTCCACGGTTATGCACTAACGCAGATCCAAACACAAGGCTGCATGTTGTTAGTTCAGCGGCAGGCGGACCGTTACTTCGCAATAGCTGTTTTTACTTTGATCGGAGCTGATCTGAAGCTGTCCGGCATAGCTATCTATGATCATCTTGCAGATGGATAACCCTAATCCATGGCCGCTGATCGATTCGTCAATACGAGTACCACGTTCCAATAAGTCCATTCTCGTGGGTTGGGGGATGCCCGCGCCATCGTCATTCACTTTTATAACAAGAGCCTCATTATCGAGAGTCAAATCAAGGCTGACTCGGGATACTCCGAATTTGCAGCCGTTATCGACGAGATTGCCGATCAGTTCCAGCATGTCATCGCGATCGAAGGGCAGCTCGCTGGACTCAACTGCGTGTGCTGCAAGCTCAATATGCGGATAGATTCGCTTAAATAGCTCACTCAGGTGAGGAATATCCTGGTTGGGAATAAACCGCCTGCCTGGGTGAGGAGTCCCGGCAATGCGGGCGCGCTTAAGTTCACGCTCGGTCAGTCTGCGTATTTGTTCGAGAGCTTTTGCGAATTCAGGTTGTATTGATTCAGGCAACGAGCTTTGTAACAGGTGTAGCTGCTGTAGCACCCGTTTGAGCTCGTGGGCCAAATTTCCCATGGCGGTGCGAGAACGACTAATGCGTTGCTCCAAGCGTTGAAGTAAATGATTAATCTCTTCAGTCAACGGCTGGATTTCTGATGGCACATCGTCTGCCAAGGCCTCTATTTCACCCTGTTGTAAGCGTTGGATCGCTTGCTTCAATGAATGAACTTGGCGAAAACTTTTGCGTAGCAAGTAACGCTGTAGCAACACCAATAAACCTAGGGCGATAATCATGGAGGCATATAATACGAATGAGAACTGTCGCCATTGCTGCTCAAACGGTGCAATGTCTTCTGCTATCCATAAGGTGACAGAGTGTCCTTGATACTCAATTTCCTGTTGCCAGATTAACCTGCTCTCATCACCGTAGGTTTCGGTTGTCGTGAGACCGTTAGCGCTTGGATTGTCGGTGATCTTCGGCGTTTGATCCCATAAAGAGCGTGATCTGATTAACTGCTGACCGGCGCGAATCTGGAAGTAATGTCCGGATTTTACTCGTTGGTAAATTGTGGGTATGTGTTGTTGATTCAGTTCCCAGCTGTCGTTACTGGATAATGTCAGGGCCTTAATCAGACTGTCACTATCGTGCTGAAGCCTGGTTACAATAAACCCCTGGCTGAGCTGCTTTACGCCATAATCTGCGAGCACTGCCAGTAGCGTAAAGATTAACAGTAGGGACAGCACTAATCCGGTTCGTATACGCCGTTCAATTGAGATCATAGGGTGATTGCACCCAAGCGATAGCCTTGTCCCCGGTGAGTCTCAATCAAAGATTTGGCGAAGCGACTGCGTAGACGGTTGACATAAACTTCAACCACGTTGCTGTCTCGAAAATCGTCCTCTTCGTAAATGTGTTCGCTAATTTCAGTCTTGGAAAAAATGCGCCCGGGGTCCATCAATAATAAGCGCATCAGTCGATACTCGATACCGGTGAGACGCTGTGGAGGGTTATCGGCTAGGCTGAGCTGCTGAGTGTCGGTATTGAGCGTTATGTTGCCGTGTTCCAGGACGTTATCAGCATGACCATGATGGCGACGAATCACCGCTTCTAAGCGCGCTAGAAGTTCTTCAGTGTGAAATGGTTTGCCTAAGTAGTCATCCGCTCCTGCCTTCAGACCATCGACTCGTTCGTGCCAGCTGTCCCTCGCCGTGAGGATCAAAACAGGCGTCTGATTGTTCTGTGCCCGCCAATGATTTAATACGTCTAATCCTGATCGGCCGGGTAAGCCTAAGTCCAGTACGACGGCGTCGAAATCTTCTTCGTTACCGAGAAACTCAGCATCAATGCCATCGTGACTGATTTCAGTCGCATAGCCGACGTTATTCAGCGCTTTCTTTAGCTCTTTGCACAGCGGAATATCGTCTTCAACCAGCAATATTTTCATCGTTAGACTCTTGTTTTTTGAGCTGACGGATTAGCCATCTGTGGGTTAACAGCACCGAGGTCCTTGAGGGCTTAATCCTCACCCAGCCATTCGCCATTACTGGCGTCTATTAGGTACTCTCGCACCACCCCTTGGTCATCAATCAGTTCTAACTCGTAAACCAGTCGTCCTCGCTCATGCTCCAGCTCTAAGTCGATTAGCCTTCCTTTTAGTTTGTCACGGTGGCGCTCTAATAATGTTTCAAGGGGAATCAGAGCGCCTTGTTTCAGCAGCGGCAGAACATCATCCTGATTCAATGAATCTGCTAGCAGCAAGGGCGGTAAAGAAGCGCTTGCCAGGACGCTAATCATCCCAACGACCGTAGCCCGGTATAGACACTTCATCTTCATCGAAATCTCCTGCAACAGCATTCTTGTGACAAGCATCGCATTGGCTAAAAGAACTCACCTGTTTATTGGTCGATACTAGTCTTTGCGGTATTTCATCATGCTCTTTTAAAAAATAGCGTAATTCCGTGATTCGTGGAGGTCCGCTGCGATCCATATTAGCACTCATGAATTTATTAGACGATCCATAGTTATAGCGTCCTGCTGCATAGTTCAGCAGGTAATTCTGGATTTGCTTTTTGTCATTCAGCTCCAGCTCTGCGTTATCGCCGTAATGGTTATCCAGATTATCCATTACCTGCTCCCAGGATTGCGGAGGCAGCAGTTGCGGAGGATAGGCCAGATGGCAATCTCCGCACTCTTGCTGATACAGGTCGTTTTTCTCAACCCCCCCCCAGCGCGAGCCAGTCCATTTGTTATCGTCATCATCGTGCTCATAGCCGCTGCGGTCGGCTTGCACGTTGCTGGTCATTATTCCCGTCAGTCCTAGGCCCAAGGCGCTAGTGAGTAAAACACCACCTAAGGTCCAGCGCCAAATGGATACATGTTCTTTCATGATTCAATCCTCTGATTTATATTCGTTATTGCTGTCGTAGCCAGGCTAAAAAATCCCCTTTTTGTTGCGCGGTACATTCTTGTCCAAAGGTCCATTTACAGTTCCGTTTTAGCCATTTTCGGATGGTCTTTGTTTTCGTTAGACGTTTCGTATTAACAGAGGGGGCAAGCGCCTCTATCGCTTTGCCTGTTTTTTGATGACGGCCTTGTGCGCGGGGGTCATCGGTATGGCAATTGGTGCAGCTGCGGCCATTAGTTTCTGTCTGCCATAGCTTTCGTCCTTGTTCAGAGGAGGACGCTGAGGCGCCCTGTGCTTGGTATTCGTTCATCATCAGTTCAACCGCATCGGGTGCTGCCGACAGATGAGCGGAGAATATCAGCGCGACTGTGATTACCATGATGGTCTGCTTCATTATGATTCCTCCTGTTGTGCTGCCTTACGTCCGTCAAACATGGCGCGAATCAGATTTTCACGGTGTAAAACACTACTGACGACCACGCCTGCGATATGCACGCCGATCAACAACAGCACCAGGTTGGCTAAAGCCTCGTGAATATCTTCGAACCAGTCGTCAGACATGGAAGCGAGGAAGGTATTGGCTAAAGGACCTAATCCCTCGGTGGCGAGAGTTGCCATGCCGGTAACAGCGGTAAGTAGCAGAAAAATAATCAAAAGAAGGATCATGATTCCGCCTGCAGGGTTATGCCCGGTGTAGTGTTTTGGATGGCCGCTAAATAGAGTTTTTACATAACCCAACACTTTTCTTGGATGAGTCACAAAGCTGGAAAATCGCGCATAGCGTGTTCCGATCAATCCCCAGAACAGCCTAAATATTAGTAACCCGGTGATGCTGTAACCGGCAAAGCTGTGCAGGTAGAGCCAGTCATCTTCAGTGACATAGGCGATGATAAAAAAGCTGACCAGCGACCAGTGAAATATTCGGATATAGATGTCCCAAACCACTGTTTTGTCCGGTCCTGGACTATTGCTTGAATGATGCATTGCTGTACTCCTCTGGTTGATGAGTACAGGTTAATAAATGGATGCTTAAATGAACCTTAAAATGCAGGCGAGAGAAGAAAGGAGTATCAGTTTTGCTTGGTCGCTTTGTTTTTTGGTCTCGAGTGAGTGAGCGGTAAGAGGTCGCAAGCCCGGATTCCCCTTTATGATTGTCACTTGGGTTGAGGACGTTTAAGCTACGCTTCTGTTCTATGCCTATTCATCCTTTCATACGAAACCATTCCATGTTTACGAAAACGTCTACTCGTCTAAATAAGTTCATTAGTGAAAGTGGCCTTTGTTCACGTCGCGATGCCGATCGCTATATTGAACAGGGCAATGTGCGCATTAATGGTAAGCGAGCAAAGATAGGGGATCAGGTTTTTGCGGGTGATAACGTAAAGGTTAACGGCCAGCCGATTGAGCCTCTTGATGAAGAAGAGTTGGTTTTTATCGCACTCAATAAACCGGTCGGTATTGTCAGCACAACCGAAGGGAGTGAACGGCACAATATCGTTGATTTTATCAACCACAGCACACGTATCTTTCCCATAGGTCGCTTGGATAAAGATTCACAAGGTCTGATTTTTCTGACCAGTAATGGTGATTTAGTCAATAAGATACTGCGCGCCGGCAATAATCACGAAAAAGAATACGTCGTTACCGTCAACAAACCCATTACGGATGATTTTATTGTGTCTCTTGGCGCTGGCGTCCCGATCTTGGGCACGGTCACTAAAAAATGCAAAGTCAGCAAAGAGTCGTCCACTGTTTTCAGAATGACGTTGGTACAAGGGCTGAATCGCCAGATTCGCCGTATGTGCGAGCACTTTGGCTATGAAGTAACGAAGCTCGAGAGAGTTCGAATCATGACCATCGGCTTAAAGGGATTGCCGATAGGCGAGTGGCGTAATTTGAACGAGACGGAGCTGAATAGTTTATTTCAGCTAACAGAGAAATCGTCATCGGAAGCTGCTGCAGGAACTAAAAAGGTCCAGAAAAAGACGTCCTATAAGCCCGCCAATAAAAGCCCCTCCAATAGAAAACCCGCTAATAAATCCGCCTCCAATAAAACTCCCGCTAATAGAAAACCCTCCAATAAAAAAACAGCAAGTGGCGACAAGAAAAAAGTAGCAAGTAGACCCAGCCATAAGCCTCGTCAGCCAGGAAAACTCAAAAGAAGCCGTTGATGGTTCGAATGACTCATCGAGCCTATTGCCGGGGTCGCTGAAAGGCTGAGTTTACCTATTAAGGTTGGTAATTCTGTTGCGGATGGCAATGTGGTTAGGGTTTGCTGTTCCAGCCTTGTTGAGAGTTGAGTTATAAATAACCCGTAACAAGCGCCTTCTTTGCATTGAAGACCTTTATTTAAGGGTATCCATTTAAGGATCTAGAGCAGGACTTCTATTTAGAGATCTGGAGCAGGACCGGATCTTAGCGTTAACGGTTTTCGACAACCCATTCGAATTGTCTGTCATCGCTGCTTTGATCATCGGTCCCACAGGAAACCAGACCCCAAGAGGGCTAACTCTCGGGGTCTTTCACTAGGTTATTTAATAAACAACATTTCCTGGTATTTAGGCAGAGCCCATAGCTCGTCGGAGACCATGCCCTCTAGCGCATCAGCGTGACCCCGAACGGTCAGCATTAAAGTACACAATGTTTGTGCGCAATAGTGCATATGCTCTTCGATAGTACCGAAGTCATGCTTTTCGAGGGCTGCGCTGAGCTTTTTAACCTCCACCATCAGAGCGTTTGCTTCCGTTACTGTCGATTCGATGACCGTATTATCGAGAGCGACTCCGGTATTCGCCAACCCAGATGCAGCAGCATTAAGTTGGGATATATAGGCAATGGCAGCGGGGTAGATTTTAGTTGTGGCCATATCAACAACAAGCTTTGCTTCTACCTCGATCGACAGAACATATTGTTCTGCGTAGACCTCAAAACGACTCTCCAATTCAACCGGGGTAAGCACGCCAGTTGTTTCAAAAAGCTTAATGACGGACTCTTCCTTAAAGGCTGGCAGGGCATCTGCTGTGGTTGGAATGTTCTTTAATCCATGGGTTTCAACAGCGGCGTGATGCCAATCTGTAGAGTAGCCATCACCACCAAAGATTACATTGCCGTGCAGTTCCATGAGCTCTTTCAGAACACTAGCAACGGCGGTTGCTTGGTCCGTGTCAGTAGCTAAAGTTTTTTCTAGTTTTTCGGCAATCCAATTTAGCGAATCTGCCAGCATGGTATTCATAGCAACCAGTGGCCCAGATACCGATTGTGATGAACCTACTGCTCGGAATTCAAAGCGGTTGCCGGTAAAAGCAAAAGGCGATGTCCTGTTGCGATCCCCTGGGTCGCGTTCAAACTGCAGTATCTGAGATAAACCCAGATCCATCAGGCCTCCGCATTTTGCCTTTTCGAGCAGTTTTCCTGCTTTAATGTCGTTGAAAACGCCTTCTAATTGTTCGCCAAGGTAGACGGATAGAATCGCCGGCGGTGCCTCATTGGCTCCTAAGCGATGGTCGTTAGCCGCAGAAGCTATGACCGCGCGCAATAGTGGTCCATATAGGTGCGCGCCTCGAATAACCGCACCACAAAAGAGCAGGAAGTTTAGGTTGTCGTGAGGAGTGCTGCCGGGGTCCAGTAAATTGCCTTGGGTCGAGTTGCCGACGGACCAGTTAACGTGTTTACCGGAGCCGTTAATTCCCGCGAATGGTTTCTCATGTAGCAGACAAAGGAAGCCGTGTTCTTTGGCTGTAGCCCTCATCAAAGTCATCAGCAGTTGTTGATGATCGGCGGCGACGTTAGCCGCTTCGTAATAGGGCGCTATCTCAAACTGACCAGGAGCTACCTCGTTGTGGTGGGTTTTAGCCGGGATTCCTAATCGGTATAGCTTATCTTCAAAATCTTGCATAAAGACCTGCACGCGCGCAGGAATGGCACCGAAGTAATGATCGTCAAACTGTTGACCTTTGGCTGGGGCAGCCCCAAACAAGGTGCGGCCTGCCAATAAAAGGTCTGGACGACTATTGGCGAAGTTCTCGTCGACTAAGAAGTATTCTTGTTCCGCACCACAGCTTGAATTAAGCGGCGCAATCTCGGTTTCACCCATTAGAGCCAGGACCTTACGGGCCGCTTTGTCCATGGCGGTATTAGAGCGAAGAAGAGGGATCTTTTTGTCTAAGGCTTCGCCTGTCCAGGACATAAAGACACTTGGGATCATGAGTGTCGTGCCGTTGGCGGTGTGCATAATGTAAGCCGGGCTGCTTGGGTCCCACGCTGTATAGCCGCGCGCAGCGTTGGTCATGCGCAGGCTGCCATTGGGGAATGAAGAACCATCGGGCTCGCCCTTGATCAATAGGCTGCCAGTAAATTCAGTAATTGCACCACCATCGGAATTGGTTACGATGAAGCCATCGTGCTTTTCCGCAGTGAGGTTGGTCATTGGGTAGAAAATATGAGAGAAAAACTTGGCGCCTTTTGCCATGGCCCAGTCTTTCATTGCGGCAGCAACTACGTCAGCGGTAGCTGAATCAAGAGGGGTACCCGTTTGCACCGTTTTTTTAATCGCCTTAAACGCATTTTTGGACAGAGCTTCTTCCATTTTGGCGAGATTAAAAACATCTATCGCCCATATTTCCTTCAATGGATCGGGCGCTACGCACTTTTTTGGTGCGCGATTGGTGATATTGGCAATAGCCTGTATACGGGATTTATTTCCACTCATAAGTTGTCCTCAGCCTAGGTATTACGGCTAATTAGTTAGGTACGTAATCTTTATATGGGTCTAAATTGACGAGATAATGGTAGATGTTAAGCAAAAAATGGGCCGTTTAATATTTTTTTATTGCCGGGGGGCTGTTTTTTAGCATGCTTATGATCGTTTAGGCGTGTTATACCTGAAAAACGCATGTGTAACCTTGTCGGTCCAGCGGGCTATCAATGGGATATGGCTCTAGTAAGACGGCTCTCGTAAGACGGCTCTCGTCAGTTGCTAGAACGGCAAGATTAGATGCGGGTGCTAGTGGCTCGAACGGCACCCGCTGCGGTTGGTCGTATTGGCTTGTTTGCTATCTTTATGCTGTCGAATATCGAACGATGATCTTCATTTAGCTTTCGCAGAGCCAGGATTTTGCCGATTCCAGTTCGGAATAAAGCTGAACATCCAGGTTATTGTTAGCACCCAAATTTTCGTAATGTTGAAATAAATTTAAGGAGTCAGGTTCGCACAAGACGGCGACTTTATTACACGAAGGGAAGTCGCTTTTTAAATCCTTGGCAAGGATATCTAATTCAATTGAGCTTACGTCGTCAAAATTGATATTTCGACAGTCAGACAGAAATCGTTCAATCCCCAGATCCTGAAATAGCGGTATTATGTTTTTTCTTGAGGCTTTGACATCATCCAAGTCGGTGTACGAAGAGCGGGTAATATGCAGGTACTTTTTCCCGTTGTGGGTCGATGTTGATGCTTTCATTGGGAGTCTCCACGGCTATCGGATAGCTACTAGTAGTTGACTAATATACTCCTCTTTTGTGCATTGCACCATTCGTGTTTGTCCTGCGACCATTTGGCCCATTAAAGGTATTCAGCGATAGGGCTCGTTGTTCGAGGCCATTTCAATGGAATTAGAATATTGGATGCTTGCCGATTGGTGTTATCCCTGCGCGCTTGCGGGAACGGCTACTCCGTGGCGGTGGAGTCACAGGCGCGGTTATAGTGTTGGAATTCTGGTTGAGCGGCTGCCCACAGAGCAGCACATTAGATTGTATTATTGGCTGTCATTCTCGATGACCACTTTCCCAAAATGCTTGGCTGTAGCCAGGTACTGATAGGCCTGTTTAGCATCACTAAAGGGAAATGTTCTATCAATATTAGGGCGAATCTGGTGTTCAGTCATCAGGGTAAGCAGCTCTCTAAGCATGGTGCTACTGCCGACATAGATACCTTGAATGCGTAGCAGATTGAATATTGTCATGAGACTCATGGTCGGGCTCTCTAGCCCGGTTAATATGCCGATCATTGATACAGTGCCGTTGACTTTAGTGCTGGCGACGGACTTCTCAAAGGTACCGGCGCCGCCGACCTCGAGTACGTTATCGACCCCTTGGCCTTGAGTGATTTCAAGGACTTGCTCTTCCCAGTTCGGGTATGTTTTGTAATTGATGCAGTGATCTGCGCCAAGGGCACGGGCATGAGCGAGCTTTTCCTCAGATGAGGAGGTGATAATGGTGGTTGCGCCCATCGCCTTGGCTAGTTGCAGGCCGAAGATAGATACGCCGCCTGTTCCCAGCAAAAGAATGGTATCGCCGGGTTTCAGCTTGCCAACGCTAACCAGAGCGTGCCACGCAGTGGTCGCGGCGCAGGGTAGGGTGGCGGCTTCGGTGTAGGATAGATAATCTGGAATCTTAACGGTGGCTGCTTCCTGGAGCACAAAGTAATCTGCCAGTACGCCATCAATAGCACCACCGAGGGCCGAGTTCAGACCTTGGTCATCGATATCGCCAGCAACCCAGTGCTGGAAAAAATTACCGATAACTCGATCTCCAGGCCTTATCGAGGTGACCGCTTTACCGACGCTGACCACTTCTCCGGCGCCATCTGACAGCGGGATGATGGGGCGAACATCATTGCGCACATAGCCGCCCATGGGGATAAGCAGATCTCGGTAATTGAGGGAGCAGGCCTTCATCCGCACCAGTACTTCGTTATCAGCCAGTGTTGGAGTGGGCTGTTCGATCTGCTGAATGGCTTCGATACCATCCGCTGAATGTACTTGATATGCGCGCATTTTCCTTCTCCATTGTTTGTGACCTAGTGAGACTGTCACGGTATCTATAATCCCGCAATCTATATGCAGTCACTTGAGGCTAAAGTACGTAGTCACCTGGGGCTAAAGTATGTAGTCACCGGAGGCTAAAGCAGGGTTCGTTAATGCCTAGGAGTTTAGAATAATGCCCGCTTGATCTAGCCGTTGCAGATGTTCGCGGTGCTGTGGGCCGCTAGGACTGAAAATCCCTGATGATGCCCCCCTCCAATCAATAGCGTCCTTAATATTCACTTAATATTAGGGTTTTATGATCCACCCTTAACACGAAATAATGTCAACATAATTAGGGAAAGATCATGAACCATAATTTCGAACCAGTCCGTATAGCTGTACTTATCTGCATCATTATCATGCTATTTGGCATCGCGCTAGGTGTGGGCTTTGGTGTTAATGAAGATGCATTTAAAGAGATGATAAGCCAAGGCGTGGCCGCATTCCCCCAGCTGCATGACGGCAATAGTTCTGCCAAAATTTGGCGCTATGTACAGCGTGCTCATTTTCATGCGCTAGGCGTTGCCGCATTTAGCATGACCCTGATTCTCGTCGTTGCAGTGTCTTCGTTGGCCCCCTCGCTGAAAAAGACGACTGCGATCTTGATTAGCCTGGGAGGCACCTATTCTTTTTCATGGTTTACCATGTTTCTGTTATCACCTTCGATGGGACGTAGTGCCGCACATAGTTCATTTTCAACTGAGTTCTGGGTCTACTTAGGCGTCGGCTCGTTGCTTACTGGCATGGTGATTTTGATTGCAAATCTGGCTTTCCGGTTTGGCAGTGTCACGGACAGAAGTGGGTCTTCAGCCTTGGCCGGTTAGTCATGGTTTTACTGACAGCATAGAGAACATAAGGTCAGAATCGGTGACTGCTAATGTCTTGGCTGGAGTAGTCAGTATTTTCCGTTAAGAGCTTGGTGGTGTGCTTGTTGTGGAACTCATAGCGGCAGTTGTTTCGGTAATTTTAGTGGCAGGGATTCTGCCATTTTATAAGCGCGACCCATGGAAGGGGGCGCTATGGTTAATCTTGTTAGCATTGCTCTGCTTGCAAGCGCTTTCAACAGCCTCTGATAGTCTCATCCTGCCCTGGTGGGCTCTTGGTGAAACCCTGGCGGCGGCACTATTGGGCGTGGTGACTTTTGAGGCGGCTTGCGGGCGGCGACAAGCGGGGCGAGCTTTTCTAGTGCTGGTTCCCCTCGGGCTGTTATGCCGTTTTATCTCTGTGGAGATAAGTGGATATTCATTGTCGCTATTGATGCCGCTGGGACTACTTTCAATGGCGTCCATCATCTTCGTTCGGCTAGAGTTGCAACATAAGCCCGGTGCAGGGTGGGTACTGCTTGGCGTTATTGCTTGGCTGATTCGACTTTGGCTACTAAACAGGGTTTTAGTCGCTGATAGTTATGCTCAGATACTGTTTGGATTGTCACTGATAACGCTAGTGACCTTTATGCTCGCTGTGCGCAAGCAGCTTCGTCTTAGCCAGTGATAGAAAGTGCCTTGGGGCTGAGTCAGTCCCTGAATTTCAAGCCCATAGCTTCTAGCGTCGCGCTGCGTCCGCCCCGCATGACGGTGATTAGCTCATGGCGAGCTAAATCAGCTTCTATGCCTCTTGTCGTCAATATGTTGAGCATTTTACCAAAATGCTCTCGGCGGCTGAGACCCCTGTCACTGCCATCTCGCCGGTCGCTGAAGAAATCCATCAGGGTGGAGCCGCAGACGCAATTGCGATAGAGCTCGACGATTGAGTGATCATCGTCATCCCAGGATGCTTTTAGACCGCTACCCTGAGGCAGCTCCTGGGTAGCTTTGACGAAGTCTTCGGCGGATTCATAGCGGCGGTTGCAAAAGTTACATACTTTAGGAAAGGCGGATTCTGACAGGGATTTCAAACCCTTAAACAGTGCCAGATCAGATTTGTTTAGGCGGGTCATAGGAGATTACTAACACCCTGTAATCGTTTCCTTAGGGTTACGATACATCTCTACTAGGAGAGAGTCTAAGTAAGACTAGCCCGCTTGCACTGATGCTTCAACTTGTTTTTCTTGACTATCATTGGCCTGTTTTAGCGGCAAACAGACCCGAAATGTAGTTCCTTTACCCTGTTCGCTCTCTGCCGTAATGCTGCCACCATGCGTTTGGATGATGCCCCAGGAGACCGACAGCCCCAGGCCTGTTCCCTTACCCCGTGGTTTGGTTGTATAAAAGGGCTCGAAGATGCGGGTCAGTTGCTGCTCACTCATGCCACAGCCGTTATCTGTAATACTGATCTGTACCTGATCGTCTTTCAATTCCGTGCAAATGCGGATAATCCCCTCTTTTTCAATTGCCTGGCCGGCATTGACGAGCAGGTTAAGCAGTACTTGGTTGATTTGTGATGGCACACATTCTACTGCAGGGATCTCTCCCAGAACTTTTTCCAATTTGGTGTGGTATTTGAGTTCGTTGTTAACGATATTCAGTGTTCTGTCTAGTTCATGGTTGAGGTCAGCGAACTCGTAGACGCCATCATCTGAGCGAGAGAAATCCTTCAGGTCTTGAACTATTCGTTTGATACGAGCAATGCCATCCTGGCTTTCTTTGATGAGATCACTGCTGTCTGACTTTAGGTAATCGATATCTGCCGACTCACGTGCCGCGAGAATGGTTTGAAATAGCTCGGTATCTTGCTGGATAAGAGGATGACAGTTCTCGTAGCTGCTCACTAGCTTCAGCAGATCATCGAGATAGGTCTCCAGGCTGCCCATATTGGAAGCAACAAACCCGACTGGGTTATTGATTTCATGGGCGACACCGGCGGCGATTTGGCCCATAGACACGAGTTTTTCGGATTCTAATAATTGATCCCGTGCGGCGGTTAGTTTTTCGTTGAGGACCTTTTCATTATGTAGGGATGTCCGCAGATCTGTTTCTGCTCTGCGGCGTTCTTTGATTTCTCGCTTGAGGGGACGGTAGACCAGGAAATAGAGTGCCGGCGCTAGCAATACGGTTAATAAACTGGCATCAACAATGGACTCGGTCAGCGTAGATAAGTCTTCAAGTTGACTTAATATCAGCATGACCAGCATCTCCGCGATAAACACCGACAAAGCAATGCTGACTACAACACGAAGCGCTTCCTTAATGGCGATATTCATGCCCGCATAAATCTCCTACATAGAACGTGGTAATGGCCTGCAATGGAAGTAAACCACAAATGCATTAAGATCATCTATGTGCTTTTGGTCAATAATTGCAGGGGGCATTAATCTAACGCATAAAATACCGATTTTTTTCTAATCTATAATATGGCAACGGCAGTTTTATGGATCGAACCTAGCCTCTGATATGACATAATACGGATAGTATTTCGCTCTAGAGACTTGAATATGAAGATAAAACATCGCTTGTTGGTTGCCTACTTCGCTATCACCGCCACGCTATGTTTGTTCGGTTTTTTCTCTTACCAAAGTAACCTGCAGGTTCTGCAGGAGTATGAGCAGCTCAGTCACAAGACAACACCCGTTCTCTCTGCACTAAATAAAGTGAGATTCAGTGCCCTGCGTGTGGTTTCCTCGACCTCTGAAGCGGGACTGATCAGTGCGTTGAAAATGGCCCATGGTATAGAGCTAGGTCATTCCGTAGACGGTGACGAGAATGAAGAGGCTTTTCAGGGCCGCAGAAATCTTCGACAGTCCCTCAAACAGTACAGGGCATTAGTCCATCGTTATTTCCCGGATGAAGTGGAAGTCTCTACCCAGATCCAACAGCTTTCAGATGAACTTTTGCGTATTAGCGATCTGTTTTTTACGGCGATAAAAAGCCAACAGAGTGCCGCAGCGCTATTGGCGCTTAAGCAGCAGTTTGAACAGGTTGAAATTGAGCTTTTTTCGGTTAGCCAGGCGGCGCTTAATCATGAACTAGAAGAAATAGAAGAGCACTCTAGCGATGTAAATGATTCGATTGGCGAGCTCTTTCAAATGTTGATTTTTGGCGTGACAGTTAGCTTGCTTGTCGTGGCTTTGATGGCGCTGAGTCACGCCAAGAATATAGCCCGCCCGATCACTCGGCTCAAAGATGCCGTTGCCCGTATCTCCAGAGGAGATTATACAACTCCGGTTCCCGTGGTGCCACAAGATGAACTTGGTCAGCTGTCTCTGGCGTTTAACCAGATGCTCGACGATCTGAAACAAAATCAGCAGCAGTTAAAAGAGGCGCACCGGTATACGGAAAATATTCTCCATGTGATGGAAGATGTATTGATCGCAACGGATAAACACGGGGTCATGAAAAAGGTAAATCGGGCCGCCTGTGAACAGCTGGGTTATCGCGAAGCGGAGCTGTTGGGGCGGCCTCTGAGTTTGTTGTTAGAGCAGGGTAAGCAAGAACCGGACATTGCACAGTTGATACCGGTTGATGAAGAGGAACACTCCGAACGAAGTCTGCGCAATGCTAAGGGGCATCGGGTACCTGTGTTGGCATCAATGAGCTCCATCCTTAGCGACAATGCTGAGCATGAGGGATTCTTATTTATTGCGACAAATATATCCGCGAGAAAATTGGCAGAGGACAAAATCCACAAACTAACCTTTTATGATTCCTTATCCGGGTTGCCCAATCGCACCCTGTTTAATGATCGCTTACAACAAGCGGTAAAGTATGCCCACCGTAAAAATCAGCATCTGGCGGTGTTGTTTTTGGATCTCGATAATTTCAAGCAGGTTAACGATTCCCTTGGGCACGATGTGGGTGACGAGTTGCTTCGCCAGGTTAGTGAGCGGTTGGTAGAGGCGCTGCGGGAATCTGATATTATCGCCCATGAGGATATGCAGCTGATGTCTCCAACGGTGTCTCGGCACGGCGGCGATGAATTCCTGATATTGCTACCTTACGTCGCCGATCCCTTAGATGCGGGTAAGGTTGTCGAACGCATCCAACACTTATTCTGTCAGCCGCTACAGGTAAATATGCAGGATCTTTACGCTACCTTTAGTACCGGTATTGCTATTTTCCCAGAGGATGGCATGAATGAACGGCTGTTGATGCAAAATGCGGATACAGCGCTATACAGCGCCAAATCCTACGGCAAAAACCAGTTCGCTTTTTTCGATATGGAAATGAACATCTTGGCGTTAAAACGTTTGGATGTGGAAAACAATTGACGTCATGCGATAAGTAAAAACGAACTCAAACTTTATTACCAGCCTTTGCTGGCGCTTGGCATGGAGGCTTTGATCCGTTGGCTCCATCCGCAGTGGGGTGTCGTGCCTCCACTGGATTTCATTCCGCTGGCTGAGAGCAATGGCATGATAATGGAGATCGGAGACTGGGTGTTACGTGAAGCCTGTAATCAGTGGTGTCATTGGAAAGCTCAAGGGCTGAATCCTGGCAAAATTAACGTCAATTTGTCTGCTCTGCAGTTTCGAAGCAATAATCTCTGTGATTCATTGCAGCGCATCATCCAGAATAGTGGTATCGATCCCGATGCTTTGGTATTGGAAATCACCGAGAGCGTATTGATGGATGATGCCGAGAGTACTCTGGCTCAGTTCCAGGCTATCAAGGCGCTGGGTGTCCGGTTTGCCGTCGATGACTTTGGCACGGGCTATTCTTCGCTGAGCTACCTGAAGACCTTTCCGTTAGATTATCTGAAGATCGACCGCACCTTCGTGCGTGATCTTGAATCCAGTAGTAGTGATCTTGAGATTGTACGAACTATCATCGCTATGGCGAATAATCTCAAGATGGAGCTTGTTGCCGAAGGGGTGGAAACTCCAGAGCAGCTGCGTATCTTAAGCGAACAGGGCTGTGACTATATGCAGGGTTTTATACTCAGTCGCCCGTTAGTGGCTGAAGAATTCCAGAGTCAGTTTCTGGCATCCCAGGATCAACCTCCAAAAAGCCTGATGTTATGTCGTACTGCCATGGCGTAGGGCTGTACGCGTGCGAGTGCATAGCCACCGAAAGGTGCGTTCAACGCTATTCTCCCGAGTGAATCGATTAGCATGCGGCTTCGGTAGCTCGCAGGGCAGGCTTTATTTAGTGGCGAATCCTACTGCGTACTCGTTGTTCTGGCCCTGCAATCCCAGTTACCCCGGTAAATCCAGCAGGAATTATGGTGATGACCCCACCGTGTTTTAAATAGACATCAGTTTGGTTACAGATGGAATTATGGGTTTCCCGGGCTGGGCGGGGTTTTGGCAAGCTACGGCGACGCATAATTGTCATTGCAGACACCTCAGGTTATTTAAGTCTGTTCGAGGTGACGAGTAAGTATAGGCAAGTTTTTGGAGTTTGCAGGGGATTCGCTAAATTAGTTTTTGCTTGTGTTGGTTTTATATCAGTACGATCCCCGGCGCTGCTCATTCCTGCTTGGCTGAAGAAAAAGAGGCCGGGGTTTTAGTGGGTGTCAGATTCCAGTTTCTGACTCGTCATCTCGGTAGCAGGAGGCAATGCCGATAATGTCGGGAATGACGTCTTCAAATAAAGGAATCAGGTCCGGGTCGAACTGCTTGCCGCGCTGCTCGAGAATATAATCGATCGCTTGCTCCATCGGCCATGGCTTCTTGTAATGGCGTTCACTGACCAGGGCATCGAATACATCTGTAATTGCGACAATACGGCCTTCTAGGGGTATCTCCTCGCCTTTCAGTTCTTTTGGATAGCCATTGCCGTTCCAGTGTTCGTGATGGGTGAGAGCAACATCTCGAGCCAACTGCATTAGCTCAGTATCAGCTGGGCCAATAATATTGGCGCCATACTCACAATGTTTGCGCATGATGGTCCATTCTTCTGCATTCAGCTTTCCCGGTTTTTGTAGTATGTGGTCGGGAATACCAATCTTGCCAACGTCGTGCATGGGGGCCGCATTAAATAGCAACTCTGCTTGTTGTTCGTTTAAACCGGCCTTTAGCGCCAGTAAGCGCGCATAAAAGCTCATGCGGATGACGTGATAGCCTGTCTCGTTATCTTTGTATTCGGCTGCGCGGCCAAGTTGACGGATGATTTCCAGTCGTGATGTTCTCAGTTCGGTGGTGCGTTCATCCACCAGATTTTTCAGATCCCGGCGCTGGTCGTAAAGGGCCAGATGGGTTTTCACCCGAGCTTCAACGATGGGGGCTGAAAAGGGTTTGGTTATATAGTCGGCAGCGCCCATTTCAAACCCGTAACTTTCATCTTCAACGGCGTCCAGGACACTGATAAAAATTAGCGGGATGGCGCTGGTGGCGGAATTCTCTTTAAGACGACGACAGGCTTCGAAACCGCCCAAACCCGGAAGCATGATATCCATCAGAATCAGGTCGGGATAAGGTTGTGTTGATGCCATTGCCAGCGCTTTGACTCCATCCATGGCAATGGTGACCTGGTAGTTGTTACTGAGTATGCCCGCCAATGCCTGGATGACTTCAGGTTCGTCATCTACAACGAGAATAGTCGGCTTATCCATGGCTTCAGTCATTGGGCTGTCCTTGTGATTTTTCTACCAGCTTGGCCAGATCAACACTGGCTTGCTCGAAGTTGAATTGTTGTAGTGAGGCAATGGTTTTAGAGAGACTATCTTTTAACGTCGGATCGATACTGGGCTGCAGTTTTGAGGCCTTATCCAGCGCCATATAATCGCTCTTTTCGACTAATTCCTGCAATTGTTTCAGTTCCCGCTCGATGTCGACCTCAGTCTCGGGCTGCTCAAAAGAGGGGCTGTCTCCCAGCGCAGCCAAACTTTTAAGAACCTGTTCTAGCGGTGCCGTCAATCGTTCAGAATACGCTTTGATATCGTTCAGTTCAGCGTTATCAACGATCATTTGTTCAAGTGTCCCAGCTAGTTCCTGGACTTCCGTGGCGCCAATGGTGCCAGCCGTACCTTTCAGGTTGTGCGCCTGCCGCCGTGCCTCGCTCAGGTCCCGACTCTTGAGCGCCTGACGGAAGTTGCTCATGCGCTCATGTTCCTTGCTGGCAAATATTCGCAACATCGAATGGTAGATCTTTTCATCGCCGCCAATGAGTCTGATACCTTCCCGCGTATCGATGCCCTGCAGGCTATGCAGTGGGGTTTGCGGCTGTCGGGATTTGGTTGCTTGGGTTCCGATCCATTCAGAAAGCGTCTGGTATAACAGATCGGGGTCAATGGGCTTTGTGAGGTAGTCGTCCATGCCAGCATCCAGGCATTTCTCACGGTCTCCCTCCATCGCGCCTGCGGTCATGGCGATGATAGGGGTATGCTTCCACAGCGGCCGCTGGCGTATTCGCCGAGTGGTTTCGTAGCCATCCATGATCGGCATCTGCACGTCCATTAGCACCGCATCAAACGACTGGCTGGCCATTGCGTCCAATGCCTGTTGACCGTTTTTTGCGCAGCTGACGTCAATGCCGGATTGTTGCAGTAATTCTTGGGCAACCAGTTGATTGAATTCATTATCTTCAACCAGCAGAACGCTGCAGTCAGACAACGTTGGCTTTAGGTGTTCGACTTGCTGCTGGCTGATATCGGCGTGAACTTCACCACCAAAAACATTCATGATGGAATCGAACAGCAACGAGGGCGTCACGGGCTTCACCAGGAAATCCTTGATACCCGCGGTACGTGCTTCCTGCATCAGCTCTTCCCGGCCGTAGGCGGTGATCATGATCACCGTTGGTGGATGGGGAAGGGTTGCGTTCTCCCGGATCTGACGGGTCGCTTCCACGCCATTGATGCCCGGCATGTTCCAGTCCATAAAGACCAGATCGAAGGGCTTGTCTTTGGCTCCTGTCAGTATTTCCAATGCTGCTTCGCCGCTGCTGGCTGTTGCTACTGAAAAGGTCATGGCGGTTAGGATTTCACTCAGTGACTGGCGCACCAGTTTATTGTCATCAACGACCAGAATGCTCAGCCCTCTGAGGCTCTTGTCCGGTACCCGTTGGGGGTGTGTCTGCTCGGTAATTCCCAGCGATACAGTAAAGGAGAAGGTGCTACCCTGGCCTAATTCGCTACTGACTTCGATGTCACCGTCCATTAGTTTGACCAGCTGCTTGCTGATGGCCAGACCTAAACCGGTACCGCCATAACGCCGACTGGTGGAGGTGTCAGCCTGACTGAAAGACTCAAATAATCTTCGTTGATGTTCCTGATCCATACCGATGCCGGAATCTTTGACGCTGAATTTTAATCGAGTGTTGTGATTGTCATGGGAGAGCTTTTCTACAAAGACGTCGATTTCACCCCGCTCGGTAAATTTAACGGCGTTGTTGACCAGATTGATCAGTATTTGGCCAAGGCGCATAGGGTCGCCTTTGAGGTCCCGGGTCACATCCGGCGTGCGGGCGAATACGATTTCAAGTCCCTTCTCCTGAGCCTGGTAGGCCGTCATGGTGGCAACATCACTCAGTACGTTTTCTAGATCAAAACAGATGTTTTCCAGTTCCAGCTTTCCTGCCTCAATTTTGGAAAAATCCAGAATGTCGTTGATGATGCGGAGCAAGGACTTCGATGAACGGCTAAGTTTGCTGATGTAGTCTCGTTGCTTAGGCTGCAGATCGGTTTGCAAGCACAGGTGGGAGAGGCCGATGATGGCGTTCATCGGGGTACGGATTTCATGGCTCATATTGGCAAGGAAGTCGCTTTTTGCTCGGTTTGCCAGCACCGCCTGCTCCTTGGCGGCATGGACGCTGTTGAGCAGGTCCCTGCGTTCAGTGATGTCTTCTTTGACGGCCACAAAATGGCTGATTTCGCCTGTGGCTTCTTTCATTGGGGATATCAGCATGGCTTCCCAATAAAGCTCGCCACCTTTGCGACGGTTTAAGATCTCTCCGCTCCATTCCTTGCCGCTTTTGATAGTGCTCCAAAGCTCTTTGTAGGTCTCTAAAGGCGTTTGGCCAGACTGAAAAACGCTGGGGTTTCGTCCCAGTACTTCGTCTTCCTCGTAACCAGTGATTTCCGTAAATTTGCGGTTTACATATTCGATGCGGCCATCACTATCGGTGATCAATACTGTCGCAGGGCTCTGATCAACGGCGCGGTTAAGCTGCTGGAGTTTTTCGTCCATCACCTTTCTGGTGGTGATGTCCATGATAGTCCCGGAGATACGTAAGGGCTTGTTGTGCTCATCCCATTCAACAGCAGCAATATTGGCGAGTAACCAGCGCTTTCGCTGGTGCTGGGTAACAACGCGGTACTCCTGTTCCTGATCAGGTACTAGGCCATCCAATAGCCGTTGGCGGGCCTTCAGAATGCGCTCTTTGTCCTGGTAATGGAGGCAGTTTTTCCAGGATTCTAACGGATCTATAATGTTCGTTAAAGAGAGCCCAAGAATGTCTGCCATGCGTTGATTAATGACTACGGAGTTGCTGCGTAGCTCTTCATCCCAGGAGGCGAGATTGCCGCCTTTCAGAGCCAGATTCAGGCGTTGCTCGCTCTCTGATAATTGAGCGGTGCGGGCCAGAACCCGCTCTTCCAGCTGCTCTTTGGCTCGCTTTAGTGCGCGATTGGCTTTCTCGCCGATGAGCAATACGAATAGGGAGGCAAAGAGCGCTACGGCAATCATCAGTGCCAGCACCGAGAAAGTGGTGCGTCGGGCGATGTAATAGGCATTCAACGCCTCATCGCGATCGATCTCTGTGGTTAGGCCGATATTCAGTGCGCCATCCCAGAGCCAGGCTCCCAGTACTTCAACCCCGCGGTAATCGCGGTAGCCAAGAAGATCATGACCACTAAAGCCTTGAGTGGCTTCTGCCGCCATGCGGGTCATTGGCCAGGAGGTAGATAATGGCTGCGCCTTTGCCAAGGTTGTTAGATTGCGCCCCGGATCTCGAATTTCGATAGCTAGAATGTCGCTTTGCTCCGGCTGGATCATGCCGGTTTCTATCAGTTGGTGCCGAAAGCGACTGTGAGTGAGTAGGGTTGCCCGGTTATTAAAGGCATAAGTTTCGCCAGTGCGGCCAATCTGGCCGGTCAGGGTCAATCGGGAAAACTCCGCTGCGGGGTTTAGTGACAGCGCAATTACCGCAATATATTCACCCCTGTCGTTATAGATGGGGCTGGCAAAGAACAGTCTTGGTGGGCTAGCTAGTGATTGGGAAAAAGGTGATGTTTGGATGGGAGGAACAAAGACATCTTTGCCTAGTGATAGCTCCTGTAGATATTTTGGATCGCTGGCAATGGCAATGGCGCTGGGCTTGCCGACTTCTGCAATCTGGTCGGACGCGAGTATCACGCCATCCGGGCCCAGCAGGTAGTAACCGCTGTGTACCAGGTCATTGAACTCAGTGTTCAGATAATCCTGAAGATCCAGACGGGTCTCTGCACTGCTAGTGCTAGTCGGCGTTTCCAGTAATTGCTGGCTTAGGGCTATCAGTTCTGAGCGGGTGGCTAAGTGATGCACGGTTTGTTTGTTATGGCGGGCCCAGCTGGTGAGGGACTCTTTAGTGACATTCAGTACCGTCTGCAGGGTAATGACAGTGTCTTCCAGTATGCGATCTTTAACCCGTTCTAGGGTCACCATCGCGACTGAGACCACAAGGGCACTGCTAAAGGCCACTAAGGTTAAGGTTATCCAGCGTGTTCGGGCGGAGCTGAAGTTGAAACCGCTGGGGTCTGCTCCGATTTTGCGCCAGACCTGAAAGACGATTAGCGCTACTGCGGCTACCAGCAGCGTCATCAACGCCACCTGGGCATAAAGATTATGTTGTTTGCTCTGAGAATCGTCCTTAGGTGTCGTAAATTGAAGATTAACCCAACGATCGCGAATGCTGGCCTGCTCACTTTCGCTCAGGGAGGCTAAGCCCTTGTTCAGGATTGAGACCAGTTCCGGCCAGTCCTTGCGGACCGCGAAATGAAGGCGTTGCTTTTCCGTTGATACAGCACCATTGATCTGCAGGTTGTTGAATTTTTGTTCCTGAATCGTGAATATCGATGCCGCTTCGTTACCAACAAACAGATCCGCTTCCCCCATAGACACCGCCTTCATCGCTTCGGCAGCAGTCGGGTAGAGGCGTGGATGAATACTGGAATTATCGTTGAGGTAGCCATGATGAGAGCTGTTAGCCTGCACCGCGACTGTGTATTTGCTGGCCTGCCCAAGGTTTTGTATCTGAGGGCCATCTATCCGACCAACCAGTACTCTCGGGAATGCCAGGTGAGGATCGGAGTATTTTAGGTAGGCCTTTCTGCCGTCGGTCATGCCCACACAGGGCAGCACATCCAAGGCTGCATTGCGGGCCTGCGCAACCGCCATGGCCCAGCTCTGGTCGGGTATGATTTGCATGTTCAGCCCCAGACGCTGGTTCAGAATCTGAATATAGTCGGCGCACATTCCCTTGTACTGGCCTTGTTCATCAATGTACTCAAAGGGGGCGAATTCGGGATCGACACCTAACTTTATGGTTGGATGATCGTTGATCCAGCGACGCTCTGCAGTGGAGAGCTGAATACTGCTGGTGCTAGGCGGAGCATTTATATTCAGTGGTAACCAGTTAGCGAAGATCTGTGTTACCTGATGGGGAGGCAGCGCTTTTAGCGCTTTGTCTAAGATTGTCGTGAGTTCTGGCCAATCTTTGCGTGAGGCCATGCGCTGTCCATTGAGGCCGTCACCATATTTGGCAGCTACTTTGATATTGGAGATACCATTGTTATGGGCTAGATAGACGTTGATGCCCAGCACGCCGACATAGGCATCGGCTTTGCCCGTGGCCACCGCCCAAAGGCCATCCAGTGCGGTATCCACTTCCACCGGGTTGATATCGGGATGTTGTTCCAGCACTCGCTTTGATGATGAGTAGCCCTTAACCAACGCAACCCGTTTCCCGGATAGGCGCTGATCGCTAGTGATTGTTTGCTCCTCCAAAGCGGTCATGATGACCAGCGGGGTCGGTAGGAATATCTCGGTGAAGTTAAGAAAATCGACCCTTTCCTTCGTCTTTGATGCTGTCAGCACTAGATCCAAATTCTGATTTTTAGCCCCTTTGATAATCTCTGGCCAGGACAGGTTGGGGACCACTTCCATTTCGATCGACAGTTGTTTGGACAGTATCGAGACGAAATCCATAGCAATGCCTTGGTAGCTGCCATCGCTTTGGATAAAGCTGTAAGGGGCATAGCCGGAATCAACACCGATACGAATCTTGGGATGGGTTTGCAGCCACTGTTGCTCGGCCTCGGATAATTGTAGGGCGCTGTCAGTGGGCTGAGAGGTCGCGTTGGATGGCGTGGTAAAGGCAAAGCAGAGAGCGAAGAGTAATGTGGTTAAAAAATGGGTTTTTGACAATAAGCTGCCGCCGCAGGTGTGTATTTGCTCCCTGGTGAAATTGACTAAATCCTTGTACTCCAGCATCCGTCGCTCTCCTTGAGTCAGTGGCTGGTCCTACTCCTGTCACGATCAACTATACGAAAAATGAGTTTAATTGTCTTGTCTAATACAAGGCGGCTAACTGATTTTAGATCATATAGTTAGCGAGCGTGTGAAAGTAGAGGTGTGACAGGGATTGCTGATACCGCGGGAGAGGCTTCTAGAAAGGACCTGAAGGCTATTCAGGTCCTGGTAGCTGTTGTTTTATCTATTGAACTAGACGTAACGTGGGATGTTTGCTATCCCAGTTAGCCATGCAGCTGACACGGCTGACTTGATAATCGTTGGCATCGTCGAGATGGCTGGCAACCCAGTTTTTCAGTTCTGTCGAAGGATCATCGTTGAGCTCTCCTTTTTTAAACCTTGCCGACACATCTAGCCAAGCCTGAAGGGCAACACGAAGCTCCTCTGCCTGAAATTCATGGGTGCCGTTTAACAGCGCCTGAATCTGAGTCAGCTCTTCTGATAGCGGGGTCTCGGCAGTCAGATCTGCGGATGCTGTCGTACTGGTTGCCGGTTCAATAGTCTCAGCAAATCCTTCAGTGTCCAGAAATTCTTGCTTGCCGACGTCCCAACCTTCACCACGGGCAACCGACAGCTCGTAATCATTCATCAGGAAGGAGTGAGCTTCTTTATGACTGGCAACCCAATGGCGTAATTCTGCTCGGGTGAAGCGGGTTTGTGCGGATAGTTCGAATTCGTCGGTGATTTCGCTTTGATGGATAGACTCAACACGGTACTGACCACTGCCAGTGGGTACTTTGATTAGCACTTGATTGTTGCAGGTTCTTAGCTCGCCTTGCCAGATATCGCTGACAATCTGTTGGTAGTAGCGATTTACAGCGGAACTTTCCCAAAAGCCTTTGGAGTCGAACATCTCGCGGCAGTACTTTTGCACCGGCTTGGACTTATTATTCAAAGCCTGGAGCGAAATTTTACCTGCCAGTAGAGCAACGGCCTGCTCAATGGTGTATTCGACAGTGCGATCTAAAGCCATTTGGGTCTATCCTCTGCAAAATCCTGTCGAAACTGCATCTTTCTATGCCTGTTATCGACAGATAAGTGCTATTACTTAACAACTGTCGGTATTTTATACTTTAGTCTACCTGTGTCCACTTGTCTTTGCTCAATTCTGGGGTGGATTCGTCATAAATTGATCTTACGCAGTTATTTGTCTCAGTCTGATAAAAAAAGCATGCAATATCTCTGCCGACAGATTTTTTGCTATCGAATAACCTAGATCGCTCGTCTTATGCGTGAACGTAGATGCAGGGATAGTCTGTGTTGAAGCTTAGGGGACCGTTAATTGGGACTTCTGGGGGAAATCTAGGCAGGGAAAAGGGTGACTGCGGTGGTTAGGGACGATGTTTGACGGCGTGCTTTTTAGGGAGGGGATTGTCAATACTGGGGTTTGAACCCCATAAGTGGGAATTCCTGCTCATCACATCAAGGAGAAATCATCGTTTTCATCAGCGGTGAGGACATTACGATTGAAGTCTTGGTTTCTCCGAAGCTACTGAGGTTTTCGACCAGTGGTTCCAATTGCCTGATATCTTCTATTAATACCTGAATAATAAAAGCACCATCACCGGTAATATGGTGGCATTCGCGAATGGCTTCCGTTTGCTCTGCATAATCTAGGAAACTGCGGTAACGACTGGCGGGGGTTTTTAGCTGAATAAAAACTTTCAACGTGCGGCCCAGTTCGGCTTCATTAATAACCGCGCGATAACCTTCGATAATCCCTTGTTCTTCCATCCGCTTAATCCGCTCGGTCACTGCCGGTAGTGACATGCTTACGTCCCGAGCAATAGAGGCAAGGCTTGCGCGGCCATCTTGTTGCAGCCGGCTAAGGATTTTCCAGCTAATTGAGTCAAGTTTCATGATCGTATGGGATTCCAATAAAACTAATAATAAAACGATACGTAATTTAGATTATAGGGTGTTGGTTATCTATGTATAAATTGTAATGGCTTTAATAAAATAGTGTTTTGGCTTTATAAGGCTGAGGGCATGGCAGCAGAGTTGATAGTAAAGGGGCTGTTGATCGGTATTTCGGTGGCGGCCCCCGTCGGTCCTATAGGCGTACTTTGCCTGCAGCGTTCACTGACCAAGGGCTGGCGTCATGGCGTGGTCACTGGGCTAGGTGCAGCAGCAGCGGATATGGTTTATGGCGCTATTGCCGCATTGGGTTTGGTGGGGGTGTTGCATTGGTTGCAGCCGGCAGCCGGGTGGCTGCAATTGCTAGGAGGCTTGCTGCTAGCGTATCTGGGCTGGCGCGTTATGGTGAGCAAGGAAGCCGCAGCGGCCCTTGACGTTGGTGATCAGTCACCCTATCTAAAGAGCTTTTACAGTACATTTCTGCTCACTCTGGCTAATCCGATGACCCTAATGGCTTTTATGGCGATCTTGAGTAGTGTTGGTCTGTCTTCCGGGAAGTTTAGCCCCTGGTGGCTGGTTTTTGGGGTGTTCTGTGGTTCAGCGTTGTGGTGGTTGTTTCTGTCGCTGATGGCCGAAGCAATCAGAGCTAGGCTACGAGACAGCGGGCTGCAGTGGATTAGTCGAGTATCGGGCTTGTCGTTGCTGATTATCGGCGGCTGGGCCGTGCTGACGGGGTTGCAGGGTTATCCAGGTCTTATCGATGTCAGGCATATGCTATTGCCGCCGATGTTTGCATTACCAGGGGGCTAATTAGCGCTTAATAGCAGGGCGAATGATTGCTTATCATCGCTTCAGCGATACGCTGATGATGCCGTCATGACTCGCTAATTTCGGGCACCGAATTCCTGGCAGTTACGGTATTTAAAGATGTGCTAAGCTGGGTTCTATCTAGAGAAGTATTGGCGCGGTTTTTTAATTCGCATGCATCTTCATGCTGGAATTAAATCAGAGGTCTATTAATAAGTAGCGCTACAGGTTTATCTGATTCCGATGTCTCTTTATTTAAAAACAAACAATCGAATTTGATTTTTGATTGTCTTAATTAAAAAACAATAATTACTTTGCGGGTTTTAATGTCTAGTAAAGTTCGAGTACGGTCTTTATCTACACCCCAGCTCTGGTTCGTTGTACTGCTGGCTGTGCTATGGCTAATCGTATCAACGCCGGTGTTCGCAGAGCAGACTCTGCGAGTGGGGGTTTATCAGAATAAGCCCAGCGTTTTTTATGACGATAGCGGTAAAATTCAGGGCTTTTATATTGATGTGCTTGAGTATGTCGCTAAGGCAGAAGGCTGGAAATTACAGTATGTTAAGGATACCTGGCCGGGACTAATTAAACAGCTGGAAGCTGGCAGCATCGATATGATTGCTGGCATGGCCTACAACAAAGAGCGGGATAAAATTTACGATTTCACCACCGAACCTCTGTTTATCAATTGGGGGCAGGTGTATGTCAGGGATAAGAGTATTCAATCTATCCTTGATCTCAGGGGGCAACGGATTGCGGGTCTAAAACAGGACATTTATACCATCAGTTTTAAGTCGCTACTGAAACGTTTCGACCTGCCTGCCAAGTTTATTGAAGTGGATAGCTATGCTGAAGTGCTGCGGCAGGTCGAAAATGGCTTTGCTGATGTGGGTATCACTTCGCGCTCCAACGGCAATCTAATCGCAGCCAATCACAAGGTTTATCGTAGCCCCATCGTCTGTTGTTCAAAAGAGGTCCACTATGCAGTTTTGGAAGGCCAGCATAAGCCTTATCTGGATCGCATCAATGTGCGTTTAGCGGAGTTAAAAGACCGCAACGACTCCTTTTATTTTAAATCCCTGGATCACTGGTATGGGGAGCAAGTAGAGGCTGAAATTCCTAATTGGCTTGTTTTGTCGTTGGCCGGCACCCTTCTGGGGGTGGTGGTTTTGGCTGGTGGTGTGCTGATTTTGCGAAAGCAGGTCCGAGAGCGCACCGCCAAACTGCAGGACGCCCATGACTCGTTGGAGTTGCGGGTAGAGGAGCGCACAGCCGAACTCTATGAAAAAAATCAGCTGTTACACGATGAGATCAGTGATCACCATATAACCCAGAAAAAGCTCCAGCATATGGTACGTCATGATCCATTGACCGGCTTACCGAACAGACGTTGGTTCTCCGAGCATCTGAAAGAAGATATTAAACGAGCCAAGCGCAGTCAAAGGCAGTTAGCGGTTATGTTCTTGGATCTGGATGGTTTCAAACAGACGAATGACTCCTACGGCCATGATTGTGGCGATATGGTGCTGATTCAGGCCGCCGAACGCATTAGCGAATGTCTGCGGGAAACAGATAAGCTAGCGCGACTAGGAGGGGATGAATTTATTGTTATCGTTCCCGAGATTAGAAACCGGCAGGCAGTAGAAATAGTCGCCAACAAGATACTTGAGCGGTTCGCGGGCTGTTTCGAATATGAAGGCAGCTCTTGTCAGGTGGGGATTAGCATGGGAATTAGTCTTTTTCCTGATCACGGAGAAGATCCCGAGGCGTTATTGAATCATGCTGATAATGCGATGTATTCCTCCAAGAAGAGTGGACGGAATCGTTACACGGTGTACGGTGAATTTAAGCCGGAAAATACTGTCACAGAAGTAGGTGGGTAGTATTGGCTATAAAACGACCGTTATTAGCTGCCTAGATGCGAATTGTTTTATAATAAGTTGAAAATTGGCCACTGATCTTTATAGTGGCCTACCTAAGACTACCACTCCGGGGCTGATTTGGTTTCGACATGGTGCGTATGTCCTTTGTGCATGCCGTGAGCGGTGAGTGATCACGTAAATAAACCTTGCCAATGCTTAATTGCAAACGACGAAAACTACGCACTAGCAGCTTAATAACCTGCATAGCGCCCTTCCACCTGTATTTGCCTGTAGATCGGGGTTCGGAAGGTCATCCTATACAAGATCGCGATGGATGCCTCGCCAGGGGCTGAAGCGTTAAAACTAATCTGGCTCGCTCATGAGAATCCTGTCTGTTGGAGTCTCTACGGGTTAACAAAATGACAGACTAAGCATGTAGTATCACTGGTTCGGAAACATCGTGGACGCGGGTTCAAGTCCCGCCAGCTCCACCAATTCAAAAAAAGGCTGCCTAATGGCAGCCTTTTTTATTACCCCATGATTTCGGCTGAGTAAGCGAGCATTTAAGGTGACCTCTGTATTATTATTGTTACTCCGTCGCTAACTACTGTGCTCAAATTGTTTTAGGACTCGGTATAATTCTGTGTCTTCGTTACTCTTTATTTAAATTGAAAGTGCTGCCCTATGAGTCAAATCATTGAGATCAAGCTGTCCCAATTTCCCGAGTGCTGGGAAACCTGTGGTACCTGCGCTGGTGATGATATTGAAGTTGCAGAGGTATTGGTTGGCATCGGTGATCGGGTGGCTTTGTACGAGACCCTTGCGGTACTGGAATTAGTGAAGACGGATTGGGAAATAACCGCAGACCAGGCGGGGCAGATCGTTGATGTGCTGGTCACTCAAGGCGACACCGTGACCGAGGGCGAGGTGTTGATGTTGTTGAAGACGGAATCCTAGTGTGGCGGCTCCCTTCGCACTTACTAGAAGGCTGAAGGCAGAGGAAATACGTTAAAACTTAGATCTTCGCCATGCAAAAAGGCCGCTCATTGAGCGGCCTTTTTCTATTCCAGACGATGATTAGCCGTCTGCGTTTATCTGGTCGATCAGTTCCTGCTGTATAGCTACTGCTTGATCATTTTCAACCTGACAGGTGCCAGCGGCCTGGTGGCCGCCGCCGTTGTATTTAAGCATCAGTTCGCCGACGTTGGTTTTTGAGCCGCGGTCGAAGATTGATTTGCCGGTGGCGAAGACGGTGTTTTGTTGTTTCAGGCCCCAGAGTACATGGATGGAGATATTGCATTGGGGGTAGAGGGCGTAGATCATAAAGCGATTGCCGGCCCAGATGGTCTCTTCTTCGCGCAGATCCAGCACCACGAGGTTGCCGTGCACGGTTGAGCAGCGCTGGATCTGTTCTTTAAATTTGGTTTCCTGCTCGAAGTAGAGCTCAACCCGCTCTTTCACATCTGGCAGCTCTAGTATCTGTTTAATGTTGTGGTTTTTGCAGTAGTCGATCAGGTCCATCATCAAGTCATAGTTGGAGATGCGGAACTCGCGGAAGCGACCGAGACCTGTGCGTGCATCCATCAAAAAGTTGAGTAGCTCCCAGCCTTCGGCGTGGAGTACTTCCTGCTGATTAAATTGGGCGGAGTCTCCTTTGTCGACCGCATTCATCATTTCGTCCCAAGACTCAGGGAAGGCATCGTGACCACCGTAATGTTTCCACACTACGCGTGCTGCAGAGGGGGCGTCTGGGTCGATGATATGGTTATCGACCTTCTTGTTGCGGATGGTCTCTGACAAGTGGTGATCAAAGGCGAGGTTTACACCGGGCACATAGGGCAGGTTGGTGGTGATATCGCGATCGTTGATATCGATTTTACGATCCTGCATGTCTTTGGGATGGACGAATTTGATGTCGTCGATTAGATCCAGGTGTTTAAGCAGAACCGCGCATACTAAACCGTCAAAGTCGCTTCGTGTCACAAGTCGAAATTTTTCACCAGCCATTAGAACGCTTCCTTAAATTTGTACTGTCTGCAAAAAGTAGCACAGCTTTCTAGGACTCTAAAGAGTTTATATGGCTGGGATCTTTACCGGCTGCTGTTGTCATTCGAATAAGTGACAGAAATCACTTTTTCAACTACGCGCGAGTCAAAAACAGAGATAGGCCGATAGGGCGATGGGTCCGGCAAAGGTCGTGATCTCCTCGATCGATGTGGCGGATATGCTGGTCTGCATGCCAATAGCTTGATGTTGGCGGGATGTGGAAGAGAGAGAGGGGGTGAACAAAAAGGGCCGCAATAAGCAGCCCTTAGGGTGTTTTATTATGTCCTTGCCGCCTGTGACAGCCAGATCAGATCGGTGTGCCCCAAAGATCGTACTCGTCGGCGTGCTCAATCTTCACTTCGACAAAATCACCGGGGGCGCAGTCATGGAAGCCATTCAGGTAAACCATGCCATCGATTTGCGGGGCATCAGCATAGGTACGGCCGACAGCGCCTTCTTCGTCCACGTCGTCAATCAACACGGGTGTTATCTGACCGATACGACGCTGTAGTTTGCGCGCGCTGATAACCTGCTGAGCCTGCATAAAGCGTTCCCAGCGTTCCTGCTGCAGTTCCGGGGCAATGTGATTGGGGTGGGCGTTGGCTTTGGCGCCATCTACTGGGCTGTATTTAAAGCAGCCGACGCGGTCCAGTTCGGCCTCTTCCAGCCATTCCAGCAGCATCTCAAAATCACGCTCAGTTTCACCGGGGAAACCCACCACAAAGGTGGAGCGTATCGCTAGATCAGGAACCTGCTTACGCCAGTTCTGGATCCGCGCCAGGGTGTTTTCAGCATGGGCTGGACGTTTCATCCGCTTCAGCACATCGGGGCTGGCATGCTGGAAGGGGATGTCCAAATAAGGAAGAATCTTGCGTTCTGCCATCAGCTCGATGGTGTCATCGACATGAGGGTAGGGATAAACATAGTGCAGACGAATCCAGGCGCCTAGTTCACCTAGCTCTTCACAGAGCTCCAGCAAGCGGGTTTTGACCGGGCGGCCATTCCAGAAGCCTGTGCGGTATTTCATGTCGACGCCATAGGCGCTGGTGTCTTGCGATATAACCAGCAGCTCGCGGGTGCCAGATTCAACCAGGGTCTGGGCTTCAGACAGCACGTCGCCGATGGGGCGGCTGACTAATTTGCCGCGAAGGTCCGGAATAATGCAGAAGGTGCAGCCGTGGTTGCAGCCTTCGGATATCTTCAGGTACGAGTAATGGCGGGGGGTAAGTTTAATGCCGCTGTTGGGTACCAGGTCGGTAAATGGATCATGACTGGGTTTCACAGGTGGTGCCCACTCATGCACGGCGGTTACCACTTCTTCGTAGGCCTGAGGACCGGTTACCGCCAGAATGCCCGGGTTCTGCTCCTTGATGATCTCGGCGTCTTTGCCTTTGCCCATACAGCCAGTGACAACCACTTTGCCGTTATCGCGCATCGCCTCGCTGATGGCCTCCAGGGATTCTTGCTTGGCTTCGTCGATAAAGCCACAGGTATTGACCACAACCACGTCGGCGTCTTTGTAGGTGGGTACTATCTCGTATCCGTCCACTTTCAATTGCGTCAGAATGCGTTCGGAATCAACCAGGGCCTTTGGGCAGCCCAGGCTAACGAAGCCAACCCGAGGGGTTTCTTTATCGGTCATTATCTCTGTTACCTGCTACATCTTGGAGGGCGCGCATTATACATCATGCGCCAAGGAAGGTTGACTGAAATTTGATCAGACTGGAGTTGTCTGGCGTGCCGAGAGAAGGTTCTGGTTCTCATAATCCGGAATGTTTTCTTAGAAATAGTATGTCTGTATGGGTTTTCCCCCGTTTTCTCAATGATATAGGGCGTTTTAGACGATTTTTATTGGCATCAAATTTGCAGCCCTTATGCTGTTGAGGAAATTTGGGTCAGGCGCGGGCCTGGCCGATCTTTGAATAGATTTAAGTAAGGTTGTTTGAATACTTGATGCTGATTAACAAACATATTGGTTACAAAATCCTAGTCGCGGTTGTGATCACGCTTGCCTTGAGTTTGACGGCGATGGCGATGATTCAACTGTCCCAGCAAAAAACCAGCATCATTAATCAACATCAGAATAAAGCCTCCTCTCTGGCCGAAACTGTGAGCCAGGGGTTGCAGAGCATCATGTTGGCAGGCTACGCGGACGTGGCGCAGTCTTTCGCCGATAACCTGAAGCGAGTGCCGGAGGTTGTCGATTTTCGTGTCCTACGTACCAATGGCCTGGAAGCTTTCCGGGACAGTGCCACCATCGATAACGTCAATAACCGTATCGGCGATGAAGAGTTTATTCCCCGGGACGATGAAGAGCGTTACCAGATCCTGCAGCCGGACATGCGGGCTTTGCTTCAGGCGGTGGAATCCGCTGAGGTCGCCACCTATGAAGATACTCTCGAAGGTGGGGAGCGCTATACCACGCTATTAAAACCAATTTTAAACCGGGAAGAGTGTGCCACATGCCACGGTAGTGACCATAAAGTCCGCGGTGTCATTAAACTCACTACCTCGTTGGCCGGTGTGGATGCGCAGATTAATTCCAGCATTACCCAGGCGATAGGGTTGGTGCTGGCGGTTATCGTGATCTGTGTACTGATTATCGGTTATATGGTGCGCCAGTTCTCCATGCCTATCCTGACCGTTGCTAAAGAGCTGCAGCAGATGTCTCAGGGTGAAGGGGATTTGACGGTGAAATTGCCTGTCCGTGGAGAGGATGAAATCGCGGTATTGTCCAACGGATTTAATGCCTTTATCGGGCAGATCCGAGACCTGGTGTCGCGAGTTTCTGATACGACAGTCAGTTTGTCTGATCTGAGCCAGCAGATGAAATCAACCACCTCGGCTACCGCTGATGATGCCGCTCAGCAGTATCGGGATACCGAAGACGTGGCTTCCGGAATGAACGAACTGACGGCCACCATCGGTTCAATGGTGTCTCAGGCCCGCGATGCCGCGCAGGTGGCAGAAGAAGTGAATCAGGTGGCCACGCTCGGTAAAAGGGATGTGGAAGAGACCATTGAGTCGATCAATGGATTGGTGGACCAGTTGACCATTTCTACCGAAGCCGTCACTTCGTTAGATGCGGATATGGATAATATTCAGGTGATTCTGGAGACGATCCAGGGCATCTCCGAGCAGACCAACCTACTGGCGCTGAATGCCGCTATTGAAGCTGCACGGGCTGGCGAGCAGGGGCGGGGGTTTTCGGTGGTGGCCGACGAGGTTCGCAACTTGGCGATCAAATCTAGAGCGTCTACCGACCAGATAAAACGGGTCATTGATGGTCTGCTACAGCGCACGGCAGAGGTTTCCAGTTCGATGGAGCTGAGTCGGCAAATGGCGCTTGGTAGTATGGAAAAGGCTAACGGTTCAGGGGCGTCGTTGCTGAAAATCACCCAAGAAGCCGGCAAGATCACCGATATTAATTGTTCAATAGCTTCGTCGACTGAGCATGAGCTTGAAGCAACAGAAGACCAGAATCGACGTATACTCAATATCAAGCAGGTGGCAGAGCGTACCGTTAGTGCCGCCAAGCAAACCGACCAAACCAGCGATGCCCTGGCGCAGCAGGCCGCAGAATTACAGGGTTTGCTGAATAAATTTAAAACCTAGACCTCGATAAGGAAAATAAAATGAAGTTGTTGAAAACAGTAGTTGTAGCATCTGCATTGGCTTTCTCAGGAGCAGCGCTTGCTGGGGATTACATTACCAATTACAAAGAGGTCGTTAAAAAAGCAGACTGGAAAGCCATGCAGACCGTAACGGTTGAAATGGAAGAGTTCGCTTATAGCCACGATGAGATCCGTTTGAAAGCGGGGCAGCCATATAAGATGGAACTGAAGAACTCTGGTGAGAAGAAGCACTACTTCACCGCACCAGAATTCTATAAATCTATTGCCACCCGTAAGGTTCAGGCCAACAAAGACGGGGAGATCAAAGCACCGTACTTTACGGCATTAGAGTTGATGGCCGACGGTGGTCAGCTGGACCTGTACTTTGTACCTGTGACTAAGGGAACTTACCCTGTTTACTGCACTATCGACGACCATCGTGAAGAAGGTATGGAAGCCACGATCATCATTGAGTAGATCGGACCGCTGTTATGAATAGGATGTTTGGATGTGGACTTATTGCGGGCTTGTTTCTAGCTCAGTCCAGCCTAAGTACTGCCGCCACCTTGTCGGTAGCAGTTCTTGATGCTGCCCCCACCATCGACGGTGTTCATACTGAGTGGGCGACGAGTCTCTGGCAAGAAGTGCAGGTCCATCCTGCCAAGGAGGGTGATAAGAAGAACCGTACCGGAGAATTGACGGTACGGGTTGCCGCCGGGGTTTATGGTGATCAATTTTATTTTGCCGCTCAGTGGCCGGATAAAACTGAAGACTTAGCCTATAAGTCTTGGCGTTGGAAAGGTAAAAAATACAAGCGGGGTAAACAAAGAGACGATATGTTTGCGTTACGCTTTGATATGGGCGGTGATTTTAATAGCTGTATGGTGAGTGACGCTAATTATGAGGTGGACGTCTGGGTCTGGTCCGCCGGACGTAGCAACAAGGCAGGTCTGGCTGAAGATATGTGGCACTTGATTACCCTGGATGAGCTAGAGAATGCCGCCGAGTATAAGACCGATAGTGGTAACACCGTATATATTAAAAAGGGTCGCGATGAAGGTAGCCGGATCTACGTTAATAACAAACCCGATCGCAAGAAAAACCAGGGCAAGGAGCTGCCCGGTATCATAATGACCGGCACATCGGGTGGTAGTTTAGCGGATGTAAAAGCCAAAGGTGTCTGGAAAGATAATCATTGGTTCCTAGAATATCAGCGCAAGCTCGATACCGGCAATGCAGATGACGCAGTGCTGCCGCGTGGTGGTCAGATTCGTGGTCAGTTGGCGGTATTTAATAAGGGCTATGCGGAACACAAGAGTGTGTCTGAAGAGCTGGTGTTTGAACTGCCGGAGTAGTCAGCGGGATTGGACTGTCCAGATCAGGTCCATCTGGATAGTACTCTGCCAAACGGATCTATGGGCGATGCGGGCTGGATGTTAGTTGTTGTAATACAGAATATTTTATTTAAAAAATCTCGTTTGGCGCTAGATCGCCGCTGGTCTCTACGCCATCAGGCAGTGCGGGCAGGCGGTTCAGTAATTCTTGGTCTTTTCCCTTCTGGATAATAATCTCTACCCGGCGATTCAATGCCCGATTTTTAGTGGTGTCGTTGGGTGCGAGGGGTTTGGTGTCGCCGAATCCGGTGACCCTGTAGCGGCCCTGATCAATGCGGCCATCGGCAAAGAGTTCCTGGGCTACCGAGATAGCGCGGGAGGAGGAAAGTCCCCAGTTAGATGCGAACTGGGCGGTAGAAATAGGAATATTATCGGTGTGGCCTTCGACGGATACGCTGCCAGATATGTTGACTAGTACATCGCGGATCTTGGAAATAATTGGGATAAACTCGAAATTAAGTTCAGCCTGTCCAGACTGAAAGGAGCCTTTCTCTCTCACCCGGATAATGACTTTGCCTTCCTGGGTTTCTACGTCGACGGCCCCTTTGCCGATCTCTTTTTGAAGCGCCATGGCCATGGCGATAGCGTCTTCACGAGCTTCTGCTTTATTCGCGGCGTCTTCAGCTTCCATCTGCTTAATCATTTCCTGAATTTCGCCAGCCTTTGTCTCTAAGTGTTCAGCTTCCCCTTGCTGACGGCGGACATCCAGATTCTGTTTAGTGGTAGAGGTCGTGAACTGTCGCACTTCGTTGAGAGGGGTGGGCTCAGGGCGACCAGGGCTGAACTCCTGGGCGATGATGCTGGTTCCCTTGGGGATGTCTTTTACCTTGATAAGGTTTTGAACACCAAAGGCTTCGCGCATGGAGCCTGCGAGCTGCTTGAACTTCATGACGTCCATTTCAGAGAAGGATAGGAGCAATACAAAGAAGCACATCAGCAGCGACATCAAGTCGGCAAACGTGGCGAGCCAAGGGGGAAGTCCTTCGGGACAATTACACTTATGTTCTTCTTCGTCGCTCATTCTGTAATCCGCTCGGCCGCGTTAGACTTCAGCTTCGCTGGAGGAGCCTCGTTTGTTTTCAGGCAAATAGTTCTTAAGCATTGATTCGATAACGCGAGGGTTTTGGCCGGCCTGGATGGCCAGTAAACCATCAATAATCAGCGCCTTGTTGGTGGCTTCTTCATCACGGCGACGGGTCAACTTATCGGCAATGGGTTCTGCCACCATGGTGGCGATTATAGCGCCGTATAGGGTGGTTAAGAGTGCAACAGCCATCGCCGGGCCGATGGACTTCGGATCGTCCATATTGGCAAGCATCTGTACCAAGCCTACCAAGGTTCCGATCATGCCCATCGCCGGAGCGACAGCGCCCAGGGCCTTAAAGACTTCTGCGCCTAATTCGTGTCTGGATTCTGCCTGGGCCTTGTCTTTACTCAGTAGCGTCTTTACGACCTCAGGGTCATGACCGTCTACCAGTAGCTGAATCCCGCCTTGCATAAAGTCATTGCTGACTTCTTTCTCTTCTAGAGACAGTAATCCACCTTTACGGGCAGCATCCGCTAGCTCTACGGCCTCGGCAATCAGCTCGTCCAGTGAAGTAGATTTAAACATAAATGCTTTAGCTGCGACTTTTCCGGCGCCCAGAAATCCACTGAGGGTGAACTTCATCATTACCACCATCAACGAACCCCCGATAACAATCAGAATTGAAGGGGGGTTAACAAACATGCCAGCGCTACCGCCTAGTACGATGGCGGAAATGACGATGCCGAACGAGCCGAGGAGGCCTATGAGTGTTGCGATATCCACCGATATTCCTCTAAGAAGTGCTGATGAGGCTGCTAAGTTCTAATTAGGTAGGGTAATGATAAGGGACTCACAATAATAGCAAAAATTACACTTTATAATCTGTGTGCTGAGGCGTTTTTTTGAGTATTTGTTAGAAACTATTAGATGCTGATGTGGTGGACGCAATAGTCGTGGCACAATAGGCCTCCGAATTGACCGTTATCAGGGCCTAAGGTAGGGTTGGCGGTCTTGATCACGATGAAAAGATATGAATTATGCCGCGTAAGAAAAAAGAACCTGATTTTGAGCAAAGTTTGGGCGATCTTGAGCGTCTAGTGGCGCAAATGGAACAGGGCGATATGTCTCTGGAAGAGTCTCTGGGCGCTTTTGAGGAAGGGGTCCGGTTAACCCGTGACTGTCAGCAACGTTTGGCTCAGGCAGAGCAGCGGGTTCAGGTCTTGATAGAGCAAAATGGTGAAGTAATTGCTGAGCCGTTGAAGTCGGAACCAGAGTAATGAGTTTTTCCACAAGCGTTGACCAGTGGCGCCTGCGTGTAGACCGTCAGCTTGAGCATTATCTGCAGCAGACGGTAACCGCGCCGAAACTATTTGATGCCATGCATTACAGCACCTTTAACGGTGGCAAGCGGCTGCGTCCAGTGCTGGTTTACGCCGCCTGCGAAGCAGCTGGAGGAGCGCTAGCGGCGGCAGATCCAGCCGCGGCTGCTGTCGAATGTATCCATGCTTATTCGCTGATTCATGATGATTTGCCTGCCATGGACGACGATGATCTGCGTCGCGGCAAACCTACCTGCCATATTGCCTTTGATGAGGCGACCGCTATTTTAGCCGGTGATGCTCTGCAGGCGTTGGCCTTTGAGGTTCTGGCCGCGCCAATAGAGTACCTGCAAGCCGCTCAGCAGTTGGAGATAGTTCGCACTCTAAGTAGTGCTAGTGGCGATAAAGGTATGGTCGCCGGGCAATCTATAGATATGTGCGCGGTGGATTCACATTTAGATGTGCAGGCGCTGGAACGGATGCATGGTCTGAAAACCGGTGCATTGATCCGTGCCAGTGTACGCATGGGGGCCTTGGCTGCGGACGCAGATGAAACCGTATTGCTTGCCCTGGACCAGTATGCGACGGCTATAGGCTTGGCCTTTCAGGTGCAGGATGACATTCTTGATATAGAGAGTGACACCCAGACTTTGGGTAAGCCCCAAGGCTCCGATTTGGCGGCTAACAAAGCGACTTACCCGTCTTTGCTGGGGATGGAGCAGGCCAAGGAAAAAGCGCTACAGCTGCACCAACAAGCCTTGGATGCCCTGTCGCCACTTGGTGAGCGTGCATCGCTACTACGGCAATTGGCAGATTATGTTGTCAAACGTAACCACTAACCTTACAGCTGGTTTTTGATGTTTACAGAAATTCCGACCAATCGACCCGATACTCCGTTGCTGGATGCTATCGATGATCCCGCTTGTTTAAGAGCTCTGGATCCTGCCTTACTGCCAGAATTGGCCGAGCAGTTGCGCAGTTTTTTACTCTATTCCGTCGGCCAGACCGGGGGCCATTTTGGTGCGGGTTTGGGAATGGTGGAATTAACGCTGGCGTTGCACTACGTTTTTCATACTCCTGATGATCATCTGGTCTGGGACGTGGGCCATCAATGTTATCCTCATAAGGTGATCACTGGGCGCCGGGAGCAGATGCTGACTATACGTCGTCAGGATGGTTTGGCACCTTTCCCGAAACGTCATGAAAGTCCATATGATGATTTTGGTGTGGGTCATTCGAGCACCTCTATTAGTGCCGCCTTAGGCATGGCATTAGCCGATAAAATCAGTGGTCGGGAAAACCGTAGCGTGGCGATTATTGGTGATGGTGCGATGACCGGTGGTATGGCCTTTGAGGCCTTGAATCACGCGGCCCATACTGATTGTGATCTGTTGGTTATCCTTAACGATAATGATATGTCGATCTCTCATAACGAGGGCGGTCTCGCTACTTATTTAGCTAAAAATCTTAAAGGGGGTCGTGGCCGTACTGGGGCCAGCACCAGTGCTGCTTTGTTTGAGGCCCTTGAGTTCGCATACAGCGGACCGGTCGATGGGCACGACTTCGGGCAGCTGCTACCAGTATTGCAGCGCCTTAAAACGGCTAAAGGACCGCAGTTTTTACATCTGTTGACCACCAAAGGCAAGGGCTTTCAACCAGCGGAATCAGACCCGGTGGGTTATCACGCCATTACCAAATTACTCAGCCCTGAAGAGCTGAAGCTTAAGGCGGAAGTCTCTAGTAACGAGCTGGGAATTTCCTATTCCAAAGTGTTTGGTTCTTGGCTCTGTGATCAGGCCTCGGTGGATGAGCGCTTGGTTGCCATTACTCCAGCGATGAGTGAAGGCTCGGGGATGGTGGATTTTTCCCGACGTTTTCCAAAGCGCTTTTTCGATGTTGCCATCGCCGAGCAGCATGCCATTACACTGGCCGGTGGTTTGGCTTGTCAGGGTGCCAAGCCGGTCGTGGCGATCTACTCTACCTTTTTGCAACGGGGTTATGATCAGCTGATCCACGATGTGGCTTTGCAGCAGCTTGATGTGCTGTTCGCCATTGATCGCGCGGGACTGGTGGGGGAAGACGGTCCGACTCATCATGGTAGTTTTGATCTGAGCTTTCTGAACTGTGTCCCTAACCTGCTGATTATGACTCCTTCTGGAGAGGCCGAAACAAGGTTGCTACTGGCCACGGGCTATCAGCACAATGGCCCTGCCTGTGTGCGTTATCCCCGTGGACTGGGCTCCGGGCAGACTCTTTTCTCTGGTTTGGGAACCCTGGCTATCGGCGAAAGCCGATTGGTTCGAGAAGGGCGCGGGGTCGCCATACTATGCTTCGGCAGCTTGATGTCGGAGGCCATTATTGTTGCTGAACGCTTGGATATGACGGTGGTGGATATGCGGTTCGTCAAACCAATGGACCAGCAGCGTATTAAGGCATTGTCAGAGACTCACTCGCTCTTGGTGACCCTTGAGGAGAACGCTTTGATTGGTGGTGCGGGTTCGCTGGTGAATCAGTATGTGCTGGCGCAATCGCTGGCCGTAAAGGTCTTGAATCTGGGGCTAGGGGATGACTTTATCACTCATGGTAAGGCTGCTGATCTGCTGTCGCAGCAGGGCCTGGATGCCGTCGGTATTGAGGCTCGGATAAAACAGCGGCTGGCGACTGACTCAGAAACCAGCTAGGTGGCTTATTCTTTGAAGTGATGTTCGCTCATCATGTGGCCGAGCTTACCCGCTTTGGTCGCCAAGTAATCCTCGTTATGGCGGTTTTTACCCACCTGCAAGGGTTCCCGTTTGGTGACAGGAACGCCGAATTTTTTCAGTGCATCTACCTTCCGGGGGTTGTTGGTCATTAGCCGGACTTCTTTGATGCCCAAGTGCTCCAACATGTTGATGCACATGCTGTAATCACGCAGATCGGCCTCAAACCCCAGTTGTTCATTGGCCTCAACGGTATCTGCACCACCGTCCTGCAGGTGATAGGCTTTGATCTTATTCAGCAAGCCGATGCCACGACCTTCCTGGCGTAGATACAGCAGCACGCCGCGACCTTCTTCGGCAATGCGCTTCAGTGCTTCCTGCAATTGGAAGCCGCAATCACAGCGCATACTGAATAGTGCGTCACCGGTAAGGCACTCGGAGTGGATACGGGCCAATGCCGGCTCGTTATCGTTAAATTCCCCCATGCTGAGCACCACATGTTCTTTGCCACTGGTTAAATCTTCAAAGCCATGCATCTGGAATGTACCCCAGGGGGTTGGCAATTGAGATGAGGCTACGTAGCGAACAGTCACAGAACAACTTCCTTAAAAAGTGGGATGCATATTCTATCAACCCACTTGGTTATTGGCGAACTTATAATACGCTGGGCAAAACCGGCGGCTATTTGCTATACCTAAAACTATATCCGTTATTTTAGCAATGACGAATTCGATCAGGTGCCGCTCAGCTTTGCTGCGTTAGACGGGCGAACGGCGAATTTATTACCACCTGTATGCCAAGAAGGATTGTCACTATGGACCTGCTCTTTATCGGGCTGGCCTTGGCTCTGTTGCTGGCAGCTCCTAAAATTTGGGCTCGATACGTTTTCTATAAGTATAGTGTGCAGCGTAAGGATATTCCCGGTACCGGTGGTCAGCTGGTTACTCATCTATTGCGTCGACTGAAGCTAGTGCGGGTTAAGCTTAAGCGTGCTCGACACTGCAGCCATTACAACGCTAGCACTAAGGTGGTTTGTCTGACCGATCAAACCATGAATACTCGCAGTTTGACGGCGGTGGTGCGGGCGGCTTTCGAGGTCGGTCATGCCGCTCAGGATGCCAAGGATGCCTCTGTGCTGAGGTTTCGAGAAGGTATCCTAAGGCTGGCTAAGCTGGGTGAATGGGTCGGCTCTGGCGCTCTGCTTTCAGCACCACTAATGGCCATTGTCTTGCCCCCTTTCGCCGGTTTATTGTTGTTTGTTGCCCTGGTGAGTATGTTAACCGGTGCAGCGGTGCATGTGGTTTTGCTACCCATTGAATGGCAGGCCGGTTTTGCCTTTGCTTTGCCGCTATTGAAGGAAGGTAGCTATGTTCGCGAAGAGGATCAGGCCGCGGTGAAGCAGTTGTTGATCGCCTGTGCGTTCAGTCGTTTGGCCTATGCGCTGGCGAACCTGTTGGACGGTCGCCACTGGTTACGGGTGCTGGGGCTGAAAAAATAGCCTCCTATTCAGAGCAGGGTCGGTATAGCGGAGCGCTGATTTACAGTATTAACAGCACCCCTAGCTGCAGGCAGCCCCAGGCGAAAATTCCGGCTATGACGTCATCGAGCATGATCCCCAGGCCTCCGCTGACCTGTTTGTCCGCCCAGCTGATTGGCCAGGGCTTGATGATGTCAAAGAAGCGAAACAGCACAAATCCTGCCAATATCCATGACCAGTGGCCCGGCACCGCGATCAGGGTGATCCAGAGTCCGACAAACTCATCCCAGACAATGCCGCCGTGATCATGCACGCCGAGATCCTCAGCGGTGCGACCACAGATATAAATCCCTGCTATAAAACTCACGGCTATCACCGCCAGATAGGGTAGTAGCGGTAACTCCGCCAAAAACAGGTATGGAATTAGCGCCGCCGCCGTACCCCAGGTGCCAGGAGCTTTGGGTGCTGCGCCGCTGCCGAAACCAAAGGCCAGCAGGTGGATCGGGTTTTTCCAATCAGGAGAAGGAAGTACGGCAGGTTTTAAATGCTCAGACACGGTTAATATCCTGGCTTGGTTGGTACCGCTTAGAAATGGCGGAAACCTTGGGGTTGAGTATTACTGAGGCTGCCATCGGCAGCCTGTAGTTGGATGCCGGGGGCTGCAGTGATCACGCCAATGGCGCTGCAGGGTACTGGGTGCTGTTGTATCTGTTGCTGGAATTCCGGCAGCGCAGACTCCGGGATACAAAAGCAAAGTTCGAAATCTTCGCCACCGCTGAGGGCCCATTGCTGTGCTTGCTCAGCATCGTAGAGGCTTTGCAGCTGTGGCGATAGAGGCAGGGCCTGAAGGTCGACTATAGCGCCAACGCCGCTTTGTTGCAGGATGTGTCCGAGATCGGCCAATAAACCATCGGATATATCGATCGCTGCACTGGCATAAGGACGGATTTCGATACCGGTACTCAGTCGCGGAGAGGGTTGATAAAAACGTTGGATTAGCCAATTATCAGAATGACCCTGTTGCAACTGATCAAGGCCGGCGGCGGAATCGCCGAGGGTGCCGGTGACAAAGATATGGTCTCCGGTATTGGCTCCGGATCTTTTTAAGGCTTGTCCCTGAGGTACCCAGCCGTGCACCTGAATACTGATGGTGAGTTGCTCGCCCCGGGTGGTATCACCACCAACCAGGCTGATATCCCAGCGTTTGATCACGTCCCCTAAAGCGTTACTGAAGGCTTTGAGCCAGGCTTCATTGGCCTCGGGTAAGCATAGCGCCAGAGTTATCCATGCGGGCTCTGCGCCCATAGCGGCGAGATCGCTGAGACAGGCGCCAATGGTTCGTTGGGCAATGGCTGCTGCGGGTGTCCCGGGGAGAAAGTGAGTGCCTTCAACTAAGGTGTCGATGGAGACGGCTAATTGATGCCCGGCAGGTATCTCAAGCACCGCGCAATCATCGCCGATGCCGAGCTTTACCCCGCGGCCGTTGTGGCACAGTGGGGCAAAGTAGCGTTCGATCAGGGAGAATTCTGATAGTGCCATGGGTGTTAGAACCGTCGCCTAAATGACCGCCTAACGACGGGCATTTACTTCCGTAGCGCGTAGAGATTTGGCCAGCTTGTCCAATACCCCATTAACGTACTTGTGGCTGTCGGTAGCACCGAAGGTTTTGGCCAGGTTGACGGACTCATTGATGGCAACCCGGTAAGGGACCTGAATTCTGGACTGCAGCTCAAAGGTGCCGATGCGCAGCACGTTAAGCTCAATCGGGTCTAGGTCTCCTAGCTTCCGGTCTAGGCAAGGAGCAATCAGCTCGTCCAGCTCGGTGATCTGGGCAGGAATGCTGTGCAGCAGCTCAGTAAACAGTTCCATGTCAGTGCGAGTCATGTCTTGTTCGGTCTGAAACTGCGCTTCGATCTCATTCAAAACCGCACCGGCGATATGCCACTGGTAAAGCGCCTGTAAGGCAAAGCTGCGGGCTTCCCGGCGCATTTCTGTCTTCGACGGCTTTTTCTTCTTCTTTACGATGGGTGTATTCTCTGCTTCAGTCACCCGATCAGCCCTCTAGTTGGCGCATTACGCTGACCATTTCCAAGGCGGTCAGTGCGGCTTCAGCGCCTTTGTTGCCAGCCTTGGTGCCGGAACGCTCGATTGCTTGCTCAATGGAATTAACCGTCAGGATGCCATTGGCGACGGGGATGCCGAAGTCCAGTGATACCTGACCAACGCCCTTGGAGCTTTCGGCGCTGACGTATTCAAAATGCGGCGTGCCGCCACGAATCACAGCTCCTAGAGCGATGATTGCATCTTCTTGCTTCTGCTCCGCCAGTTTTTTTACCGCGAGTGGGATTTCGAACGCACCGGGTACGCGCACAATGCGGATGTTGTCTTCGCTGATGCCATGGCGTTTCAGCACGTCGATGGCGCCTGCCACCAGGCTTTCCACTACAAAGGCGTTAAAGCGACCGACGACGATGGCGTATTTGCCGTCATTTTCAGTGAAAGTGCCTTCAATTGTCTTGATTGTCATTGAAACAGTCCTGTTAAGTTGTCTTTCAGGCTTCGAAAGGGATGAATTCTACAATCTCCAGATCGAAACCGGATAATGCATTAAATTTGACTGGTGAACTGAGCAAACGCATTTTGCCAACACCCAGGTCGCGGAGGATTTGTGATCCGGTACCGATGGTCAGATAAGTGCCGGCTCCGTCGGTATTAATCCGCTTTGCCGGACGTTTGTTGAAATAGGCATCAAGACTGGCGCCAATATCATCAACATTATTGTCTGCTAGCAGCACGACTACGCCGTTACCTTCTTCCGCCACCCGTTGCAGTGATGAACGCAGCGACCACTTAGGCTCGGCTTTCGAGCAGATGCCAATCACGTCGCGAATAGGGTCGGCCATATGAACACGAACCAGCGTTGCTTGTTGCTCATCGACTTCTCCCATCACTAGCGCGATGTGAGTGCAGTTCTGGATGGTGTCATGATAGCAGGTAACCTGAAACAGACCGTGCTCAGTCTCCAGGGGGTGTTGCTCGCCACGCTCAACGGTATGTTCGTTGAGGGTGCGGTAATGGATCAGGTCAGCAATAGTGCCGATCTTTAGACCGTGCTTCTCGGCAAATTTTTCCAGGTCCGGGCGGCGCGCCATGCTGCCGTCGTCATTCATGATCTCGACGATCGCAGAGGCGGGAGTGCAGCCTGCTAGGCGGGCCAGGTCGCAACCCGCTTCGGTATGCCCTGCACGGCTGAGGACGCCGCCGGGTTGGGCCATTAGCGGGAAGATATGTCCGGGCTGAACAATATCATCCACCTTGACGTTTTCGGCCACAGCGGTGCGTATGGTATGGGCGCGGTCTGCTGCGGAGATGCCGGTAGTCACGCCTTCCGCCGCTTCGATTGAAAGGGTGAAATTGGTGGAGAACTGAGCGCCATTGTCCTGCACCATCAATGGCAGTTTCAGCCGTTCACAGTGTTGCTGGGTCAGGGTCAGGCAGATCAGGCCACGGGCGTGCACCGCCATGAAGTTAATATCTTCAGTGCGCACTTTATCGGCGGCGATAATAAGGTCGCCTTCGTTTTCCCGGTCTTCGTCATCCATCAGGACAACCATTTTACCGAGGCGGATATCTTCAATAATTTCAGCAGTAGTATTTAACGGCATTCGCTTACCTGTTGATTAAGTCGTTGCTGTTGCCCGGATCATCTAACGATGACCAATAAAACCATGTTGGGCCAAAAATGCCTGGGTCAGTCCCTCTGCCTCAGGGTTGCTTGTCTGCTCATCGCTATGCTCTGAATCTTGCTCAGATTCTCCCTGAAGTAAGCGCTCTAAATAGCGGGCTATCAGGTCTACTTCGAGATTGATGCGTTGGCCGACACTGTAATACTTAATTAGTGTTTCTTCTAGCGTGTGTGGGACGATATTGAGCTGGAAGCAGGCTCCTTCTACCCCGGTCACGGTCAAACTTACGCCGTCTACACAGATAGATCCTTTAGCTGCAATATAGCGCGACAGCGCCTTTGGTGCCTGTATGCTGAAGCGGATCGAGCGGCCATCATCACGCATATCGACAATAGTGCCGATACCATCCACGTGGCCGCTGACGATATGACCTCCTAAGCGACTGCTTGGTGTCAGGGCTTTTTCAAGATTTACTTTATCGCCACTGCGCAGTTGTTCGAATTCAGTATAGGCGAGGGTTTCTCTTGATACATCAGCCCAGAACCCGTCACCGGGCAGTTCTACCGCCGTGAGGCAAACGCCGTTAACGGCAATGCTGTCTCCCAGCTTTACATCGGCAAGATCTAGGCTGCCGGTTTTTACCCGTAGGCGCAGATCACCGCCTTGTAGGCGTGTTTCAGCAATTTCGCCCAAGGCTTCGATAATTCCGGTAAACATTCAGTGCTCCTCAGGCTTGGGCTTATAGGTGATGCGGATATCATCGCCGACCATGCGAAGATCGGTCTGCTGCAGCTGAATCTGCTGGGACATCTGTTTCATGCCCGGTAGTTCAAACAGTGGTCGGGCGTCGCTGCCCAGCAGTTTCGGGGCGATATATATACGCCATTCATCGACTAGTCCTGACTGGGTAAAGGCCCCCGACAGTTTGGCGCCGGCTTCGATCAGCACTTCGTTGCAATCTCTTTCCTTTGCTAGCCAGCTTAATACTGCAAGCGGTTCGAGTTTCTTCAGCTGGATCAGGATGATGCCTAAATCTTTCATCGCCTGTAACTTTGCATTGTCGGCGCTGCAGTAAAAAATCACCGTTTCGTCGCCTTGCAGAATCTGACGGTCAATCGGTGTGCGTAGGGTTGAATCCATAATCACCCGTAACGGTTGCCGCTGGATGATCTGCTCCGCGTCGGCCAGCCCCAGCTGATCTGCTCTGAGGGTCATGGCGGGGTTGTCATCAATAACAGTTCCGACGCCGGTAATGATGGCCGAGCTGCGGGCTCTCAGGCGCTGCACATCACTGCGAGCTGCGGCGCCAGTAATCCATTGAGATTCACCGGAGGCCATGGCGGTACGACCATCCAGGCTCATGGCTTGTTTAATTCTGACTAGCGGTAAACCCTGAGACATGCGTTTGATAAAACCAGGGTTAAGCGTCTTCGCTTCGGCTTCAAGCAGGCCGCTTTGGACCTCGATGCCTGCCTGTTGCAGTAGCGCATGTCCACGACCTGCAACCAATGGGTTAGGGTCTTGCATGGCAGAAATGACTTTGCTGACACCGGCATCGACCAGCGCCTGAGCGCAGGGTGGTGTGCGGCCATGGTGGCTACAGGGCTCCAGAGTGACATAAGCGGTGGCGCCACGAGCGTTGCCTCCCGCCGCAGCGAGGGCGTTAACTTCGGCATGACCTTCGCCAGCACGCAGGTGAAAGCCTTCGCCGATGATCACATTGTTTTTTACCAGCACACAGCCCACCCGGGGGTTGGGGTGAGTGCTATAGATACCTTTGGCTGCCAGGCGAATCGCCCGGGCCATATAGTTCTGGTCATGCTGATCGAAACTAGGCATCGGTGGTCCCAGATTCGGCGTGCTTTTGCGAAGAGAGGCGGTCGATTTCTTCCTTGAATTCGTTAAGGTCCTGGAAGCTGCGGTAAACAGAGGCAAAGCGCACGTAGGCGACTTCATCAAGACGGCGCAGCTCGGTCATCACTGCTTCACCCACGGCCATGGATTTAATTTCCCGTTCACCGCTGGCGCGCAGCTGCGACTTGATGCGAGTGATCGCGGATTCGATTTCTTCGATGCTGACAGGGCGTTTTTCCAGGGAGCGAAGAATTCCGGCGCGCAGTTTCTCTTCATCGAAGGGTTGGCGACTGCCGTCCTGCTTTACCAGGCGGGGCATCACCAGCTCGGCGATTTCGAAGGTGGTATAACGCTCATTGCAAGACAGGCACTCACGGCGACGGCGCACCTGTTCGCCTTCGGCTACTAGTCGCGAGTCGATGACTTTGGTCTCGTGGGCTTTGCAGAATGGGCAGTGCATCGCTTGCGGTTCCCGGTTCTTTGTATCAAAGAACATTAGGTTAAAGAGCGTTTGAGGTAATCATCGCTGCCGTTAAGCGTCGATATTACCGGTGTTTCTTTATACGACAAAAGCCCTGACCGCGTGATCAGGGCTTGAATCTTTGGGCTCACTACTAGGTCGTGAGTCCGGTCTGGCTACCTTAGCTGTAGACCGGGTGACGAGCGCAAAGCTCTAATACCTGCTGCTTAACACGGTTGATGGTGTCTTCGTTGCTGATATCGTCAAGCACGTCACAGATCCAGCCTGCCAACTCTGTCGCTTCAGCTTCACCGAAGCCGCGACGGGTGATCGCCGGGGTACCGATACGCAGACCGCTAGTTACAAACGGAGAGCGAGGGTCGTTAGGAACCGCGTTCTTGTTAACGGTAATGTTGGCGCGACCCAGAGCAGCATCCGCATCTTTACCGGTGATGTCCTTGTCGATCAGATCAACCAGGAACAGGTGATCGTCGGTACCGTTGGATACGATGTTAATACCGCGATCCATAATGACCTTGGCCATCGCCTGGGCATTAGTGACTACCTGCTGTTGGTAGGTCTTGTAATCTTCGGTCATCGCTTCTTTAAAGCAGATCGCCTTTGCTGCAATAACGTGCATCAGCGGGCCACCTTGGCTTTCAGGGAAGACAGCGAAGTTCAGCTTCTTTTCCAGCGCTTCGTTGGCCTTGGCTAAGATCAGACCACCGCGAGGACCAGCCAGAGTTTTGTGAGTCGTGGTCGTGACGACATCGGCGATACCGATAGGCGATGGGTAAATGCCAGCAGCAACCAGGCCGGCTACGTGGGCCATGTCGACGAACAGGAAGGCACCCACTTTATCGGCGATGTCGCGAAAACGCTGCCAGTCAACAATACGAGAGTAAGCAGAGAAGCCAGCAACGATCATCTTCGGCTTGTGCTCAACGGCCAGTCGCTCTACTTCAGCGTAATCGATTTCGCCGGTTTCTGGATTCAGACCATACTGGACGGCGTTGTAGATGCGGCCAGAAAAGCTAACAGAAGCACCGTGAGTCAGGTGGCCACCGTGGGCTAGGCTCATGCCCAGAACCGTGTCGCCTGGTTGGCACAGGGCCATGTAAACAGCAGCATTAGCCTGTGAACCAGAATGAGGCTGGACGTTGGCATAGTCAGCGCCGAACAACTCTTTGGCGCGGTCGATAGCTAGTTGCTCAATGACGTCAACATGTTCGCAGCCACCGTAGTAGCGCTTGTTGGGATAGCCTTCTGCATACTTGTTGGTCAGGCAAGATCCTTGGGCGTCCATGGACCGCTGACTAGCGTAGTTTTCGGAAGCGATCAGCTCAATATGTTCTTCCTGACGTCTCTGCTCGGCTTCAATAGCAGCATTAATCTCTGGATCGTACTCGGCAATCGTTAGGTCATTGTTTAACATTCACTATCCCCTGAAGGTATCGACAAGTGCTTGGTCAGCGTCTGCTTTGTCTGGAATCGGCACGAAGACGGTGGTTCGAAACCGACGACTCCCAGACTCTCAAAAATTAGGAGGGAGATTATAGCCTATTTAGTTCTCCGAGAGCACATGAAAGTAGGTCATAGTTTGGTCAAGAACGGCTCATGTTCGCGCGCTGTCGGTTGGAATATAAATTGCGAAGATAAAAATGTTGAGATGGGCCCGAAAATACCGCGGCTAGCAACCCAAAAGCCTCTGCCTGGCACAGGGCTTTGATAACATAGTTACCCTCCGCTTCGTGGACGTCGATTGCCGGGGGCTTCTCAGATGAGGTTCGCAGATAAAGTGGTTGTTAAAAAATCGCATCGAATTCGTTGAAAAATTGCACTGCACTTAAATTGCTGCTTCAGATAGAATCTGCACAGTGATTTTTCTATTCGGTGGGCCGCTTTTTTCCTATCGATTAACCCCTAAGACAGGTCTGAACTTCATGGCACAGTACGTCTTCACCATGAACCGGGTGGGTAAAGTAGTACCGCCCAAACGCGAAATTCTTAAAGATATCTCCCTATCTTTCTTCCCCGGCGCCAAAATCGGTGTGCTGGGTCTGAACGGTTCGGGTAAGTCCTCGCTGCTGAAAATTATGGCTGGCATCGACAAGGACTATAACGGTGAGGCCCGTCCGCAACCGGATATTAATATCGGCTATTTGCCTCAGGAGCCCGAGCTGGATGACAGTCAGACGGTTCGTGAAGTGGTTGAAGAGGCTGTATCTCAAGCCAAGAATGCGCTTATTGAGTTGGATAAGGTTTACGCCGCTTACGCCGAGCCTGACGCCGATTTTGATAAGCTAGCGGCTGAGCAGGCAAGGCTGGAAAATATTATTCAGTCGGTGGATGCTCATAACCTGGAGCGGCAACTGGAAGTTGCTGCTGACGCTCTGCGTCTTCCGCCCTGGGATGCCAAGGTTGAGCATCTGTCTGGAGGTGAGCGCCGACGAGTGGCGCTATGCCGATTGTTGTTAGCGAAACCTGACATGCTATTGCTGGATGAACCCACCAACCACCTGGATGCAGAGTCTGTGGGTTGGTTGGAGCGCTTCCTTCATGATTATAGCGGTACCGTCGTCGCGATTACCCACGACCGTTATTTTCTTGATAATGCTGCCGGTTGGATTCTGGAGCTGGACCGTGGTCATGGCATTCCTTATGAGGGTAACTACACGCGCTGGCTAGAGCAAAAAGAACAGCGTCTGGCTACTGAGGCCAAGCAGGAGGCCGCTCACCGTAAAACGATACAGGCCGAGCTGGAATGGGTGCGCCAAGGCTCCAAAGGCCGTCAGGCTAAATCTAAAGCCCGTCTGAAACAGTTTGATGAGCTTAGTTCTCAGGATTTTCAGACCCGTAATGAAACTCAGGAAATCTATATCCCGCCAGGGCCTCGTCTGGGAGACAACGTCATTTCCTTGCAAGGTGTGAGCAAGTCTTATGGCGATAAACTCCTGGTGGATGATCTTAATTTTACCGTTCCTCCAGGTGCTATCGTCGGTGTTATCGGTGGTAATGGTGCCGGTAAATCAACTCTGTTTAAAATGATTGCCGGTAAGGAGCAGCCTGACTCCGGTACCGTCTCCGTGGGCGAGACCGTGAAGCTGGCCTTTGTCGATCAGATGCGAGATCTAGATGGTAGCCGGCCGGTATGGGAGGAGATTTCCGATAGCCAGGATATGATCACCGTCGGTAACTATCAGGTGTCTTCCCGCGCTTATGCCAGTCGTTTTAACTTTAAGGGCGGCGATCAGCAAAAATTGGTTAAAGATTTATCCGGTGGTGAACGCAACCGTCTACATCTGGCGAAAGTGCTGAAAGAGGGCGGTAACGTCTTGATGTTGGATGAACCCACCAACGATCTTGATGTGGAAACCTTGCGAGCCTTGGAAGAAGCGCTACTTGCATTCCCCGGTTGTGCGGTGGTGATCTCTCACGATCGCTGGTTCCTCGACCGTATTTCTACCCATATTCTTGCTTATGAAGGGGACAGCAAGGCGGTCTTCTTTGAGGGTAACTACAGTGAATATGAAGAGGATCTGAAGAAGCGTTTGGGTGAGTCTGGCGCTCAGCCTACTCGGGTTCGTTACCGGAAACTGGCGGACTAAGTCTTAGTCTTGCTGATCAAAAAAGCTCAGGGATCGACCGGTTCCTGAGTTCCTTCATCGCCCACGTTATAGAGCTGAATACGGTTCCTGCCTTTGCGCTTGGCTTCATAGAGTGCAATATCTGCTTTACGCATCAATTCATCAGGCTCTTTGCCGTGATCCGGGAATAGCGCTATGCCAATACTGGCGCCAACATTCACTTCAAAATCACCAATTTGCATAGGCTCGCCGAGGGCCTTTAATAGTCGTTCCAGGGGTGGTCTGATCTCTTCGAAGTGATGGGGTCCTATGGCTATAACGGCAAATTCATCGCCTCCCAGGCGGCCCACGGTATCGCTGTCGCGGAAGGTCGCTCGTAGAATTTCTGCAACCCTTATCAGTACCTTGTCGCCAACATCATGTCCGTAGCGGTCATTGATGGGCTTGAAGTGGTCAAGGTCAAAGGTAATGACGGAGATGTATATTTCACTGCGATCAGCAATGGTAATGGCTTCATTACATTTGATGTAGAAACTGCGCCTGTTGACCAGGCCGGTCAGATGATCGGTCATGGCGAGTCGCAAAATTTCCTGTTCTGCTTGTTTTCGTATGCTGTTGTCCTGACCGGAACTCAGGGTGCCGGTGATTTCGTTAAGCTCGTTTCTGATTAGGGAGTGGTTCCAGATAATATTGCGAATTACTCCCGTCGCGGTAATGACCGTGCCTTCTCTTTCCTGAGGATGTTTTAGTTGTTCTGCCAGCAGGCGCTCATGCAGGGCGAGTTGTTCCCGGCGCGATGGCTCAGGTATAGCAAAGGTGAACCAATTTTGGCCAATAATGGTTTGCTCGGGATAGCCTAGGATCTCACAACCGCGGCGGTTAATTTCCAGAATACAACCATCGGTGCCGAGAGACAGGATCATGGCTTGGGAAATGTCCAGATAGCGCTCAGCGCGTTCCTTTTCTTCCAGTAATTGTGACTGCCAGCGGCGCCGTTCGGTCAGATCTTGAATAATGCCGATACAGTAGCTCTCCGGGGTATCGAGCACCAACCAGCGCATGCTGACCGGGAATATTCTGCCTTTGTAGGTTTTGCTGAGGACCTCCCCCTGCCAGCCCTGTTGTTGCTTGATATGGCTCAGAAAGGTCCGGTATTTGTCTTTTTCGCTAGGGCCATGCCAGAGCAATTCTAGGGATTGCTCCTGTAAATGACCGTCGGGGAACTCGAACATCTGCTCTAACGTCGAATTGACCTCTTTTATGCGCCCCTGTTGATTACAAACGACTAAGCCTAGACCGGCGCAATCAAAAACCGATTTGAGAACCTGCAGCGGGTTGTCCAAATTTATGGCAGTCGTTGGGGTAGGCGTGGTCACGACATCTCCTGTGTTGTTGGCGATGGTCCTGGTAGCGTTAACCCTCAGGGTCTTTTTAGAAAGCATAGCGGGTTGCGCTAGAAAGACTTTAGTTCTTTTATAGCCCAAGCTGGCGTCGGCATTTATAGTTTCAGTCAGGCAGCGGAGGAAATATGCGGAATAACAAGACATTGCTGATACTCGTCGTGCTAATTATTATCGCGGCCTTGGTTTTTTATAACAAGCAACGTACCGACCATCTTATTGATCGCCTGCAGGCTGAAGGGTTTCGGGCTGATCAACGTCTGGCATCCGACCCGATCATGCTGGTCGATGCTAGTCAGCAACAGCTGGCGGTGATCTATCCGGATCGTTATCTGCGGCTTGGATTTCAGCAGGTGATCGGGATCGAAAGGGCGTTGGATGTGAATCATAAGGACCAGGAAGAGCGACTATTGCAGATTAATCTTCAGGGCCATAAAGAGAAACAGGTGGTTATTGAGGGCGCAACCCCCGAACAAGTAGTGAAGTGGCAGCAATTGCTGCAACAGCTGGTTTTTAACGAGCGATAAAAAACATTGGAGACTGCCTTCTGTATGTCTGGTTAGTCTGTATAGATGACTATACTGGTTGATACCCGTTGAATTTCGTCTGTGGTGATTGGCGATCATTCGGTTCGCCTTTTTCTGCAGAGCATCTGGCGTTCATCTGTTGGGAGGGCGCCCTGATGCAAGACCTGTTTGCGGCCGAAACTAAGGCTGTTGAAGTAACAGCCGATGCCGAGCCTTGGCGGGTTCTGGTGGTTGACGACGATGCTGAAATTCACAAAGTCACCCGGCTGGTATTGCAGCGTCTCAAGTTTGCTGGACGACCGCTGCTATTTGAACCTGCCTTTAGTGGTCAAGAAGCTCTGCAAAAGCTGCAGCAATTCCCCGATACCGCACTGATCCTTCTGGATGTGGTGATGGAAACTGATGACGCCGGACTTCAAGTGGCAAAGGCGATCCGTGAAGACCTGAACAATAAGCTGGTGCGTATCGTGCTTCGTACCGGGCAGCCAGGAATGGCACCAGAACGAGATGTCATCCTCAATTACGATATCAATGACTACAAGCCCAAGGCTGAGCTGACCAGTACTGCTTTGTGCACGACGGTGATAGCCAGTCTGCGTAATTATCGTGATCTGCGTCAGAAGGAGTCGGCCTACCAAGGGTTGATGAAGATCGTCGAAGCGGCGAGCGAGCTGCACGATATTCATAGCGGCGAGGAGTTTATCCAAAAGTCATTACAAGTCTTGCACCGACGTCTGCCATTAACCCTCAGTTGCGATTCGATGATTAATGGCTATTCAGTGGTTCCCTGTGGCGAAGAGTTACGGATTAAACGTCATGATGGAACGTCGGTAGAGCTTAATGAGGAGGCTCTGCAATGGCTTCGCTGCAGCGTTGCTAGCGGTCAATCCTGTTATGACAATCAGCGCTGCCTGTTACTGCTGAATCGAATGCAGTGGGGAGATCCCGTAGGCCTCTACTTTGATAACTATCCGGCCCTTGATGAATGGGAAGTTCGGTTGCTGGAGGTGACCGCTGGAAAATTCTCTATTGCCTATGAAAACGCACTGTTGCTGGAGCATTTGTCAGGCGTTAATCGCTCATTGGAGGAGCGGGTGCAGCGCCGCACCGAGGAGCTCGAACGAGCGAAACAGGAGGCCGAGTCCGCCAGTCGCGCCAAGAGTATGTTTCTGGCGAATATGTCCCATGAGATTCGTACCCCGATGAATGCCATTCTCGGTTATTCACAACTGCTGCAACGAGATCAACGCCTGCATGCTGACCAGTTGCAGACCATGGAGCATGTGCATAGCGCCGGGGAGCATCTGCTGGATGTGATCAACGATGTCCTGGATCTGTCGAAAATTGAGGCGGGCGCCATGGAGCTGGAGCTGGTGATGTTTGATCTGGCGGCAATGGTTCGTGATGTAGGGATGCTGTTTGATCATCGCTGTAGCCAGAAAAGCCTCTATTGGAACATCGAAAATGACTGCGCCGCCTATCAGCCGGTGGTCGGTGACCAAGGTAAACTGCGTCAGATTCTGATTAATCTGTTAGGCAACGCCGTAAAGTTTACGGATAGGGGTTCTGTTACCTTAAAGCTGCAACGCTTTGAGCCCAATCGCTACCATTTTGAGGTGATTGATACGGGGCCTGGTATTTCTGCGGAGGATCAGACGTTATTGTTTAAAGCTTTTTACCAGGGTCAGCAGGGCTTCAATCGCGGTGGTACTGGGCTGGGGCTGTCGATCGCCTCCAAACAATTAGAATTGATGGGTAGCAAGCTGAAATTAGAGTCCAAGGACAACCAAGGCAGTCACTTCTTTTTCACCATAGATTTGCCGCTGGCTGAGGGCGAGCTGGTGGTCAGAAAAAACGATAGCCGACAGGTGTTGCATCTGCACCAAGGCTGCGTTGTTCGCGCCTTGGTTGTCGATGATGTGAAAACCAACCGTGACGTTTTAAGGCGAACGCTGGAGGATATAGGTGCCGAAGTAGAAGAAGCTACAAACGGCAAGGAAGCATTGGATACCATTGCCGCAGGCGCTATTGATATTGCTTTTATGGATATCAGAATGCCCGTTATGCGCGGTGATGAGGCCATTGGAATCATTCGCCAGCAATATGACTCTAAGGCGCTGCCATGTGTGGCTATCTCGGCCTTTAGCATGGCTCATGAGGTCAGCCACTACGTCGAGCTGGGGTTCGATCGCTATATTTCCAAACCTTTCCGCTTTACCGAGATCTATCAGTGCCTAGAAGACTTTCTGGATGTCAGCTTCGATCACCGCGAGGTCGAGCCGGAATCGGCAAATCTGGAGGAAGTTGATTTTTCCCTATTTTCCATATCAGGATCGTTGCATCTGCAGCTCTGGGAAGCGGCGCAATACAACCGTATATCTGCCCTTAAAGGCCTACTAATGGCGCTTCAGGAAACGGGTGATGACGGCGAAAAGCTAGCCGCGTATTTTGAGCTGATGCTGAGCAATTACGATACGGGATTAATATTGGACGCTCTTAAGGAGGTCAGGCATGGCTAATGAGCCAATTAACTTGCAGGGTTATAAGGTGCTGATAGTAGACGATATGCCGACCAATCTCGATGTGCTCAATCGGATTCTTGAAGAGCAAGGTTATAAGGTTTCTTTTGCTACCAGTGGTGAGCAGGCAATCAAGCTGGCGACCCTTGATCGGCCAGATTTGATTTTGCTGGATGTGATGATGCCGGAAATGGATGGTTTTGAGACCTGTCGTAGGCTTAAGTCGCTGCGGCAAACGCGGAGTATTCCGGTGATTTTTGTGACTGGAAAAACCGATAGTCAGGATGTGGTCGAAGGCTTCCATATTGGGGCTGTGGATTACATCACCAAGCCGGTATGTCAGGAAGAGGTCTGTGCCCGTACACAGGCGCACTTGCAGACCCAGGCTTTGCTGCAAATCCGCGATGAGCTGATTGAGAAGTTACGCGAGCACAATCAAAGTAACCTGCAGGCGCTGGCGGAGCAGCGGAAGCAGTTGGTCGGTAACAACTTGTTAGCATCATTGGGGGAGATGGTGGGTGAATTTGCCCATGAGGTGGGAACCCCGGTGGGGGTGAGCCTGACCGCGTTGAGCAATCTTGTTCAGGAAAACAGGGAGTTGCAGGGGAAGTTTGCAGACGGAACGCTGACACGCCAGGATTTCAGTGACTATCTTAGTATCAGTCAGGAAAGTAACAGCCTTGCGGTCTCCAATATCGAACGGGCGGTTAAGCTAATACAGAGTTTTCGCCGCGTGGTGGTGGATCAGTGTCAGGAGGAAACCAGTAAATTTAAGCTCAAAGAGTATATTGAACAGGTGTTGCTGACCCTGAGTCCTAAGCTAAAGAACACGGATCATAAAGTTGAGGTCGATTGTCCAGAAGACCTGGAGATCGACAGTTATCCGGGGGCATTTGCAGGGATAGTAACCAATTTGGTGATTAATTCGTTGATTCATGGGTTTAAAGATAAATCTGCCGGACTGATGAGGTTTCAGGTTCAGGCCGGAGAAAACGGTCTTAATATGACCTACAGCGATGATGGTTGTGGCATACCAGAGGAGTTTCTGGAACGAGTGTTCGATAAGTACTTCACCAGCAATCGCGAGGGTGGCGGCAGTGGTCTAGGGTTGCATGTGATTCAGTGTCTGGTGGCGGATACGCTAGGGGGTGAAATTGAATGCCAGAGCCAGCAGGGGCAGGGGGTGCAGTTTAACATCCGCGTGCCATTAACTATTCCTTTAGCTCATGACGGCTAATCTGCGTTCTAGCCGCGCCCCATGATGCGTTGTTTTTGGCGTCCCCAGTCACGCTCTTTTTCGGTGGCGCGTTTGTCGTGTGCTTTTTTACCCTTGGCTAAGCCAATCTCACATTTAACGTTGCTGCCTTTCCAGTAAAGGCTTAAGGCAATACAGGTATAACCTTTTTGCTCAGTAGCGGCGAAAATCTTTGCCAGCTCGCGGCGGTTGAGTAGCAGTTTGCGGTAGCGATTGGGTTCTGCCACGACATGGGTTGAAGCGGTTTGCAGGGGCGTAATGTGAGCGCCTATGAGCCAGGCTTCACCATTTTTCAGGTGGATATAGGAGTCAGTGAGCTGGCCCATACCGGCGCGTAAGCTTTTAACTTCCCAGCCAGTCAGCACTAGGCCTGCCTCGTAGGTTTCCTCGATGCTGTAGTCAAAACGGCCCCGCTTGTTGCGTGCGATGTTGCCGTTACTGTCGGATGTTGATTTCTTTTTCGCCATGGGCGGCGATTATATAGGGCCTATGCCGTGAATGCGAGAGTCGGTGTGGGGATGTTGACATCGGCTAATCCATGATTGGCTGTGCTTGATATCAATCTAGAAAGCGCCGTTCTGCGCTTGTTTCGCTGATTCAATACTATAAAATTCGCACTCGGTTGCATTGATAAGGCAGTAATTCATGCAGGAAAAAGATTCTATACGCGGTTCCTGGAGTAGTCGTTGGGTGTTTATCCTGGCGGCGACCGGTTCTGCGGTTGGTCTGGGTAATATCTGGAAGTTCCCTTATATCGTTGGTGAAAATGGCGGCGGGGCCTTTGTGCTGGTCTATCTGGTCTGTATTGCCGCCGTGGGTGTTCCCATTCTGATGGCAGAGGTGCTGCTGGGACGTCGTGGACGCCAAAGCCCGGTTCATTCGGTCCGAGAAGTCGCCGTCGAGGCCGGTGTGTCGACTCACTGGTCATGGATCGGTATTGGCGGTGCCTTGGCAGGTTTTCTTATTTTTGCCTTTTACAGTGTGGTGGCCGGCTGGGTGTTGGCCTATATGTTTTATGCCGCTAATGGCAGTTTTACGGGTGCCGGTAGCGATCAGATCAGTACCTTGTTTGAGAGTCTGCTGGCTGATCCGCAGGCTTTAACCATCTGGCATTCCGCCTTTGTGGTGTTGGTCGTGGGGGTGTTGATTCGGGGCGTCAATAAAGGCCTGGAGCAGGCGGTTCGTGTACTGATGCCGTCGTTGTTCGTGTTGCTGCTGTTGCTGTTGCTGTACGCTTCTACCACCGGCGCTTTTGCTCAGGGACTGCACTTTCTGTTCGATACTGATTTTTCCAAGCTCGGCTGGAACGGTGTGTTAACCGCTCTGGGACATGCTTTTTTTACCCTTAGTTTGGGAATGGGGGCGATGATGGTTTATGGCTCTTATATGCCCAAGGGTGCCTCTATCGCATCAACGCTTATCATCGTTGCGGTATTAGACACAGTGGTTGCGTTGGTGGCGGGGATGTCAATTTTTCCCATTGTCTTCGCAAATGAGCTGGATCCCGGTGCCGGGCCTGGGTTGATGTTTGTCACCCTGCCGGTGGCCTTTGGCAATATGCCAGGAGGTCAGGTCTTCGGCTTTCTGTTCTTTTTGATGGTGGTTATCGCCGCCTGGAGTTCTGCTATATCCCTGTTGGAACCGGGTATTACTTGGCTGGTTGAGCAATACAATATCAGCCGCCGGCGTGCGTGCTTGTGGATTGGGCTGGTCGGGTGGGTGATGGGGCTGGGGGCTCTGGCATCCTTTAATATTGGCAGTCAGTGGCTGATATTCGGCATGAACTTCTTTGATTTTCTAGATTTTGTCACTGCCAATTTGCTGCTGCCGCTGGGTGGTTTTCTGATTGCGATCTTTGTCGGCTGGCAAATTTCTTTGGCAATCTGTCGCGATGAACTCAAGCTTGCCAGTGTATCGGGATTTGTTATCTGGCATTTTCTGTTGCGTTATATCGCCCCGGTGGCGGTGTTAGTGATTTTTGTGGCCAATCTGTACAGTAAATTTCAGGGTTAATTACATAATGATGCAAGTTCAGGTGGTTGGATGAGGCGGGTTGATCGTAGTGCTTTGGTGCTTCATACCGATGAGCAGATGTATGATCTGGTTAACGATGTGCTCAGCTATCCGCAGTTTCTTCCCTGGTGTTCAGGCGCTAGCATCGTGGAGCGAACCGATGAGCGGATGGTGGCTAAGGTGGATGTCTCCAAGGCAGGGTTGAAGTACAGCTTTACTACCTGCAACCGCTTGGAATCGCCAGCGAAAATTCATATGGAGCTGGTGGATGGGCCGTTTTCGGCATTGACGGGTTGCTGGACCTTTACTCGGCTTAGTGACGAGGCCTGTAAGGTGTCTTTGAAGTTGGATTTTGATTTTTCCGGTAAGCTGGCAAGTATTGCCATGGGCAAGGTCTTTAATCAGATTGCCATTGCCATGGTCGATGCCTTTTGCAGTCAGGCTGATAAGAAATATGGGTAAATTATGATAAACGTTGAAGTGGCCTATGCGCTGCCGGATGAGCAGAAAATTATTGCGTTGAAAGTCGAGCAGGGCTGTACCGTCTATGAAGCGGTGATTCGTTCTAAAATAGTAGAGATGTTCCCGCAGATCGATGCAGATAATGATCCAATGGGTGTTTTCGGGAAAAGTATTCGCAATCCCAAAGAAGAGCTATTAAGAGAAGGTCAGCGGGTGGAAGTCTACCGACCTTTAATTATTGATCCTAAAGAGGCAAGGGCTAACCGCGCTGCAAAGTTAAAAGCGGAAAAGGGAGTGGCCGGAGGCTAATCCGGCCTTACGCGTTAGTCAGGACCTTTGGTGTTAACGTTGAACTTTTGCCGCACTGGGGCGGAAGTCACCGTTAAAGTACGCCAGCTTCTCATCTTTGAAGAACAGTGATATCCGCTCTTGGGTTCTAACCTCAGCATCGGCCTTTTTTAGCGTCAGCAGATAGTCCCAGCGATTTTGCTGGAAGGTGTCAGTAATGAGCGGTGAGCCCATCACAAACCGGACCTGGCTCTTGCTCATGCCTGGACGCAGCTTGTCGACCATCTCCTGAGTGACTATGTTGCCCTGCTGGATATCGATCTTATGGACGCCGGGAAAGTAAGTACACCCCGAGAGCAGCAGTAGTACGACCGTGATAATAATTCTTCTTTGCATTTGTAAATTGCTTCCACTATTGGTGCGAATTGCGGATAATACAGCATTATTGAGCACATTCTAAGGGTACAGAGTTGCTATCATGACTGCAGAAAATCAGGAATTAAGAAAGGCTGGCCTGAAGGTTACTCTTCCTAGGGTGAAAATCTATCAGATTCTAGAGAAAGCCGGCGAGGGTGATCATTGGAGTGCTGAAGATATATACAAGCTGCTGATGGAGTCAGGAGAAGATGTCGGCCTGGCTACTGTGTATCGTGTCCTGACTCAGTTTGAGGCAGCAGGGTTGGTTGTTCGTCATCACTTTGAGGGCGGTCATTCAGTCTTTGAGCTTGCCGATGAGCAGAAGCATGATCACATTGTTTGTGTTAAATGCGGCAGGGTGAAGGAATTCACTGATGCTGAGTTAAATGCCCGTCAGTTGGCCATTGCTGAGAAATTCGGATTTACCATCTCTGATCGTACCCTTTATCTTTATGGTGTTTGTAAAGAAGGCTGCGAGAAGGCCTAAGGTTTTTATCGGGTTGTTACTCCCTTGAACAACCCGGCATTAAAAAATACTCGCTTCCACGGACGCGGGTATTTTTTTGTCACTAGATTGTGTTCAACATCTCTTCTGCGTGATCCAGGGAGCGTTGAGTGATATCGATTCCTCCTAGCATACGTGCGATCTCCTCAATTCGTTGTTTTTTATCGAGGCTGCGGATATGGGTGCGGTTCAGGTGTTCATCGCTGTGTTTGCTGACAAACAGGTGATGATGGCCGCAAGATGCGACTTGGGGCTGATGGGTGACGCATAGCACTTGGCTATGATTGCCCAGGTCCCTTAGCAGGCGACCGACCACTTCTGCAATGGCGCCGCCGATACCTACATCCACTTCGTCAAAAGCCAGTACTGGAGTGGCAGATGTTTTAGCGGTGACGACCTGTATTGCTAGGCTGATGCGAGACAGTTCGCCTCCTGATGCGACCTTGTGAAGGGGTTTTGGTGGTTGTCCCGGATTGGTGCTGATCAGAAATTCAATCTCCTCAAGACCATTCGCGCAACCCTGTTGAGGTTTGATGCTGGCGACAAAATGGCTGGCAGTCATGCCTAGTGATTTTAACTGTAGGTTGACCTGCTCGCTGAGCTTGCCGGCAGCTCTTTGTCGTTGCTGGCTGAGGGCCTCGGCCTGTTCCAGAAAAAGAGTGCGTGCTTGTTGCGCTTGGTCTGCAAGTTCTTCGATGTTTTCTTCCGATGAAGATAGCTTGCTGAGTTTGTCGGCTAATGAGTTATGCAGTTCTGGCAGCTGTTCCACTGCTATCTGATGTTTTCGGGCAATCTGGTAGAGGCTGCTGAGCCGCTCATCAACCGCTTCTAGTCGGTTTGGATCGACTTCCACCCGTGACAGAAAATGCTCCAGTTCTGCTGAGGCTTCTTCCACCTGAATTAGCGCGGTGTTGAGCATATCCTGGATGTCAGTCCATTGAGTCGTGTTTAGATCAAATTGAGAAAGTTGCAGCAGCGACTGATTTAGTAGCTCACGGCAATTACCAGCATCGCTTTCGGTGGTCATCAGTCGGACCTGGTCTCCGGTTTGTAATAGTTCTTCGGCGCTAGCAAGTTGTTTTTGTTCGCTTTCCAGGGTGCGGGTCTCGCCCTCCAGCGGCGATAGCTGGTTGAGTTCTTCGACTTGGTAGCTTAATAGCTGTACCTGGGCCCGTTGCTCGTCAGTTTGTTCCTGGATCTGCTTAAGCTGGTTGTCGAGTTGTTTCCAGTGCTTATAGGTGGATCGGGTTTTTGACGCTAGATCGGTCAGGTCGCCGTAGCCGTCCAGAAGCAGGCAATGATTCTCCTTCTTCAGCAGAGTTTGGTGTTCGTGCTGGCCGTGAATATCAATGAGAAATTCACCTAGTTCGCGCAGGTTCTGCAAGGGGGCTGGGTGGCCGTTGATATAAGCGCGGGAGCGTCCGTTGCGGCTGATAACTCGGCGTAGAAGGCACTCGTCAGCATTATCCAGGTCTTGCTGCTGCAGCCATTCACGAGCGCTGGCAAGCTGGCTGATGTCGAAGCAGGCGCTAATATCGGCGCGTTCACAATCTTGGCGGATGAGGTCTGAGTCGGCCCGGTCGCCCAGTGATAGGCCGAGGGCGTCAAGTATGATGGATTTGCCGGCGCCGGTTTCGCCGCTGATAACGGTCATGCCGGTATCTAGCTCTAATTCTAGGTGTTCGATCAGGGTGAAGTTGCGAATGCTTAGCTGGGTCAGCATGGAGTTGTCTCTCCGCTATAAATATATGTGTATTTATACAGTAGTATTTTTAATCTCGCCAGTAAAGTTTTGTGCTGATGGGCGTGCTACCTAAGAATATTCCGGTACTGGATTCTCTGGCATTGGTGGTGCTGAGGTGCTGAGTTTTATTAATTCCATAAATTGAGGGTTGAATAGATGGCGTCTATCCCCATATAGGGGAGTCATAAGCAACACTAACTCTCTCTGCGTATCGGATTTGGAGGTTTACATGGCAGACAAAGAGGCAACCCAAGAAGTACAGCTGGATGAGCTGAATGCAACTGCTGCAGACAGCGAAGTCACGAATGAAGGCGCTGTTGAATTAGAAACTGCTGTGGACATGGATGGAGCCGAGGTTTCAGAGCAGCTTCGAGTTGATCTGGACAACGTTCAGGCAGCGCTGACTGAGGCCAAAGAACAGGTGTTGCGGGCTAAGGCCGATGCGCAGAATGTTCGACGTCGTGCTGAGCAAGACGTCGAGAAAGCGCATAAGTTTGCCCTGGACCGCTTTACCAGCGAGCTGTTGCCGGTGGTAGACAGTTTGGAGCGGGCCATCGGTTCTGCGCAAACGGAAGAGGCCGGCGTTGAAGCCATCCGCCATGGTGTTGATATGACCCTGGGTATGATGATGGCTGTGCTGAAGAAGTTTAATGTGGAGCCTGTTTCCCCTGAAGGCGAGCCCTTCGACCCGCAGCTGCATCAAGCGATGTCGATGGTTGAAAATGCTGATGTGGAACCCAGTACCGTTCTTCATGTGATGCAGAAGGGTTATTTGCTCAATGGTCGCTTGGTGCGTCCAGCGATGGTGATGGTTTCCAAGGCTGCGCCTAAGGCGACGCCGAAAATTGATGAACAGGCTTGAAACCTGAAAAATCAAACCAATATAGATTAACAGACAAACGAATATGCCGGCTAGGAGCCCTTTGGTTCTGCCGATGAACGATCTGGAGTTTTGAAAAATGGGTAAAATAATTGGTATTGACCTAGGAACCACCAACTCTTGTGTGGCTGTCCTGGACGGCGATAAGACTAAGGTAATTGAAAACGCCGAAGGTGATCGCACGACGCCTTCCATCGTTGCCTATGCCGACGATAATGAGATTCTGGTTGGTCAGTCTGCCAAGCGTCAGGCCGTTACCAATCCTCACGATACCTTGTTCGCGATTAAGCGTTTGATTGGTCGTCGCTTTAAAGATGATGTCGTACAAAAAGACATTAAGATGGTGCCTTATAAAATCATTGAGGCAGACAACGGCGATGCTTGGGTCCGCGCCAAAGACCAGAAGATTGCTCCTCCTCAGGTATCCGCTGAAATTCTCAAGAAGATGAAGAAGACCGCGGAAGATTATCTGGGTGAAGCGGTAACTGAGGCGGTTATTACTGTACCTGCCTACTTTAACGACTCTCAGCGTCAGGCTACCAAAGATGCGGGCAGAATTGCGGGTCTTGAAGTTAAGCGAATCATCAACGAGCCAACCGCAGCAGCACTAGCCTACGGCATGGACAAGAAAACCGGTGATCGTACCGTTGCTGTTTATGATCTGGGTGGTGGTACTTTCGATATCTCTGTCATCGAAATTGCTGAAGTTGATGGTGAGCACCAGTTTGAAGTGCTATCCACCAACGGTGATACTTTCTTGGGTGGTGAAGATTTTGATTTGCGTCTGATTGAATACCTTGCCGGTGAGTTCAAGAAAGACACTGGTATCGATCTGCATAACGATCCGCTGGCGCTGCAGCGTTTGAAGGAATCTGCTGAAAAGGCCAAGGTTGAGCTCTCTTCTAGTCAGCAGACGGATGTTAACTTGCCTTATATCACTGCCGATGCCAGTGGTCCTAAGCACCTAAATGTAAAAGTGACGCGTGCCAAACTGGAGTCTCTAGTTGAAGAGTTGGTTCTTCGGACGCTGGCTCCTTGTGCACAAGCGCTGAAAGATGCAGACCTGTCTGCTTCTGAGATTGAAGATATAATCCTGGTTGGTGGTCAGACCCGTATGCCGCTGGTACAGGAAAAAGTTAAAGAGTTCTTCGGTAAGGAAGCGCGTAAAGACGTTAACCCTGATGAAGCAGTTGCTATGGGCGCGGCGCTTCAAGGCGCGGTGCTGTCTGGTGAAGTTAAAGACGTGCTGTTGCTGGACGTCACTCCTCTGACTCTTGGTATCGAAACCATGGGTGGCGTAGCTACTGCAGTTATCGACAAGAACACCACTATCCCTACGAAGAAGTCCCAGACCTTCTCTACAGCGGATGATAATCAGTCTGCCGTGACCATTCATGTGGTTCAGGGCGAGCGCAAACAGGCTGCTACAAACAAGTCATTAGGTCGTTTTGATCTGGCTGATATCCCACCGGCACCTCGTGGCATGCCGCAGATTGAAGTTAGCTTCGACCTGGATGCCAACGGTATCCTGAACGTATCCGCTAAAGACAAGGCTACGGGTAAAGAGCAGTCTATCGTCATTAAAGCCTCTTCCGGTTTGTCTGATGATGAAATCGACAAGATGGTTGCTGATGCGGAAGCTCACGCGGCTGACGATGCGAAGTTCGAAGAGATGATTCAGGTGCGCAATACTGCTGATGGCATGGTTCATTCCAGCAAGAAGACGCTGGAAGAGGCCGGTGATGCGGTGTCTGCTGACGAAAAAGAGGCTATCGAGAAAGCCATCGCTGAGCTTGAAGAAGCGCTCAAGGGTGATGATAAGGACGCGATTGAAGCCAAGACAACTGCGCTAACGGAGGTCGTTTCTCCAGTCGCTCAGAAAATGTATGAGGCTCAAGCTGCCCAAGCAGCTCAAGAAGCGCCTGAAGCCGGTTCTGAATCAGCGGAGTCAAATGATGATGCGGTTGATGCGGAATTCGAAGAAGTTAAGGAAGATAAGAAATAAGCCAGTCGGTTATTCTATCTAAGCCCAAGATACTCTTCGAGTTAGAGTAGATTTTGGAATAAAGACCGGCAACGCGGGAGCAAATCCTGCGTTGCCGTTTTTGCATATTAGGCTGTAAATCCAGATCTCAGTAAGTTGGGTCTGGTCCACTGTTTGACCGAGACAAAGTGCCATGTCGAAGCAAGATTATTACGAAGTACTAGGGGTGTCTAAAGATTCCTCTGACCGCGATATCAAAAAGGCCTATCGCCGCATGGCGATGAAGCATCATCCGGATCGTAACCCTGATGATAAAGCCTCAGAAGAGAATTTTAAGGAGGTCAATGAAGCCTATGAAATACTCTCTGACGCTCAGAAAAAGGCTGCTTATGATCAGTACGGTCACGCGGGAGTAAATCAGAATCAAGGTGGTGGTCAGGGCGCCGGTGGTTTTGGCGATATCTTTGGTGATGTCTTCGGCGATATCTTTGGCGGAGGCGGTGGTGGCCGTCGCAGTCATGTGCAACGAGGCGCTGATCTGCGCTACACCATGGAATTGGATCTGGAAGAGGCTGTCCGCGGCGTCGAAAAGAAGATTCGTATCCCTGCGTTAGTGGCCTGTAAGCCTTGTCACGGCAGTGGCGCCAAGGTCGGCACTCAGCCAGCTCAGTGTGGTACCTGTGGCGGTATTGGCCAGGTACGGATGCAGCAAGGCTTCTTCTCGGTACAGCAGACCTGTCCGGCCTGTCACGGAGAGGGCTCGGTGATCAAGGATCCTTGTGGCGACTGTCATGGTCGTGGTCGCATAGAAGAGAGTAAGACGTTGTCAGTTAAGATTCCTGCTGGTGTTGATACCGGTGACCGCATCCGTCTTGCTGGCGAGGGTGAGGCGGGTATGCATGGCGGTCCATCAGGGGATCTGTTTGTGCAGGTATCAGTGCGTGAGCATCGGATATTCCAACGCGACGGACGTAATCTTTATTGCGAAGTTCCGGTCAGTTTTGTCGATGCAGCCCTGGGTGGTGAGATTGAAGTGCCAACCTTGGAGGGTAGGGTTAAGCTGAAAGTGCCTGAGGAGACACAGAGCGGCAAAATGTTCCGTCTGCGGGGTAAGGGCGTAGCTCCAGTTCGGGGTGGTGCTGCCGGTGATCTGATGTGTAAGATTTCAGTTGAAACTCCGGTTAATCTGAGTCGCAAGCAGAAAGATCTTCTGAAAGAATTTCAGTCCAGTCTGGATGAAAAATACGAGAAGCATTCGCCGAAGAAAACCACATTTTTCGATGGCGTGAAAAAGTTTTTTGAAGATATGTAACTGCCCTCTTCAGGCGAGACAATACTCAGGAACAAAATGATGACTCGAATTGCAATTACCGGTGCTGCGGGCCGAATGGGTAAAAACCTTGTCGAAGCGGTGTTGAATGCCGAGGGTGTAGAGCTGACGGCTGCCATTATCAACCCCGGTAGTAGTCTAGTTGGTGCAGATATTGGCGAGTTGGTAGGGGCCGGAAAGATAGGTGTCGCAGCCGTTGGTGATCTGGCTGAAGTTGTTGATCAGTTCGATGTGCTGGTAGATTTCACTACGATTGAGCTGACACTTAACAATCTGCAGTTTTGTCGTCAGCATGGCAAGAAGATAGTCATTGGAACAACCGGTTTCAGCGCCGAGGAAAAAGCCTGTATTGCCGCTGCCGGAGAAGAGACAGCGGTGGTGTTCGCGCCGAATATGAGCGTGGGCGTAAACCTGTGCTTTAAGCTTTTAGCGCTGGCCGCCGAAGTATTGGGAGATGGATATGATGTGGAGGTGATTGAAGCTCATCATCGTCACAAAGTAGACTCTCCTTCCGGCACCGCGATGCGCCTGGGCGAAGTTGTCGCCGAAGCATTGGGTAGGAATTTGGATGATTGTGCTGTCTATGGGCGGCATGGGCAGATCGGTCCTCGGGGCGATAAAGAAATTGGCTTTGAGACAATTCGTGCCGGAGATGTGGTGGGCGACCACACGGTGCTGTTCGCTACCGAAGGTGAGCGTGTCGAAATAACCCATAAAGCCAGTAGTCGAATGACCTTTGCAAAAGGTGCTGTGCGGGCGGCCGCTTGGCTGCAGTCGCATCCTAAAGGCCTGTTTGATATGCAGGATGTGTTGGGGTTGCGCTAACGACCTCTGGCGGGGAGGAAATCAGCGGGTAATGACTATTTGGGTTTTTCCTTGTTGTTTTTCATCTAATTAATGGACAATCTCTGAACCTCGTTGTATATAAAAAGTAGCACCAATTCAATTGGATGGGGGATTCTGCGTTAGCCATTGCGTTTTCGGTCCATTTTTAATGGTCCAAGTAGACTATATTGTGATTCGGATATGGTAGTACCGGGTTGGCATTTTTCAAATGGAGATAATAATGAAAAAAATATTGATTGCTTCCGCTGCGGCTTTGCTGGCGGCCCCTCTTGTTGCTATGGCTCATCCTGGTAGTGATGAGGGTCATAATGTTTACTGGCACGATTCTAGAGGTGTGTATGTCACCGACGGTAATGGCGACTGTGTACGTGCCTCGGACTGGCGTGCCGGGACTCAGATCGAAGGTTGTGACGAAATTATGGCCAAGCCAATGCCGATGGCCAAGCCTATGGACTCCGATGGTGATGGCGTTATCGACGCGAATGATCAGTGCCCAAATACACCTGCGGGTGTGTTGGTTGATCGTCGTGGCTGTGCGCTAGATAGCGACAAGGACGGTGTGCCGAATTACAAGGATAAGTGTTTGAGAACGCCTCCGGGTGCCAAGGTTGATGCTACTGGCTGTCAGATTGCCGGTAAGGTGCTGATGGAAGTTAATCTGGATGTTAATTTCGCCACTAACTCCGATATAGTGACTTCGGCATACCAAGGTGATATCAAGCGAGTTGCCGACTTTATGAAGAAGGCAGACGGTTCGCTGGCCTATATTGAAGGTCATACCGATAGCACGGGTGAGGCTTCCTACAACAAAGACCTGTCCCAGCGTCGTGCTGCGGCGGTTGCTGATATCTTGGTTAATGACTACGGTATAGCCAGAAGCCGCGTTAAGCCGGAAGGTTACGGTGAGTCCCGTCCAGTCGCGGATAACAAGACTAAAGACGGTCGCCGTGAAAACCGTCGTGTTGTCGCGGTGATAAAAGGTCTGGTTGCTAAGTAAGTTGACTGGCTTGTTGGCGGCGGCCCATTAGGGCTGTCGTTAACTCAGAGCATTAAAGCCCGCTATGGATTTTTCCGTAGTGGGCTTTTTTATGCCTCGGGCGCAGTGTCTAAGTCTGGTCTATAGTGAGTAATCATCACTTTCTTTGAATTGCCTGTTTGTTACGAGACTATTGGTCTTAATCGTCTAGATTTACAGTGTCATTTTTAGTAATATGCAGCAGGTTTAGCCACGGTAAAGTGGCTGGCAAGAATATTTGAAGAAAAGCGGGATGCGAAGTTTTATTTGCATCTCGCTTTTTTGCAGATAGCACATTGGTTTTTAGCCATTTTTTAGAGAGTTATCTCGTTATTTTGGGTCATCAAAGATTTTGAGGGGTAGGGGACATTGACTAAACCAGCCATTCTGGCCTTGGCAGACGGAAGTATTTTTAGAGGCACTGCTATTGGCGCCGAAGGGCAGACCAGTGGAGAGGTGGTATTTAATACCTCGATGACTGGCTATCAGGAGATACTGACCGATCCCTCTTACGCAAGGCAGATAGTGACATTAACCTATCCGCATATCGGTAATACCGGCACGAACTCCGAAGATGAAGAGTCTGGATCAATTTGGGCCGCAGGTCTGGTTATCCGAGATTTGCCGTTGCTAGCCAGCAGCTGGCGCAACGAAAAACCTCTGGACCAGTACCTCAAAGACAACAATATTATCGGTATAGCCGATATTGATACTCGTCGCCTGACCCGCATACTTCGCGAAAAGGGTTCTCAGAACGGCTGCATCATCGTCGGTGATGCGCTGGATACTGAGCAGGCGCTGGAGTTAGCTAATGCATTCCCAGGTTTGAAGGGTATGGATCTGGCGAAAGAAGTGACCGCCAGGGATCAGTACCAGTGGAACGACTCAACCTGGAAGCTGGAAGACGGCTACCAGGCCGCCGAGGAGCAACCATTCCACGTGGTGGCTTACGATTTCGGTGTTAAGCGCAATATTCTGCGAATGCTGGTTGAACGAGGATGTCGCTTGACAGTGGTGCCCGCTCAGACTCCTGCTGAAGAAGTGCTGGCAATGAATCCAAACGGCGTGTTTTTGTCGAACGGGCCGGGCGATCCAGAGCCTTGTACTTACGCGATTGAAGCGATTAGAAGCATTCTGGAAACGGATACCCCGGTGTTTGGTATCTGCCTAGGCCATCAGCTATTGTCTTTGGCCAGCGGTGCCAAGACCATGAAGATGAAGTTTGGTCATCATGGTGCTAACCACCCGGTTCAGAACCTGGATACCGGCGTAGTTATGATCACCAGCCAGAACCATGGCTTCGCCGTTGATGAAGACAGCATGCCTAGTACTCTGCGCACGACCCACAAATCTTTGTTTGATGGATCTTTGCAAGGTATCGAACGCACCGATAAGCCAGCGTTCAGCTTCCAAGGTCATCCAGAAGCGAGCCCTGGTCCTCATGATGTAGCGCCGCTGTTTGATCGCTTTATAAAATTAATGCAGGAACGTGCCTGATAAGACGTTGTTGTATGGGCTGTAGCCTGTTGTCACGTGGTTAGTTACCACGCCAAGTAAATGAATTCAGATCGGTTTTGATAAATGCCAAAACGTACAGACATAAAAAGTATTCTGATCCTAGGGGCCGGCCCCATTGTTATCGGCCAGGCTTGTGAATTTGACTACTCGGGTGCTCAGGCCTGTAAGGCACTGAGAGAAGAGGGATACCGGGTAGTCCTGGTTAACTCAAATCCTGCCACCATCATGACCGATCCGGCCATGGCGGATGCCACCTATATCGAGCCAGTCAACTGGAAGACCGTTAGCAAAATTATCGAAAAAGAGCGCCCCGATGCGCTGCTGCCCACTATGGGCGGACAGACCGCGCTGAACTGTGCGTTGGATCTGGCTCGAGAAGGTGTACTGGATCAGTACAATGTCGAAATGATCGGTGCAACTCAGGACTCCATCGATAAGGCGGAAGATCGAGATCGTTTCGATAAGGCGATGAAATCCATCGGCCTTGCGTGCCCGCGTGCCGCTATTGCTCATAGCTTGGAAGAAGCGCTGCAGGTTCAGGGTTCATTGGGTTTCCCTTGTATCATCCGTCCGTCCTTCACCATGGGTGGTAGCGGTGGCGGTATCGCTTACAACAAAGAAGAATTTGTCGAAATTTGCGAGCGCGGTTTGGATCTATCTCCGACCAGCGAATTGCTCATCGATGAGTCGCTGATTGGTTGGAAAGAATACGAGATGGAAGTTGTTCGTGATAAAAACGACAACTGTATTATCGTCTGTGCGATTGAGAACTTCGATGCCATGGGCGTACATACCGGTGATTCCATTACCGTTGCCCCCGCTCAGACGCTGACCGACAAAGAATATCAAATCATGCGTAACGCCTCTCTGGCGGTACTGCGTGAGATCGGTGTTGAAACCGGTGGTTCTAACGTGCAGTTTGGCATGGACCCGGAAACAGGCCGTTTAGTGGTTATCGAGATGAACCCACGGGTATCTCGTTCTTCGGCGCTCGCCTCTAAGGCTACTGGTTTTCCGATCGCCAAGGTTGCTGCCAAGCTGGCGGTGGGCTACACCTTGGATGAGCTGCAGAATGATATTACCGGTGGTCGCACTCCCGCTTCATTCGAGCCCGCCATCGATTACGTGGTTACTAAGATCCCTCGTTTCGCCTTCGAGAAATTCCCTCAGGCCAACGACCGACTGACAACGCAGATGAAATCTGTGGGCGAAGTGATGGCTATTGGCCGTACTTTTCAGGAATCAGTACAGAAAGCTCTGCGTGGTCTAGAAGTCGATGTCGATGGCTTCGATCCGATTGTCGATCTGGATGCAGACGATGCCCGTCAGCAGATTGTTCGCGAACTGAAGAACCCCGGTTCTGATCGCATCTGGTATATCGGCGATGCGCTGCGCTTTGGTATGAGCATTGATGAGATCTATCAGTACAGTGGTGTTGATCCCTGGTTCCTAGTGCAACTTGAAGATCTGATCAAAGAAGAGAAGTTAGTGGCCAATATGGCACTGAGTGAGCTCAGCAAGGACATGGTTTACAAACTCAAGCGCAAAGGTTTCTCTGACGCTCGGTTGTCCAAATTGCTAGGTGTTTCTGAGAAAGAATTTCGTAAGCGTCGTCACGGTATGGATATTCGTCCGGTGTACAAGCGCGTGGACACCTGTGCTGCTGAATTTGCCACCGATACTGCCTACATGTACTCCACCTATGAGGAAGAGTGCGAAGCCAATCCTAGTGGTCGCGATAAGATCATGGTGCTGGGCGGTGGTCCTAACCGTATCGGCCAGGGTATCGAATTTGATTACTGCTGTGTTCATGCTGCCTTGGCGCTGCGTGAAGACGGTTATGAAACCATTATGGTTAATTGCAACCCTGAAACGGTTTCTACCGATTATGACACATCCGACCGTCTCTACTTTGAGTCGGTGACGTTGGAAGATGTGCTGGAAATTGTTCATGTTGAGAAGCCTAAGGGCGTTATCGTTCAGTATGGCGGCCAGACACCTCTGAAATTGGCCGTTGCTCTGGAACAGGCGGGTGTTCCAATCATTGGAACCCCCCCTGAAGCCATCGATCGCGCAGAAGATCGTGAGCGTTTTCAACAGATGATTCAGCGTCTGGGACTGAAACAGCCAGAAAATTCTACCGTTCGTAGTTTGGAAGAGGCGGTAGTTAAAGCCGAGAAGATAGGTTATCCGCTGGTCGTGCGTCCCTCATACGTGCTAGGTGGCCGCGCTATGGAGATCGTCTATAACGAGAAGGAACTGCGTCGTTATATGAAGGATGCCGTTCAGGTCTCTAATGATGCACCGGTGTTACTGGATCGCTTCCTCAGTTCTGCTATAGAGACTGATATTGATGCGGTTTGTGATGGCGAGCGTGTTGTGATCGGCGCCATCATGCAGCATATCGAACAGTGTGGTGTTCATTCCGGTGATTCTGCCTGCTCACTGCCGCCTTATAATTTGGCTGACGATGTTCAGGATAAAATGCGCGAAGTGGTTTCGGCCATGGCGCTGGAACTAGGTGTTATCGGTCTGATGAATACTCAGCTGGCCTATCAAGACGGCGAGATCTACGTGATCGAGGTTAACCCTCGTGCGTCACGAACAGTACCTTTTGTTTCCAAGTGTATCGGCCACTCGCTGGCTAAGATTGCCGCTCGAGTAATGGCTGGCACTAGCCTCGAAGAACAGGGCTTCACCGAGGAAGTTATTCCTCCATACTTCAGTGTCAAAGAAGCGGTATTCCCGTTCAATAAGTTCCAAGGTGTTGATCCAATTCTCGGCCCAGAGATGAAGTCTACCGGTGAAGTGATGGGGGTAGGGGCCACCTTTGGTGAAGCTTTTGCTAAGGCTAATATCGGTAGTGGCGAAAAACTACCATCCTCTGGTAAAGCCTTTATTAGCGTTCGTGATGTCGATAAGCCAGGCGTTGTCGGCGTGGCTAAGTCGTTGATAGATCTAGGTTTCACCCTGGTTGCTACCAGTGGTACTCATAAGCTGCTTAGTGAACAAGGCGTTGCTGTTGAACGGGTCAACAAAGTGGATGAAGGTAGGCCCAATATCGTCGATATGATCAAAAACGAAGATATTGCCTATGTGGTGAACACTACTGAAGGGCGTCGTGCCATTGCCGACTCCGCTGAGATTCGTCGTTCAGCGTTGCAGCGCAAAGTACCTTATACCACCACCCTGGCAGGAGCCGAGGCAGAGGTCCTGGCGCTACAGTTTGGCGAAGAAAAGCAGGTTCGCCGTTTACAGGATTTACATGCAGGTGTTAGCGAATGATTAAAGTACCTATGACGATGGGTGGGGAGCAAAAACTCCGTGAAGAGCTCAAGCATCTGAAAACCGTAGAGCGCCCCCGTATTATTCAGGATATAGCTATCGCCCGTGAACATGGTGATCTGAAAGAAAATGCCGAGTACCATGCTGCCAGAGAGCAGCAGGGGTTTGCCGAGGCGCGTATTAAGGATATCGAAGGTAAGCTATCGGTTTGTCAGGTGATTGATGTCACTAGTATTCCTCATAGCGGGAAGGTTATCTTCGGTACCACGGTGGATATCATCAATCTCGATACCGATGGTGCAGTGACTTACCAAATCGTCGGTGATGATGAGGCGGATGTGAAGCAGAATAAAATTTCCATCAACTCTCCTATTGCCCGAGCTTTGATCGGCAAGGAAGAAGGGGACGTGGTCGTCGTCAAGACCCCGAATGGAGGTGTTGAATACGAGATTGATCAGGTTCGTCATCTCTGATTAATCCTCGCTGTATCCAGAGTATCTTTGAAAGCCAGGCCGACGCCTGGTTTTTTTAGACCTCAATTTACCGCAGTGGGGCTCTTCAGGGACTAAACTGAATCCTATGGATAGCTGTGATATTTCCGAATTAATGCTCGAAGCTGAATTTCTGTGGCAGGAAATTAGCGTAGGTGATTGGGTGCAGGTCGAGCAAATCGTATTGGAACGGGGCATCGAGATGTTAACCCCGGGCAGGGAATATATGGTGCTGGTAAAGCAGAAGTCAGATACGGGCCTGCAAAGCTTTATTACCGAGTCCAACCTTGCCGGGCAGTTGACGACAATCTATCCCTACAATGTCTGTAATTACATAAATTCCGGGCCCTATGTCCTTAGTTGAAAATATTTTCTAATTTTAGCTGCTAGGGTTCGGCTTTATATTGTGCCGGCAACGGTCCAACAGATCGAGGAAGTTCTATGATCCAACAGGATGAGGCGCAATACGCTTTGCTGTTTGAAGGGCTTAAGGTCCTGTCAGAGTCCTCCTTCCCTAAACGATGTGGCCATTGCGGTACGGTGTATCAGAGTGCCGATGAATTCATCTCCAAAACGGCAGAAATCAATGGCCATTCAGGTCTGAAAGCTTCTCGCGACGATGACGAATCGACACTGATAGAGCTTTATAGAAACTGCCATTGCGGCTCTACTCTGATGGAGTTTTTTTCTGAGCGGCGTGACGCCAGTGGCCGAGGCCTGCAACGACGAAAGAAATTTAGCCAGCTGGTGTTGATGCTGAATAAAAAAGGCGTCGCGACTGATGACGCTCGCCATGAATTGAAATGCTGGATGCGTGGAGAGCCCTGCCCAAAGTTGAAAACCTTAGGCTTCGCGTAGCCGTTTTAGGTTCGTCCTCTTTAATCGTTTTGAATAATTTACCTGTTGGTTTTATCTCTGGTTCTAAAGCGTTAAAGGCTGCAAGCATCGCTTTATTGAGCGCTATGTCGCTGTTTTCGTAAAGCCCCTATAGCGACTCATTAATCGATTAATATTCGTCTTTATAGTTAATTGAATAATCAATATTAATTTATGACTTATCAATATTGAAATTAGAATATTGCTTGTCAGTTTTTGATAAATCAGTAATTATTGATAATTTCCGAGTGCTTTGGCAAAGCCAGAGAGAAAAGAGCAGCCAGTAAGATAAATAAAGTTGATGTATAAAGACAGGCTTCTAAGCCATAGTTTTGAAACAACCAGCCTGATAGTAACGTACCGATCAAACGGCCCATGGCGTTGGCCATATAGTAAAAGCCGACATCCAGGGAAACGCCATCCTCCTTGGCATAGCTGACAATCAGGTAGCTGTGCAGGCAGGAGTTGATGGCGAAGAGCACTCCGAATATCAGCAGCCCAGCGATGAGTATGATCTCTGTGTGATCAGTGCTGACGAAGAGGCTAGCGGCGGGCAGCCCGTCACTCAATAGCAGCGCAATGAGCGCGGGAATAAAGGCCAGCAACAAAGCCCAGCGCCAAGCGGCGGAACCATCCGGTAGCCTGCCTGATCTCATGCCCGTGAGTATTGGCGCCAGTGTCTGTACTAGTCCATAAGCGACGATCCAGAGCGCCAGAAAAGCCCCTACCTGAGAGTGTCGCCAGTGCAGCTCAACACTGAGAAATACTGGCAGCGCCACCACGAACCAGACATCACGGGCGCCAAACAGGAACAACCGTGCCGCCGACAGCACATTGATGGCTGGGCTTTTGGAAAAAATTTCAGTGAAGCGGATTTTCTGTTTGGCTTTACCCAGATCCTTTTGTAATAACAGCAAGCTGGCCATCAGCACCAGTGTCAGCGCAGCCGCCATCGTCATCAGTGCCGGCTGGAATCCTATGCTGGTCAGTAACGCGCCACCGAGGAAAAATCCGACGCCTTTGAGGGCGTTCTTCGAGCCTGTCAACAACGCTACCCATTGATAGAGTTTGCTTTGCTGGCCGTCACTGGCCAGCAGCTTGATGCTGCTCTTGGCACTCATCTTGTTGAGATCTTTAGCGATCCCCGATAAAGCTTGAGCCACCATGACATAAGGCACCGTTAACCAGGCGGCAGGAACGGTCAACATTAGCAGCGCGATGACCTGCAGCGTCAGGCCTATATTCATGGTGCGATTGAGGCCGATCCGAGTCCCCAGCCAGCCCCCCAGCAGATTGGTCACCACGCCGAAAAACTCGTAGAACAGAAATAGCATGGCAATGGCTAGTGGCGAGTATCCCAGCTGATGGAAGTGCAACACCACCAGCATTCGCAGGGCGCCATCAGTGAGGGTAAAGCCCCAGTAGTTGCCGGTTACCAGCAGGTACTGGCGCATGGCTTGGTTGGCAGATGCTATCGTCATGGGCGCTTAGGCTTTACCGTTACTGACTATCATAAACCTGCCATTGCCAGCTTGCGCGCCAGCTCCACGGTGCGGGTGGCGTAGCCCATTTCATTGTCATACCAAGCGTAGAGCTTTACTGCGGTACCGTTAATGACGCGGGTAAAGGAGCCATCGAGAATGCCTGAACGCTTGTCGCTGCGATAATCGATGGATACCAGAGGACGTTCTTCATAGCCAAATATCCCCGCCAGATCGCCCTCGGCTGCTTGGCGGAACAGCTGATTGACTTCATCGATGCTGGTTTCACGAGCCAGCTCAAACTGAGCGTCGGTAATCGAGGCATTGGCCAGGGGCACGCGCACGGCATGACCGTCCAGCCGGCCCTGCAGCTCGGGATAAATTTCCATAATGGCGGTTGCCGAACCGGTGGTAGTGGGGATCAGCGACATACCACAGGCGCGGGCGCGGCGCAGGTCCTTATGGGGCTGGTCGAGAATGCTCTGGGTATTGGTGATGTTGTGAATACTGGTAAAGGCGCCGTGACGGATGCCGATGGCTTCATGAATCACCTTAACCATAGGCGCCAGACAATTCGTCGTGCAGGACGCTGCTGTGACGATGGGGTGTTTTTGCGGATCATAGAGGTGATCATTAACCCCCATAACCACATTCAATATCTGTGGCTCTTTTACCGGCGCGGTAACCACTACCCGTTTTACGCCTTGATCCAGGTAGGCTTGTAACTGGCTGCTGTGGCGGAACTGGCCGCTGGCTTCGATCATTAGATCACAGCCAGCCCAGTTACTGTCATCGATACCGTCGTTGCGAGTGAAGGCGATGGTTTGCCCTTCGATAAGCAGATGTTGTTCATCGGCATCGGCCTGATGTCCCCACCTGCCGTGGATCGAATCGAAGTTCAGCAGGTGGGCCATGGTGGCGGCATCCCCGGCCGGATCATTGATCTGTACAAATTCAAACTCGGGCCAGCCCCAGGCGGCCCTTAGGGCAAGCCGTCCCATGCGTCCGAAGCCATTGATGCCTACCTTGATGCTCATGTTTCTTACTCCTGTCGGGGTTGTTTTTCCGCCAGATTAATGACAAATATTATTCTATGGGTGACCTAGCAGCAGACCGCCTGACGTTCCGGGCGTTCGCCCATGGCCTGCAAGCGTTGCTGGTCTTGATCGATTATCTGCTGCTGTGCTCGCGCTGCTGTTTTGAGGATCTCTCGGATCCAAGGCTCAAGCTCTGGCGACAGTTGGTAATAAATCCATTGTCCCTGGCGGCGATCCTGTAACAGTCCTGCCTGCCTAAGTTGTGCCAGATGGCGGGATGTTTTTGGTTGTGAAAGATCTAAGGCGCAGCCTATTTCACAGACGCAGAGCTCTCCCTGCTGAAGAATGAGCAGCAGCGTGCGCAGGCGGGTATCATCCGCGAGAGCTTTAAACAGGGAGGCAGGAGTAGTCATTAAAATGGCCCATAGCGTAACGGTTTGATCGTTTTCGGTAGTGATAAAAGTATAGGTTGATTGTATATCTGGATATTTGTATATGCATATATACTAAAAAAATACGGGGCAGGCAACAAACCTGCTGTGGGTGTTCCTATTTTTCAAAAAAATAGATAGTCATCAGGGGAAGGCCTCCGCTTTCATATCCGGAGGCCTGTAGGCAGGTCGTGACAGTAGCTTCAAATAACGGAGGCCACGGCCTTTTAGCTAACTAGCACACCGTTAATACCTTGCAGCTGTTAGTTCCGCCGGCTGAAGCGTAATCATCGCCATGGGTCAGTATTACTAAGTCACCGGTTGCCAGGTTGCCGCGGGCTTTCAGGTCACTCAATGCACGCTCAGCCACCTTAACGATGTCGGCGTCACTGAACTCGAAGCATATCGGATAAACGCCCCGGTATAAGGCGGTACGAGTGAGGGTGCTTTGATGGCGTGACAGGGCGAAGATGGGTAAGCCGGAACTGATGCGGGATAACAGTAGAGGTGTTTCACCGGATTCTGATAAGGACACTATGGCTTTAACGCCCGGCATATGGTTGGCCGCATACATGGTAGCCATGGCGACCGCTTCGGTAATATCGCTGAATTCCATATCCATACGGTGACGGGACACATTCACGCTAGGGTGTTTTTCTGCACCGATACAGACTTCGGCCATGGCCTCTACCGTTTCCAGCGGAAATTGACCGGCGGCAGTTTCACCCGACAGCATTACTGCGTCGGTGCCATCCAGCACGGCGTTGGCCACATCCATCACTTCCGCGCGGGTGGGCATAGGCGCGGAGATCATCGATTCCATCATTTGGGTGGCGGTAATAACCACGCGATTGAGTTGCCGGGCACGGCGAATCAGGCTCTTTTGTACGCCCATCAACTCGGCATCGCCTATTTCCACGCCGAGATCTCCTCGGGCCACCATCACCACGTCGGAGGCGAGAATAATGTCGTCTATGGCTTCTGCTGTCGCCACGGTTTCGGCTCGTTCTACTTTGGCGACCAACTTGGCATGCAAACCAGCCTTCTTCGCCAGCTCTCTGGCGTAGTCCATATCGGCGCCATTGCGGGGAAAGGAGATGGCCAGGTAGTCAACGCCGATCTGAGCGGCGGTGAGGATATCGGCCTTGTCTTTATCGGTTAGTGCTGCCGCTGACAGACCTCCACCGAGTTTATTGATGCCTTTGTTGTTGGACAGGGGGCCTGGAACGGTAACCCGGGTGTGTACTTGGGTACCACCGATGCTGATGACTTCTAGTCGCACGCGGCCATCATCCAGTAACAGGATATCGCCGGGGTCTAAGTCACGGGGTAGCTCCTTGTAGTCAAGGCCCACTCGCCGCTCGTCGCCAGCACCGGCGGGGAGGGCGCTGTCCAGAGTGAACTCGGCCCCCGCTTTTAGCGTTATTTTGCCATCGCGGAAGGTAGAAATACGAATTTTTGGTCCCTGCAGGTCCCCGAGAATGGCCACCGGCGTACCCAGGCGATCAGCGATTTCTCGCACTTGCAGAGCGCGATCAATATGGTCCTGTGCAGAACCATGGGAGAAGTTCATGCGGACGGTATTAGCCCCAGCCCGGATGATCTTTTCCAGGTTATTGTCTCTGTCTGTAGCGGGGCCCAAGGTGGTGACGATCTTAGTACGACGAAACATGCGGTAGCTTCCAAATAAGATTCATAAAGGGTATGAATTTAATGCTGCAATCATACGCTTTTTATCAAGTCAGTTTTGCGAAAGGTGTTAAATCATAGGCTTAGGCTTAGGCTTAGATCAATCCAGTAATTTTTATATGGGTAATGATATAAGTATGGTAGGAAACGGGCTTAACTCTAGTTATAACCAGGAATTATTAGATTAGAGGAGGCGCTCTTGTATAGCTGACTTTATTGACTACATTTACTAATACAGAGGTTCCTAAGATTAAGAAATAAAACAGCTATTTGTAGGATTGTAGTTGGTTGAAATTCAATCGACCTCTTTAATAATCGACACAATCTGCATCTGAACGCATCACCAACCAGACGAAGAATTATGACAGACGAAACTATTTTGATCGTCGATGATGAACCGGCAAATCTGGCGGTTCTGAATTTAATGCTGACCAGAGACTATCGGGTCCGGGCAGCCAACTCCGGTGCTCGGGCGATGGAGGTAATCGGCTCTGCTCCGAGACCTGATCTGATATTGCTCGATGTGATGATGCCCGACATGGATGGCTACCAGGTGCTGTCGAAGTTGAAAGCCGATATCTCCACCAGCGATATCCCCGTGATCTTCGTCACCGCTATGGATGCTGAGCTGCACGAAGAAAAAGGCCTGGATCTAGGCGCCGTGGACTATATAACCAAACCGATTAAACCGGCCATCTTGATGGCTCGGGTAAAGAATCATCTGGCGCTGAAGCGGGCCAGTGATTTCCTCTCAGACAAGAATGCCTTCCTAGAGGAAGAGGTCGCCCGTCGCATGGAGGAAAACCAAAACATCCAAAATGTCAGCATTCGTGCGCTGGCCCATTTGGCCGAAACCCGTGATCCGGAGACCGGCGACCATATCCTCCGTACCCAGTCTTATGTTCGGGTTCTGGGGCGGGCGTTGCAGCAGCATCAGCGCTTTAGTGAAACCATGAGTGATGCCTACATTGCGTTATTGACGAAGTCCGCACCACTGCATGACATCGGCAAGGTGGGGATTCCCGATCATATCTTGTTAAAGCCGGGGAAATTGTCCGCCGATGAATGGATTGTTATGCAGACTCATTCTGAGATGGGTGCCCGTGCCATTGAGCAGGCGGAATTCGATATAGATCGGCCGGTTGAATTTCTTATCCTGGCTAAGGAAATTGCCCATTGGCATCACGAACGCTGGGACGGAAACGGCTATCCAGATGGTTTGGCTGGTGATGATATCCCCATGTCAGCGCGGTTGATGGCGTTGGCAGATGTCTTCGATGCACTTATTTCCAAGCGGGTCTATAAACCGGCCATGTCCTTGGATGAGGCCCGAGACATTATTGCTCCTGAACGCGGGCGCCAGTTTGATCCCGATGTGACCGATGCCTTCCTGTTCAGCTTTGATGAATTTGTTGAAATTGCTCACCGCTATCAGAGTGAGCCGGAGTCATTGGGTTCGGTTGTGGGTAATGGCTAGTCGAGGGCGAAACTGTCGCTTAACCGGTCAGTCATAGTGATGACCTCATTGCAGTATGATAACCGATAACAACAAGCGAGAAGAGATTGAGTAGTCAACAGCAATGGTTTGACCCCCTTATCAGCTGGCGGTTGTGGCTGTTTCCTGCATTGCTGTCTGTGGTTTTAATTGTTGTCGCTCAGTTCAATTTTCTGCTGTTTCATACCTTGGCGGAGTTCTTTGCCATCGTTATCTCTTTCATCATGTTCGCCTTTGTGTTCGCCACCCGTTATTTTGTCAAAAACAGTTTTCTATTGTTTTTAGCCTGTGGCTATTTTTGGATTGGTGGCCTGGATCTGCTGCACGCCCTTACTTACAAAGGTATGCCTTTTGTTGTCGTAGGTGTTGACGATTTGGCTATACAGTTCTGGATAGGAACTCGTTACCTGGAGGCGCTGCTGTTGCTGGCAGCTCCTCTTTGGGCTAGTCGAAATCTGAACCAATACCTGTTGCTGGCTCTCTTCGGTGTCATTGCCACGGCTCTCGTTTTTTTTATTAGTAATGGTGGCTTTCCTACTCTGTATGTCGAAGGGCAGGGCCTGACTGACTTCAAAATATACAGCGAGTATCTGATTGATCTGATTCTGGCTTGCGCAATCATTACCTTGCTGTGGCGAGGGGGGGGTATCCCCCATGAAGAGAAAACCCTGATTATGGCCGCTATTGTTCTAACCATGTGTGCTGAGTTGGCCTTTACCTTCTATGTCAGTGTCTATGGTTTTTCTAACCTGGTCGGTCATATTTTCAAGTTATTTTCCTTCTGGCTGATCTTCCATGCCGTGGTGCTTTCCAATCTGAGAAAACCAATTTCTCGTTTGGACCGCTTGCAGCAATATAACCGCAGTCTGTTCGAAACGTCGCCCATGGGTCTGGCGCTGAGTGATATGGATGGTGTACTGGTGGATGTTAACCCGGCCTACGCCAATATTTTGGGTCGCTCGGTAGAAGAAACCCTGGGCTTGGGGCGTTGGCAAATCACACCAGAAAAACATGCCTCTCTAGATCAGCAGCAACTGCGGAAACTAAAAAAAACCGGCGAGTATGGTCCTTATTGTAAGGAGTACCAGACCAAGGACGGTAGTCTGATCCCGGTGCAGCTGTCGGGTAAGTTGATCAAGCTGGGTGGGGAAGAATTTGTCTGGTCCTCGGTCGAGGATATCTCTCAGCGACAGCAGGCAGAACAGGCACTGATGACCAGTGAAACACGCTTTCGTGACCTGTTTGAACATGCCGAAGTGTCTATCTGGAATGAAGATCTGTCGGCGGTAGTTGAGTCCCTGCAGCAACTCAGAGCGGAAGGTGTGACCCATCTGCGTAAACACCTGCAAGAGAATCCGGTGCTGGTTGAGGAGCTATGTAACAAGGTTAAAGTCCTGCATGTTAATCAGGCCACCTTAAAGCTCTTTGGTACCCATTCAGAGCAGCAGTTTCTGACCGGTATTAGCCGTACTTTTGGTGCTAACGCGATGGCGGTGTTTGCCGATGAACTCTGTGCCATCTGGCAGGGTAATAAGGTGTTTCGTGCTGAGGCATCGTTTAGCGCCTTTGACGGGCGAGAAATCAATGCCATTGTGTCATTTTCGTTACCGGAAACTGTCGATGGCTTTGCTAGCATTCCGGTGAGCTTGCTTGATATCACTGATCGTAAACAGGCCGAACAACTTAGGGTGTTTCAGGCTCGCCGTTCAGAGGTGTTATTGCAGCTGCCGAAGCTAGCCGAGCAGCTAACTGAAAAGGAATTCATGCAGCACGGTCTGAGTCTGGCGGAAGACCTGACCGGTAGCTGCATCTCCTTTATGCATTTCGTCAACGATGATGAGAACAGCATTGAGCTGGTAGCCTGGTCGAAGCAGACCTTGGACTTATATTGTCATGCGGCTTTTGATAGCCATTACCCGGTTTCTGAAGCGGGCATCTGGGCCGATGCACTACGTCAGCGTCAACCGGTGGTATTCAATGACTACCTCAATTACCCCCATAAAATGGGTCTGCCAGAGGGGCATTCAGAGCTACACCGACTCATCAGTTTGCCCCTGATCGAGAACCTTAGAGTGGTCATGTTGACCGGTGTGGGAAATAAAGAGACAGCCTACAGTGACATTGATATCGAAACGGTGCAGTTGATTAGCAATGAGGTATGGTCCTGCGTGCAGCGCCGCCGTAGCGAAGCGCAGCTGAATAAATTGGCCCAAGCGGTGGAGCAAAGCTCCGAAAGCATCATTATTACCAATATCGATGCTGAAATCGAATACGTCAATAAAACGTTTGAGCAACGAACGGGGTATAGCTTGGCGGAAGTGCTCGGTAAAAACCCAAGGCTGTTGAAATCAGGCAAAACCCCTAACGAGACTTATACCGCCATGTGGGACGCGATTTCCCATGGTCGTGCTTGGAAAGGCGAACTGTTAAACAGGAATAGAGCGGGTGTGGACTATACCGAGTTTGCTCACATCACCCCGTTACAGCAAGACGGCAAGATCACCCACTATGTTGCAGTTAAAGAAGACATAACGGAAAAAGTTCGTCTTGCCAAAGAGTTGGATGAGCATCGGCACCACCTTGAAGAGCTAATCGAGCAGCGTACCGAACAGTTGACTGACGCTCGGCGGCGAGCGGAAGATGCCAACCAGGCTAAAAGTACTTTCCTGGCCAATATGAGTCACGAGATTCGTACTCCCATGAATGCCGTCATCGGTCTCACCCATCTGATGCGCAGAGATGGCTCCAAAGTTAAGCAGGAGCAGCGACTCGACAAAATTGATGCGGCGGCCAAACATCTACTGTCCATCATTAACGATATTCTTGATCTTTCTAAGATCGAGGCGGGAAAACTAACTCTTGAGAAGTCTGATTTCCATCTCGCCGCTATTTTCGATCAGGTGCACTCTCTGTTACGGGTGCAGGCCAAGGGAAAAGGCCTGGATATTGTTATCAATCACGATGCGGTACCGATGTGGCTGACGGGAGATTCTACCCGCCTGCGTCAGGCGCTACTTAACTTTGCTGGCAACGCAGTCAAATTTACTGAGCGGGGTTGCGTTACCTTAAAAGCCGAGATGTTAGAGGATCAGGGCGAACAGGTGCTGATCCGGTTTGAGGTACAGGATACCGGCATTGGTATCGATCCGGACAAGCTGAGTGACCTGTTTAATGCCTTTGAACAGGCTGATTCCTCCACCACACGTAAATATGGAGGCTCCGGTTTGGGCCTGGCCATTACTCGCCGGTTAGCACAGGTTATGGGTGGAAATGTCGGTGCAGAAAGTGAATTGGGTCGAGGTAGTACTTTCTGGTTTACCGTTCGACTGGAGCGCTGTTGGGGTGAACGGCCACTGACAACGACAGCCCGGGTGGTGGATGCCGAGGCGGACCTTCGGGCTAATCATAGCGGTTGTCGGATATTGCTGGCAGAAGATAACCCGATTAATCGTGAAGTGGCGACGGAGCTGCTGAGTAGCGCCGGGTTACTGGTCGATACCGCTGAGAATGGCCGCCAGGCGCTGGAACGAATTCATCAGCATGTATATGACCTGGTGTTGATGGACCTGCAGATGCCGGAGATGGATGGTATCGAGGCGACCCGGCTCATTCGCTCTATCCCGATGCAAAGCAATCTGCCCGTTTTAGCGATGACCGCCAACATCTTTGAAGAAGACCGCCAGACCTGTCGTGAAGTGGGCATGAATGATTTTGTTGCCAAGCCGGTGGATCCGGAAAACCTGTATCTGACGCTATCGAAATGGTTGCCCGAGAAAAATGTTGGCCAGGGCTCGGGTGGAACCGCCCGTGCTGAGCCGGCAGCAGCGAAGAATCAGTCTGAGGTTGTTGCTGATCAGATGCGCCAACAGCTGGACGCTATCGACGGACTGGAAGCGAAAATCGGCCTGCGTAATATGCGCGGCGATGCCCGTGCCTATCTACGCTTGCTATCGCAGTTCGATCAAAGTCATGGCGATGATGCTGAGCAGTTACGACAGGCATTTGACCTCAGTGATTTTGATGGAGCCAGGAATTTGACTCATACCCTTAAGGGGACAGCCGGAACCTTGGGTTTGACCGACATGCAGGAGATTTCAATGCTGCTGGAGACCCGGCTGCGGCACCTGTCTCATAAACCGGAGGGGCAGGAAGAGCGGGAAGAAGCGCTGAGCCTAATTGACACCTTTGCCGCGACCTTGGCTCTGTTTCGCCAAAGCATGGAAAACCTTCGGATCGATCTTGATCCACAACCCTTTACAGCTGCTGATCAGCGACAACTACAGCCGCTGCTGCAGCGCTTACAGCACTTATTGGCCCAGGATAATACCGCTGCGAATGCGCTGTTTCTTGACTCAGAAATGTTGTTGCGAAGTGCTCTGGGAGCCAAGGCGGAGCAGTTGGGACAACATATTGCTCATTTTGATTACCCCGCCGCGTTGCTATTAATCGAGTCTTTGGCGGAGCTGGAGCTGGAGGTGATCAGCGATGGCTGATCGCGATGCCGGTATGTCAACCGGATTAACCCTGCGCTATGGGGTTGCGCTGGTGTTGATTGCGACGCTGGTCACCGCTTCTTACATCTCCCTGAAAGTCGCCATATCCGAACAGGAAAGTACCGCGGCTATCGTTAATGTCAGTGGTCGTCAGCGGATGCTGTCGCAACGTATCTTGCTTTGTTCGATGGCGCTGATGTCAGCTAATCAGCCCGATAGCCGGCAGTCCTATCGGCAGTGTCTGGGTGATGCCGTGGATCTGATGGTGCGCTCGCACCAGGCTTTGATCTCGGGTTCTGAGGCACTGGGGTTGCCAAATACCATGTCAGAGGTGGTACGCGGTCAGTATTTTCAGCCGCCCTATGATGTTGATCTCAATGTGCTGGGTTATCTCGATAAAGCCCGGTCGTTACTTGCCCTGTCGCCAGGGGATTACAGCCAGGATCATCCATTGTTAACCGCCATGCTGGATATTGGCAGCGGCGGACTCTTGGTCTCGCTAGACCGGCTGGTAAAGCAATATCAACGTGAAGGTGAGCAGTCTATCGCCCGGATCAGCAAGATTGAAATGGTGGTCTGGTTGCTGGCGCTGTCATTGCTGGTGTTGGAGGTGATGCTTATATTTCGCCCGATGGTGCGTGAAGTGGCGGCCAAGGGGCGTGCTCTGAGCCGTGCTAATGAGGCGGCAGAATACGCCAATAAGGAGCTGCGTAAACTAGCGCGTGCGGTGGATCAGAGTCAGGAAAATATCATTATTACCAACGTAGATTCAGAGATTGAGTATGTTAATGAAGCCTTTTTACGTAACAGTGGTTATCGGCTGGAGGAGGTGATTGGCAGGAATTCGCGTTTTCTGCAATCCGGCACGACCTCGGCAGAGACCTACGAGAAAATTTGGCAGACCCTTAATCAGGGTAAACCGTGGAAAGGTGAACTCTATAGTAAATGCAAAGATGGCAGCGAATGCGTCGAATTCGCCCACATTACACCGTTAAAACAGAATGATGGCACTATCACCCATTATGTCGCTGTGAAAGAGGATATCTCCGAGAAGAAACGCTTGGGGCTCGAGCTGGACAAACACCGTAATCATTTAGAAGAGTTAGTCGACCAGCGCACCGAGCAGTTAGCGGAAGCCAGGGAGCGTGCCGAAGCGGCCAACCGGGCTAAAAGTGCCTTTTTGGCGAACATGAGCCATGAGATCCGCACCCCGATGAATGCCATCATTGGCTATACCCATATGATGCGCAGCAGTGGTCCTGCACCGACAGAGGCGGAACGATTGACTAAAATCGAGTCTTCGGCTGACCATCTGCTTTCTATTATTAACGACATTTTGGATCTGTCCAAGATCGAAGCCGGCAAGCTATCGCTGGAGCAAGCTGATTTTCATACGGGTGCCGTTTTTGATCATATTGAATCGATCCTGGGTGATCAGCTTAAGAGTAAGGGGCTGACATTCCATATGGATTACAGCGAGGTCCCTGAATGGTTGTATGGTGATTCCACCCGGTTGCGCCAGGCGTTGCTGAACTATGTTGGCAATGCCGCCAAATTCACCGAGACCGGCTCGATTTCCTTAACCGCTAAACTGCTGGAACAACAGGATGAGGAGGTGTTGCTGCGCTTTGAGGTAAAGGACACCGGTATTGGTATCGCCCCGGAAAAGCTGAAAAATGTATTTGAAGCCTTTGTGCAAGCGGATGATTCTACCACCCGCCGTTACGGCGGTTCGGGTTTGGGGTTAGCGATTACTCGGCGTCTGTCTGAGGTCATGGGTGGCGAGGTGGGCGCAGAAAGTGAGCTGGGGAAGGGTAGCCTGTTCTGGTTTAGCGCCCGCTTTGGGCTCGGGCAGAGCCACGCGCTGGCAGTCACTAAAGAGGCGTTGGATGCCGAGGTGGATCTTCGCGCACACTGTAAAGGTGCTCGCATTCTATTGGTCGAAGACAATGCCATTAATCGGGAGATGGCAAAGGAGTTGCTGCGTAGTGTTGGCCTGCGGGTCGATTCGGCAGAAAACGGTAAGGAGGCCGTCGCCCGGGTTCGGGACAAGCACTACGACCTGGTGTTGATGGATCTGCAGATGCCGGAGATGGACGGTCTGGAAGCGACTCAGCTGATCCGTGCCATGAAGGGCCGTGCAGAGTTGCCGATACTGGCAATGACCGCCAACGCCTACGTGGAAGACCAGCAGGCCTGTATGGATGCCGGTATGAATGACTTTGTGGCCAAACCGGTTGCCCCCGACCGGCTGTTTGGCTGCCTGTATCGATGGTTACCGAAAGTGAGCCCAGCCATTGCCAGTCGATCCGCTGAGACGGGTGTTTCGGCGGAAATGCCAGAGGATATAGCGCTGCAGCAGCAGTTAATGGCGCTTGAGGGCGTGGATGCAGAGGCGGGGCTGCGGCAGATGCGGGGGGACTGTTCGGGTTATTTCCGCTTATTGCTGCAGTTTGATAGTCGCCATGGGGCCGATATCGGTAGCATCAGAACGCATTTGATTGCCGGCGAATATGCACAGGCCCGCAGTCTCAGCCACAGTATCAACGGTGCGGCGGGTAATCTTGGACTCTATTGTCTGCAACAGGCCAGCAAGTCGTTGGAAGATTATTTAGTCAGGGTTGAGAGTGCCAATCAATCCAAAAATAGCCAACAGGAGGATCGTTTACTGGCGACTCTCAGCGCCGAACATCACCAACTGCATCTGTCCTTAACATCCATCGTGGATGGCTCCGCACCCTACCGGCGGGAATGCTCAGACCAAACCGAGGCTCATCGGGTATTGGTGCAATTACGGGCATTGTTAGAACGGGATGATGCCACCGTAAACCTGCTCTACTCTGAATCAGAAGCGCTACTGAAAAACAGTTTTGGGAGCATTATTGATCAGTTGGCTCAGCAGATAGAGAACTTCGATTATCCGGCCGCGTTGTCGACGTTGCTGTGCATTGATTTTCAGCCAGTCGATAAATCCTCATGAATATGCAAAAGAAGCTGCTGTTGGCGTTTCTGCTGATTGCCTTGGTGCCTTTGGTGTTGGTGCAGGCCCTGCTGGTGGGGCTTGCCAAGGACGCAATTCAAGAAGGTATAGGCACTCACTTCGCAGCCCTGGCCCATAGCAAGGCTGAGGCTATTGATGAGCTGTTGCAGGAACGGGTGCAGAGCGCACGTCAAATAGCTGCGCAACCGTTGGTTGTCTCATCGGTACGTGCTGCTAACAGCGCTTATCTGGGGCTTGACGAGGCCCAGGTTCGTAACCAGATAAACCGCCTGGATCAGCAGTGGCTTGCCACAAACAAGAGATCTCCACTCGCTGATTCGATCTATGCAGACCCTGTTTCGGACTATCTGCGCAGCTACAAGGAGCGGAATCCGGAGCGTTACGGCGAGATATTTGTTACCGATGCCCAAGGGGCTGCCATAGCGATGTCGAGCCGTCTGACGGATTACGATCAGGCCGACGAAATGTGGTGGAATCAGTCGTTTGCGGCCGGGCCTAATGGTCGATTTATTGACGACCGTGGTTATGACGAGAGTGCTGATAGCGTGATCATAGGGGTGGTGGTACCGGTGCTGGATCATGGCCAAGTGATTGGTGTGCTCAAAGTTAACTATAAGGTCCTGGACATTGTCGAACTGATTTTGCCTCATAAGGAAGATGCTATTGACCGGCTGGTGTTGATGCGTGGTGACGGCTCTATCGTCATTGATGCTCTGCTTCCTGGGTCTGAACTTGATTCAGCATCAGGGATAAGTTCAGAACAACTGCAGCGGTTCGCCAATCATAATCAATATTGGATGAAATCTCTCCGCAGTGGCAAGCCCACGGTACTTAGCTATGCAAAAGTAGCCACCGTGATCAACAGTAGAATCCCAACCTCGGGAGCGGTTAAAGGGGTGCGCGGAGAACGCTGGCAGTCATTGAGCTGGCATCTAATTTTGGAAAATAGTCAGCGGGATGTGTTTGCTCCCATTGCTAATATGCAGCAAGTCATTCTCGCGGTCGGGCTGGTTGCGCTGGTATTGGTTGCCGGTATAGCGTTGCGTGTGGCCGCCAGTATTGCCCGGCCGATCAGGCTGCTGAATGAGGCCGCGATCAGCGTCGGTGCGGGTGATCTGAGCCATCGAGTCGGGATTCGTCGCGCGGATGAGCTTGGCCAGTTATCTCAGGTCTTTGACCGCATGGTTGAGCAATTGCAGCAAACGTTGATTACCCGGGACCAGTTGGAACGGGAGGTGCAGGAGCGCCGTCGTGCTGAATCACAGCTGCAAAAATTGGCTCAGGCGGTGGAGCAGAGTCAGGAAAATATTATTATTACCAATACCAAGGCTGAGATTGAGTACGTTAATGCGTCTTTTCTCCGGCGTACCGGTTACAGCAAAGATGAGGTGATAGGGCAGAACCCGCGCGTGCTGCAATCGGGTAAAACTCCGCGCCAGACCTATGTTGATATGTGGGCCGCGTTGCTTCAGGGAAACCCCTGGAAAGGTGAGTTTATCAATCGCCGTAAAGATGGCAGTGAATATACTGAATTTGCTCATATTACACCGATGCAGCAGGCCGATGGTTCCTTTAGTCACTATGTGGCGGTAAAAGAGGATATTACTGAAAAGAAACGCCTTGCCATTGAGCTGGATGAGTATCGTTTTCATCTGCAGGAGCTGGTGGAAGAGCGCACCAGTCAGTTATCTGAGGCCAGAGAACGGGCTGAATCTGCCAGCATCGCTAAGAGTGCTTTCCTGGCCAATATGAGCCACGAAATACGTACCCCCATGAATGCTATCATCGGCTTTGCTCATCTGTTGCGTCGTGCCGAGGCCAGTTCGGAGCAGTTGGACCGAGTGGATAAAATTGAGGCTTCAGCGAGTCACCTGTTGACGATCATTAATGACATTCTGGATCTGTCTAAAATCGAAGCCGGTAAGTTGACCCTGGAGCAATCGGATTTCAATCTGCAAGCCATGCTAAACCAAATTGGTTCTTTGCTGGGCCAGCAAATGCTTGATAAAGGAATCTGTTTTACAACCGATAGTGATGGCGTTCCCGTCTGGCTGCGCGGCGACCCCACTCGGCTGCGCCAGGCGTTGCTGAATTATGTCGGCAACGCGATCAAATTCACCGAAGCTGGCGCTATATCCTTAACCGTAAAATTACTGGAACAGCAGGACGGTCAGGTTCTGGTTAAGTTTGCTGTGCAAGATAGCGGCATTGGAATTGCCCCTGAAAAGCTCGGCATCCTATTTCAAGCCTTTCAGCAGGTAGACGCGTCCACTACTCGGCGATACGGTGGCTCCGGTTTAGGTCTGGCGATTAACCGACGTCTGGCGCAGCTGATGGGGGGCGATGTGGGGGTCGAAAGCCGAATTGGAGAAGGCAGTTGTTTTTGGTTCACGGCGCGGTTGATGGTCGGGCAGTCCAGTACGGATGGCCAGGTTTCTGCTGAGCCAAAGAGTAAAGCGGGAGCCGGACTTCAGTTTAATGGCTCACGCATTCTGTTGGTGGAGGACAATGCGATTAACAGGGAGCTGGCAACGGAGCTGCTGCAGAGTGTCGGACTGCGGGTAGATTGTGCCGAAAATGGACGCCAGGCCATCAGTGCGATAAAGGCTAGCGGTTACGACCTGATCTTGATGGATCTGCAGATGCCAGAGATGGATGGATTGGAGGCGACTCGGTTGATTCGTTCCCATTCGGAATATCGGGATTTACCTATCCTGGCGATGACCGCCAACGTCTATGACGATGATCGTCGCGCCTGTGATAAAGCAGGTATGAATGGCTTTGTGGCAAAGCCTGTCGATCCCGACAATATGTTTTCCATTTTGGCCAAGTGGTTACCATCCCCGACTCGGTCAGAACCGTTGCTTGCAGCGACAGACTTGACGCCTGAGGATCGCGCTGTGGTTGCCCAGTTGGAGGCTATGGATGGCCTGGATACCAGGGTTGGGTTGCGTAATATGCAGGGCAATGTACAGAGCTATCTGCGGTTTCTGTGGCATTTTGATGATAGCCACGGCGAGGATGTTGCCAAATTGGAAGCCCATGCGGGAACCGGTGAACTCGAGCTAGCACGGCGTATCTGTCACACCCTGAAGGGGGTGGCGGGTTCCTTGGGGTTGCCGGGCGTGCAGCAAGCGGCGGCGGCCCTAGAAAGTTATTTGCGTGAGATGGCGAAGGACGATGTTGTTGGCAGCCAAAAGCTGCTACGGCTGAGTGAGCTGCTGCGGGCTGAGCAACTACATCTCCACCGCGGTTTGCAGCGACTGTCCTTGCCGGAAGCAACCGTATTGCAGCCAAGCAATAACCCCCAGAAAACCCGGCAGGTGGTGGCTGAACTGAGGGCCTTTCTGGCCACCGAAGACACCGGAGCTAATGCGCTGATCGAAAAATATCATGGGTTATTGCAGCTCAGTTTCGGTGCCGAGATCGAGCTGTTGAGGCAACAAATAGACGTCTTTGAGTATCCCCGTGCGCTGCTGATACTGGACGCTCTTTGTGAACCTGAATCGGGACTTGATAACGGCGCGGTCAGCATTGAAGAAGATACGGATAATGAGGCCTAATATTAATAACAAGTGTGTATTTGTGCATACAATATCCTTATGAAACAAAAGGAAATAGTTAAGGGATGAGAGATATAACAGTACTCATTGTTGACGATGAACCCGCCATTCTGGCGTCAATCAGCAAGGTGCTTTCTCCTTATTATCAGGTTCTAGCCGCTAATTCTGGCTCTCGGGCATTGCTGGTGGCTGCCAGTGAGACCCGCCCGGATCTGATTCTGTTGGATGTGCTGATGCCTGAAATGGACGGCTATGCAGTGCTGAATCGTCTGAAAGCCGACCCCGCTACCCGGGATATCCCGGTTATTTTTGTGACCGTCACCGAATCTGCCGAGGACGAAACCAAAGGGTTGGAGCTAGGTGCGGTGGATTATATAACCAAACCCATCAATCCATCGATATTATTAGCGCGGGTGAAGGCTCAGTTGATGCTGAAGCAGGCTCGTGATTTCCTGCATGATAAGAATGACTACCTGGAAGCGGAGCTGGCGCGGCGGATAAAAACGCTGGACGAAGCCCATGACCAGTTACTGCAATCAGAAAAAATGGCGGCGATCGGTCAGCTGACGGCGGGTGTCGCTCATGAAATCAACAACCCGGTGGGCTATGTCAATTCTAATCTCAATACCCTGAATGATTATATTGGCGATATCTTCCAGTTTGTCGATGCTTGTGTTCAGTTGGAGGGCAGCGACCTAGAAGAGATCCGACAGCGTATTGCCGATCAGTATAAACACCTGGATATCGACTACCTGAAGGAAGACCTGTCCTCCATCATCAAGGAATCTAGTGAGGGGTTGAGGCGGGTTAAAGAGATCGTTCACAACCTTAAAGATTTCTCCCGCATCGATAAAGTCGACAGGGAAGAAATTGATCTGCACCAGTGCTTGGATAGCACTATCAATATTGTCTGGAACGAACTGAAATATCATGTTGAGCTGGTTAAGGAGTATGGCGAATTACCGCTCGTCACCTGCCGGCCGTCGCAGCTCGGTCAGGTGTTTCTGAATCTGCTGGTCAATGCCTCCCATGCGATTGAAGGGAAAGGTACCATAACCCTTCGCACCGGAACTCAAGGCAGCGATGTTTGGGTCGAAGTCACCGATAACGGTAAAGGCATCGATACCGAACACCTCAATCGTATCTTTGATCCATTCTTTACCACCAAAAAAGTAGGCAAAGGCACCGGGCTTGGGCTTTCCATCGCCTATGGCATCGTGGAAAAACATCAGGGCCAGATCGAAGTGAGCAGTGAAGTGGGTAAGGGGTCTTCGTTTCGGGTGACTATTCCTATTCATCCCAATGTCGATACAGAGGATGACGAATAACCGCCTAGCGGCACTACAATGTAGATCCCTAAGACCAAGAGCGAGAGAAAGAATACCCGTTTGAAAAACCGCTCTGACAGCTTCTTTCGGATTTTTTGACCCAATACCATTCCAATAATTGCTGGAATCAAAGCGAATGCAGAAAAAGCACCAAGCTCGATGGATAGTAGGCTGTTGTTCTGCAGCGATACGGCAAGCGCTAGGGTAGAGGCGGTGAACAGCATTCCCATCGCCTGAATGAGCGCATCCCGTGTTAAGCCGATTGCTTGTAAGTACATGACTCCAGGTATAACAAAAGACCCCGCCATCCCCGTAAGTATGCCGTTCACTGATCCCAGTAAAGGGCCAGCCCACCGTTGCTATTGCGTGGAAAGTTGAAATCTAAATCCTGCCAAATTAATCGTGGAGTAGGCGATGAGCAGGCCGTCAAGCACCGCCGATAACAACGACAGATCAGCGCGGACTAAAGCCATCGCGCCTAGCCTAGCCATACCGTGGCGGTAGCCGCTAATTTAAAAGGCCATATCCTGACCAGAACTTCGTGTCCGTTACCGCCGACAACGGCCTGCCAGAGATTAGTAGCAAATGACGGAACCAGCAGGAGCGCCATGGCTGTCGGCATATCGATAGCGACGGTTAAAAGCGCGAGGCTCACCGTTGGCAGCCCCAGGCCCGTGATACCCTTGACCGAGCCAGCAAGGAGGAAGGTTGCAGCAATGATGAAAATAGTGGGGGCGTCAAACATGGTGAAAGTCTACAGGCACTCATTAGGCTATTGAAGGATTAACAGAAACGATCCTCTTTTGCGCTAGCCTCTGTCAGCGACTTAATTGGATGTTGAACATATCCATGAAATGCCTATTGAGACGTCGCTAGCTTCGTTCCAAATCCAACCAATAACAATCCGGCCACGCTGTCCATTACCTGGCCTACAGCGGGCTTCCGCAGCCACAGTCGAGCGCGGCTAACCATCAATGTCAGTGTTCCCCCCCATAACATACCGATAACAAAGTGGACGCCTGCCATCATAAGCGCCTGCGGCAGTGCAGAATAAGAAGGGTCAATAAACTGCGGTAGAAACGCCATATAGAAGATGATGGGTTTGGGGTTAAGAACGTTCGAAAGCAGCCCTTCGCGTAACGACGTCCTGGCGGGGGTAGCGCCGGTCGTAACGGGTTGGTCTAAAGGCAGGTTACGGCGCTGGATCGCCGAGCGTAGGCTCTGAATGCCGAGCCAGATTAAATAGGCGGCTCCGGCAAGTTTGAGCAGGATAAACAGCTCCGCAGAGCCGAGCAAAATTACCGACAACCCTGCCGCCGAAACAGTAGCGTGAACGAACAGTCCCAGGCCGATTCCCAGGCTGGTTAACAGACCATCTCGGTTGCCGCCACGAGTAGCATTGCGCATCACCAGCAAGGTATCCACCCCGGGCGTCAGCGTTAGGGCAGTGATCGCCAACAGAAAAGGTAACCAGAGAAAATGATCGAACATGTTAAGCCTGCCGCGACGACGAAAAGAGAGTCAATTTTGTAGGGATATCTTCAGTTATACAAGGCTGAGTTTTGTTTCCGGTAATTCACGAGCAGCAGTCATTCCCTACTGCGATCAACTTTAGCGCAACAGGAGCATCAACGATCAGAAGATAGCTTTAATAAATTAATGGGATTTCCCCGCATGGACGTCTGCGGAAACGGCCATGTCAGTGGCTATGCCAGACTGGGCACGGGAATCGGTAAACCTGGTCCGCGGCTAGCGGCTTAACCTCTGCTTTTGGCGCCCGTAAAAAGGAAACTAAATGACAGGTTTCGGCAACCCCATTACGCATTTTCGGACATAAATCAATATCCCCAAGGCGCACAGGCCACAAACTAAAAATCCCAACACCATGGGTAACACCGTACCATTGTAGCTTTGGCCAATTATTGATCCAACGGCCACAGACACCAACGTTTGTACCGAACTGATCACAGACGTGGCGACACCAGCAATGTGGCCTAAGGGCTGTATCGCAAGAGTGTTTAGATTGCCAAAAAGAATACCAAAACAGAAAAAAGTAACCGCAAGATAACCCATCAACACAAACAATGGCGGGTGCCCCGTGAGGCCTTGCGCATAAAAAAAGAACAAGATGGACGAGAACGATAGAAAACCCAGAGCAGCAAAACACAGAGACTCCATACGAAAGCGCATAACCAGGGTCGAGTTAACCAACGATGACAGTCCAATCGCCAACGCCCCGAAGTACAGGGAAAACGTTTCACCCAGTTCGTACTGAATTTGCAAAATCTGCTGAGCAGAACTCAAATAACCAACGAACGACCCGAATATGATTCCTGCGGCGAACATGTAAAAACGGGCAACTTGATTTGTTAATGTTTCCTTTATGCCGGAAATAATGGTCGAACTTGAAAATTTGAGACGTTTTTCTTTTACCAGGGTTTCAGGTTGGCGAAAATACAGCCACAGAACGCCCGTCAGTCCTGCGACAAAGAGCAGCCAGAAAATACCTCTCCAGTCGGAAAAAAGCAGAATAGCCTGCCCGAGTGTAGGAGCCACTGCAGGTACTAACACGAAAAACACCATGATGAGTGACATCACCCGGCCCATTTCCTTGCCTGAGAATTTGTCCCTGATCATGGCTAATGTGACCACCCGACATGCGGCAGCGCCGAATCCCTGGCACATGCGCCCAATCAGCATAAAGGTAAAATTGCTGGAATAAAGCGAGATCAGGTCACCGATCAGGAAAATAGTGATCCCCAGGTAAATCGCGTTTTTTCTGCCAAAGGAGTCCGACAGAGGCCCATAGAGCATCAATCCAAAGGCCATGCCCAGAAAGACAGTGGAAATAACCAGTTGATTATCATTGGGGTCCAGCACCTCAAGGCTAGAGCCTATTTGGTCCAGGGCCGGCAACATGACATCTATCGTCAAAGCCACTAGCGACATGAGCAGAGCCATCAGGAAGATAAATTCTTTACTGCCTGTTGGCTTTTTTGATTGATTCATTGCGACTTCCAGCTCGCTTAGGATTGATTAATGGTTTCGGTCATAAAACCTCGCTCACATTCTACATCGTTAATGTAGCTTGCTTGGATGCAATGTCCGTTAAGTTCGCGACAGCGGAACTCCCGCCATTACCGCTAATACCTTAAATGGACCCTACTGAGGCCGAAATCAGGTCGTTTGCTAATCTTCGTGATGTTGGGCTGATGAAACGCTTGTCTTAGATAGCCTTGGATTTATATGGTTATCACTGGATGCTCACGGACATATCTGTACGCTGTGTTGTCGATCAATAGATATCCGTAGCTAGCGATAGTTTGCTGCGAGCACAGCATCCGCACAGGCTTATTTTGGTGTCCATTATCACTGGTACCGATCATCCGAATGTTGTCCTCCTTTAACAGACGAATCTTCATCGCTTCATTACTGGGGATGATGTCGAGTCGGTAGGCGTAGTTGCCCATGGTCTTCAACAACGCCAGTGCCCGGTTACAGGTACTGGGTTGAAGGTTTTTAGTCCGTCTGTATGAGTTGAGCAGAAAATTCTGCATGTTCTGCATGTTCTGCACGTCCATCGCTTTTAGATCACGGTAACGAATCGAACCCAGGCTAGGTTCGACGTAAAGGCGAAAGCGTTGAATGTCGAGTTCCCAGGATCTCTTACTGCGCTGGATATGGGGGTCATAGTGGCTCCAGAAGAACTTACTGATCGTCGGTAAGGCTTTACGTTCTTCTTTAGCTGACTTGGGGTCTATACCTTCAGCGATCTGGTTCTTATGCTTCCGGGGGACCTTGCGAGCGGTGACCAAATCGACGTCAGGATAACGACCGATTGCGATTGCTCGCTTACGGGACTCGAACGTGTAACGCAGCAACCAGCGTTTGCTGCCGGACTTACCACATAGGCATTTCAGCCCGATCACTTCGGTGTCGGAAACCTCTAGTTCAGTAGAGGCCGAGTCAGGATCGTTGGCGGGTAGCGCTCTGATGCGCTGGTCGGTGAATTTGAATTTCTTGATCATGAAAACCTCCAGAGCTGATATCTGAAGGTTTGATATATGGATGAAAGGAAAGTTGTCACGGGCGGTTTTGGACCCTGCCGGACTGTGGGTGATTTATAACTTGGTTTTTCCGTTGATGATAATGCTAGTGGTTTATTCAATGCGTCCAACGTATTGGTTGTACAGTAGCAACTCGAAAGTTGCTGATGTAACGTTCCAAAAACAGGATTTGAACGATACGACCACATAGGAGTGAAAAACTGAAATCCTATGGTAGAATTTTGCTCACGAATACAAGTTCGCTGCTTGTAAACAGTTGCTCATCTGGGACTTCACAGTACTGCCCTGCAGGGAGTGTGTTTAACCTGATGGTCCTTGTCTAGAATATGGAAATAACCGATTTTCACTCAACTCCGCGTCTAGCTCCTGGCTAAAGTGGTGAACGACTAAACTTGGGTGTTTAGCTATTGATGGGTATGGCACTGAAAAAAGAACAACAGAGAGTCTATGAATGGTTGCATGATGATCTCAATCTGCCTGTGTTTGCCGACGCCTATCAGGGGGCTGCAATACTCTTAAGCCAAAAACCGGCAGGATACATCTCGTTTGTAGCCCATGCTGGCAGGGACTTAATGAATATTCTTGCATCGACAGTCTCAGGGGTTTCATCTGGACGGGTTCAATATCCGGAGCATATCGACAATATACAGAACGATTGGCAGGATGAATGGCGGTTCAGTGATGACCTGTCGCCAGAAGTGGTTGAAAATGGTCACCTAATACCTGTCCAACTGTGTCAAAGAATCTCTAAGCTGATTGACGATCACAAGTCTGGTCGGATAAGAAGTTCGAAAGCGAATGAGCTTTTTTTCAGTACATTCCTCGACTATTCAGATAAAGACAAGATCCCGGGTAACTTCCTTTCCGAGTGGAAGGATGCGAAACGCTGGTTTGTGACGCATGCTCATCTTAGAAAACCTCCTTTTCGGGCAAATGTCGAAGATGATTTAGTGAAACACTTTAACTGTTTGGATGGTTATCTCTATATCGCGGCCAGCAGTCAATATGATCGATTAAAGGTTTTAAATGAAATCCTGGACGCAACCAACTAATGAGATGATAGATAAAGTTCTGTCGTCTGTTAAAAAAGAGACGGATCGGCAGTATTTTTTTTCTAGGCTCAATAACCCCCTCTGGATAGGTCCATTGGAGCGGCGTGGCTATTTTAGTAATCCTCCGGGGGTGAAGCAGCTTTCTGACGGCTATGTACAACATCCGCATTGGCCTGAGCTAGCTTTTTTGGTGACAGTAGCAGGGGATGCTGCAGGCCATATAACTGAAATATTGCTTGCTCTACCAAAAACAGATAACCCTAGAGTTTACGAAGATATACTCACGATAGCGCTTAAATTAAAGGGGCAAGATTCTGTAAGACTACTCCCCAAAATAGTTGAGTATACCGAGCTTGAGCATCAGTTCCTGGCGCACCGTTATCCAGAGTTAATCCAACATTGGGCAATCCAAGGAAATATAGACGAAGCGCTTGAGATAGTAAAAAAGCTTATCCCGTTTCAGGAGGACCCAAGAACGCTGGAAAAGCAGCAGCTTCGAAAAAAGGAGGCCAGCGCTCCAAGAACCTTGCTGGAACCCTCCCCCCGCTTTGACCAATGGGAATATGAACAGCTCCTTGAAGAAGGAGTTCGTCCCTTAGCAGAGAGTGACCCCTACCGGGTTTCCTGTGTTTTGATTGACGCGGTTGCAAGCATGATCCGAATGAAAACGCACCCGGAAGAACTCGACAGACAAAGGGATGAGGACTATTCGGAAATATGGTGCCGCAGGTTGGACAAGTCAGATCGCGACTACCAGGACGCCAAAGAAGCCCTAGTTCATACACTGACCTATGCCTGCGAACAGGTATACAACAAGGCCCCGGAATCAGCGGGGGCGCTAGACCGAGTATTACGAAACCAGCACTGGAAGGTATTCAAACGCCTGCGTCAGTATCTTTACTCATTGCACCCTAACGACCAAACCCTGCCGTGGATACGTGAGTTTATCCTGGGACATGATGACTATTCAAAGAGGGAGCACCATTACGAATTCCAATTGATGATCCGTAAGGCCAGTGAGCAATTCGGCCACCATATACTCAGCAACGGCGAATGTTCTGAGATTTTTGATGCCATTATTAACGGACCCTCGCAAGAGGATTTTCGCGAATGGATGGGAGAGCGTTACAGTGATGAGGGCTTTCAGCAACGTCAGCACTATTTCCACCGCATGCAGCTTCGCCCGTTTTCCGCATTACTAGACGGAAAATATCGGGATTATTTCGATCAACTGGTGAGTGAAGCGCAAGCAGAAGACGTTAGCGATGACAGCTATTCGCCCTATAGTTCGGGGCGTAGCGGTGCAGTCAGCTATCGCAGTCCAAAGTCGGCAGAAGACCTCGAAAGTTTCATGGACGAGGAGCTTCTGATCTATCTGAATGACTGGAACGATGAGCATCGAGATCAGGACAACTGGTTGGTTGAGATCAATATATCCGCGCTTGCTGGCGTTTTTCAGTCACTGTTCAAAGAGAGAATTATCTCAGATGAAAAGCGCTTAGCTTTCTGGATGGCGCAGCGAGACAGAATTGAACGACCGATCTATGTAGTCTCCATGCTTAACGCTATGCAGGAGCTCATCAAGGAAGGGGATTTCGACAGGCTGGGCATCTGGAGCGAATTTTGTGGGTGGGTCTTATCGCATCCAGACTCAGCTAGGATTGAAGACCAGTCCGAACTGGGAGTTGAATCTAGTGAGCATCCGGACTGGGGGAATTCACGACGTGCAGTGGTTGATTTTATCGACGCATCCTTGAGTAAGGATACTGATACTCCAATTACTGCAAGGGATAGTATCTCCAATCTGCTTCAACAAGTGTGTAGCCAGTTTGACTGGCGGCTAGATCACAGCAGGCCGGTGCTACCGAGTCATGATGATCCAATCACTGAAGCCATCAACAACACACGCAGCCGGGCACTCGAATCCCTTGTTTATTTTGGTTTCTGGATTCGCCGCTACCTGCCAGAAGATACCGTTCCAGAAGTGACAAGCATTCTCTCTAATCGCATGGGCAGGGATGCCGAAGTACCTTTGACTAGGCCTGAGTATGCGTTACTGGGAAGGCAATTCGGAAACCTATGCGTTCTAAATCGGGATTGGTGCATTGATCAACTAGGAACACTGTTCCCTAAAGATAATGTGCCTGTTTGGCAGGATGTTTTTGGTAGTTATATCCGCTTCAACCGACCGGCTAAGGTGGTGTTTGAAATTCTGCAGGGAGAGTTCGAATATTTACTTGAGCGTCTAGATGATCAGACGATCGAGAAAGCTGAGGACCGTGAGCTTGTCGACATGCTAGGCCAGCACCTTTTTACCTACTACCTTTGGGAAGTTTTTCCTCTGACGGGTGAAGAGAGTCTGCTGGCGCGTTTCTATGACAAGACTCGCAATGACCGTGAGCATTGGGCTCAGCTATTCGACCATGCTGGCCGTTCACTGAGAAACAGCGGTAACCACCTAGATAAAGCGCTGGTCGATCGCGCAATTGCCTATTTTGATTGGCGTTTTGAAACCGCTGAACCGCTGGAACTTCAGAAGTTTACCTTCTGGCTTGAAGCTGAGTGCCTGGATTCTGAGTGGCGTTTACGTTCTTATGCGATGATTCTCGATTATGGACGTGAGAAGAATGCCGGTCTTTCCCTGGAGATGAGGGCCTTAAACAAAATGTTTCCGGATCACTTGTCATTAGTCATTGAATGCTTTGCAAAAATCACAGGTACCATGGACCAAGATACCCAGATGTACTTATCAGCAGACGAAGCCAAACCTATTCTAAGGGCTGGGCTGAACGCTGAAGAGGCTCAAACTCGTGAAGCTGCAGAACGTGCCAGAGAAGACCTCTTGCGGCTTGGTCGCTTTGATTATCTGGATATGCAATGAGGGGGGGGCCGGGCTAATCCCGTAAATCAGAGTGGTTAGTTTCGTCTTTGATGCTGGCCTGAGGTCAGCCATCTTGGATATCGTTGGATCTAGTCGGATACCGTGACGCACAGAAACCGCACAGACGGAACCGTAGATAGACCGGGTGTGTCTATGGTTTTGCCTAGATAGGATTTGTTTGATTGTTGCGATAACGCTTCGAAAAAGCGCCTTTATGTCGCGATCCCCAACAAACAATGGATTGATGGGGGAGAGTCTTAAAGAGTGGTACCAGTGGGCGGACTCGAACCGCCACGCCTTTCGGCAACGGATTTTGAATCTGATCCCTCTATAATACTTTCTTTACATTCAAGTGTTTAGAGGGTATTTTCATGAGCTCTACATATCTGTCTACATATTCATGCAAAGGAATTGCGTTTATGGACAAGCAGTCTTTCATCCGTTACATCATCGATATGCCTCATGAGCAGTATGACACCATGCTGCGAAAGATAGGCGTGCTAGAAAACTCCTCGGCTTATGAGTCAGCGAATGCTGAAAACGAAAAGAAAACCGAAAGAGTTAAAGTCGATGGGTCGCTTTCTTTATTTCGGCAAACAGATAAGACCAGAAATTGGTCTGCAAGAGTTGTCATCGATAAGGATGGTGAGAAGACAGAAAAGAGGTTTTCTACCGGAAAAGCTTCTCTCGAAGAAGCAAGAATCAAAGCCATCGAAGAGCGATTCAAACTTATCGGGAAGGTGGAGGCTGGCTACTCTATCGAGACAGGAACGGACCTGTCTTTTAGATCCATCGCACGTAAAGCTATCTCCGAAATGCAAGCTGTTGTTGATGACCCTAGTAATACGAATACCACTTACGTGGATTACATCTCCCTGCTGAATAACCACATTATCGAGTACTTCGGCGATGTAAATATCAAGAACGTCGATTACCCTATGCTTATCGAGTATTTTGATCAAACATCGGTTAGATCAAAATCTCGCATCACGATGCAAAAAACTAGCATAAAGAAGGTGTTTGATTATGCAGTTAAGAAAAGGTTGGTTGGTTCTGTTTTAGTCCCTGAATTTCCGAAGGAAGTGGCAATCAAGGACCCTGACTACAGGGTGGAACCCTTCTCTGAACATGACTTACACGTCATAAAAGATAATTATTCTGCATTTGTTGAAAGTAGCCGTAAAGAAAAGACAAAGCATTATCGAAGAGCATTCCAGCACTACTTCAGTTTTGTGTTATCAACTGGTGTTAGGCCAGGTGAGGAGCCGCGAGGAATAAAGTTTAAAGATATATCGAAGCATATTGATAAAGCTAGTGGCAGTCACTTCTACATAATAAGGCTCCATAAAGGAAAAACTCAAAAAAAAGGCGTGAAGTATCGGGATATTGCTGTAGATGCCACCGCTATTAAATCTATTGAATATGCAGCAAAAGAATTGAATGGGTTTCTGACCCCTGAGCGTATCGATTACTTGATAAAAAAATATCCTGAAAAACATGTTTTTTTCAGCTATGTGAACAATGCATTTCCCTCATATGATCGTATTTTTAGCCAAGAACAGTATCTAGGTTATGTTGGGGATAAACTGCACTACGACAAATATAAATCCTATAGCTGTCGTCATACCTACATTAATAATCAACTGGCACATGGAATTAATCACAATGACATTTCTGAACATTGTGGTACTTCAATACAGGTGATCGAAACACACTATAAGAAGGCCAAAATAAAGAGCAATGCCCCAGAGCATATCGAAGGAAATATCGTTGATTACCATGAGGGTATCGGTGTGCGTGAAGGTATCGACAGGCTAAAAAAACTGGGGCTAGTTACTTAGTAAGTGAGTCCGCTCCATTACCCCTCGCGGCGATTGTTCTGGTTGGTTACAAAAGCCCTCAGGGTGGTCAGAGGTGGGTATGCCATAATGCGCAGGTATTGCACAGATGATATGTCTGGACTGTATGAAATGATAAGAACCCGGCTACAGATGCCATAGCCGGGTTGGCGGTTTTAACTGCAACTTTCGATTGCTAATAGTCTAAGGTTTTTTATTCTTAATGATAGGCTTTGATGTTTGCCTAAAGCTTGATTCACGTGTCTTGTGGTACGCGGGGTCTTTGGGGTTGAGCTGCCGAGAGCGGTTTGTCTGAGCCTGTTCATATGCCTCATCATTAAACATGGCACAAAGGGGTCTAGCACGTTTCGAGCCAAGGTCGAGCATCCCTTCCGGATCATTAAATGCCAATTTGGATTCACCAAAGCACGTTATCGAGGCATGGCTAAAAATGACAGCAAGCTAGCGATGTTATTTGCTCTTGCGAATATCGTTAGAGTGAGTCAGATGGTCAGAACGTAGGATCAGTGCGTCTATATGTCGGGAAATCGGCATACAGACGCAGGAAAAGGAACAGATTCGAGTAGTTAACCGCTAATTCGACCTCAATTACGAGACCTGATAATTCGCTAGGGGTAATTATTCAGAGGAGTGCAAAAAGTGGTGTGGCTGCACCACCCCCCCCCAGCCAGAAAAAAAAGGTGTCTCATAATGAGACACTCTGCGGAAGGCATGCTTTTGGGGAGTCCATCCCATTTCCCTAGATCGTGAAACAGGTACAAGCGTGATTTTCAGCCTCCTTGAAGAGGGGCGAGCGGTTTGGCGTCTTGGTATAGGTGTTCCAGCAGAAGTCACCAGAAAGCTACTGATAAGCTTCAGGAATTAGGTTGATCAAGATGATTTAATTAATCACAAATCTTTGTTTTACTTTTACTTCACCGGCAATCTTCCCGGAAATTAGTAGCTAAAAGGGGATGCTATTGATAGCTGGTCGGGCTCATAACCGTTTTTGGGTGTCGAAATGCTTCTGTGCCCAAATTGTGCCCACCCTTTTTAAACTCTTCAGTACGCCAGCTCTAAAATGACCTTAAGGCTGTTTTAAATGTATGATAATGTGCATTATCGTAAGTAACGCCCCATGACATTTTGCACGGCTGTCCTGAGGGTCTCGTGACATTATGTATGGACGCTGATATGGATCTAAGGAAGGCTCTTGCCGTTTTATCGAAGTCGTCGCCTTATGCTGTAACAACAGCCGGGGAGATTGTCGATCCTGAACTCCGGGCTATCAAAAACTATCTCTATGTTAAAACCGAGATAGAGACAGCCTTTAAGGATAAGTTAGATCGCATCCAAGAAAATGACGTCATTTTTCTTTGTGGTAGTAGCGGTGACGGTAAGTCTGAGATTCTGACTCGTTACAGTGAAAAATACGATGAGGCGGTCGATTTCCATCTAGATGCCACCCATAGTTTTGACCCTTCCCATACCGCGATAGACACCCTCAATGATCGTTTTACCCAGCAAATATCCAGCCGTAGACCGCTAGTTATCGGCATCAATATTGGCATGCTGGCTAACTTTGAACGTGAGGGAGATGGAAAGCACCAAGCTGTCAAAGACGCCATCTTACAGTTCTTAGACAATCAGCAGTCAACCGGTCGTTTCACCTTCCTCGACTTTGAAGCCTTCCCTAAGTTTAAGATCGAAGGTGCAGAGGTTTCATCGGCTTTTTTCAGTGGATTATTGGACCGAGTGGTCAGAGATGATCAAAACAACAAATTTCGGGATTACTTTAATCAGGCGCTAGCAACAAATCAGGATAAAAAGCTGATTGCTAACTTTACCTTACTGCGAGACCGTTCGGTGCAGAAGGTTGTGGTCGAACTGCTACTGAACGCTCGTATTCGGCAAGATCAGTTTGTTACAGCGCGAATGCTGCTCGACTTTATCTACTGCATCCTGACAGGTCCTGGGTACCTGTTTGATAACTTGTTCAATGGTGGCGATAACGAGCTACTAAAGGCTATGGTGGCGTTTGATCCTAGCGTAATCCGCGATCACGACATCGACCGGTTCATTTTAAATCGTACGCTAGATATAGAAGACGCCCAGTACCAGCTATTCATTGATGAAATTAAAGTAAAGTATTCCGTTTTGAGCAAGCTGCAGGCTAACTCTGCCACCCGTCTGTTTTATCTACTAAAAAGAACGGTACTTGAGCATAACTACCACAAGCAGTTTAAGTCTTCGTTTCATGAAGAGGGTGAGCGTCTCTACCGGGAAATCTGGGCTCTACATAAAAATTACGCCGGTGATAAAGAAGAGAAAAAAAGACTACGACGTTTCTATGATGATGTCGTTTTTGCTGCCACTGGCCGCTATGCCAACCGCAACGCCCCGTATCTAACTAAAGATGAATTTTATCTATCCTCGCATGGCTCCTGTGACCTTGCATCTGAGATTGAGTTAAGTGTTTGCTACAAGGCTATTGAGGCCGATGTTTGTAAGGATATTCATGCCTTTCATCTCTACTTGTCAGTTAATGACAATGCGCTGGAACCCCTGCCTGTAAATGTAAACTTTCTGTCATTAATGCTGGATGTCGTCGCGGGTTATCGCCCCAACAAGCATGACAAAAATAGCGTTGTCTTACTGGACGAGCTAGTTACCCGTATCACCTCTAAAGTGGGCAATACAGACGTACTTTACCTCTATCGGGATGGCCTGCGTGTCAAAGTCAAAGCCCATCCTGATGGTGATATTCGAGTGAGCGGGTTGTAATTATGTCGATACTGAAAGTTACGCTAAAGCCAGGCAACAACGTACTAAACAGCTATTTCCCTGCCCGAACAGGTAACAACGAAGGTGATTTTGACTGGGGAGTCGCTAAGGCGGTTGTGGTAAGAAATCTTTACCGTAAGCAACTAAGTACAAAATTCACTAAAAGCCTTTCAGGGGATCACGCAAACAAAGAATTATCAGCCATTAATGCCTTCCGTAAAATATGTCAGGCTGACTTTGAAGAGCGTTTAGATGAAGCTGAACTGTGGGCCTACCTCGAAGAGATGTACTTTGCCGATGACGCGGTTTATAGCGTCACGCCAGAAGCCTTGTTGTTTAAATTGGCACCTCTGACAGGTAACTCTCCTCAGCATCGGCTAGCTGATATGTTTTCTAGCTTGATGCGAGGTCTCTATATCGATAAACCCGCCGAGGAAGACAGCAACTTCCTAGAACGACAGGTGGTTGAATCGTTACGATCAGAGGAGATTCTGTCAGATTTCAACGGCGGCAAGAGAATCCTGTCTAAAGGCGTCAATGAGAAGGCTTACCTGCCATTTTTGACGGAGCGTTTCCGAGCTGACCTACAGCTTTTGGCCGGCCACCCTAAGTACTTGATCGATCAGCTACAGAATCTACTCAAACTATACGGCTACCTCTATACCGCACAGCTAGCGTTGAATATTAAAGGACTGGACTGTGAGCCCACTGCGAAGCCGCTGTATTTCATTATGGAGAACGAGACGGCAAGCCGTGAGCGAACTGATTTGGTACGCAATGGCCATCAAACGGTATCCCGCCTACTGGTTAATATCTTTCCGTACTTATCCATGTCAGAAGGCCTGCAAGAGATCAGTAAAGAGGGTAACGAGCATCGCTTACCTCTGTGGCAATTGGCGCAGAGCTTGACGGATAGCGACAGCTATAAACTTAGAGATTATGCTGAAAAATTTGCCGCAGACCGCAATGAAAGTCATCCCTTTCACTTCCCTTACGATAAAGAAAACACTGAGCCGCGCTACTGGCTCAAAGCTCTATTAGAACTTGCTGTTAAGCAGTTTGATAAAGGCACGACACGCTCCGCAGCACAGGGAAAATTCATTAAGGCTACCGAAGATGAGCTATGTAGCACCTTTGTTAAAGCGCGCGGTCAAGTCGGTAAAGTTTTGGTGATGAACCAAGACTATATAGCTTTGATCACCAATATCGCCATTGGCAGCAAGGACAAGCTACGTTTCCACGAGCTGTTGACTGAATTCAAGTCGCGTGGAATTTATTTTGACAAACAAAGTCAGCAGGCACTCATTCGTTTTTACGAGCGTGTCGGTAATGTGGAGCGTATGAGCGATAGTGGAGACGCCATTTATGTCCGTAAAATTCTTTGAAGAATTTATTGTCCCGCACTTCCTGAAACTTGCCGAAGGCTATGTTCAAGCCGGATACCGCTATCAGTTTAAGTCGCCAGATGTTGAGAAAAGTAGGAAGCTCTACCACGCCTTTACTCATTCCCAGAACGGATTGGGTACTTTAACTGTTAAGAACACAGCTCTGACTTATATTGATTGTGCTGGTCTTAAGTTAATCCCCGTTATTCACCGAGATGGCAGCGAAACGGGTTACACCGAAAATTTCATCTCCTTCTTGCGCGATGTCGTGGCTTCACAACAGGGTGACTTTGCAGGCACTGCGCTCCTAATTATCCATAACAGTTTGCTCGATACCCTGATCAACAGTGCGGAAGATGTTACTGCTGAAGGCAGTGTTTTTTCCCCTGCGAAAATCAAAGAATCCTTGGCTGATCTTATCGACGATAAAGATGCCTTAGAGGGGAGAGAGGTCTCTAAGATCCTACTGGATTACCAGTACGACCTGATCACCGAAGACAAAGGCAGCATGTTTGGTTTTGAGTCACTGCACGAAGCGATTGCCGACGGTGATATTCGGTTCCACGAGATAGACCTTTTAGAAGACCCTGCCATTTTGAGTATGTGCGGTGGTGCTGAGCCAACAGATAACGAAAAAGAGCAGGTTCGTAAGCGGCTCGATCAGAACAAAGCCCTGTTTGACCAGATCTCAGATGTGGTAGAGCACTATTCAGACCAATTATCCGACCATCTGCCAGATTTCAGCGACAGCTTTATAACCAAACACTTTGATCAAGACCAACCCGATAGCTGGAAGATGGTTAGCTTTGATGAATACAGCAAAGAACAAGAACGTAATCGCCAGCAGATATTGGTGATTTCTAACGAGAGTTCTGCCTCAGCCAAGATTGTAGTGCGTACTAAAAGTGAAGCGGCATCCGCTCAACGTGAACGCCATATCTTGCTAGAAGTTGATGCTGGCCGTGACGACTTCGATTTAAGCCTCGATTTTAGCGGCAGTAAAATCAACAGGGATGAAATTAAATTTACCGAAAAAACAAACACCATCAGCAGCAAAGACATTCAGCTCAGCGGAGGTCATGTTAACGCCAATTTGACGTTAACCGCAGCCATTACTGATAAACCTCTGTATTTCATGCTCTCTCTGAACCGTCCAAAGACTTCCGAGAAATTTAAGTTTAAGTGTTTGGTGGTTAAGCAAGGTTGGTTCAATACCCAAGCACTTGAAAACTGTTTTTTGATCAACCCAGCAAAGCAGGTCGTGAGTTTGCAGACACAAGAAAGTGAACTATCTGTCTCACTCTCAGGCGGTCCACAACGAACCCCTCTTGATGATGTTGATCAGCGCTTCGATGTCACGGAGCATGAAATTATCGATTACGAAGCACTTGCCAACGAAGTCGAGCGTGTCAGTTTTACCGTTTGTAATGATGTGGCTGAGCTTAATTTTGATATTGAAGGTGCTGCCGCTACGGAGACACTAGTCTTACCGCTTATCTTTGATCAAAGTCGCAGCAAACGTTTGTTCAGCGATCGACTTTTTGGCGTTTTTAATCGTTCCAAGCAACGCGTATATGTCGAACATAAAGAGCTTAAGAACGACAAGCCCGCACTCGAGTTACTGAATCGTGAAGCGACTTGGGTCGACAGCTCATTACTTTATAGTTTTGGTAAACAGACAAGTCTAAGCCTTGAAGATATTGCCGACATTGCCCCCGAATTGACGGCTGCCTACCAAGCGCTTTTTACTTATTTCGTAGACAACAAAACCCTGCCATCGCTATGTGGTTGGGGGCCTGAATACCAAGTATTGGTTAAGGCTGTCGTGAGTGCCTATCACTGTTACTTGGCTGGGATTGAACAGAACAAAACGCTCAATGAAGCGGACAAAACTATCTTGCAGATCGGCCTGTATAAGCATGATGGAGGCGGCAGTATTGAGGCCAGTGAATGGCTAACGCCTTTCCATCCCTTAATCCTCGCCTACTACCTAAACTTGGTTGAGCGGGCGACAACGGAGGGTGACGTTAGCTTTATCAGCTTGCCGAAAGTCACCTTAAATCGCCTTAACCCGCAAGGCTTACTTCCTTATGTTTATGATCCTCAGCATGAGTTCTCTTACGTAAAAGCCGTTGAAGATAACTGTTTCTGGCTGCACTGCGTGCCGTATCAAGAGACCAGCTATAGCTACGTGACGAAGCTAGTGCGCGATAAAATTTCAGAGTTTAGTTCGGCATTCTCGTGTCTGTTTAACCGCAAGGAAAGCAGTGCGCGTCCAACGCTAATTATTAACAGCATAAACAATTATGACAACCACGAGTTGTTTCTGGGCATCGTCGAACACATCATCAAGCAGCGTACAAAAAGCTTTGATATTCACGTCAACCTCTATGACGACAAGCTTGAACCCAGTGAGTTTGACCAATTTTCTGAGATGGCCAGTTACGAAAATATCAAACAGGTTTATGGTCTGAACAAGGGTAAAGCAAAAGATCACGCCGACACTATTGTCGACTTAATGCGTACCCGAGTGACATACAGCAAATACACTCATGGCGATACACAAGAGCAGGCTTACGCCCACCTTAGTTTCTTTCGAAACAATCAGAAAATCACGGTGATTGATGACGTCAACCCTAAGGAAAAGCTGAGCGGTATTAGCTGTCACGGGCTGATCAATGGAGAAGCATCCAGCAACGAAGGCAACAATTACATTACGGGCTTTGGTCTTAAGGATCTAGAGTATGCAGGCAGCAACGTCATCGATATTGCGCTGCTACTGAATCGCTTGATTAAGCCCGCACGAAGCAAGACGAAAACATATAGTGAAAATAGCGCCATTGCCTTGGCTGTTGATGACAAGTTTAAAAGCTTGTTGGATCGTTCCTATGATAGCTCTATTTGGACAACGGTCATTGATCCTAAGGTAACGCTCGATTTCTTTGATAACGGTGGCGACACCCTGTTGATCCACTACTCGGACCAGTACACCAGTTCCGCCGGTTACGATGCAATTACCGTGACGCGTCAGTCGGCCCTTTACGACAAGGTCCTTGAGAAGGATGGAGGCGGCTCAGTCACTGAGTTCAACGCCTTCAATGGTGAATGGCTGTTGAAGATGATTACTGATCGCGACGAAATTCGCAAAGAGCGCAAGGGAATACTAGCTGCCTATAAATTAATCAGTTGCTTGCTGGCCAAGTCGGATATTACCTGGGTGCCGATGTCAGCGGCTGAAATGGTGCGTGTCTCCGGTAATATTGGCCTCAACATGTCTGAGTCGGAGTTCTCTAGACGGTTACAGGGCTTCAAGTCGGGGCCAATTTCTGATGATGTTCTATTCGTCGGTTTTAAAGACGAACAGCTTTACCTGCTGCCCTTAGAGGTTAAAACAGGCAGCAGTTACAACCCCGCAAAAGCGGTTAAACAAGCCAAAGAACTGGTGCGTTATTTAAGCGATCTACTCGTCGGGGACAATCTTGCTGCAGGCCTATTCCGCAGCTTATTTGTACGCCAAGCATTGATGCAAGTCGACAAGTACGAGCTATATGATATTTATCACGATGATTACTTTGCGCCGCTACTATCTCACAAAGAATGGTGGCTGCAGGGCGACTACACCTTGGCTGGTATTGCGGGTTACCCGCAGGGTTTTGTTGTTGCCAACCTAGAGAATGACAAGTGCTTTGAGACCAAGCCCGTACTGGTCGAAAACATCCTCAAAATTGAAGTACCGTCGAGCTTCATGGCCAAGACTATTTCAACGCCTTTGATGGATCTTTGGCAAGATTACAGCGCAACAGCCGCGGCGAAGATTCAGGATGAATATTTCTTAAATGCTGTAACGGAGTCGACAACCCTAGAGTTTGACCTAGAGAGTGAGCCAGAGACGAACCAGAGTGAACCAGAGACGAACCAGAGTGAACCAGAGACGAACCAGAGTGAACCAGTTATCGTGGTCCCGGTTGAGCGTGAACCTGAAGTAGCCGTAGTTACGACGACGGAGGTTGAATCTACACCGCAAGAAGACCTGAAGATATTGATAGGCCATGAGATCAATCATCAAGCGCCGGTATATTGGGAGCCAACCAATACCGCCAAGTTTATGAACACCAACTCAGGGATTATCGGCACCATGGGTACGGGAAAAACCCAGTGCACCAAGTCGGTAGTCACCCAGCTCTATCGTAATCAGCATCAAAATATTGATAGTAAAGCTATCGGCATGCTGATCTTTGATTACAAATCAGACTATGTGGACGATAAGTTTTTAGGTGCGACTAATGGTAAGAAGTTTAAGCTGTTTAAGCTGCCTTACAATCCGTTGAGTTTATTTGGTAGCACACCGATGCTACCTATTCATACTGCAGCCGGCTTCTCTGAGACAATGGCTAAGGCATATAGCCTAGGAAAGAAGCAGCAACTGCAGCTTGAGAATTTAATTTTGGAAGCTTATGACCTCGCAGGAATTCTTCCAGAAGATTCAAGCACTTGGGGCAAACCTGCTCCAACAATAGAAAATATTTGGGATTTGTTCCTCGATCAGGAGAAAGTCGAAGAAGATTCACTCTATGCCGCTCTATCCAAGCTTGCACGCTTTAAGATTTTTGAGACAGATCCTTTAAAAATGACAAGCCTCTATGAGCTTGTTGATGGCATTACCGTGATCGAGCTAGCGGATTACCCACCACAGGTTCAAAATTTGGTTGTCGCGCTGACTCTCGACTTATTTTACTCGCAGATGCAGAAGCAGGGTAAGCCGGAAGTACGCGGTGACTTCCGCCAGATCACCAAGATGATACTGGTGGATGAAGCCGACAACTTCATGTCCCAAGATTTTCCCAGCTTACGCAAGATCCTAAAGGAAGGGCGCGAGTATGGGGTTGGAATCACCCTGTCGACACAGGACATCACCCACTTCAAGACCAAAGAAAATGACTACTCCGCCTATATTCTTAGCTGGGTGGTTCACCGCGTTTCACAGATCAAAAGCCAAGATATTAAGTCGCTGTTCAACAAGGATGATAAATCAGAGCAGGACCTACTGATGAGAACTATTCGTGAGTTAAAGAAACATCATAGCCTGTATGTGGATGGTGACAAGAAAGTTTGTAAGATTAAAGATCTGGCATTTTGGGAGATAATTTAGTGATAACAGTGTTCGGAATATAATATGGCTACAGTCGATATATTGGATTTTCTTAGGCCCGGGTTTGATATTTTTTCAAACTCCAGGGATAAGGAATATTTGAAATTAGCAATCAGAAACATTGCCGTAGCTCCAAAATGGTGGAGCGAGTACGGTAAAGAGATACAAGATAAGAAAATAGAATTTGACTGGGTCAAAGTTAAGTACACAGAACTGGATAAACATCTCAAATCTGATAAAAATCTAGGAAATGGAATAGGCGTTTATCTTTTTGCTGTGGAATCAGAGTTCAAGATAATAGGGGCGCCTATTTATGTATTTTATGTTGGAATAGCAGGGGAAGGAGAGTCTGGCAGGCCTATAAGAGAACGACTTAGAGAATATATACGGATTTCAGGAATAGACAAGAGGGAGAAGGTACACACTGCACTAGAGTACTACCATAATGAAACCAATATTTATTATAGCGTACTTGATATAGAGTCCTCTGATCTTTCCGACCTAGAAAAAACTTTGCATGGCTTTTATTATCCATGGGCAAATGAACGAGATTTCCCAGTTAAAATAAAATCATCCAGAAGAAGCTGGTAAGGTGACATAATGAATGTATTCCCTAGTCTGAGAGGTGTATTTGGCTCTTGGGTATATTACCCTGCGCTGATGAGCTTTGAACAAGTTAATGAACTGGTAACAACAAGCCAGGAAATAAGAGAGTCACCTAATCTAGATGATTACTTGCAACGAGGGTTAACTAACAATGTATCTAGCATTGTAAAGTACATAAAGGATAGTGATGATAGGTTTTTCAATTCTATTATCCTTGGTGTTTTTGAGTCAGTGCCTGAATGGAATACCCTTGATTTTTCATCTGTAGATATTTTAGATAATAAGCAAAAAGAAATTATTGAGAAATCAATGGGGCTATTGGTTTTTGATGGTCGAGAGGAGATATTTGCCATAGATGGGCAACATAGAGTAGAAGCCATAAAAAGAATATTTCGGGATGGAAATGAAAGTAATGAACAAGTGTCCGTTATATTTGTATCCCACAAGGATGATGAACTAGGAAAGCCTAGAACAAGACGGCTTTTCTCGGATTTAAACAAAAAATCTCAGAGAGTTAGCTCTGGAGAACTAGCAATAATTGATGAAGAAGATATAGAAAATATCGTTGCAAGAAGGATTTATTCTAAATATAAAAGAATTCCATCTGGTCTTATTAGCTTATCTAAAACAGCCCCTGTCTCGGCAAAGGAGTCAAAAAGCTTCACTAATTTGCTATCAATTGTAAAAGTATGTAGAACAATATCTAAATTTAGGATAAAAAAGAAAAGTTTAAAATACACCAAAAGTGAAATCGATTTGGTTTATAAAGATGTATGTTGTTTTTTTGATGTTTTGTTTGACACATTTCCTGAAATTGAAAACAGTTTTAACGACCAGGATTTAACCACCAAACTACGGCTAGCTGATAAGAATTGCCTTATGCGACCAATAGGGCTAGATATCTTGTCTACAGTTTATCTTTCATGCTTAAAAGAAAATAAACTTAATACGTTCAAAGACAAAATATCCAATGTAAACTTCTCAATGGAATCAGAATACTTTAAAGATATAATATTCATTAATGGAAAAATTATTAGCAAATACAAAACTTTTGCTATCGCTATTATTCATCTTTCACTTGGTCTAATAGATAAAGAGTGGATTTCAATCCCAGAAGGTTTTGATCGAAAGTTATTAGATTCAATCGTTCCTTAATTACCAATATATAAATAATTTGCCGCAGCTATAATGCTGCGGCAAACTCGCCCAAGCTTCTCAAGTTCCGAATACTAGCAATCCCATCATCCACATGAGCCGCCCAGGCTTTGACGAGCTGCTTATCGTCCAACTCGGGGTACTTCTGCTTCAGCAGTAACTCTACGTACGCACTGGTATCGCCTAGCCAGGTAAACTTATCCAAGTTCAGAGTTCCATCCAGTTTCAATCCATTTTCCCGGTAATTAAAGCCCTTCTCGAGCGATCTAAAAAAAGCGATACGAGACGAAACATTAGGCGTTATTCCTGTATTTTGCTTGAGGCGCTTTAACCGATCTTCGGTCAGCTTCGTTAGGTTCATGCGGTTAGGTAACATTAGCTCGCCTCCTTCATTGATTGCTTCCAGAAATAGCCTTCTCGTAGGCTGGAGCAACGATGTCCACTGTCGTAGCAAATCTCGTATGCGTGTGAAATTTGCGGCTGTAAGCTGGTGAAGAAGTGCTCATCAACCTCTGTGTCGGTAGACAGGATAATTACTTGGTGACTCGCCGTCGGGAAGTAGTTGTCTACGAGTTTATTCCGATGCTTAGAATCGAGCCGCCCCAAGGGGGTATCAATAATCACGGGGAGGTTGCGGCCAGAAGTACGACCTAGGGCCTCCAACATCGCTATTGCGTAGATTTGCTTCTCTCCAGCGGAGAGCTGCTGCTTGTTGATCCGCTGACCGTGTGTATCGGTCAGTTCGACATTGAAGGTTTTTGGATCAATCTTAGCCGCGAGACTGATGTCGTCTTTACGAGCCAGTTTTTGGAACGCTCTTACAAACTCCTGCTCTAGCTGCTGAACCTTAGCTTTCGTCGTGCGATCAGCAAACTCCACCAGTAGCTGGCGGCTGTTAGCGGCTAGCTGCGATGCTTGGTTTGTATTGATCGAATGACTATAGGCTTCGGTTTGCTTACGCATTTTTCGCAATACGTCGATCGACTCGCGGAGGTAGCGCTTGGTGGTATCTCGTTGCTGTTCTATTTGCTGCTCTAGATAGGCCTTTTCTCGAGTCTGCTCAGCCAGTAGTTCCAACTCTTCTTTGAGTGACACGGCATCTGGCGCACGGTCTATATTCGTTGACGCAAGGCTTAGCTTATCTTCAACTGCATTTAGCTGTTCGATCTTTTCCTTTAGCAGTTGTTCTTGCTGAGGGATTAACGTCTCAATGACATGCTGAATGCGATTAAATTCGGTATCAGAAATATCATGTAAAACTTCGATACCGGGATTTTTAGAAAGCGTCGTTGCGAAGGTTTTTTGTACGGCGATATCGATGGCATCTGACTGACTTGCCCCCAGTTGCGCCTTCAATGCTTGGGTGAATTGAGCCAGTTGCTGATCCAGAACAGTCTTTAGAAGCTGCTGCTGCTTGATATCCTGCTCGGCCTTTAACTGTTCAAGCACAGCGCTTAATGCTTTTTTGGCAAGCGTTAGCGGAGCTATACCAGATAGCATCTCTCTAATTTGATCGCTCAGCGATTTTTTGTCAGCCAGCAATTGATTGGCCTTCACTTTCTCCTCTTGGCGAGAGCTTGCCCAACTGCCTCCACGCTCATCGAGAATACCTTCAGTTATACTGATCTCAGCGTCATGTTGCTGCAGTTTGTCCTGCAGCTTATTGAGGCTCTCTTTGGCATCCTCGTACAGCTTCAGTTTGGCTTGATAGCTACTCTCAAACGCCGTGATCAGTAGCTGCTGATCTGCCGGTAAGGATTTATCACTGTGCTCCTTGAGATAGAGCCCCAAATCCGAACGCAAGCGCTGAATGATGTCTAGCC
>JBALWH010000064.1:0-19427 GCA_036960175.1 Motiliproteus sp. | reverse complement strand
AAGCTCAGGTAAGACGAATAAACGACAAAGAAGTGCTACTAATTGCCAGAGCTCTAGAAGTCTCCATTTCCAATCTATACTCGGAACACGAATTCCAAATAATCAGTCATTTGTAGTGGTACGGTGAATTCAACCAGAACACTTTGAGCCGGCATCAACGAAGAAGACTTTTACCTTTTCGCCGCAGCTATCCTCAAGCACTTCACCGAGCCCCCACTCTGGCATTTTTGGGTGGCGGACTCTCCTTTCTTAAACATCTTCGTACCTCTGTCCATGAGTAGGCATCCAACAATCAATCCATGAACTTACCGTATCCAAGAGGACGATGCACGAACAGGTGAAAGGAAATGTGTTTACAGGCTGAGGCAGAATCAAAGTAGTCGAACGGCTCCAATGCATCCCACGCTTCTTATGCTAACGGGTAATATTAAATTACTAAAAGAACCTTACGGTCTATTTTTAATAAAAATTTGCGTTGGCGCACTAGAGCAAGCATAAATTCTTGCCACTTCCGATACTTTGCTTAACTGTTCAGCCTGATTTTCCGATGACTGACTAAAATCAAACTCTACATTATGATCCCTGTGCAGGTACCAATAACCGACTCCCTGGTCCAGCCTCAGAGTGGTAACCACTCCATCTAGCCATTTGAGTCTAAGGACGCGGCCATGGCTTATCTCATTTTTGGGTTTTAACGATACTTGGGCGTCTTGCCCTATATATTCAAACATTGCCTCCATGACCGCTTTACGTTGCTGATCATCACTCCAATCATGAGATAGAATACGGGGGTTCCTATCATGTTGGTTACATGCAGAGCGGATTTTAAAGCAGGAGACTTCCCAGCCTTCTGTAAGAATGCTTCTAAGTCCATCGATTAATTCGGCAAGCAACAACAGGTGGCATGGAGACATCAAGTAACGATCAGAGTAGCTGAGTTCGACTAGGCTGGACTTATTATCAAGCCTATCTTTTAAAGGTTTGTGCGCAGCTAGAACTTGCTCCCAAAAGCCAGTTCCAAACGTGCTTAAACGACCGTCTAATTGATTGCTAATTTCTACTTCTACATTTCCTGGGCCAACTTTCGGTCTGAGTTCCTCTTTTGGAATCAGTTGTCCTGACCATTTCTCAGCACTGGTAGACTCAATGAGAATCCCTTCTTTGGAAAAACCCCAGTGTTTATCGAGGTTTGCTGCAATGTCTTCACTCGACGCCCAGCTATGAGTTGACGTTGCGCTGTAAGTTTGTGCTAAAAAATGTGTGTTTTCTGTACTGGCGAGCTCAAGACGAGTATTTTTATTGAGCGTTAGAAGCGCATACAGATCTTCGCGTTGCACCTCATCCAAGCGGTCAAACCCCTCTGGCGTAAGCTGCAATACAACTTCTTTGAACCCTTCGCACCACTCAATCGAGCGTGAGCGCCAAGATGAGCTTGGAATATCCCAAAGCGTTGAATCACCAGAAGCTTTTAAGATCAAAGTATCAGCCTTGTTGGCATACTGCCGAATCGCTTCAAAAAGAGAGCTTCCACAGAAATGAGAGTCTTCCCCAAAGACCTTAAGGTCACTCGGTAATGCCAACCTATCGATAAAGTTAGCTTGAAGAAAATTCAGAGCTAGGTGTCGATCCAGTAGGTCTGCTTTATGACGGGTGTCACTAGACAGAAGGCAAGATTGGCAGGCGCTTTCACATTCTGCAGTGCATTGAAGATAATGCTGAGCCTTTTGGAACATCTTTTGAAGATATTGAGGAGCCAGCGAAGAGAACCCCGCGCCTCCACCACAGTTATCAAAAATAACGAGAGCTAACACTGGGTGTTCATCTAAGCGAACAGGTTTAAAGCTAACACCAAGCTCATCAGCATTGATTCCCAGGCAGTCTGCCAATCCCTGCCTTAGCGCAACACCTAGGGTCTGAACTAATCGGCGGTTGTCCCAATTGTCAAATAGATAAGCGTTTTCATTGGGACGCTTGAGGTATAGTTCGAAGACATCTGTATGTTCCTTATAACCCAAATGAAGATTTGGTTTAATCAAATTACGCTCTGGCCCTTCGCACCAAGCATTATCACCTTTTTTACCACTACTCCGTTTACCACGTAGTTTCTTATGAGGCAGATCTGGAGACAGAGGAGGTGATTTAGGAAAACCCCCAGTTTGAGTCATCGATTCTGCACGACCACATTCGAGACAAACTGCGTAACCGTGTCCATTCTCCCCTGCGCTATGGTGAAATATCGTCCCTTCTGTATCGACCTTATAACAGCCAAGCTCTGGGTTTGGCAGAGCTCTAACTTCTCCTCGCGCGCTGATCCAGGGGTCTTGGGGTTTAATGTAATGCTGGGTTGTAATGTCATTGGACGGTGATGAGTAGAAATCAACAGCAAACCCAGAAGGCTGAAGGAACTCAACCTGCTCGTCTGGTGATATGGAGGCTCCGCAATCTGAGCAACAGCTTGAATTTTCTCCTGTCCCTGCATAATCGATGCTTCCGCAACGACTGCAACGCCAAGCGGTTTCCAGCTTCTGTGCTTCTTTAACTTCTGCACCCGCCGCTACCGGCACATGCCAGTTTAATGCTATGCCAGAAGAACGATAAACTAATCCGTCCAGAACAATTTGAGTGCCAGGCGCGTATTCCCGAATGGCCACAGAAAGGTCACGCCCAGGTTTATCCGTACGTCGGTAGAGGTTATCTTCACGCTGATCCTTTTGACGTTGCTCCCTTACAAAGTCGTTCACTGTGTATGGGTCAAACTGTGCGATTCCTGTTGGAAAACCATAACCTGGTAGGAAACCACCAGAAGCAAACTCAGACAACAAATACTCTTTACCTTGGCGGTCCAAATCAAATTGCAACCGTTTAAGGTAAGGGTCTCTAGCTCCATCCTCAGGAACACCCGCAAGCTCCTTTTTCATACGTAGAAAACGACCGAGCCATTTCACTTTGGCAGCACTCAGTTGTTCCAGGCAGGCCTCTTTTAAAGCGATGACGCTCCACCCTTCCAGAACACTCCCCCTCACCAAAGATTTCAAACCCTTAGATAGTCGCTCCATGGTGTCTGGTTCTGTAGCATCAAGAAAATCCGCCATCGTCTCTATAGGTGTTCGACTGCCGTCTTCTCGATAAAAGAACCACGCGCAACTAAGTCTAGTGGTTTCTTCCTCTTGCACCTCGATCACACTTTTTAGGAAATGGCCCAAAATCATAGCATTCACATGACGCTGAACGATGCGCGAGCTTTCAAGAGTAATGTAGGGGGCGGGTATAGCCGTTGTAAAAGGCCAGTCGGGGTTTCGGAACACCTCCATTTCATGCGGGTTTTGCTTACACACTGTTAAAGCTAAAGCGCGAGTCTCCCCCCGGCGGCCAGCACGACCGGCTCGCTGCAAATAATTAGCGGGGTGTGGGGGAACATTATTATTGGCAACAACTGAAATACCTCCAATATCGACTCCCATTTCCATTGTGGTAGAGCAGTTCAGTACGTTCAGTTTTCCTTCTTTAAACAATTTTTCATAATGCTGAAGTTTTTGTGCCGATTGCTGCGCAGAGTGTTCTACTGACCTGAAGAAAACCCCTTCTTCAACGACTCTGTCACAAATGTCACTCCAAACACTACGAAGCCGAAGAGCTCTGACATGTTCATCAGCCTGTTGCCACGTTCTTAGCGAAAGCAACTTCTCCCGTTCTGATGCATAGTCATGCTGGTCAGGATATTGAGGCATCTGCACTTTTTCACAAAGGGCCGTCTTCGAAGTAGCCGATTGAGGCAAATAAGGGGTAATCCCTTTGAAGGTGCTATCGATCAACCGATTGGTTATAGGACAGACCCAGGCCTCTTTCGGGATAGAAAAAGCAATTTGATCCTTGTTTAACTGGAATCGCGTACCGGATATATTTTTTAAGATTCGGGCCTTAAGCAGCACTTTCCATGCCTGACGCAAAATGCTGTTGATCTGGTCTTGATGCATTGGGTTTGTGGTGGTGATATTCAGCGAATAACAGAGAATGCGCACCAATTTGTGCTGTCGCCCCTTATGAATCTGAGGCCATTTAATGTTCTTTTTGTCAGCTTTCTCTTCAGACGTGGGCGACAGCAACTGCTTACTTGAAATCGGCGATCCAAACCAACGGATCCAATCGTTGGGAACATCAAAAAAAACACCATCTCGTACGTAAAAATCCAAACATACCTTAAGGAAGTCGTGCCAATCAGCAGGTAACAGGTTAAAGCTACTCCAGCATGTCGGTAGCTCAGATACTTCACTCAACCCCGGATACTGAACTGAGACAAGCCCCAAGGTTTCCAGGCTGTTTTGGCGTTTCGGCCTTCGCACGAACTCTCGAATTAAGCCCAGCTCAACAAGAGTTCGCTCTCGACCTTCTGAATTAAAGAGAACAGTATCTTGCTCACGATAATAATTAAGAATGTGACTTTTTAAGTCGCCTTCAGAGGCAAGACGGGTTACTAGCTCTGACCAGGTAACAGGCCCCGCGCCTTGAACCTGAAGGATTTCCTTCTCTTTATCCGCAATTGCCCCACGTATAGCTTCAAGCGCGGAGGGCATTCCAGCTACCAGCTGTTCACTGTTTTTCAGCTTTTCCAATTGCTCTACGAGAGACGACACGTCTGCGCCGCGTTGCTCTTGTCGTACCTTGGCGAAAACAAGGCCTCTCATGCGCATCCGCTCGGCATCTTGTTGCAACTTGGCTGCAATGCGGGCGGTACCTTGACGGCTATCGGTGAAAGTTATCAGGCGCCGCCCGCGATGCGGTAAAGAGAGCGGCTCTTTTTGATCGTCCTGACAGTATTCCAGCAGCGTAGGGACAATATTTCCGATATAGAATGGGGTGCCTAGACGCGTGTGCCGAAAAGGTTGCCCCTGACCATACCCTTCAAAGTTACAGTGGCTACAACTAGGGGCAGTTTGGTCACAGAGGTGAATCTCAAAGTCACCTTCACCGATACAAGAGCTTTCGCGGTTAAAGGGGTACGTGATAATTTTCTCACCATCAGAGATGGGGCTCAGATATTGGACGTCTGAAGAGATCTGCGCCGCCTGGTGACTGCCGCTCCCCTCTGTGCCTTCATCATCTTCACTGCCTTCCCGCTGCAAACTGAATTCGTCGACGTCATTTTGATCTACCTGAACGAGTCGCTGTTCGGTGTCTGTCAGCTGTCTTTTCGCCTTCAGGTGGGGCGTATTACACTCTTGGCAAAAAACCAATTCATAGACTGGAGTACCGCACTCGCAATGCTTTCGTTGCTGGGTATAGACCTTGCCAAAGGGCCATTCACCATTGGCAAGCTCTGTCTTCGCCTTAGCTGTGCATTTTGGATCAGCACAGCTCCATAACCCGCCGCTAACTTGATGGAAAAGGTGAGCTCGCAATGGTAAAAAAGGAACTTCCTCCCGCACATTTTTTAAGCTTGGCAAAATGGTACCAGAACATAGATCCAGCCATTTCAAGGTTTCAGCCTGCCGTCTGGCATTGTCGGTGTCGCATCCCTCGAAGAGTTGCGCCGATATCTGGCTCAATGCCATAGCACCACTTTGTGAGAGAATGGATCGTAGGTTACGGGCTGTCGGATGGTCACTAAGCGCATGATATCTTTCAAGATCCGGCAAATCGGCTAGTTGCCTTAGGGTGGCTGGTTTCGGAGAAAAATCTGTTAACGCAGGAATATTACGCTTACCACCAAAAACTAAAATGTGCTCTTCTTTAACGCCGGAGAGAGAAGATAAAAACCGTCTTAATTTCTGCTCCGCTTCTTCGTTGCCACCGATCGTGGCTGAGGTGGCCACAAAGCGAACATCTGCAGGAGTAACATCAAAGCTATGCATTACACGTCGCAGTAGGAGTGACAACTCCGCAGCTTGGGACCCCATATAAGTATGGGCTTCGTCGAGAACAATCCAACGTAGCTGCCCTTGGGATTTCTCTAATATTGGCTTATCGATCGATCGCACAAGCATGTATTCCAACATGGTTGCGTTGGTCACCAATATGGGAGATGGAGATTCCCTTAGCATCCGCCGAGACAGTACCTCATTAGGTGTTTGTTGCTGTGTATGGGGTCTTTCGCGTTCCTTGGTGTTGCCGTTATATAGGCAGAAACGGATCTTTCCTTCAAAGGCTTCAGTCCACTCCCGAAGTCGATCTCTCTGACTATTGATCAGTGCGTTAAGCGGGTAGAGAAAAAGCGCTCTAACACCGGTCAGAGTGTGCCCAGTCTCTCGCACCTCTCTTGCTAGATCGTTAAGGATGGGCACCATAAAGCACTCGGTTTTACCTGATCCCGTGCCACTGGTCACTACCACCGACTTGGGTTGATCTGCCAATAGTGCCTGCCAAGACTTTAACTGATGCTCATACGGCCTCGGGATACCGAGCACATTAATAAGTTTCTCTTCAAGTAAATGCCCTGAAAGCTGCTTAGTTGTTTTATCGGCTGGCTGCCAGCCAAAAACAGCTTCGAATAGGGGGTCAGCCAGAAAACTGTCCTCCGATCCAGGTTCGTCATTAAAACGTTTGGAAAGGTAATGCCGTAGCTCAGGCTGAGTGATGCCAAGAAGGCTTAGAGTTGCTTCGCTGGACCGTCTCACTAATTGAGGTACAAGCTGGCTGTAGTAGTCGGTCATATCCTTTCCCTGCTTTTATTGTTCAATGAAATGCGCACAGGCTAAGAAATATGCCTGATCAAACCATGTCTCATCGAACTGTTTCGTTAGATTCGCATGGAACAGATTGACAGGGTCATCTGGGTTCAACCATTCCCCTTTTCCCGTCGCCTGTGCGGCAACAGCTATTGGCAAATAGACTATCGCCTTTTCAAAGCCGTTTTTAATGGGAGGAAGCAAGTTTCGAATATTTTCAATATTATTAAGTGCCTGCTCCAAGACAGGTATCAAAGCCGTCGGCCAATTCAAATCGTCGAAGTGCCTTGCATATAAATCGTCATATCGCCCAGACACTATGCTTTTGAATGCAACTTCTGGTAGACGGGAGTGCTTATTTCCAAATAACTCCCCTCGAACAAAATTTGCGGCAGCCTCCAACCCGGGATGTTTTAGTACGAGTTTCTCAAGCTGCTTTTCTAATAGGTCATTCGTTATTTCAACCGGAAATTCCAACCTCAAGTAAGAAGCTAACTGATTCTCCGCCAGTCTGAGCCAATCCATCAAGGGTATCGTTTCAAGAAAAACGGGAAGTTCTTGCAGTAGCTTATGAACGAAACAGACATCCTGTCTCCAAATTAAAGCAGCAAGCGCTTGAGGAGTACCAGTAAATGATCGCCAAAGATCAAACGTAGATAGGGGAAGGTGGGAGGACGCTTGCCAGAGCTCGTCAACATAGTGCCAACCCTTATGTTCTGAATTAATGGCAAGCTCGCAAAGTACTTCCTTAACAGCGTCGTTTCTCTCAGTTTCCCAAGGAATCAATATTGCCTGCCTAAGTGTTAGCCCCGCTACATCCTGTTTTGTTTGCTCTCCCACGTTTCTTTGAAACCATATCAAGGGGCGAAATGCTTCAGATTGGTTAGTCTTGGGCATAATTAACCAGAGACCAGGCTTCACGTAAGGCGCCCCTGCATGCCATCTTCCCGTTGGGAGGCCTCCGATAGATGCAAGTGGCAAATCTATGGGGGACTGCTGTGGTTCACCCATGGACAGAGCCACAGGTCTAATTGCCTGTAATTCTTCTAGGCTAGCCTGAGCAAGTTGAGCATCGGGCAGCTGAACTTCTTGCAAGGCAATGTTCGGTTCCAGAACAAAATTATAACGATTGATTTCCAGCCTTCTTAACGTTATTCCGCCATGAATTACACAAAGTTGAACGCACGCATCCAGATCAGGAGACGCTGCAAAAAGCTTCCGTATCCAATCATCAAAATCAGCTAAAGGCAGGTCACGATAGCTTCCTGTCACTGCAATCGTTTTACTAAATTGAATACTCCGGTCAGCAGCTTTTGTTCGTCTGAGTTCGAACGAAATATCAAAGCGCCGCTCTCGTGAAGGGGTAGGATTAAATAGCGTTAATCGGTACCCGCTTAACGCATCGAGATATAGCGTATTACTCACAACGTGGCCGGAAGGGTCTCGTAATTGGGTTCCTTCTGCAGGATAAGGGACTCTGAAATTGACGTTTGCAGGGCTGCCAGGCCAATGAAATGTAAGTGTGAGACTAGCTGGGATGCCTTCGGTAGCTTTAGTGTAAATGGTTAGTATGTCATCACGTATTTCCTGTCGTACATTGCACGTGTTTTCTTGAACGGAGACCTCCGCTCCTTCCAATCCCTTGAGTAGTACAGCACCCTCTCGTGGAGGATTATTTCCAGGAGTCAATTCAAGCTTGAATTCGCTAGGCAACAAAATGACCTTTCGACTATCCAAGACCTCATCGTTGCCTTTTCTTATTTGAAGGTCGGTCAAACCAAATAGCCCGCACCGCAACGGCTCAAATCGTGCCTTACTATTAGTGGGCCGCATCCACAAATTCACCGGCATATCAGACACCGTGGTGGAAGTGTCGAGACGGACAATCCTAGGTAGACCTAAAAAAACATCTGCATTGGTTTCCAGCCAAGATCGTTCACCGTTTAGAAAATAGCTGGCATACTGATCTTGATTGCTTTGGGTTCGAATGCGACAAACCCCTCCGGTAGACAGCTGCACAGGGAGACTGCCGGTCAGTTCAATAAGATCCCCGGAGTTGAGTGTTAGGTCTAGAGCCCGAACGATGCTATTTGGCACGGGTTCATATGAGCAGTCCTGTGTTAAGCGTACACGGACTTTTTTCTGACGAGTTGAAACCGATCCTTGCCCTATAAGGCACCATTCGCCCTCTTTCTCTACAAAGACCCAAGGGAGCTGATTGTCTAATTGGCTTGCTACAGGACCTTGTTTTATCTCTTTTTTAAGATCTAGCTGCCTCGCAAAAAGTCTTAACTCTGTTGTGGCTTGGCTACCAGTCAGTTCAAAACAAGTATGTGTGGGCCGTAAGACTTCCTTTCCCTGCATAAGACCTCGATAAGCAATCGACTTCGCGACGGCCTGACCAGCACTATCGATGATTACGAGCTCTACTTTCGCAGGAACCGCATCGTCGCTATCAAAAAAATCTTCGCTAAAAATGGTATGAGGAAGCGCCAAGCGGGCAATCAAAAACGTTTCACTTCCTGTTGACTTAATTCTTCGCTCAACGCTAATGATACTTTTCTGTATCAGTTTGGCCTTTGATATGTTCTTAATCAGGTCGTTCAGTAATGCAGCGCCTTGATTAGCATTCAAGGGAAGAGGGAAGCTGTTCCTCCACCCAGGCTGTTCTTGATCAAGGAAGGCGACAGGGTCGGGATGTTTTTCAAGGTGATGGCGCTGCCGTAATTTGGCTGCATTTTCGACCATTTCCCCCAACACCCGATAAAAACTCTGCTTTTGCAGAGCCTTAGGTAAATGGTGCTTAAACTCCGACGCCAGCTCTGTCGCACTATAGGTTCCACCAAGTTCAATATAGCGGGTAGTTAGTTTTTGAAATAATTGACTGAGGGAAGCATTGGGATTTTCGATGACCTTAAGGGGAAATCCCCCCTGAAGCTGTAGGGACCCTAGATAGTCGTTGTAACCATTACCAACATCCACTTCATGATGCCAACGCCTAAGCCCCGACCTGACCAATTGAGATCGCACGGCTTCAGAAAGTTCTTCCGCGTCAGCGCCAAAGGCGTCGAAGAGTGGCTCCCAAGCCCATGTCCCATGGTAGTGGCGTTTATACCATTCAGCGCCAAACAGTACGAATGCCATATCCCACTTGCTCATATGGGCACAGTTATCTAAGCCTAAAATTGTGGATTTGCGTAGAATCTCTCGCAAACCGTCATACTCATCATCTGTCGTGTGGTATTGATACAAGAAGCGAGTATCGGGAAAATTAAGATCACGCTTTGAAAGAAACTGAGCTAACCAATCTTTAGGGGTACGGGGCTTAGTGACCTGCATGACAACATCTCCTTGTCGTTATAATATTTAGTTACCTTTGTGTTTTTACAAAAGAAACTATTTTGATCACTGATCAGCTTCATACGATCTAAAGCTGGAGCAAACAAATAGGCCATGTGTACCGCTAATTGTCCCTGCGCGCCGCTTCTTAGTTCTAGTGGCAGATTCATTTAGGAAGTAATCAGAGCTACAGTAAAATTTACTGTAGCTAGGGAAGATGAGGGTATCGCATTCCCTGCGTACAAAAACTCTCCAAAAAAAGCAGGGTCAACAAAGCAACGATGACTGACCTCTAATAACAGTATCAATACCCCTGGGCAGATGACGTCTGCATCTTAAGAAGGCTTAGTAACCGCCTATCCAGGCTATATATCGATAGTTACTCTCCGTTAGTTTTGGCGATAGGTGCCACTAGGACTGATTAACACCTGATTTTCTTACATTAGCATTAGCATTAGCATTAGGGAAATGGGCTAGCGGAACCAGCAAATAGATTATTAAACGCAGTGCTGTAACAAATCCATAGTAAATAAGTAGGTTAACGGCAGATTTTATAAACACTAGTGAGTTGATTGAGCGAGTGTTATAAGTAATGTTCTTTTTAGTAGTTGCCTTGAATGTTCAAGGCAATATAAGAACATAAACACATGATGTACTACAGCTTTGAATCTATTGTCGAGCGAATCGTAACGCTCAATAAGGCGTGGAAAATTGCCCAGGAAGATTTTGGGGCAGAAAGCATGTTAGCGAAGTCGTTAAGAGATCAAAAGTCGTCATGGCAAGCGACGTTACTGCGCGAATTTTCCGAGAAAGTCTCAATCAAAGTAGACACAGAGAACTCAACTGCCGTTGATGTACTACTGAGCGTACGCTTAAAGCACCCTGTTCATCTCAGTGATGGGACGGTAAAAAATGATGCCGAGCATTTACCTCTTCGAATCGCAAAAGATATTTTACATGAACACGAGATTCAATCGCTGATAGCAAAGCACACCTAAAAGTTAAGAACAGTTCAGGGACGGTAAAGACTTAATGGATATAGAGTTGTTGTTCTACGCCACCATCATGCTGGTATTTCTTTATAGCTTCGCTCGACTTTGGAAAGAGGCCTTTCAATACAGCTCGAATTTAAGGTGGTTGCAAGAAACATCTAAACAGATCGCAGAAAGCAAAGGTTGTTATCTAGACGACCTGGACGAAAAAGAGCAAGTATGGGCAAAGAAGCATTTGATTCTGGAGCATCACACTAACCGACCTTTTGTGAGCTTCAATGGCGGTTTGGCCCTGTCAAAATATCCCGTTGAATATCTAGTACCAACGACTTCCCAAGCAGCGCTTAAATCAGCCCCCGCGCTCTTAACGACAATAGGCATACTCGGTACATTTACAGGCATTGCTCTCGGTCTTTCGAATCTAGCAATTGATTCAACTAATGCAGCGGCATTGGTAAGCCAGGCTGGCGACTTACTTGCCGGCATGAAAACAGCCTTTTTTACTTCTATCGTGGGCATGGGCTCATCCGGCCTATTTATGGTTTGTTTATATTTTTCAAACAGAGTTGGAAGTAGCAGGTATCATCAATCGGTCTCTTTACTCAATAAGTACGTTTTAGAAGTACACCCTACCGAGCTACTAAAGCAGCACGCTGATGCTGTTTCAACAAAGGTTGACTTAAGTGAGTCTATCCAAAGCCTATCCGATGCTCTAAAAAGGCTGCAAACCAACCAAGCACCAATTCAGATTGAGCAACTTGCCACCACCTTAGCTGAAGTCGTAACTCAACCTTTAAGCACCTCTCTGGCTGAAAATTCTGAAGCAGAAAAAAACAATGGGAAAAAACTTGAAGCTATCAGCAAGCAGCTAGAGCTAGTAAATACTAACCATGAAATTGAGTACAAAAACATAATTACAACGCTAGTAGATACACTAGAAGAAAAAATTGCTGTGCCGATGTCTAGAGAAATATCAAACAGTAGCGCAACCGTCAAAAGACTTTCTGAAGCTGTTTATAATAACAACGTCGTCATTGAAAATTTTGTGCAAGTGTCCACGGATGTAAGCCAAAGCATGAACCTAACCGCTTCAGAGATAGCTAGAGCTAGCGCCAACATTGAGAACTTTGAACAGGGTACTCTCGAAAAACTCGAGAGCTTCGCTTCCTCATTGAATGGTTCTCTGGAACGTTTTTCCACCCAAAGTAACGATGTTCTAAATTCAATTACCGATAAAGTCTCTGATGTTTTGCAACACGGTGCACGATCAATGGAAGCACAAAGAGTCGCGTTCCAGGAAAGCTCTGACGATATCGTTAATTCTTTTGCCCAACTCCAACAAGGCATTGATGCAGGTCTGGAAAAGAGACTAGTACGCGAGAAGGAAGTGCTCTCTAGTATGGAGGCGAGATTGCAAAGTTGGGTGGATGGAACCCAAGAGGCATTTAATTTACAAAATTCGACACTGGTGAATACTGGAAAGCAGGCAGCTGAGCTGATGAAAAAGGCCAGTGAAGACCTCGCAAGTGGACTGGGGGACATTGACTCTAGAGTTAGTACTATGTCAGAAACCGTCCAGAGGGAGCTCGAACGCTTCCGGGTAAACTATCAAGACAGCCTAAATTGTTTCTTCGAGCAACAAAACTCAGCCCTTGAAAGCACGCTTGGACAGCAACGTAACAACCTGATGGAAGTGGTCGATCGATTTAAAGATACGTTCGAGCAAGAATACAAGATGAGAAATAATCTACTGGGGGAGTTAACGGGGCAATATGAGCACTTGATGACCTCTGCTGAACGCATTGAAAGACTTGCAAAGGCCGTTGGTTTACATGAAGCCTCGAAGCTATCTGAGCTTCAAGATGCAGCTTCCACAATGGGGCGCCAGGTTGCTCACCTGAAGAAAGAATATGCGGCCTCTTCAGAAAAATTCAGCATGATGGTTGAGGCAATGCCAAAAGCTATGGATAGCTATTTTATTAGAGCAAATCAAAGCATTGAAGGCTTCTTTAAGGATTTTGACAAAGCATCAGGTCGTATCCATAGTCAACTGGCAAACGCTGCAGATTTGCTTGTAACAGCTCGTCTTGAAGAAAAAGAGTTACAAGAGCAGGAGTACCAACAAGAACTTGTTAAGTAGGCTGACTCGAAGATGTTTAATACAAGATATATTCGTTCTGAAGACACCGATGTAGACGAGTCGGGGGCATGGCTCTCGATCAGCGATCTTATGTCAGGACTACTAATGGTCTTTGCTCTGCTCCTCATCGTGTCCTTAGCTCAACTTCTTGAATTAACAGAGCAGTCTAAATCTAAGCGAGTAATTATTATCGAAGGCCTGCAACAAGGCCTGGAGAAAGCCGATATAAGCTCTGCCGTAAATGCAGAGACAGGGGCTATCGCACTTTCAGAAACGGTTCTTTTTAATAAAGGTAGCGCTCGATTAAAGACAAGTGGTAAGAGGTTTTTAGATGAGTTGATTCCTATCTACAGCCAAGTGATTTTTCAGTCTCAAGATATCGCTGACGAAGTCCTGTATCTCGTTATCGAAGGACACTCTGATAGAGAAGGCAGTTCGCAAAATGCTATGAAACTGAGCTTAGACAGAGCTTACTCTGTTGTTGCATACATCCATACGATGACATTCCCTTATAAAGGCGCATTTATCAGAAAAATTCTTGCTGCTGGGCGGGGAGATATAGATGCTAGAAGGAATGATAATGAAGGCCAATTTCGCAAAGTCGTGTTTCGTTTCGAATTCCTCAGTCATGACTTAACCGAGATGATTAAAACGGCAAATGCAAAGGAAGTGCAGTGAAGTATTTTGCTGTTGATGAAGTAAGAAGCTGGTTCATGCCTCCGAAAATAATACCTGTCAGCTTGGTTACTGACAAAAGTTGTTCATCTGGGTTCGACGCAGAAGCGGCATTAGACATGCTCTCGAACGACCTATCACTACAAGCCTTAATTCATAAGTTAACAGCTGTTAATTCGACAGGGCTTCGCTCAATTGAATGGATGCATTTGTTTGGTATGGATGAAGAGTTTAATGAGCTAAGCTCCTCGGAACAGACCGTTGCAAGTACTCTCATTTGGAAGCATCTATTTCGAGCCCCCTTAATTCTCGGCCTCTCATTACGTCGAATAGCAGAGTTATACGACTCCAAAGCAGGAAGGTTTCCTGCTGTAGTGGCTGCGTCATTATCAACTCAGGCGACTACAGCATTGAGTACGATTGATCAGCTGAGAGTTGCATGGATAACCGCTCTGCAGCAGGAAAATTTTACGGAATGCGCAAGGCTCTCTTTACGTAACAACCTACTTCCTAGTGATCTACTGAATCGAATAGGTTTTCCAAATCAGCCTGAATACCTAGACCAAGTCCTCCGGTCTGCCGCATTAGCAATGCCGAATTATGCCGAAGTAAAAGATGAGATATGGTGGTTAACTTGCCAAGATGAAATCCCTGCGTCTCAAACAATTGAACAGTTAGACCAGCTATTAACTCGCTTAAAGCAGGTGAAGGCAGGCGGTAAGCTAGATCATTGGATTCGAGAATACTGTTTACCTGAGTCCAAAAATACGCTTTGGTTTCGACTAAACCCACCTGCCAAAAAGTCTCTAAGGTTATTTTATAATGTAAGCTCTTTTGATTACGTCAAGCTTGTGTTCAAAGCATTACGAGGGACTGCAAAAGATACATCACTATCAGAAAGGGAATCTAATAGTTTACAGCGCCGAATTGACTTTTGGTCTGATTATAGCGACCGGTTTCATCAGGTACGATTTCTGCTTCCTACTAGGTCATGCAAACTTCTAGAATCACATTTCAACCTAAATGAATCACGTTACGTTCGAATGCATGACTCTCATAGCAATAATAGCGAAGCTTGTATATTCGAGTTTGATTCATGGATAGTAGTTGAAACGTTCCGGGGAATCGGCAGCCAAGCTCGATTTTACAGAAAGAACCATTCATTCTCAGATATGTTATTGAATAGCGCAAGCATATCACTTGCAGTAATTAAAAATGAGCCTTGCGATAAAATTCACGACCACGCGTACCTATGGCAGTATTATTGTGAAAAGATGTTACGCAAAGAACTTGGAATAAAGCCAAACAAGGATTCGAAACTTAACAACCAAAGAACACCATCTGCGAATGCTATAGAACAAAGACGTAGCCAGATTAAACGCTAATAATGATAACGACTCAATTTGGATGAAAAATGAGCACATATGAAGCAGTATTAATACCATGCATAATTATTTTATTGATATTCTTGATAGCATCATTTGTTTTTTCAAGAAAAATAAGGCTTGCCAGTAATGATATTAAAAGCGCAATAAATTTTATCCAATCAATAAAACCCAAGCAACGTATTGATGAAGATGAACCTAGTACGGCAGAAACATGGAGACCAGACCTAAGATCCACTTTCATTGATCGCTACAGTTCAATTGACGAAGAGATATCAAAAAACATTACCCTCAGAAACTGTTGGAAAAAATATTCTAGAAATATGCAATTCCCGGGCATTGACTTTTCATTATCCCCAGAGATCCCTCCGAGAACCCGTAATACATCTTCATTAGATAATGTTTTTTCATTCGAAAATGTATTATCACCTTTAATGAACATCAGACGTTACACATCCTTACCAAACAAGCTAGCCGGCGCTGGATTACTATTTACCTTTGTTGGACTATGTATTGGCATTTTCAATGCCTCGGAAGGTTTAAGTTCAGACAACATAGAAACAACCAGGAATTCTTTGTCACCACTTCTTAGTGGAGCAGCGATGGCGTTCACTACATCAGTGTGCGGACTTTCATTATCGATGATCTTTTCATTAATAGAGAAGACGAAATTTCACAATATTGAGATATGCATAAAAGATTTTGTTCGTCTTCTTGATGAGAGAATTGAATATATAGACTCACACAAACTGGCCCATTTAAAGCTTGAAGCAATACAGTACCAGACAAAAGTATTATCATCCTTTCAGTTGGATCAACAACGAATAACGGATGAAACGATCACTCGAGTATCTCGTGAATTTCGTGAGGCCATGACGGAATCTGCAGGTAGTGAACTAAATAAACTTGGCGAGATGATAGCGAGCATGAGTGATCGTCTAGATCAAAGCTTATCTAACTTGTCTGAAAACCACAAAACAATTCAGAGTTCTACTCATGCAACTGTTCAAAAAATGGAGGACGCGTTAATAGCAAACAACGAAGCCCTCATTGTTAATTATAAAAACATTGAGAGCAAAGAAGAACTTCGTTTAAACGGAATAAAAGACTGTTTCAATTCAATGATTAAAACCATAAACTCAAGCACAGAATCAAACAGTAAAAAGATAAACGATACGGCCAAAATAGTAACTGAAGAACTTTATTGTAGCCTAGGAAGTACCATCAATGAAAAGCTCATTGAATTCGTCGAAAAAACGACATCTTCAATTGACGATTCAATGAGAATATTCAGAGAGAACATTGAGCTCAGCAATAATTCAATTAGCACTACGATACAAAGCATACCTGAAACCCTTAATCGGTTAGAAGAAATTAACAAGCAGTTCAGCATTAGACAAAATGAGCAGATAGGCTCTCAAAAAGGTACTATTGAGCTGCTGGATAATTTAAAATTTTCGGCTGAATATATAAATTCAACGGCAAGCCACCTTAGCGAGACAAATGACAAATGCATCGAAACAAACAAATCTTTCTCTAAAATAGCAAAACAAATAGAGCGTTCATTTAATTTAAGCAACGACAACCTTGCATTAATTAATGACTCTCAAGCTCTAATGGATAAAAACTGGAAAAATCATGAGGAAAGATTTTCTAATCTAGATCAGTCAATCGAAAGGTCATTTGTTAATTTACAAGATGGACTCAAGTCCTATACTGCGCAAACAAACATATACATAAAATCACTTGACGACCACACTTCTAAAATAAGCTCTCATTTAATTGAAGCCGTAAATGAAATACAAGAAAAAACACGACTGCCTATAAGCTCCGGAAATTCAGCCTAATGGATAGTAAACATTTATTAAGCACACCTGAAGACGGGAGCTACATGATGTCTGTTTCTGACATCATGTCTGGCTTAATGTTTGTTTTCATCATAACACTGGCAATCTTTATTATTAATTTTCAAATCGCCTCCAAAGAGCATGAGGATAAAGTAAAAAACCTTGAAGCTATTCTAAGTGAGCTTGAGGGTAATAACGCAATGCGTGCTTCAATGCTAATCCGAGTTCAAAGCATGCTTGCTCAAATGGAAGTAGATGTAACGATTGATGAAGAACACGGAGTGCTTAGGCTGGATGAGCAGGCTGTACGGTTTGATACAGGATCGGACCGACTAAGTGATCAGCAAAGACAACGACTCATGGTTGTTGGGGGGGTTCTTGCTGAGATTCTTCCCTGCTACGCAGCCATTCAACCAGATAATAAGCATTGCCTTCCTGAGACCAAAGGGAAATTAGATTCTGTGTTCATCGAAGGGCACACAGATAATGTCCCTATACGAGGGCGCTTAGCTCAGAGGTTTAAGGACAATTGGGCGTTATCCGCGGTACGTTCTGTCTATACATATAGGAATTTAGTACTAACTAGTGACCGACTGTCAGGTATGCTAAACGTCAACCAGCAGCCAATATTTAGTGTTAGTGGTTATGGAGAAGGAAGACCTGTTCCAGGCCATGAACACACAAAGCCGACCAATGACCCAGAAAACCGTAGGATTGATTTTCGCTTCATCATGACCCCTCCCTCTGTAACTGAGACTCAGGCGGCATTGGACGGTAACTTCCAATGACACATAGTTCTATAGCAATGAAACCCCTTATATTTTCTTTACAGGGGAAATCGTCAATTGCTGATATTTCAAGCACGGTTAAAGAACGACTCTTCAGGGCCCCAACACCTTCATTTTTTGACAGAGACTCTGAGATTAAAAAAGTCACATCATTAGTGGATCAAAAACGACTAACTTTAGCACCACCTAAGCTGTTCAGACTAATCCCATGGCTACTTCTTGATTCAAATAACGGAAAACATAAAGGAATCATTGGCTACCCATCGCTATGGCCACAGTTTTTTAATGAGCTGATAAAACGCCAAGACGCATACGCAATGCATAGCCTATATAAAGTTTGGACTGATAATCCTCCAGTTCATTTGCCTGACTTCAATAAGAAAACAACACTTATTCAAAAACTGATATCAGTAGGTAACTCTTTAAGACTAGATGAAATAAAAAATGAACTAGAAATGAAGAGCATTAACAATAATAGCAAAAGAAACGAATGGATTAATGAACTGAGATTCAAAGCAAACAAACGATTTGATAAAACAATAACTGAATTCTTTAACATATCTAATAATGAAACATCCAAGTTACAACCTCTAAAATCTGTACAAGCATCAAGATACAGTTTCTGGAGATGTTACTTTAACAAAGGTTTAATTCAAGATTGTTTGGTTTTTGCCGGATCCGATGCTTTTAACAAGCTATCAAATTGTAAATATCTGTATAAATTATCTGATAGCAATGTAAATGATGCCTATATATTTTTTAAAATAGGGAATTACTACATTGCAGAATCGATATATCCTGGAAAATTTTATATATTCTTAATCGATACAATCACGCCCCCATCAAAATCCAGCGAATCTTTATCTATAAACTTTCTGTCAACTGGAAAGCAATATAGCCACATGATGTCTAATACAGGGTTATGGCAATACAGAATTTCTCGATTCTTAGAGAAGTCTACCGAGGTTGAGATACTCAGAAGCGAATATATGAAACACTAAAAAGATCACTCATGCTTGGGCTTTCCATACCCATAGCTACGGGGTGGAAGCGTCTCCAGTAAATTCTAACTATTTATCCTTAAATCTTCTTTGTTAGATCAATGGCTTGCCTGCATATAGATTTATGAAACTCCTCTGATAGGTCCGCCCATGCCTTTAACATAAAAGAAAGCGTTTCTTCTTTTCTAAATTCTTTAATATTAGATTCATCTAAGTGTTTCATATCTGCAATGTCTTCCAGCTTCTCAGAAAAACCGCCATTGTTAACATTTGACTCAATGCTTTCAGCTGCGTTCCGGCTATTTATTCGTGCTTACCAAACATCCTCGTCACATTCCTCCGTATTGAGAAACCTATAATTTGACCCGGATAATATTTCTCAATAAATCGGTAAAGATTGATTAAGGGTTCATGCGGATTTTCCTGAATCTCTTTGAATTTAGTGCCGTACTTCGATCCAGAAGCCCCCCGTTACAACGTGATATACGTTCTTGTAACGGGATTTCCACATCTTAAATGAAGCCGTGTAACGATAACTGACACGGTAATCCTCCCCTTTTTAACGGACGTCAAAAGTAGAGGTTAAGCGGCCATCAGC